>CAZOPF010000077.1:2655-28655 GCA_964581605.1 uncultured Ardenticatenaceae bacterium
ACGGCCGTCAACGGGGAAGATGCTCTTGTTGCGCAGCGCCCAGGCCGCCGCCTTCGAGTTCATGGGGTCTTTGGGATCATAATTCTTATACTGAATCATTTCCCCCAACGTCAGCAGCAACTCGTCCAGCGTTTTCGCCGGCCACCAGGCGCCAATACAGACCGCGCCGGTCACGTGAATGTTAGGATGAAAAATCGGCGTCAGCCACTTCAACTGCGGCTGTTTGAGCGGATACTCGGCATGAAGGTAAACGCTTACCTCATGGTTCTCACGAAGTACGGGTTTGCCGACGGTATCAATTTTCTCCACCCCTTTGCAGGTGAAGCGAATCAGATACCGTTCGGCCGGTTCCCCTTCCGTAGTCAGAATATGGATAAATTCGCTGCGATTGACCAGATCACGCACCCGCTGATATTCGTTGCGCAGCCTGGTCTCGCGGATGTCAAAGGCCATCTTATTTTTGCCTCTTTCTCATATCTTTTAAGAAGTGAGCAGTTAGCGGTAAGCAGTTAGCAGTCTTGGTTTTGCTGCTCACTGCTCACTGTTTACTGCTTACTAACGACAACCGGCAGTCACTTCAGGGAACAGGCTCAAGATGTCGTCATCCTGTACGCCGGCGTCTTTCAATGACTCGTCATCACTCAGACGTTTGCCAGATGAACGATGATCCAACCGGTAGGTGATGGGGTTCGCGCCCTGATTGGTGGGCAGTCCCATTTTGCTCACCAGCGCCGGAATCAGGCGGCGCATGGGCACGTCGGCGGGTAATTCAACCGGGGTCTTCTTGGAGCCGGTAGGGTCATAGATAATCACTTTGATGCTAGTAGCCATTTGTTTAAGCCTCCATTTATTTTCTTACCTAGCAGGTAACGATATTTTATACGATAAGAAGGATTTTGGGTTGCGCTGAGATGTGATTAGGTGATCAGGTACTCAAGTGCTCAAGTGTTTAGGTGATCAGGTATTTACGCAATTACCCAAACACATAAACACTCAAACACTTGAGCACTTAAACACACCCTCACTCAAACACTAAAAAACTCTCTTTATCCCCGGTCAATTCATAATAGACACGCTGGCTGCCGTTGCGGGCGCGGATGATGCTGAGGGGCGGGATGTCTATTTCGGCCAGAGTACGGCCGAGGAAATCCTCGTCGCCGCTGATGCGGTGGGTCAGGTTCATTTCGCGGCGGCCGCCACAGGTGGGGCAGACGGCTTCGTTTTCATACAGGCGGGCCATTTTTCTGAAGATGGGTTCGCTCTCGTTGCAGTGGAAGCAGGTCATGGTTGTCACCAGTTCGCCGTCGAATTCGAGTACGGCCGTCTCCCCCACCTCCTGCCGCGCCAGTTCCAACAATTCGGCCAGCGTCGTCTGGCTGGTTGTTGCCTCTGGCAGTTCCACAATCGGGTCGAGCATGGAATGGCTCATGCACATCTCCTTCACCGGGTATTCAGTGGTGTAGATGTCATTCGTCAGGCCGTTGATCATAATTGCCTTGCCCGGCTGCACTTCCATGTTGTGAATCAGCTTGAGCGCCTCTTGTGTCTGGAAAGCGGCCACTATCGAGGCGCTGGTGGGGGTGGTGGGCACTTTGCCCTGCAAAATGTTCTCCCGCGCCAGCAGGGGGCAGGAGTAGCGCAGGTTGATGATCTGGTAATCCAGGTCGGTGAGCGTACATTCATAACACGCTCCCTGACCCGGCCAAAAAACGCGGGCAATGCCCATGAGTTCCTGAATCGCCCCATCCACCCAGGGGCGATTGACGGCCCAACTGGCGCGGTTGATGGAGAGGCGGGCTTCCCGGTTGTCCAGGCAGCCGATGATGGCGTCTACGTGGCGGTAAACACCCAGCCCCATTTCAAAGTTGATGTTGCCGTGCCATGTTTTCACATTGACGTCTGGGTTGAGTTCTTTGACGCGCTCGGCGGCGGCGTCTACTTTGCGCCGGCCCCGGTCGCCTTCGCGGAAGAGGACGGAGCGGCTGAGGTTGCTGTCTTCGATGGTGTCGAAGTCGGCGATGAGCAGGTTGCCAATGCCCATGAGGGCCAGATTTTTGAGCACTTCGTTGCCCAATGCGCCGGCGCCTACCACCAGGATGGTGGCGTTGCGCACCACTTCTTGCTGCCACCAGCTAATGTAGCCAAAGGTGTGGTAACGGTCGGCGTCGGGATCGGTAATAACAATGAGGGGGGCGGTTATTTCGTTTGATTCATCAGACATAGTTCACTTTGATAGACCAGACAGGTTGGCAACCAAAGGTTGCTGGAAACCTGTCAGGTCTGTGGAAAAGAGGTATCAAGGCCATTGTACGCGGGTCACGGCCGTAAAGTTGCACCCTTGATTCTACCAATAATCCTGCTAAAAAGGGGGCGGAGGGCCAGGTAGTTGGGATAGAAGTCGTCTCACGAGGCAGGTTCAAACCCAACTACCTCGCCCGTACAGCCTATGATTGTATCTTCTAAAGTCACGGCCGTATACAAACATACCCCCGTACTCGATTATCTGGCGGGGCGGTTTACGTATCGGTCGCGGGCGGAATGGGAGGGGTTGGTGGCGGACGGCCGTGTCAGTTGTAACGGCCGTGTCTGCACCGCCGAGACCATTGTCACCCAGGGTGACGTGGTGGGCTGTGACCTGCCCGATGTACCTCTACCGGAAAAATTTGACTTCAACTACCAGATTATCTATGAAGATGCGTGGCTGTTGGGCATTAACAAACCGGGCCACTTGCTGGTGCATGACAAACGCCAGTTTGCTCAGGCCAACCTCATTTATCACTTGCGGGTGCAGCATGAACCGCCGTACCCGGAAGCGCGGCTGGCGAACCGGCTGGATAAGGATACTTCTGGGGTGATATTGGCGGCACGAGACAGCGACACGCTGCGGTTGATGCAGCAGTTGTTTGCCACGCAGCAAGTCCAAAAGGAGTACCGGGCAGTGGTGCGCGGTGTGCCTTCACCGGCAGCGGGGGTGATTGATTTACCAATTGACCGGGTAGACAGTCTGCCGGGGGTATATCGTTTTGGCGTGGTAGAGGGAGGCAAAACGGCCGTGACCCATTACGAAACGGTGCAAACCTTTGGCGACCAATACGCCTTGCTGCGGCTCTTCCCCAAAACGGGGCGCACCCACCAACTGCGCGTCCATCTACACGCCATCGGCCACACCATTGTGGGAGATGTGCTGTACACGCTGCCGGATGCGGCGTACCTGGCCTGGTTTGAAACGCGCCAACCTTTGCCCCACGAACCGATTACCCGGCAAGCCCTCCATTGTGCCCGTGTGGAATTTGAGCATCCGGTGACGGCACGGCCGTGTGTTATTGCTGCCCCGTTGCCGCCAGATATGGAAGAGTTGATAAAGAGATTGGAGAAGGGAGATTGACTAATTTCTAATCTCCAATCTCCTGATAACTTTGTCTTTCACACGCTGATTGACTGACAAAACTTATCTAACCGCAGAGAACGCGGAGGGTGCAAAGGTTAAATAAAGGAGAAATCTCTGCGTTCTCCGCGCCCTCTGCGGTTGAAAATGAAATTTGTCAGTCAATCAGGGGCCATTGCGTAAATAAGGATGCGGCAATGGATCATCAAAAGTGACCCAGATATAAATGGCTGAACCTGTATCCCCGATTATCCGATTTTCGTTTTCATCAAATCTTGCCCGTATTCCCCAAGAGCGTTGGATAGTCAGTGGCCCATATCCTTGGATATTTGTTGGGTTCGTGAAGTGATGAGATGGTTTGCCTAGCTCCGTCTCATCGCCTTGAGTTGTGGCAAATAAGTGCCCCCAACCCTCAGCGATGAAGTATGACGAAATATCTTCAAGGGTATCTTTGGTATACCATGCTCAATGCTGACCAATGCTAAATCCAATCATGTATTCGCCGCGAAAATGATGGTAAATGGGAGATGAATTATATGTAGGCTTCTTGGTAGGGATGGCATTCGGGTAAACTGCCCCAGCTATCTGCTGATGTATCAGGATCAGTCCCAAAGTGCAGACAGAGAGCAGGCTCCCCACCATAATGAACAGAAACGGTTTGTGCCAGTTATTTCTAGTCGAAACGGCCGTGTCACTGCTATTTGTTAAATTCGGAGCCTTCATGTTCTTTAAAACACGCCAGGAATTGTACGGCTTCACTGTGTCAGGCGTTGAGGAATTCCTCTGGCGTTACATCGGCTTGTTTGAGAATAGCCCGCAATGTGCCCTCTGGCATGTCCCCGGCATGGTTGGGAATTGTTGTGTACTGATCCGTGTTCGGGTTGTACCAGATTTCGTGGCTGCCCGCCGCCTGCCGGTCAAATGCAAAGCCCAATTTTTTGAGCCGTTTGATGATCTCTCGATACTTGAAGCCAGCCTGCCCATCACGTGCCTACAATTAACGGATAATCGAATGTATCCCGCACGGCCGTCAATTGAACAGGATTATTCCGCTCGTTTTGGGCTTCCATTAGTTTTCTGGCGACATCACGCGCAATTTCCAACGTTTCAGCGATGGTACGTCCCTGTGCCACCAGGCCTGGAATATCATCAGACGTAGCCAGATAAACCCCTTCCGGTAATTTTTCAATGTGTAACGTGGCTATCTTTTCCATTTCAAATTCCTCAGCAGGCAAATACGCAAACAGTGTGCTTGCTCAAGTGTATACGGTTCATTCTCCACGTGTAAAGAATCAGTTACCCAATTATCCAGCCCTTAATTTTTAATCTCTCAGTGCGTTGATCTCATCCCGCACGGCCGTTGCCGCCGCCCGCGCTTTCTCGGCAAAATCCGGCCCCGCGCCGGCGTAGATGATGCCCCGGCTGGAGTTGATGACGGGGCCGGCGAGGGAGTCAGGGCCATGGGTCACGGCCGTTGCCAGATCCCCACCCTGCGCCCCAATACCCGGAACCAAAAAGTTAGCATCCGGGGCCAACTGCCGGGCAACGGCCAACTCCTCCGGGTAGGTTGCGCCGACCACATATCCTTTGTGCCCGGCCGTAGACCATTGCTGGCTCTGGCGCAGCACGTTCGCCGCCAGCCCTTCGCCCTGCCGCAGGTCGCCCTGGAAATCAGTGGCGCTGCGGTTAGACGTGCGCGATAGGATATACACCGCCTTGTCCGGGCGGCTGCCAATCATGGCCAGCACCGTTTCTGATCCCAAATACGGATTCACCGTCACCGCGTCCACGCCCCATTCGTCATACAGCCCGGCCGCCCAGGCCGCCTGGGTATGGCCGATGTCGCCCGTTTTGCAGTCTATGATGATGGGGATGTGGCGGGGGATGTAGGCAATGGTGCGTTCCAGGGCGATGATGCCCGCCGCGCCCCATTGCAGGTAAAAGCCCAGATTTGGTTTATAGGCGCATACCAGATCGGCCGTGGCGTTAATAATTGCCTTGTTGAAAGGCAGAATCGGCTCGTCCCATTTCAGCCAATCCACCCGCAACTTTTGTGGGTCAGGGTCCAGCCCCACACACAACCAGGAGTTATTTTGTTCTTGAATCGTTTTGAGTTTTTCTAAATAGGTCATGGGGAAATTGTACCTGATAGAGCAGTGCCAGACACAGAGCAATAGCCTCCATGCCATTGCTCCATTTCTGGTCTGACCAATCGTTTGTTTAGCACCGTAACGCAAATGCACCTATGTCGCAGACGAGCATGGGTGCCCACCATCGTTTTGTAATGGCATACCCGCCATCGGCCGCCCTATGATAAGCCACGATACTACCTGCCAATATGACATTACCCACAATGCTACTGGCGGCATCGCCATTGCCGAGGTTATGACTAATGATACTGTTGATATACTCAGCGAGGTCATAAAGTTACATTTTATTGGGTGACAAGTGGCATGTTGTTAAGTAGTTTGCCATCGGAAAAGGAGCACGATGGGAGTGGACGAGGCCGGCAAATCAATCTACTCCGCCACAATTCACATTGTGCCGCACAGCGAGCAAATTGCATAGAGGTAAATGCCATGATTTGATGGTGAGGTCTGCCACATCCGGTAACTTCTTTGTGATAAGGGAGCGGCCGTATCCATTCTGCGCTAAAATAACCCCATGCTGACATTGAACATTCCCGGCGTGACGTTGGAAGAAAATACGGAGCGGCTCAAAATTGTGGTTCCCCTCAAACGAAAATGGGTGTACCTGGCTATTTACACCATCTTGCTCCTCACCTGGGTAGCGATGGTAGTATATGGCCTCATTTTCACCTGGCAGATGGCCTTTTCTGGGGCACGCTTTGCGTTTGCCTTTACGGCACTGCTGCTGCTCTTCCTGTTTGTGCTCTACCGGCTGGGGCGCACCATCTGGCGGCAGTGGCAATTTTATGTGGCTGGCCGGGAAATTTTGTTCCTCTTTGAAGACCATCTGGTCATTCGCCGCCCCGTTTCCCTGTTGGGTATTACCACCGCGTATGATCGGCAATTTATACGGCCGTTCTACTACGACGACTCCCAACACAGCCCCGCCTTTGAATATGGCAACCTGTACATTTTGTTTGGCGTGGGCCTGCCCCGCGCTGACGCCGAAGAGTTGGTGGGGTTTTTGAACGGCCGCTACTTTCCTGATCTTGATGAGGATTAGAGATTAGAGATTGGAGATTATGAATCCTCAATCTCCAATCCCCTACTTCCTATGTACCCCGAAGTACCATCCCCCTTCACTCCTGAACAGGTACGACGATTAGCGGCATATCTGCCGGTGACGCTGGCAAAACGTGTGTTGGATAGTGGGCTGCCGGAACCGGGTGTCCCGCGCCAGTTGATGGCCGCCGCTCTCTTTTCCGACATTTCCGGCTTTACGGCCATGTCCGAGGAACTGGCCGCCGATGGGCCGCGCGGCGCGGAAGAACTGAACCGCGTCTTGCTGATGACCTTTACGGCCATGATTGACGTGATTCACCAGATGGGTGGGGCGGTCAGCCACTTTTATGGCGACGCCATGTCGGTGTATTTCCCGGACGAGGATGGGCTGGCGGCCAACCGCGCCCTGGCCTGCGCCCAGATGATGCAACGGCTGATGCTCACCAGCTTTAACCGCGTGGTGACGAACAGGCCGCCAGGCAAACAGCCCTTTTTTGAATTGACCATCAAAATTGGCATGGGGTATGGGCTGTGCCAGGAGTTGGTGGTGGGCGACCTGGCGCATAATCTGGAATTTGTGCTGACGGGCACGGCCGTAGATGAAGCTGCCGCCGCTGAAAAGAAAGCCAAATCCGGGCAGGTAGTCGCCAGCCGTGCGGTGTTGCGCCAGGCCGGCCTGCCCGCCGCCGCTGAATTTACACCCGTCCAGGCAGAAGATTGGACGCTGCCTCCGGCTACCCCTATTTTGCGCTGGACGCTCATAGCTCCTGATGATTATGCCCGGTTAGCGGCCGTGGCCCCCGCCTTTGTCCATCGGGCATTGGTGCGGCGGCTGCTCACCAGCGGCGCGGACAATCTGGCCGAACATCGCCCCGTCACCAGCCTCTTTGTGCAGTTTGAGCTGGTCGGGGATGAAGATGAGTCGTCGGCCATAGACACGGCCGTAATGGGGCAGCAGTTGCAAGCCTACTATGAATGGGCGTGTCACGTGGTGGCGCGATTTGGCGTGGAAAACGGCCGTGTCAACCGCATCCTCACCGGCGACAAGGGCAACCAGCTACACATCATGTTTGGCGCACCCGTCGCCCCGGATGCACCCGACCAGGCCATGCGCTGTGCCCTGGCTTTGCAGCGTGAAAAGCCCGCCTTCATTGCCCGGCAGCGCATGGGGCTGGCGGTGGGCAAAGTGTTTGCCGGGCCGGTGGGGTCGGCGGCGCAGCAGGAATACACGGTGGTGGGGGATGTGGTCAACCTGTCGGCGCGGTTGATGCAAATTTGCGGCGAGGGGCAGGTTTTTACCGATGGGGCCACGGCCGGGCGGCTGCGCCAATGGTTTGAATTTGAGACGCTGCCGGTGGTGCAGTTGAAAGGCAAACAGATCGCCATTACGCCCCACGTGCCCATTGGTGAACGGGCGACCGCCACCCAATTGCAGGCATTCATCAATCGCTGGGAACGGCCGTTGGTCGGACGTGAGGTTGAATTAGCACAACTGCAAACAGCCATGAACCGGGCATTGGCCGGGCAGGGCGGTGTGGTGGCGCTCTCCGGGGCCACCGGCGTGGGTAAATCTCGCCTGACGGCCGTCGCCGCCCAGCAATGGCTGGATGCCGGCGGCCTGGGCTTGTTAGGCGTGGCCTATCCACACACGTCGGACACGCCCTACAGCCTGTGGCGCAGTTTGTGGCAGCCGTTTTTAGGGTTGACGCCGGGCATGGACACGGCCGTGCAAATCACCACCGTCATTGAACACACCCAAACCCTATTGCCGGATGTGGGTGACGACGTGGGGCTATGGGGCGAAGCGTTGGGGCTGCCCATGCCGCCATCACCCGCGTTGGCGGCGCTGACGGCCGAGGCGCGGCAGGCACGCCTGTTTGCGCTGGTGCGGCGCTGCTTCCGGGCGCAGGCGCAGCAGCGCCCCTTGCTGCTGGTGCTGGAAGGGCTGCACTGGGCCGACCAGGCCAGCCTGGCGCTGCTGGATGACCTGACCATGTATGTGGAAAACGCCCCCATTTTCCTGGTGATCACTTTCCGCGCTGATGCCCATTTGACGCTGGCGACGCTGGCACGGCCGTGTTGTACTCCGGTGGCGCTGTCAGAATTGGCGGCGCAGCCGGCGCGGCAGTTGTTGAACCAATTGGTTGGCGTGTCTGAGTTACCAGCGGCGGTGGAACAGCATTTGGGGTTAAGGGACAGGGACGGCCGTGACAGTCCGGTGAACCCCCTCTTTTTGGAAGAAGCGGTACGCATGTTGCAGGGCATTGGCGTCTTGCGGCAAAACGGCCGTGTGCAGGTGAATGAGGCATTGCTGGCCCAGGTACAGGTGCCAGACACCATTCATGGGCTGCTGCTGGCACGGCTAGACCGGCTGCCAGTGGCCGAGCGGGATTTGCTGCAAGTGGCCTCAGTGATCGGCCGCCAGTTTGCCGCCGAACCACTGACCATGCTGTCGGCGGAGCCATCGCCGCAGGTGGTGGTGGAGATGCTGGCAAATTTGTCGGCAGCGGAAATGACGCGGCTGGTAGAAGCAGCCCCGGCCTGGATTTACCTGTTCCAACACGCCATGACACACGAGGTGGCGTATGAGAGCCTGCCCTTTGGCCGCCGCCAGATGTTGCACGCGCTGATTGCCGACTGGCTGATTGAGACGCATGAAGACAATTTGCCGCCCATCTACCCGGCGCTGGCCTACCATTACGGCCGTGCCGCCAACGATGAAAAGGGGCTGGAATATGCCCTGAAAGCGGGCCACGCCGCCCGCGACATCTTCGCCAACCAGGAGGCCGTAGACCTGTATTCGCAGGCAGAACGCCATTTGCAGGCATTGGGCGAGGAGGGGTGGTGGGAGACGGCCGTAGACCTCTACCTCTCCCGTAGCAACGCGCTCATCCGCCTGGGCAATCTGGATGTTGCCTTTAACGACGCGACACACGCTCTAAGAATTGCGGAACAGCATCAGGTCATCAACGCTCTGGCGCAGTCGTGTAACTTGATGGCTCAGATTCGTTACCGGCAGGGGGATTATGAGGCCGTACTCAGGCTAACCAATCGGGCGATAACGCTCTCGTCCAAAGAACTACCGGCTGATTTGTTAGCCAGCGCGTATACCTGGGCTGGCTGGGCGGCCAGTTCGCAGATGCATTATGACCTGGCGCTTTCCTATCTGAATCAGGCTGAACAAATTTGTGTGGCTGAGAACGACAATTTCCGGCTGGCATTGGTCATGGAAGCCGTGAGTTATACCCACTATTTGCGCCAGGAAATGGAGTTGTCATTGGCGGCGATGCAACGCAGTGTGGCGCTTTCGCGGCAATTTAGTACCCCGATTAACCTGGGAATTGCGTTGAACAACATTGGTTTTGTGCAGTATATGTTGGGTCGCTACGACGAAGCGGTGCAGACGTTTGATGAAGCGGTGGTTATTGGCCGTGAAAGTGGGCGCAATTTGTTGGTGCCAGCGCTCTCTAATCGAGCGGCGGCGCTGTGTGGGATGGGCCATTTTTCGGCGGCGCTATTGGATTTTCAAGAAGCTGATGATTTGCTACGCAGTATGAATTACCCCGGTTTATGGGTGGAAATGCGCCTGTTTTGGGGTTTTGAGTATTATTCTGCGCTGGCCGAATGGGAACAGGCACGCCAGCAGTTTGAACAGGCCAGGCAATGGATGGATTTACAGCCGGAAGCGTATGGAGAAGAGCGGGTGCGTTTGCTGCTTGGCCTGGGCCTGGTTGATTTGAGGCAGGGATCATTGCCGGAGGCGCAAACCTGGCTGCATGATGCTGATTTGCTGATAGCCGAAAGAGGTTTTGCCTGGTGGCAGCCTGTAGTTGCTTATTTTCTAGGATTGTTGTATCTGCAAAACCGGCAGCAGGTGGAAGCGAAAGCACATTTTGAAAGGGGATTGGCAGCCAGTAACGAGGGTGGTTGCCCTGATTACAAACCGTTGCTGCTGTTGCAATTAGCTCTGCTGGAGGAGGGCGAGAAGCAGGCGGCCTATCTTGAACAGTGTGTGACGGCCGTGAATAAACGTTCTCGTTTTCTAGATCGACTATGGTGTCTGCGGCAGGCGGGAACTCTTTTGGCGCGTTACCCGGAGCCGCAACGGCAAGAGTTGGGGCAACGTTGCCTGAATCAGGCGCATGAATTGGAGATTGCCTATCAGTCGCAGGCAAAAGAAAAACTCAGGCCGTTAGCCTGAGTTTTGTAAGAATGCTGATGACGACGAACTGAATGTCGTCACCCCATACCAGGTACAAACCCTTTCGTGGTGCGGTCGCCGAGGCCGCCGGCGAATTCGTCGAAGGTGGCATCGGTGAGGTTGGCCAGGAGTTGGCGCTCTTCGCTGGTGACGGCGTACCCTTTCAGGGCTTCGTCAGGGTTGCTGAGTAATAGCTGACGATAAGTGGCGTCCTTGACGGCGCGGTCTACAACTTGTTCTAATGCTTCAGACATAACATCCTCCTATAAGAAATTATGAATTATGAAGGATGAATTATGAAGGTCATCCTTCGTGGGGAGCGGCGCTCTCAAGTGAGCGAGTACTCCTGTAAAAACTCTTAAGAATGGGTTTGGGGAGGCTGGTACTGCTTGCCTGCCACAAGTATGGGTGCTTCACTCTGGTTTGTCAACACGCTGGTTATACGTGGCGGCACGGCCGTAGGTTGCACTGTTACCTGGAATTGTCAGCAACGGCCGTGCCCCGTATGCAAATGGCCAAAACTCTGGTAGATTCTGCCAAAATAGGACACGGATTTCGCAACATCCACATTCTATTCCCGGAGGAACCATGGAAACTGTAGATTTGCTCATTACCAATGCCAGCCAGCTTTGTGTGATTCCAGGGCCAGACGGCCCACAGCGTGGTGGCAAATTGGGCGACCTGGGGCTGATTCCCCACGGGGCTGTCGCCGTGGCCGATGGCAAAATTGTGGCGGTGGGGGATACGGCCGTCCTCCAATCCCACTATCATGCCCAAACTGTCATTGATGCACACGGCCGTGCCGTCATCCCCGGCTTTGTGGACCCCCACACCCACATTCCCTGGATGGGCGACCGCGCCGCCGAATTTGAGCAGCGCATTGCCGGAGCCAGCTACATGGAGATCATGGCGGCGGGTGGCGGCATCATGTCCACCGTGCGGGCCACGCGGCAGGCCAGCATGGCCAACCTGGTGGCCGACAACCGGCCCCGGCTGGCGCGAATGCTGCAACACGGCACCACCAGCGCGGAAACGAAAACGGGCTACGGCCTGGAAACGGCCGCCGAACTGCGCCAACTCGACGCCATCGCCGCCCTGCACCAGGCACAGCCCATCGAATTGACCCCCACCTTTTTGCCCGCCCATGCCATACCGGCCGAGTATCACGGCCGTACCGAAGCCTACGTCCAGGTGGTCATTGACGAGATGTTGCCTGCCGGGGCTGCCTGGGCACAGGAACACCACACTCCCCTTTTCTGTGATGTCTTCTGCGAAGATGGCGTCTTTGACGTAGACCAGACCCGGCGCATCCTCACGGCCGCCGCCGCGCTGGGCTACCGGTTAAAGGTTCACGCCGACGAATTTGTGGGGCTGGGCGGCACGAAGCTGGCGGTAGAATTGGGGGCGATTTCGGCCGATCATCTGGTTAAGACGCCCGCCGAAGATATTGTTGCCTTGGGCACAGGGGAAACCATCGCTGTCGGGCTGCCCGGCACACCTTTTGGCCTGGCCGAGCGGGATTACACGCCCGCGCAGGCCATCTTGCAGGCGGGTGGCACGCTGGCGCTGGCTACCGATTGCAACCCTGGCACCTGCTGGTGTGAGTCCATGCAAATGGTTATCGCCCTGGCCTGCCGCTATATGAAGCTGACACAGGCGCAGGCATTGGTCGCCGCTACGCTGAACGCGGCCCACGCCATTGGCCGGGGGCACGAAATTGGCA
Organism: uncultured Ardenticatenaceae bacterium; assembly: GCA_964581605.1. Taxonomy (GTDB): domain Bacteria; phylum Chloroflexota; class Anaerolineae; order Promineifilales; family Promineifilaceae; genus CAADGU01. Next base: position 15,156 of record CAZOPF010000077.1, read on the forward strand.
GCCTGGAGCCGGGCAAGCAGGCGGACATCCTCATCCTGGGCGCAGCCAATTACCGGCAACTTGGCTACCGCTTTGGCACCAATCTGGTGCAAACGGTGATCAAGAAAGGGGTGGTGGTGGCCAATGGTCAATTAACAATTGATCATTGACCATTGACTGTTGATCAAAACAGCTATAATCCCGCCTATGGAAACGACGGAGTTGGAACAGCAGCCAGAGGAAGTGGCCGGGCACACGGCCGTCGCCGCCCCTGACAAACGCTTCCAAAACGCCATCCGCCTGCTGGTAGGGGCGCTGGTGTTGCTCATCCTCATCAGTGCCTTGCCCAGTCTCAACCTGCAATTTGCCAGTGACCGACTGCAAACGTTCACCACCATCTTCCTGGGCATCTTCATCGAAGCTGTCCCCTTCCTCTTAGCCGGATCTCTCGTTTCCGGGCTGATCGCCGTCTTTGTAGACCAGAACACTATCGCCCGCTACGTGCCGCGCCGGGCTGTGCCGGCCGCTTTTACTGGTGCGCTGATGGGGTTTGCCTTCCCGGTATGTGAATGTGGCGTTGTGCCCGTCACCCGCCGCCTGTACCAGAAAGGGCTGCCGCTGCCGGTGGGCATCGCCTTTTTGCTCAGCGCGCCGGTGATTAACCCGGTGGTGCTGGTCAGCACCTATGCCGCCTTTGGTTTTGGGCCAATTTTGATCGGCCGTTACATTTTGACCTTTATCATCGCCTTCCTGGTGGGTCTGGTGTTCCACTTTGCCAAACCGACCGAGGTGCTGCGGCCGCCGGAAGAGACGGGCATTGGCCTGCCCCAAAGCTATCATGCGCCGGAAGCGGCCGCTAAAGGGCAAAATCGCCCCCGGACGGCCGTTGTCACCGCCGCCGATGATTTTCTGGACATGGCCCGCTACCTGATCATTGGCTCCATGCTGGCCGCCGGGATGCAGACCTTTGTCTCCCAGGCGGTGCTGCTGCAATTTGGCAGCGGGCCGGTGCTTTCGGTGGTGGCGATGATGGTGTTGGCCTTTGTGCTCTCTATTTGCTCCACCGTAGACGCTTTCCTGGCGCTCTCCTTTGTCAACACCTTCACCGTTGGCTCCATTCTTAGCTTCCTGGTCTTTGGGCCGATGGTAGACATCAAAAGTGCGATGATGTTCCTGGGCGTCTTCCGCCGCCGCATTGTGCTCTATCTCATCTTGCTGCCGCTGTTGTTTACGCTCTTGTTTACGTTGATTATCAATTTGTTCATATTGTGATTGGAGATTAGAGATTGGAGATTGGAGATTGGCGGCTTCAATCTCCAATCTCTGATCTCCTCCCGGTATCTGCCATGCGCCTGAAAACAATCATCAAAGTGATCCTTTTCATCAGTCTGGGGCTGTTTCTGGCCAGCCGGTTGGTCAATGGTACGTTGAGCTTTTATATCCATCCGCGCTTTAATGTGCTTACGGCCGTAGCCGCCATCACCTTCATCCTCATGGGCCTCATCTACGCCTATCAGCACCGCCAAACCATCCTCACCGGGGCAGATGACCATGACCACGACCCCCACGACCATGATCATGGTCACGACCACGACCACAGCCACGATCTTTCCTGGTTGGCGCTGGCCATCCTGGCAATTCCCGTATTGTTGGGGGTGATGGTGCAACCCAAACCATTGGGGGCGGCCGCGTTGGGGAATCGGGAGATCAACACCAGTATGCTGGCGTCGGCACAGGCGCCCGGCGGCAGCCAGTTAGCCGTTATCCCTACGGCCGGGGAACGCAATATCCTGGACTGGCTCTACCTGTTCCGTGACCAGGGCGAGGCGGCCGCCTTCGACGGTGAGCCGGTGCATGTCATCGGGTTTGTCTACCGGGATGACCGCTTCGCCGCCGATGAATTTATGGTCAGCCGCTTCACGGTTAGTTGTTGTGTGGCCGACGCCGCCCCCATTGGCCTGATTGTGCGCTGGCCCGCTGCGCCGGAACTGGCGGCCGATCAGTGGGTGGAGGTAAAGGGAACCTTTCTGGCTGGGACATTTAACGGTGACGATTTACCCCTGCTCATTGCCGACGAGGTGGTCATCACCGAGCCACCGGCGCAACCTTATCTGTATCAGTAGAGACGTTGCAATGCAACGTCTCTACCATAGCGGTAAATGGGTATGACGTTTTCCAGGTTTGATGCGGTGGTGTGGGCAGTGGCGGCGGGGCTGGCGGGGCTGGTAGCGGCCGTCATTTTTATGGGCAGCCGGGTAGGGCTGGCGGTGGTGGGCCAAACGCCCGCGCCGGAGGCGTCCCATGTATCCACCCAAACGCAAATTCGGGTGCAGTTTGCGGATGTGTTGGTGAGTGCGTCAGACACGGCCGTGACCCTCTCTCCCTTTATCTCCGGCACCACCACATTGGAAGGGGATACGCTCATTTTCCAACCAGCTGTGCCCCTGGCGGCCAACGCCACCTATGAAGTCACCATTGAACCAGGCGTGCAGGCGGCCAACGGCCGTGCCCTGCACGACTCGCTCACCTGGCAATTCCAGACCGGGCAGCCGCGCATCCTCTTCATCCAACCAGACCCGGAGGGGCCAGACCAGCTTTTTGTGGCCGACCAGGACGGCCGTCAGCCACCCACCCAGTTGAGCCAGACCAATGCTTCTGTGCTTGATTTTGCCGTTGCCCCGGATAGCTCGCGGATCGCCTACACGGTGTTGACCAATGACCAACAGATGAGCGGCACGGCCGACCTGTGGCTGATGAACGCCGACGGTTCGGAACAACACATGATGCTGGCCTGCCCGGAAGCGATGTGCAGCCGCCCGGTGTGGACGCCGGACGGCCGTCGCCTGGTGTATGAGCGGCGTGAAATTTTAAACCCCGGCGCGCCGCCGGGTAATCCCCGCCTCTGGTGGCTGGATGTAACCAGTGGTCAGACTGTGCCCGTTTTTGCCGAGAGCCAGTTGTTGGGGCTGTTTGCCGCCATTTCCCCCGACGGCCGTTGGCTGAGTTACGTCTCCCCCACCGACCAGGGTATTCAGTTATACAATCTGGAAGAGGGGACGGGAGTGCTGGTGCCGAACAAGATGGGCACGGCCGTTGCCTGGCATCCCGGCAGCGAAAAAATTGCCCTGGCCGATATTGTCACCTCGGACACGGATTGGGGGGTGGTCATCTCCACCATCGCCATACCGGGCGGTGATGTGACCACGCTCAGTCAATCTGAGGATGGTGGGTTGGATGTGGACGATAGCAACCCGTCGTGGTCGCCGGATGGGTCGCGGCTGGCTTTTGGCCGCAAGGAGGCCCGCAGCGCCATGGGCCGCCAGATTTGGCTGATGGATGCGGATGGCACGGCCGTCCTCCCCCTCAGCGGCGACCCGGATATTCATCACAGCGCGTTTTATTGGTCGCCAGACGGCCGTAGCCTCCTCTACCAGCGGTACAATCTCAAAGAACTGTATGCCCAACCCGGCGTCTGGGTCATAGACATCCAAACGGGCCAAACCACGGAAATCGCCTACCCCGCCACCCAACCCGCCTGGCTGCCATAATGAGTAATTGGGTAATTGGGTAATTGGATAATTGAAGCGGCTAATTACCAAATTACTCAATTACATAATTACGGCACGGTTACTTAGAAGCGGGAAGTCCGATTACCGACCACCGAACACCGATTACGGACTTTGGATTACACACCTGAAGGGCGCTATGACAGAAAATGTAATTGAAACGAAGGGATTGACGGTGTATTACGGCCGTCACTGGGGCATTTTAGGCGTAGGCCTGACCGTGTTCTTTTCCTGCTGGCGGTGTGGGCCTTCCAGCGGGGGAATATCACCATCGGCGCCTGGCCCTGGCAGCGGGCGAAGGTATCGTGAGCAACAAAAAAGCCCCCGGCAAACCGGGGGCTTTTTTGATTGAGCCACTCGTTTACTCTTCCCTGATGATCGCGGGCAGGTAAACAGAATTGTCAAAAACAGGTGCGGCCGTAATTTCAATCACGGCCGTTACCGAAGTGCGCCCCACTATATTGGCAGCCGTCAGCGTCACGGTGAAACTGCCGGTGGCGGTAAAAGTATGCGTGGGATTAACGTCGGCGACAACGGGGGTGCCATCACCAAAGTCCCAGGTGTAGGTGATGGGTGGTGTGCCTATGGTGAGATTGGTGAAGTTGAGCGGTTGGTTGACAACAGCCGGGGTCGTAACCGTAAAGGCGGCCGTAGGCGCAACAGGCGAATTATCAACGGTGAGCACACTGGTAGCCAGGGCATTGCCAAACGGGCTGTTTACGGCCAGCGTTATGGTATATGTGCCCGCGCTGGCATAAATGTGGGTCGGGTTCTCAGCCGTCGAGAGAGCTGTTTCATCGCCAAAGTCCCACAAGTAGCTCAGTTCAGGCGTACCTGTTGACTGGTTAGTGAACTGCACAGGCCATTGTGCGGAGGCAGAAGTGGGGTGGGTGAACACGGCCGTTGGCGCCACCCCCACCCGCACCACATCGGAATGAGCATCATACCCAAGTCCGGAAGTAGCCGTGAGTACAACAGTGTAGTCCCCTTCAGTGGCATAATTATGAGTCGGGTTCTCAAGGTTTGAAAGCGGACTGCCATCACCGAAGTTCCAGGTGTATGTAATAGTCCCATTGCCAATGGAGGTGTTTGTAAACACAGCATTGTTACCCAACACAACCGGGCTATTATGTTCAAAACCAGCATTTACTGGCACAAACAGCGGCCCCATGTAACAAGGATACGTTTCTGGGTTCGGTTCACCCGCCACCGTCCAGCAGTAATAATCCGGCGCGGTCGCGTCGGTCACACCCTGGGGCACATACCAGAGGACGATGTTCTGGCTGTCAATGTTTTCTCCATTCAGATACAGGTGCGGCCCCTGCTGGTGATCGTCGTGACAACAGCCGCTAGAGAAAACGTAGAGATCCCCATCTCCTTCATTTGCATGGTGCAGAGTAGGATACAAGAAGGGATCATCGCCCTCGCCATTCTCAAACTGCCCCACATCCTGGACAATGTAATAGCCCAAACCACTGACGGTATCCTGAATCATCCAACTGTATCCGTTCGCGTTAATCTGGTGTGGCCCATGCCCGGTTTCTGTGTATGGAACCAGGTAATCTTCCGTAGCCATGGCCTGCCAGGCCACGCCATCCCACCGGCTGAAGCGATCATTATCGTCACCATTAACAGCCATGTTGATGCGTACCACCGGACGGTAGGTCGCATTGGTGCCACAGCCCCGGCCGTAAGCGATGCTGACCGGACGAAAACTACCATCCGCATAAAAACGAATACGCTGTTCATAGCGGTAATTACAACCGGCGCCCCAATTGCCCATGCGGAAATCTTGCACCACTTCAAACCCAATCACATTGTTTTGGTCATCCAACAAATCTAATATCTGCGTATTGCCATAGGGATAGATGGTATAACCACCACCGCCAGAATTGCAGCCGGTGGTGTCTTGATAACCAGAGCTGCCGTAATCGGCGTGCCACTCCACCAGTTTAATGCTGGTAATGACCGGGGCACCGTTGTACGTCACGCTGTAAACATTCAAGCCATCATGGCTGGTGGTCACGTAACTCAACGACCAGCCATCACGAGTAATAGACTGGGCATTATTACAATCGGTAGGCACAAAGGGTTCAAAGCTGCCCGCCGGAGGCAAGTCCGTCTCAAAAACGCCCAGAAATTTCTCGTCGGTGAGGTCAACAATAGCCCAGATAACCCGTTCATCGTCGGCAGCAAAAGCGGGGGCTACACACAGGTGATCCACGCTACAAGGGGAGTCCACAAAATCGGCAAATACGGCCGCCAACACTTTATCTGGGTGTGGTTTGTAACCCAACGCAGTAATGACTTCGGGGGCATTGGTGGCAATCTCCAGCGAGAGATCATGTAACCGTTTGTTGATGCCGGGGCGCAAATGTGGCTGGCGGACAACATCCAGCACTTCACGGGTGTCCATGCGGACAAAGGCGGTCACGGCCGTGTCTTCATCCCACAGATAAATCTCCACCTGGCGGCAGTCGGTCGTCGCACAGACAGCCAGGGCTTCCGGGTATGGCCCCAGAACGACCCGGCTCACCCCAAACACCTCAGAACGATGTCCATTGGTTTGCGCCTGCACACGCGGGTCGGCCAGCGCCAGTTCTTGCGCCAGCTGCTGTTCCGGGGTCATCTGGGCAGCAATGGGCATCGTGGCCGTTTTGCCGCGCACTTCGGCTGCCGGTTTGAGCAGGAGGGTGGCGATGACGGCCGTTAACAACCCCACCACCAAAAAAATCAAAACCAGTCGTTTCATACTGCACCTCTTTGGGAAATAAATAGTGATAAAACTTATCGAATCGGTAGTCGCCACGAAGTGTGGCAAAACGGGCACAGTGTAGCACCCGATTCATGCAATCGCAACCATGGGAGTGCCTATTTTAGTGCATTTGTATCTTTGTGTTTTTGTGTTGAAGCCATTTATAAACTCAAAAACGCGATCACAAAATCACCAGATCACTAGATCACTAGATCACTAGATCACTAGATCACAAAATCACTCTATTGCCAGCTCACTGGGCACACGCTCAGGAATAATGCCCGAAAGGTCGGCCGCCGCCGGGTCGGTGAGGCTTTCCAGAAAGGCTATCAGTTGGACGATTTCCTGGCGGCTCAGTTGGGTTTGGGGCAGTTGGGGGGAGAGCGTGGCCAGAATATCGTCAAGGGTAACGGGATAGTTCTGCAAGGTGGCGCGTAGTTCGGGGGAAAGGTTACGGCCGTCAAACGCCCGCAGCCTCTCTTCCGGTTGCAAATGGTGTTCAATCACGGCCGTCAGCGAATCATAGGCGCCATTATGCAGGTAAGGGGCGGTCAGGGTCACGTTGTGCAGCGGCGGCGTGCGGAAGGCGTATCTGTCGGCGGGGTTTTGGGTGATGGCGTAACGGCCGTAATCCAACGGCGCAAACTCATCCCGGCCCGGCCCAAATTGGGGCACGCCGATGTTGTGGTATTGCTGGTCGGTGAAGAGGGGGCCGCTGTGGCAGGTGGCGCATCCGGCACGGCCGTAAAACAACAACGCCCCCTGTTTCGCCTGGTTTGATAGGGCTGATTCATCCCCCGCCAGATAGCGATCCCAAGGGGAATTGGTGAATGTAAATGCCTGCGACTGAAAGGCAGCCAGCGCATTAGCCGCGTGTTGGAAACCCAACTCTACCGCCGGCACATCCGGGTATGCTTGCCGGAAAAGTTCCTGATACGCCGGAATAGCCAGCAGCCGCTCCATGAGCAGCGCCCAAATTTGCGGGAAGTATTTACTGTCGTTGGGAATGGATGCCAGTTCGTTTGCTTGGCCGAACACATCCGTATCTTCCCAGCCGGTGGGCAAATTCTGGTCATACGCTGACTCACCATCCAGCACCGTGCCCGGCTGGATGGCATAGCCAGCCACGTTATACCAGCCGCCGCGCATCTCCGTGCGAATGGTGACGGGGAACATGGCCTGCGCCGCCAATGCGCTGTCCAGACCGGCGGGTAGATATTCACCGGCGTCCGTCTTAAACCCGGCGGCGGCACTGCCTTCTACCCGCCCTTCCCAAAACATCGTCTGCCACTCCGCCAGGCCGCGATTGAACAAATCCGTGGCATGGCGGGGCACAAAATCTCGATTTTCGCCCAACTGCCGCTCCGCGCCAAAGCCAGTACCCCCGGTGCCAATGGAAAGCCGCAGTTGGTCGCCCGTTGCCAGAGCGGGGTGATGGCAGGTGGCGCAAGAAGTATCCCGGTTACCACTGAGTTCCTTCTCAAAAAACAACATCTGCCCTAAGGCTACAAGTGCCGGGTTGGGCGGCGTGGGGGCAGTGAGGGGGGATAACCTTTGTTGGGCAATGAGGGTTTGTAGTTCGGCGTCCAGGCTGGCAGCCTGGGCTACCCGGCGCTGCTGCCAAAAGAATACGGCCGTGCCCAGTAACACCAGCACCAATGCCAAAACAGAAACAATTCTTATCTTCAATCGAATGACTCCTCGGCAAATAAGTTTGTTGCAAGCGATTCATCGCCTGCTGCCATCCCTAAAGCACCTGCTACAAACGGGTTTCATTTTCCTGGTGGGGGGCCGACCAGGCGGGGGATTTGTGAACGTGGACCACTTGCCAGCCCGTTTCGCCCTTGACCAGGACGCGGCTTTCATTGTGCTGGCGGTGCATAATGGCCCCCGTTTGGGGGTCAGACATGGTGAGCATGAAGGTGTAGCTGGCTACGGCCGTGTCTCCATACACCTGCAACCGCCGCTCCCATAAATCATACCGAAACTCCCCTGCCGTGCCCGCCCAACCATGCTCAATCATAAACAGATGGAAATCCAGCCCATCCTGCCGATGCGGGGTGACAAACCATTCATAGAGCGACAATTCCGGGCTGGTCGTTTCTTGGTACGTTTTTACATCTCGTATAAAAATGCTATTGATATGCCGATGCAGCGTTTCCCAAATTTCGTTTTCGATCTCGTTCATAAGGTGATGATCCGTGAAGGGTACGAAGGGTGCGAAGTTTTTCTCCGTTTATCACTCTGCGCCTCAGCGTCTCTGCGTTAAATTTATTGTGCCGGGAAAACAGACCCGGCCACAAATTCCAGGCCAGGCAGCAGCTTCGATTGGATCACTTCTACGGCCGTGAACTGCCCCACCAGAATGTACTCCGGGCTATTTTCTGGCAGATAATAAATGGTAATGGCGCGGGTTTTGGGGTCGGCAATCCAGTATTCACGTACCCCCGCCTGTTCATACGCGCCAAACTTCACATGCTGATCCAGACGTAGACTGCTGGGGGAGAGTACTTCCACAATCAGGTCTGGCGCGCCCTCAAAAGTTTGTGTGCCAGTTGGAGGCTGCCGCTCTTTGCGAATGAAAAGCACGTCCGGCTGCACAGGTTTGGCAATACCCGGCAAATGCACCTCAAATGGAGCGGCAAGCACCACTCCTAATCCCTTATCAATTGCCAGGTTGCTAAAAATTCGGGAAATGGCAACTACTGTGAATTGGTGGTCGTAAGATGGGGCATTTGCCATATAAAGCACTCCTTCGATGATTTCATAGCGACGGCCGTCATCTGGCAAACGCAGATAATCCTCATACGTCCACTGCCCCTGTTCCGGCCAGGGGTGAGTTTTGTCCACTGGTGGTAGAAGTTGCGTGGCCTGGGTCATGGTTTCATGCTCCTTTCTCCACGGAGTAGAGGCTTTAGCCGATTATGTCGGCTAAAGCCTCTACTCCGGCTGCTAATCGTGGGGATTTTAGTCAACGGCCGTGCCCCCTGTCAATTTACGCTCATCAAGATTGCTTCAATCTTGAAGATTGAAGCAACCTTACGGCACAATGCCCCAAACAATCACCGTACCATCGGCGCTGCCAGAGGCCAACTGCGCTCCATCCGGCGACCAGGCCAGGCTGTCTATCGATCCGATATGGCCGGGCAGTTGGTGCAGTTCCTGGCCGTTGGCCGGATCATACAATAACACCCATCCACCATATGCTGCCGCCGCCAACGGGAAACCGGTGGGAGACCAGGCTATGCTCATCGCCAGATCATGCATGTCCTGTTGCCACACTTCTTGCGCATCCGCCGCCTGCCAGACGCGCACCAGGTTATCCTGGCTGCTCGTGGCTATCTGCGTTCCATCAGGCGACCAGGCGACACCGCTCACCACATCACCATGCCCGGCCAATTCCGCAAACAGCGTGGGGGCATCCGCGACGGCCGTCCACAGGCGCACGGCCGTATTCTGCCCACTCGTTGCCAGCAATGATCCATCCGCCGACCAGGCCAGCCGGGTAATAGATTCCTCTTCAAACACCTGCCAGTCAGCCAGCACCGAGAGATCGTCCACATTAAGCAGCCAGACGTGGCCCGCCCAATCTGCTGCGGCCAGCCAGGGTGCGTGGGGCGCAAAAGCCAGCATACTGAAACTATTACCGGCCGGGTGCGGCCACTCATGCACCGGCAACTGCTGGGCTACATCCCACACCCGCACGTAACCATCCCCCCCGGCCGAAGCCAACAGCGATCCGTCAGTAGAAAAAGAGAGGACCGAGATTGCATAATCATGTGCATCCCACATGGTCAGTTGTGTGCCTGTCACTGGCTGCCACAAGCGCACTATGCCGTCATCGCTGCCGCTGGCTAATAATTGCCCATCCGGCGACCAGGCGACACTCCATACCCCGGCCGTATGTTCGTACACCTCTTTGACAACGGCTTCTGAAGCCACATCCACCTGCAAAATGGCGCCATTAGCCAGAAACTCAATCAACTGATTGGTGACCGTCAGCCAGATGAGGCGGATGGCGGGGCTGCCATAGGTGGGCAGGGCGCGAATCTGGCCACCCGTCGCCGCATCCCACAGACGGAGGGTGTTGTCGCCGCCGGTTGTTACAATTTCTGTTTCATCCGGCGACCAGGCGGCGTCATAAAAGCCATACTCATGCCCCTGCAAAACAAGCTGCTCGCTGCCATCAGCGCCCCAAACACGCGCCGTAGAGTCGAAGCTGCTGGTGATAAGGCGAGAGCTGTCCGCAGACCAGGTGAGGTTGGCAATTTCACCGGTGTGGCCGGCCAGAACGGCCATTTCCACCCCTGCCGCCACATCCCACAGGCGTGCAGTTGTATTTTCGGCATTATCGGCCGAGGCCAGCAGTGCCCCATCCGGCGACCAGGCCAGGCGGGTAACGGTACCTTCGTGCCCCACCAGTTCCCCCACTTTTTGGGTACTGGTCGGGTCATATAACAAAATGGGGCTGCCCCAGGTAGCGGCCGCCAGCAAACTGCCATCAGGCGACCAGGCCAACGATATGAACTGGTCATCCGCCTGAATGATACGTTGTTGTTCACCGGATACCACATCCCAAACGCGAATAGTGGCATCCCAACTGGCAGAGGCGACCTGGCTGCCGTCTGGCGACCAGGCGACGGCCGAAACGCGATTGGTATGTCCTGCCAGCAGTTGGATCGGCTCTAACGAATGGGCGTCGTAAATCCAGACGCCCACGCTGCTGCCCAACGCCAGCTGGTTGCCGTCCGGGCTGAGGGCGACCGCCTCCACCACCCCCCGCCCCAGCCGCTGCAAGGCCGCCATTTGGGTGATATTGTCGGGGGTGATGGGTGATTGGGCGGTGTTGGTTATAACGGCCGTTTCTATATCTGGTACAGGTGTGACATTCTCACTTTGCAATAAAGACAGTGCGGCGTTTCGGGAACGGTTCAAGGCCAGCAACCCACACACACAAAGCAGGAGCAGAACCGCCCCCACGGCTACTCCTATCCATACCGGGCGACGGCGGGAAGGGGCTGGCTTTTGGGGTGGTGTAGTGGCTGGGGGGGTGGCGGCCGTTGGCCTGGCGGCCGGCAAGGGGGCAACCACTTGGGTCGCGGCTATTTCGGTAGGGGCAGTTTTGGCGGCGGCAGCCTGTGTAGGCGGTAAATCAAATAAAGCCCCCTGTAAGGCCGAGGCCAGTGTATCGGCCATTTCGCCCGCTTTGTCAAAACGGCCGTCCGCTTCTTTGGCGGTAGCGCGGGTGATGACATATTCGCAGCCGGGTGGCAGGTCGGGGTTTACTTCCAGCACGCGGGGCATGGGTTCGGTGATCTGTTTCACCAACATCATGGCCGGGGTGTCGGCGTCGTAGGGTTTTTTGCCGGTGAGCATTTCAAAGACAATGATGCCCAGCGCGTAAATGTCGGTACGGCCGTCCAGCTCTTTGCCCTGTATCTGTTCGGGACTCATGTAAGCCGGTGTGCCCACCATGCCGCCCGTTGCCGTCAATGTCCCCCCCGCCTGCTTCAGCCGCACAATGCCAAAATCGGCCAGATACGCCTCGCCGTATTGGTCAAAGAGGATGTTGCCCGGCTTCAGGTCACGATGCACAATGCCCGCTTCATGCGCTCTGTCCAACGCCGCGCCCATGCGCCGCAAAATGCGGGCTGCTTCCCCGGCAGGCAACGGCCCCTGGGCAATGCGGTCGGCCAGCGAACCGCCGGTCATCAAGCGCATCACCAGATAGGGCTGCCCGTTTTCTTCGCCAAAGTCGTAGACGGGCACAATGGCCGGGTGTTCCAGGGCGGCGATAGTTTCTGCTTCGCGCTCAAAACGGGCACGGAATTGGGGATCATCCAGTAGCAGTTCACGGGGCAGCACTTTGACGGCCACATCTCGTTTGAAGCGGGGGTCGTAAGCGCGGAAGACGGAGGCCATGCCGCCGCGCCCTAGCTGCTCTTTAATTTCGTATCGGCCGAAGGTTTGGGGAGTTGTCATGGGGGCATTGTAACATGGGAGAGGGAAGATTGGGAGATGGAAGGGGAGGAGATTGGGAGATCAGGAGACTGGGAGGTTTTTAATCTCTCAATCTCCCACTCTCTCCATCTCATTTCGGGTTATGGTTTTAGCACAATCGGCAAATACAACGGCCGTCCCACCACCAGTTCCAACGGCAGGGAGATGTTGTTGGTTTCGTCAACTTCGGGGATGGCCTGGCCGGAGTCTACCATCGCGTACACCTGCCGGTAGAGCGGGCCGGGGCCAAAACCGGTGGGGATAGTGAAGGTGAGCACGGCCGTTTCCCCCACACCTAATCCATTCACTACCAGGAAACCATTGCTTTGTGAGATAGGAATGGAGGTGCTGAGGACGATGGCCGGGTGCAGGAAAATGTCCGTCTGGATGGGGCCGGTGAGGGGCACATTGCCCACATTTTGGATGGTGACGGTGAAGCTGACCGGCTGCTCTGGTTGAATAAGGCCGGGCGTGAGCAACTGCGGTGCGCCAATGACGGCCAGGTCGGTGATGGCGGTGTCGGTAATGACGATGGTGTGGGTGTCGGTGACGGTGTTGAAGCCGTGCGAGGCCATGACCAGCAGATCAAAGCTGCCGGTGAGGGGGAAGGTGAGGCTAATGGGCACGGCCGTGCCGTTGGTTATCGTCAGTGTGGGTGTGTCATCTACAAACCAGGTGTAGGTGATGGGGTCGGTGATGGTGGTGGGGGTGACAACGGCCGTGAAGGTATACGTTTCCCCGGTCAGCCCCAGTTGTGGGCCGAAGATGGTGACGCTGTTGAGAAGGGGATGGACGGCCGTGACCGTCAGCGAGGCAGAGACATTGTTTGTCTCGTCGCTTTCGCCAATACCGTCCGCCGAATCTACCATGGCATAAACGGTGTGCGTAGGCGGCAGGTCAGCAAAACCGAGCGGGGCGTTGATGGTGAGGGTTATACTATCACCGGCCGCCAGGGCAGGCACGGCCGTGAAGCCACTGCTCTGGCTGATGGGGATGCCGGTGCTGAGGACGATGGTGGGGTCAATATACACGTCCACAAAAAAGAGGCTGTCCACATCCACGTCACCCGCATTGCTGATGGTGACGGTGAAGGAGACGGGCAGCCCGGCCCCCACCGGCAGCGGCGTCACCAATTGGGGCGGGCCGATGACGGTCAGGTCGGGCTGTAGCTGCTCGATGGTGAGGTGGTGTACGGCCGTG
>CAZOPF010000078.1:0-8161 GCA_964581605.1 uncultured Ardenticatenaceae bacterium
CGGTCGGTCTATGGCCCGTTGGATCTTGGTACTTGACAGGGTTGTTATATCCGTACATATAAATCACAACGCCAAAAAAGTGGCAAATTTGTGGCATGGCTGCATTATAGGCCAACCATTAAGGATGGAGCAATACGGCCGTGTCACCCGCAAACATTCTGCAGACTACCAACTTCCGGCAGAATGGAAGATAATTGCTGCCGGTTATGGGAATTGCTTATGGGAATAATGAGGAAGAGAAGATGAAGAAGAATTGGTTTATTGTGATGGGGGTGGTGACAATAACGGCCGTAGCCGTCACCCACATCACCCACACCCGCGCCCAAACAGAACCGACGCCATACCAGGACGTGACGGCCGTTGCCGGTATCAACAGCCCCCGCGCCCGCACCGATGGCGAAAAGATCACCGGGCAGGCGTGGGGCGATTATGACCAGGATGGCTGGCTCGACCTGTACGTCACCGACACCGACGGCCCCAACACGCTGTACCGCAACAATGGCGATGGCACCTTTTCTGTGTCACCGTTTAACGAACAGGTGGCCTTGCCAGACGCCGAAAGCGGCGGCGCGATTTTTGCCGACTATGACAACGACGGCTGGCCCGATTTGCTGGTGTTGAATTGGGGGCCAAACGTCCTTTTTCACAACGAGCAGGGACAGGGTTTTGTGGATGTCACGGCCGTTGCCGGAGTGGCCGGCAACGAAAACAGCAAAACGGCCGCCTGGGGCGACTTCAACGGCGACGGCTATCTGGATTTGTATGTGGCAAACTGGGCCTGTGATCCCCGCTGCGGCCGTTCCATTGAAGGCGAAAAGGATGCCCTATACCGTAACAATCGGGATGGCACATTCACCGATGTCACCGACTTGCTGCCCGGCGGCAAGACGCGCGGCGCCGGTTTTGTCGCCAGCTTCGTGGACTTTGATAATGACGGCGACCTGGATATTTATCTGGTGAATGACGAATTTATCAACCCGGTGGGCAACGCCCTCTGGCGCAACGATGGCCCATACTGCCTGGGTTGGTGTTTCACCGAAATTTCCGCCGAAGCGGGCGCCGATACAACGGTCATGGGCATGGGGCTGGCGACCGGCGACTATGACAACGATGGCGACCTGGACTTCTACTTCTCCAACGCCGGGCCAATGACGCTGCTGCAAAACCAGGGGAACGGCGCATTTGGCGACACGGCCGAGGCCGCCGGGGTGCAATATCCACAAGGGGTTGGTTGGGGGGCGGTCTTTCTGGATTACGACAATGACGGCTGGCAAGACCTGTACCTGGGCATCATGGAAGGAGTCGCGGGCGGCAGCCCGGTCAATCCGCTGTTTCACAACAATGGTGATGGTACCTTCATCAATCTGGGCGAGGCGTCCGGGGCGGGCAATCCAGGGCGCACGATTGGCGTGGCGGCAGCCGATTATGATCAGGATGGCTGGGTGGATTTGATCATCGGCAATTATGACGAAGGGTATCATCTTTACCGCAATACGCTGGGCAGCCAATCGGCCCATAACTGGCTGACGTTGAAATTGGTGGGCAGCGGCTATGTGAATCGGGATGCGGTGGGAGCGCGGGTGACGGTGACGGACAGCAACGGCCGTACCCAACTGCAAGAAGTGAAAAATGGCTCCAGTCTGGGGGCGGGGGAGTGGCTGGATGTACATTTTGGCCTGGGCACGGCCGAACTGGACGAGGTGCAAATCACCTGGCCGGATGGACAAGAGCAGGTGCTGGACGACCTGGCGATTAACCAGCGCCACACCATCACCTACCAGATGCAGCCGTTGGTCACAATGGCTGCGCCAGAAGATGAGGGGTTGTCAACGGCCGTACTCATTGGACTATTGTTGCTGCTGGCGGCGGTGGTCGTGGGTGGTCTGGTCTGGCGGCAGAGGGGAAAGAGGGCGTGAACGGCCGTCAAACCATCCCATGTTGCCATCGCCGCCGATTGAAATCGGCGGCTGCTATACCAAACCTGCTAAAGCAGGTTGTTGGCGGTCTTGTTAATCTCGCTAACGCGCTTCAGCGCGTTTCCCATACCAGCCTGGGGATTCCATCCTCAGGAAAACCGGCCGTCCTCATTACCATCGTGTTCCTGTTAGCCGCCTGCACCCAGACTCCACCGGTCGCTCTCACTACCCCTGAACACCCAAACACCCCCATACTTGAACACCTGAACACGCAAACACCCGATCACCCGATCACCCCCACACCTGAACACCTGAACACTCAAACACTCGATCACCCAAACACGCCTACACCTGAACCCCTCAACACCCCTATTCCCAGCCTGCAAAACCCGGCCGACGAAAAAATGTCCCAGGCGGCGCGGCTGGCGCAGGCCAGTTACCGCCTGCTGGATCAGAGCAACACCGGTGTGTGGCGGTACGAAGATGGCGTTTTTGTCCATCCCATTGCCCTGGAAGTAGCCGGAGATACAGCCTATATGTTGGATGGCGGGCGGGTGCTGGTTTTTGACCTGGCACAACCACAACCTCCAGAATTGCTGCTGGCTCCTGGGGATTGGGTGGAGGATGTGCTGGTCATTGAACCGCTCGATCTGGCGCTGACGGCCGACTCCCTGCTGGTTTTGGATCGCGCTGGCGATGTTTACCGTTATGTGCTGGCAAAACAAAGATGGTCACTGGTACGGCATGACCGGCCGATTGGCGATATGTCCAGCCATTATTATGTAGCACTGGATGATTATGTGTTGGTGGAGCCAAGTTACAACTTTGCCATGCAGTTTGGCCCAAACCGGGCCGACCGTTTCTGGCAACTACCGGATGATAAGCTGCCGGTGGATGTGAGTACGGCCGTGACCCAAACGGCCGTCCTCCTGCAAGACGCCGCCACGCTGACGGCCACCGTGTGGTTGTATGCCGACGCCACGCACATCGAGACGTTCCAGCCCACGGTGGAGATGCGCCAGCCGCGCCAGGTGGTGTTGACGGACACGGCCGTTTACGTGCTGGACGAAGCCGGGCGACGATTGCTCACGCTGGCCCCGGACACAGGTGCATTGCTGGCCGTTACTCAACTGCCGCCGGTGAGTACATTGGCGGTGGATGGCGAACGGCTCATTCTAGCCGGGCAGAACCAGCTTTATTTTGTGGATGCCCCGGAGCGGTGGGCGGGCATCTCCGGTGGGCCGAGATTTGTGGGTGTGGCGCCACATGATACGGCCGTCTGGTCAAACCGCGGCCCCTTTCTCATCCCCGTGCAGGGCAGCCAGGCCGGACTGCGCGATTTACAGCTACCGGGTGCGCCGCGCCATTACCGGCTGGGGGTGCATGAGGGGGTGGACTTTTACTGGGCGGCGGGCACGCCAGTGCTGGCGGCCATGGATGGCGTGGTCATCCGCGCCACGCATGAATATGAATTGCCGGACGAACGAGTATTTGCTGAACAGCGAGAAGAATTAAAAGAACGCGGTTATTCCACTGCCGACGATATGGATTTTTACCGGGGGATGCAGGTGTGGATTGAACACCCTGATGGCACAGTGGCGCGGTATGCCCATTTGAGCGGAATTGAGGAACAGATGGTAGCAGGCACGGCCGTGACGGCCGGGCAGCCCATTGGTCTGGTAGGCAATACTGGCTCCCCCCTCTCCGTCAGCAGCGCCACCGAAGACGCCCACCTCCACTTTGAACTGTGGCTAAACGGCCATTACCTGGGGCAGTTCCTACGCCCGGTGGAGGTGCGGGAGTTGGTGGCGGCCCTTTTTAGTGAGCAGTGAGCGGTGAGCAGTGAGCAGTGGGATTAGCCATAAACTGCTTGCCGCCTACTGCTCCCTGCGTACTGTTTTTTAACGCGCCAGCGCATGATACTCCCGATTCGGCAGCATCCCCGTAGCCGAGGCCAGGCGGTTGGTGAAGTTGTACATGGCGGCGATTTCGGCAATGTCAAAGATAGCCTCATCGGAAAAGCCGACATGGCGCAGGTGTTTAATATCCGTTTCGCTGCACTCCACCGGATTGTTGGTGATCTTCACGGCATAGTCCAGCATCGCCAGATTCTTTTCGTCTAACCCGGCGCGGCGGTAATCAAAGGTGATGCGGTCGCCGAGGATGGGGTCTTCCAGGGCGGTGCGCAGGTCAGCCCCGTGGCTGACCAGGCAGTAGAGGCAGTGGTTTTGCGCGGAGACGACGACGCTGATCATCTCCCGCTGGGCCGGGGAAAGGTCAGACGGCCCCTGCATCAATTCGCGGAAGTGGCTGAACCAGGGACGGAAATGGGTGGGGCGCATGGTGTAGGCCACAAACACGTTGGGCACAAAGCCAATCCTTTCCCGCGCTTTGGCAAACAGCTTTTGCAAATCCTCATCCAGGTCTGCTTCATCCGGAATGGCAAACCAGCAAATACGTTCTTGTTCGATAATCTCGCTCATCTATCAACCTCCAAATCAGTGGGTGTATTAGCTGGCTTTATAACGCAAAGTGGTCAAGAATCCAAAGGTACAAATCCGCTGTTGTTGAGCTTTTTGCCATCTGACAAATTCCCCCCGGTTAAATTTTTCCTTTAACTTGTGTTCACGCCATTCTGAACGATTGGCAATTCTGCAGTTAACCGTGCCAGTAGATTTGCTCATACAGCTTTGTTATCAATAGGCACAATTGATTTGAAAAAGGGGCATGGTTTATAAAGCAGAAGTTGTCCTTTACAAATTGTGGAACGATTTTGCAAATCGTTCTCTGGACGATTTGCAAAATCATCCTACAAAGTGCCAGGCTGATTTCTTGGATTTCTGAACCATGCCGAAAAGGAAAAGTTATGAGCGACACAAATTTGACTTTCGAAGAAACGCAGATGGCTTACAAAGCTGCTGCTCACGTGGAGACCGCCAAAGCTTCCCGCTACCTGAAAGCGCTGTGCAACCATTTTGCCCGTAAAGTGACGGCCTGCTACGATGATGTCAACGGCCGTGTCCAATTCCCTTTTGGCGATTGTGAACTTCACGCTACGGCCGATGCCCTGCATATCACCGTTACGGCCGTAGACGAAACCATGCTGGCCCGCACCAAAGATGTGGTCGCCGACCATCTGGTGCGCTTTGGCGAGAAAGAAGAGCTGGCCGTGAACTGGGTGGACGCCACTCCCTGATTATGACCACACGCGCTACCACCGCTGCCCGGTCTGGACACGGCCGTCTCATTGGCCCTGCCGCACTCCTGCCCATAGGATTGCTGGCAGCGGTCATCTTGCTGCTCATTGTCCTGGCGATCAGCATCACCCAGGGCGCGGCCGAACTGCGCGTTAGCACCGTCTCCGAAGCGTTGTTTGCCTATGACGCCACCTTGTTTGACCACCTCATCATCCGCACCGTGCGCCTGCCGCGTGTCATCGCCGGGCTGATTATTGGCGCGGGGCTGGCCGTTGCCGGGGCGCTCATGCAAGGGCTGACGACCAACCCGCTGGCGTCGCCAGACATTTTGGGCGTTAGCGCCGGGGCCGCCTTTGCCGTGGTGTTGGGTACGTTTTTGTTGGGTGGCACACCGCTGCTGGTGACGGGTATGCTGGCGCTGACCGGTGCGGCCGTCGCCGCCGTCATTGTGTATGCGCTGGGTTCGGTGGGGCGCGGGGGGGCCACGCCAGCCAAATTGACGATGGCCGGGGTCATCTTTGCCATGTTCACCAGCGCCTTCACCACCGTCATCCTCATCCTCGACCGCAACACCTTTGAGCAAATTCGCTTCTGGACGGTTGGTTCGCTGGCGGGGCGGGATTGGGAATTGATATTTTGGTTGGGGCCATTGGTGCTGGCCGGGCTGGTCGGGGCACAGTTGTTGAGCCGCCAGATTACAACCATCAGCCTGGGGCAGGATATTGCCAAAGGGTTGGGGCAGAACACGGCCGTTATCAAAGTCATCGCCGCTGTAATGGTGATCTTATTGGCCGGTGGTTCCGTGGCCATTGCCGGGCCGGTGGCCTTTGTGGGGCTGATGGCGCCCCACGTGGCCCGCACCATTTGCGGTGTGGATTACCGCTGGATTGTGCCATATACGGCCGTGATCGGCGCCATCCTGGTCACAGTGGCCGATACAGTGGGGCGGGTACTGTTACGGCCGCAAGAAATCCCCGTCGGCGTCATGCTCGCTTTTGTCGGCGCGCCTTTTTTCATCTATTTGGCGCGTTGGAAAATCAGATAAGAGAGTGGAGAGTGGAGATTAGAGATTGGGGATTAGCCAATCTCCAATCTCTAATCTCCAATAACAACTATGCAAACGAACGAATTCCCCAAACCCAATTGGATAGCCCTGCGGCCCCGCTTCTTGCCCATTTCGGCGCGGATAGACCGGCGCGTCCCGGCCGTATTCCTGCTGTTGTGCGCCGTTTTGCTGCTGGCGCTCGTCCTCAGCGTCAGCTACGGCGAATACAAAATCGCCCCGCTGGACGTTTTGCGGGCTGTCGTTGGCGTGGAAACCAGCGACGCCAACCATGCCCTGGTGGTGCGCAGCTTTCGCCTGCCGCGCATCCTGCTGTCCTTGCTGATCGGCATGGCGTTGGCCGCCTCCGGGGCCATCATTCAAGGCATCACCCGCAATGATCTGGCCGATCCGGGTTTGTTGGGAATTAACAGCGGCGCAGGGGCGGTGGTAGTGGGGTATATCACCTTTGCGGCCGTGCCCAATGACGCTTACCTGCCCTGGCTGGCGTTGGCTGGCGCATTGGGCGCGTCGGCCATTATTTACACTCTGGCCTGGAAAGGGGGCGTCTCCTCCCTGCGCCTGATTTTGATTGGCGTGGGGCTGGCCTCGTTGGGCGGCGCGCTCATCAGCTACTTCATCACCCGGCTGACGCTGGAAGACGCGCAACGGGCCTATAGCTGGCTGACGGGTAGCGTCTACGCCAGCACCTGGCCGGAAGTGCGCCTGATGGTGATCTGGCTGGCGGTGTTGCTGCCGTTGGCTTTTCTGTTCGCCCGGCAACTGAACCTGTTCAACCTGGGCGATGACATTGCGACCAGCCTGGGGACGCGGGTGGAACAGCACCGGCTCATTCTCATTGCCCTGAGCGCCGGGCTGGCGGCGATTACGGTGACGGTGGCGGGCACGATTGCTTTTGTCGGTTTTGTGGCCCCACACATTGCCCGCCGGTTGGTAGGGCCAACGCATGAAGGGCTGCTGGTTTGCACCGTTTTTGTGGGCGGATTGCTGCTGGTGGTGGCCGACCTGGCCTCGCGTTGGGTGATTGCCCCCAGTGAACTGCCGATTGGGGTGACAACGGCCGTGATCGGCACACCTTATTTTGCGTATTTGCTTTATAGGCGTGGGCGGTGATTGAGAGATGGGGAGATGCGTTTGTGTCACGGAGTTTCCGCCACCCCCGTTAGACTACAACAGCTGGAGAAACAAGCAGATAAATTTCCAGAGAAGAATCCGTTCATTTCTGTATCCGCTGTAGTCATGGCGAAAAAGTAAAGACATTATCGAGATTGGAGATTGGGAGATGGAGAGATGGGCAATCATTTCATCTCCCCATCTCCTAAGCTCAATTCCCAATGAAACAGATGGAAACAAAAAACCTGTCGTTAGCTTACGACCGCGAAACGATTGTCAAGCAACTCAGCCTGTCCATCACCACCGGCGAGATTACGACGCTGGTGGGGCCAAACGGCTGCGGCAAATCCACCTTGCTGCGGGGGCTGGCGCGGCTGCTGAAGCCCAAAACCGGCGAAGTGTTGCTGGATGGCAAAGCGATTCATACGCTGCCTACCAAACAACTGGCGAAGCAGTTGGGCATCTTGCCGCAAGGCCCGACTGCGCCGGAAGGTCTCACCGTTTATGAACTGGTGGCGCAGGGACGCTATCCACACCAGGGCTTTTTCCAGCAGTGGTCACACGAGGATGAAGCGGCCACACGGGAGGCGATTGCCATTACGAATATGGTGGAACTGGCGGAACGGCCGTTGGATACCCTTTCCGGTGGGCAGCGGCAGCGGGCGTGGATTGCCATGACGCTGGCGCAAAATACGCCCATTCTGCTGCTGGATGAACCGACGACGTTTCTGGATATTGGTTATCAATTGGAGGTGATGGAGTTGATTGAACGGCTGAACCGCGAGCGGCAGATGACGATTTTGCTAGTGCTGCATGATTTGAACCAGGCGGCGCGGTACAGCCAGCGAATGGTTGTGTTGCAGGACGGCCGT
>CAZOPF010000078.1:8261-28640 GCA_964581605.1 uncultured Ardenticatenaceae bacterium
TGGCACTACTGGATGACGAGGTTAGTTGATGAGCAAAGAGCTGTGCAAACTCAAGAAGGAACTGAGGATAGACCTGTCGGCTTACATGCTGTGCGTGAACCAGCCGACCCACGTCTGCCAAAAATGTGGCCGGGCGGCCAACAGCAAGAAGTTGTTATGCAGCCCGGTGAAAATCAAAAGTTAGGGCAATGCGGAGGAGTTCGCACGCCCACGTGCGAACGAGCAGCACGAAGGCACGCTGCTCGCCTTTCTTACTTATAGGAGATAAAGATGGTTGAGGTAGATACCACTCAATGGCCGACTGTTTATATGAAGGTGGATGCACTGTTGACGACAACGGCCGTGACCGAATATATCAACGAAATGGAACATCTGCTGGCGCGGGAAGAGCCGTTTGGTCTGATTTATTTGTCCGAAATGACAGATGAAGAAGCACGGCAGCGGCGAGAAAAAGAAGCGCAAAAATTAAGCAACGGCTGGCTTAAAGCCAACCGGGAACGGATGGGGCGATATTGTATTGGCATCGCCATGGTCACCAATGCGACCCGTATGATGAGGCTATATAAACCGATAGCCCGCCGCACGTTCAAACGCACAATGGGGGTGGCGGGCGATCTATTTTTTACTCAGTCAGAAGCAGCGGCCTGGATGGCCGCCCAATTTACAACATTCAACACAGAGGAGATTAACCATGTTAAAAATTAGTCATCGCGCCCCCAAAAGGCAGCGCGTGGGTGGCCGCCCACGCGCTGCCGAAAAAGGAAATACTCGTCATGGGGTTGCACACCAAAACGCCATTTCCAGCCGTTATTTTACTCTGCTTTTGGTGCTTGTCCTGCTTTTGGGGCTGGCGGCCTGTAGCGCGGAGAGTGGGGAGACGGCCGTTACTGCCGAACCAACCACCGCCCCAGCCGAAGAACCGACTGAAGAGTCACTGGAAGATACGGCCGTAGAAGAGGCGGCCGTAGAAGTTACGGCCGAATCCCGCACCATCACCGACGCCATGGGCCGCGAAGTCACCATCCCCGCCAACCCCCAGCGCGTGGTGGCCCTATCGGAAATTGACCTGGACAGTCTGGTGGCGCTGGGCATCATTCCCGTCGGCGCGTCCAACGGCCGTGGCCAGATGACTCTGCCCACCTACCTGCTGCCGCAGATCGAGGGCAAAACCACCTCCATTGGCGGCCTGGGTGAACCCAACCTGGAAACCATCGTCACCCTCGAACCCGATCTGATAGTCTATTCCGACCCGTATGGCCCGTTGGCGGAGATGATTCCCGAATTGGAGCAAATCGCGCCCGTTGTTGTGCCCTATGTGGATAACGGTGACTGGCACTGGAAAGCCGTTTTCCTGGCGATTGCCGAGACACTAGACAAATCGGCCGAAGCGGCGATGTGGATGCAGACGTATGATGAGCGCACGGCCGTCCTCGGTTCCCAACTGCCCGATGACCTGCGCCAGGTGAGCATTGTGCGCTGGATGGCCGACGGGCCGCGTATTTTGCTCGCCAACGCCTTTTCCAGCCAGGTGTTGTCTGACGTGGGTTTTGAACGGCCGTCATACCAGCTTGATCTGGCCGGCACTCACCCCGTTCACACCGATGTCATCAGCATGGAACAGATTGACCTGGTAGATGCGGACCTCATCTTTGCCGGTGGGCTGAATCCTGAGGGGGATGTGGCGATGCAGGAGGCATTGGCAGACCCGTTGGTGCAGACGTTGACGGCCGTGCAAGCCAACCGTTTGTTCATGGTGGATGGGCTGGCGTGGAGCAGCACCGGCGGCCCCACAGCGGCCATGCAGGTATTGGCTGACGTGGAACGCAGTTTGGCTCTCAGCACAGAGTCCGCGTCTACAGACACCTTCCCCATCACCATCAAACACAAATATGGCCGTATCACCATCCCGGCAGCGCCAGAGCGTGTGGTCGTTGTTGGCTACAACGATCAAGACCCGCTGCTGGCGTTGGGCATCACACCAACGGCCGTGCGCTACTGGTTTGGCGACACCGAAGACGCCATCTTCCCCTGGGCAGATGCGGCGCTGACCGGCGACAACCCGGCGGTGCTAAACATGCCCTTTGGGGAACTGAACTATGAGCAAATTTTGTCCTTCAATCCTGACCTGATCATTGCTGTCTACTCCGGTATCACCGCCGATGAGTATGAGTTGCTCTCCCAAATTGCGCCTACAGTGGCGCAAACGGCCGAATACAACGACTTTGGGATGCCCTGGCAGGAAGCGACACGATTAATCGGGCAGGCGGTGGGCAAAACGGCCGTAGCCGACGCCCTGGTTGCCGATGTCGAAGCCGCCTTTGCCGCCGCCAGAGAAGCGCACCCCGAATTCGCTGGTAAATCCATTGTCGTCGCGGCCGTGCGTGCCGATGGCACCGGCTACGCCTTCTTCTCCACCCAAGACCCGCGCACCCGCTACTTCACCAATCTCGGCTTTGCAGCGCCAGCCGACCTGGACGAGTTAGCCGGTGACAGCTTCTACGGCGAAGTCAGCGCGGAACGGCTGGATTTGTTCGACCGTGACCTCATTGTCTTCACCCAGGCCAGCTACCTGGAAAATGGCGCGGATACCATCATCAACGATCCGCTGCTTGGCCAACTTGACGCGATGAAAGAAGGTCGCTACGTCATCCTCACCGAAGAGTTAGACGCCGCCTTCTCCTTTAGCTCCGTCTTGAGCCTGCCTTTTGTGACTGAACAGCTGGTGCCCCAATTGGCAACGGCCGTTGCCAAATAAAAAGAGGTAGCAAGTTGCAGGTGGCAGGTAGCAAGTGGCAAGTACCTGCGACCTGCTACTTGCCACTTGCCACCCCCAACATGAAAACCTGCTGCAATCAAGTCGCGCTGGAAAAAAGGCTAGACCCCCGCAGCCATGCCCTGGCGACGTAACATCTATACCAGTGGTGGCGGGATGCCCCAGAAAGTGCCAGACCTGTATGCCCTCTACATGCCGCGCATATCAGGTGCGGGTTAAAGTGGCACGGTATGAGGAAATCATTCACACCATCGGCCATGAGGGCATCTATCCTTATCCGCAATACAGAATCGTCTCCCTGGAACGGAAGTCGGTGGTCACGGCCGTTAACCTGTCTGGTTGCTAACAAAACGCTTATCTACCAAACTTGACATATTGATGTTCGCCGATATAATCGCGGGCACTTATGGTATAAAGGTTTGGCAAAATAGTGAGAGCGTTGGCCTGAAGAGGGCAAACGCTCTTTTTCCGTGTTTAACCCCATCACAAACCTTTTACCAGAAAGCGGGAAGCGGGAGAACAATTTTCAATCTTATTGTGGGCAAGAGCACTTTATCTTTTTGGGAGGTCACCTGGTGGAGACAACAGAATTCCGCTCTTTACGTATCAGTTTAGCATCCCCTGACCATATGCGTACCTGGTCATATGGGGAAGTAACCAAACCAGAAACCATTAACTACCGTCGGCTGCGGCCGGAAAAAGATGGCCTGTTCTGTGAGGCTATTTTTGGTCCCACACGTGACTGGCAATGTTATTGTGGCAAGTACAAAAATGTGCGCTACAAGGGCATTGTCTGTGATAAGTGTGGCGTGGAAGTGACCCGTTCCTCCGTGCGGCGGGAACGCATGGGGCATATTGAACTGGCAGCCCCTGTAGCCCATGTCTGGTACACCCGGCGCGTTCCCAGCCACATGGGATTGTTGCTCAATGTATCCCGGCGTAATCTGGATCGGGTTCTCTATTTTGCCCAGTATGTGATTACCCATGTGGATGAAGAAGCCCGGCAGCGGGCGCTGAAGCGTTTGCAGGAAGAGCTGGAAGAAGCTGAACTGCGCTTTGAAGAGGATTTGCAGACGAACATTGGGCAGGCCACTTCCGGTGTGCAAACACGCCTGGCTGAGTTGGAAACGGCTATCCTCGAGCTAAATGAGACGTTTAATGATCGGCTGGCGGCGGCTACAGATGAAGTGGTGCGCGAGGCCAAAGCGGTGGAACAGCGGCTCAAGAATGCCAAAGATAAAGCAGCGGCCGAAGATATTGTGCTGGCGGCGCAACTCATTGTGAGCGCAGGTGAAAAAGTGGGCCGCGAGCATAGCGTATTGGTGCAGGAAATTACCACCGAACGGCTCACTGAAGTACAGCGTGAACATGAAGAAGCCCAACAAAGCCAGTTGGCCGCGCTGCAAAAAGAGTTGGACGAACTGCGCAGCGAAACGCAGGCGGTGGGTGATGATATGCGTGGCGATCTGTCCGTTAAGCTCTCTCGCCTGCGCCAGCAAGCCCAGGGAAACCGCGAGCTGTTGGAAAGCCTGGAACCGATGGTTTTTCTAAACGAGACCGATTACCGCGAATTGAAGAGCAAATTTGGCAACGTGTTCCGGGCTGATATGGGCGCGGAGGCGTTGTATGACATTTTGCGGCGCATGGATTTGGAAAAGCTGTCCCGCGAATTGTGGCGAGAAGTGCGTACTACTCGCTCCAAGCAGGCGGCTAAAAGAGCCACCAAACGCTTGCAGGTGGTGGAAGCCTTGCGCAAGAGTGGCAACCGCCCCGAATGGATGATTTTGACGGTGCTGCCGGTGATCCCACCCGATTTACGGCCGATGGTGCAACTAGATGGCGGCCGTTTTGCCACCTCGGACCTGAACGATCTGTACCGCCGCGTGATTAACCGGAATAATCGGTTGAAGCGGCTGTTGGAATTGGGCGCGCCGGATGTGATTGTGCGCAACGAAAAGCGTATGCTGCAAGAGGCGGTGGACAGCCTGATTGACAACAGCCAGCGTGGAAAGGCGCTCAGCCGCCGTGGCCGCCGTGAATTGAAATCCCTGTCTGATATGTTGAAGGGGAAGAAGGGGCGTTTCCGCCGTAACCTGTTGGGGAAGCGCGTGGACTACTCCGGCCGTTCGGTCATTGTGGTGGGGCCAAACTTGAAGTTGGGCCAGTGCGGGCTGCCCAAAACGATGGCGCTGGAATTGTTCCGGCCGTTTGTGATTAGCAAACTGGTGGAATATGGTTACGCCAGCAATGTGAAAGGGGCGCGCCGGGTGATTGAACGACAGCAGCCAGAGGTGTGGCAGGTGTTGGAAGAGGTCATTGACGGCCGTCCCATTCTCCTGAACCGCGCTCCCACGCTGCACCGTTTGGGTATCCAGGCTTTTATGCCCATGTTGGTGGAAGGCAAAGCTATTCAACTGCACCCATTGGTTTGCTCGGCCTTTAATGCCGACTTTGACGGCGACCAAATGGCAGTGCATGTGCCCCTGTCTCGCCGGGCAGTGGATGAGGCCATGGAATTGATGATGGCTACCCGTAATCTGCTCAAACCGGCTAACGGCGAGCCGATTGTGGGGCCGTCCAAAGATATGGTGTTGGGGGTGTATTACCTGACGCTGATGCGTGACGGCCGTAAAGGGGAAGGCCAGATTTTTGCCAGCATGGAAGAAGTGGAAACCGCTTACGAACTTGGCTTCCTGGACATTCACGCCAAAATCAAGGTGCGCACCACTACCTTCAACAAAGAAGACCATAACCGTTACAAGGACGGCAAACCACACGAGAAGATCATCGAAACATCTCCTGGGCGGGTGCTGTTTAACCTGGCACTGCCAGAAGAGTTCCGCTTTGTCAACCAGGTGCTGGACAAGGGTGGCGTCACCCGGTTGATCAACCGGGTTTATCGGCATTTGGGTGACGAGGCCACCATTAACCTGGTAGATTCTATCAAGGCGATTGGCTTCCGCTATGCCACTGTGTCTGGCACAACCATTGCCGTAGCCGACCTGACCATTCCCGAAGAGCGGCAGGAAATTCTGGATGCGGCCTTGAAGCGCGTGAACGAAATTGACCGCCAATATCGCCGGGGTTTGCTCACCGAAGAAGAACAATATATGCGCACCATTGACACCTGGAACGATGCCAAAGACAAGGTGGAAAAGGCGGTGCGCGATGTGATGGATCCGGCCAGCCCGATTGCGGTGATGGCTTTGTCGGGTGCGGGCAAGGGTGGTTTTGGCCCCATTACCCAGCTGGCCGGTATGCGCGGCCTGATGGCTGACCCGCAGGGGCGCATTATTCCAGTGCCCATTCAGTCCAATTTCCGGCAGGGATTGGATACGCTGGAGTATTTCATCTCCACGCACGGGGCGCGTAAAGGGCTGGCGGACACGGCGCTGCGCACGGCCGATGCCGGCTATCTGACCCGCCGTCTGGTGGATATTGCCCAGGATATGATTGTGATGGGCGCGGATTGTGGCACAGATAAAGGTATTTATGTGCGCCGCTCTGATAACTTTGGCAAACAAACGCTGGCGGAACGGATTCTGGGACGGGTCTCGGCCGAAGAGATTATGGACCCGGAAACAAATGAGCCAGTGGTGCGCATTGGCGATTACTTTACAGACACGGCCGCCGACCGGGTGGAAGAGTTGGGCGTGGAGCAGGTGTATGTCTTCTCGCCGATGACCTGTGAACTGCGGCGGGGGATTTGCACCAAATGTTATGGATTAGACCTGGCGCGGGGGAAGCCGGTGGAACGAGGCACGGCCGTAGGCATTGTGGCTGCCCAGTCCATTGGTGAACCCGGTACGCAGTTGACGCTACGTACCTTCCATACCGGTGGTACGGCCTCCGCCAGTGGTGACATCACGCAGGGTCTGCCCCGCGTGGAAGAGCTGTTTGAGGCCCGCCAAAAGCCCAAGGGCGAAGCGGTCATTACAGAAATTGGCGGCCGGGCCGAAGTGCGTATGGTAGATGGTGTGCGGCACGTCTTTGTCACCGACACCAAACTGGTAGATGATGTTTACGAAATTCCCGAAGGCTGGGACATCAAAATTGGCGACAATGACGCCGTGGAACCGGGTGGCATTCTGGCCGAAAAGGCGGATGAAGTGATCTCTGCCCGGCATGGGGGCCGTGTGTCACGCAGCGGTGACCGGGTGACGGTGGTCTGGGAAAGCCGCGATGAGCGGGATTATGAGATTCCGGCCGGTATGCGATTGCTGGTTTCCGACGGCGAAGAGGTTTTTGCTGGTGGTCAGCTAACCGAAGGTTCTAAGAACCCGCACCGGATTCTGGATATTTTGGGGCGCGATGCGGTCACTCAATACTTGTTACAGGAAATGCAGCAGGTGTATCGGCCGCAGGGTCAAAACATCCATGACAAACATTTTGAGGTGATCATCCGCAAGATGTTGAGCAAGGTGGTCATCACCAATTCCGGCGATA
Organism: uncultured Ardenticatenaceae bacterium; assembly: GCA_964581605.1. GTDB lineage: Bacteria > Chloroflexota > Anaerolineae > Promineifilales > Promineifilaceae > CAADGU01. Next base: position 15,481 of record CAZOPF010000078.1, read on the forward strand.
CAGAAATGCTGCCCGGCGAACTGGTGGAGCTGGCTATCTTCCTGGAAGCCAACGAAGAGATCACGGAGGAGGGTGGCGAACCGGCCCAGGCAGAGCCGGTGCTGCTGGGTATTACCAAAGCGGCATTGAACACCGATAGTTTCCTGTCGGCCAGTTCCTTCCAGCACACCATCAAGGTATTGGCCAGTGCGGCTATTGCCGGCGCAGAAGACCAACTGATGGGGCTGAAGGAAAATGTGATCATCGGTAAGCTGATTCCGGCCGGTACCGGCTTTGATCTGCACAATCGGCCAGCACCTGAACTACCTGACCTGTTAGAGGAAGAGGAAGAGGAGGAACTGCCCGCGTTTGACTTCTCCATTCCGCTTATGATTGATGACAATACTGACCCGGCGATCCTGGAAGCGCTGGCGGCCGCCAAAGAGAAACAAATGGCGGCGTTGCCAGCGGAGGAAGAGTACGAAATGGAATATGAGTATGGCTTTGACGAGGATGATCTGGAAGGGTTTGGGGATGAAGAGTAGTCAGTGAGCAGTGAGCAGTGAGCAGTGAAACGGCCGTCTGGGATTCCAGACGGCCGTTTTTTTTCTGGCGCGTGACTTTTGTGGCTGCTTGATATGCCATTTTGCACTCCCAATAGGCATTAAACCACTTTATGATCCGATTTGTGCATTATTGCACTTTATCGTATGGCTGATGCCCGCGTCTTCATTCAGGTATCTGCCATGGAGGATGTGAACAATGTCTGTGGAGAAATGGGTCCTGTTAGGCACAAAGCAGTGTGAGATGGTTGGTAAAGAGGTGGAATTGATGGAAAAGCGCGTATACCCAACTGGCTTTCAAGATGGCGGTGGGGAAGCCTATCGGGTATTATTGCGCCGATGTTCGGCCGGTTACGAATGTGGTCATCTGGAAAACCCTTGTGTCTGGGCCGAAGAAGGGCACGACGGCCGCTTGTATATCCGATAGGTTGTTCAAACCGACAAAACTTCATAAAAACATCGTTAAGTGGACAATACGACGTAGACGGCGTATACTGGCAACATGGCAACGCAGGTAACGGCCGTCTCTCTTCCTCCTCTCCTTTCTTCCCTCATTCAACCGTATCTTTCTCCAGATGATCAACAACAGGTGGCCAGGGCGTATCATCTGGCGGCCCAGGCTCACACCGGCTTTTTCCGGTCGGATGGTAGCGCGTATGTAGAACACGTCACGGCCGTAGCTGCCCAACTGGCCCACTGGTATGCGCCGGCACCTGTGCTGGCGGCTGGCTTGCTGCACGACATTCGCAAAGAGCGTTATGCAGCCGGTGTAACAGTCGCTGATGTCACGGCCGTCATGGGGGATGAAGTCGCTCACCTGGTAGAAAATGTCTCCCGATTGGGCCGGCTGGGCGCCCCTTACACCCCTGGCTACCCCGATTCTGCCCAGGAACGCATGGCTCAAATTGCCGCGCAACTGCCCTGGGTGGCGCTCATGCTCCAGCTTTCCCCCCTGGCAGTAGTCATCAAAATTGCTGATAAGCTGCACAACTTTGCCTCAATAGACGCTTTGCCAATAGAGCGACAAATCGCCTTTGCCAACGGGGTCATGTCTATTTTTGCCCCTTTTGCCGAGCGGCTGGGAATGCGTATAGCCAAACGCACTTTGGAAGATCATGCGTTTGCCATTTTGCAGCCAGAATTATTCCGCGATTTGCAGCAACGATACCCTGAAAGCGCCCGGCAAACGGCCATACAGCCCATCATCGCCCAAATGCAAGCAGCATTCACAGCCCAATCGCTGCCGGTTCAGTTAGCCACTCGCCATCGCAGCCTGTTTGACATGCACCGCCTGGAAACGACCGCAAAGAAAACCATTCCTCTTCATTTAGGTGACCCGGTGATTATTATTTGCCCAGATATTCCTGCCTGTTACCAGGCTTTGGGAGTGGTTCATGGCTTGTGGTCGCCACAACCGGGGCAAATTTGGGATTATATTGCTTCTCCTCGCCCCAATGGCTACCGTGCCTTGCATACCCGCCTGCATTTGGGAGAAGGTGAATGGTTAGCAGTGGTCATCCGTGATCCTCAGATGGATTTGGCGGCCGATTATGGCCTCACGGCCGTATGGCGGGGCGTGGCTGTTCAATTACAATCGCCATTTCCGGCCTGGCGCGAGCAGCCGGTAGGGCAGATTGGCGTTCTCACACCCATTGGGGATTTTATTTCGCTGCCCGCCGGGGCTACGCCGGTAGATTTTGCCTATGCCATTCACGTGGGCCTGGGGCATCAATGCACGGCCGTTCTTGTGAATGGCAAGCAGGCCACGCTCGATCAGCCTTTGGAAAATGGGGATGTGGTGCGTATTTTAACCGGTGCGGCACATGTTGGCCCTTCACCTGAATGGCTGGCGTTTGTTAAAACTGCACGTGCCCGCAGCGCCATTCGCCGCTGGCTGAAGGCGCAAAAGCCACAGGATGCGGCCGAAAGTGGCTGGCAAAAAGTGGACGAATTGTTACGTCCGGCCGGCCTCACACTCTCTGCGCCGCTGGTAATGAATCGGCTGACGGCCGTCGCCCGGCAGATGGGGTTTGATTCGCGTGATAGCCTGTTGCTGGCCGCCGGTCTTAATCAAGTTGACCTGGCCCGTTTGATGCGGCTGATGCAAGATACGGCCGAAAGCAGTGATGACCTGCTGCCGCTCCGTGCCACAATAGTTTCCCTGGCAGAGGCGGATATGTCGCAACGGTTGGCGGGTTGCTGCCGCCCGGCCCCGCCAGACCCTATCGTCGGCTATGTTACCAGAGGTGGCGTCCTCACCATTCACCGGGCAAATTGTTATAAAGTGCGCCGCCTGGCCCCGCTCATCCAGGCTGAATGGCCGGTCATTGAAATTCAGCCCAGGGCCGAAATTCAGCTATTGGCGTTGGATAGACCGGGGCTGGTGCGGGATGTCAGCCAGGTGGTGGCAGATGCCGACATTAACATGACCAGTTTTTATGCTGACCGGCTGGCGGACGGTTCAGCGCGGATCGTGTTGGGGTTGGGTGAAATTCCGCGCTGGCGGCTAGACCGGCTCATTGCGCAATTAGAAGGGGTTGATCAGGTGCGCCTGGTGGAGCGGCGAGCGCCAACGCTTTTTGGTCAACCGGGGCAAGATTCGGTGTTGGCGCGTCATTTTGAAAATCCGTATACATTGCGGCCGGTGAGTGGGGCGGGTTTTTACGGCCGTAAACGGGAACTACGTGAACTGATTAACAACCTGCGTGATGTGCGCCCTGGCGAGGCGGTGCTGTTATGGGGGCCACGCCGAATTGGTAAAACCTCACTCTTGTTAGAATTTCAACAACGGGTTATGGCCAGCCAGGATTATGTGCTGGTGTTTTTGGATATGCAGCGATTGAGCGGCCGTTCCACCACCATCTTCATTCGTGATATTTTACGGGCCATCGCTCAGGCCATTGGGCAACCAGAAGTAACACCCCGGCTAAACCGCCTGAAACGTGATCCGCTGGGTTATTTCCGCAGTTTTCTCGATAACAACCCCCATCTGCGCCATAAACATATTGTATTGATTATTGATGAATTTCAACTACTGCCTCACCTGACTGAGGAAGAAGTGAGTCTGGCGGATATTAACCGCGTTTTTCGCAGTCTGATCCAACATCGGGGCGGTTTGAGCATTATTTTTAGCGGCGGGGGTGTTTTGGATAGTCTGCTGCGCCAGCCGGATGCGTCTTTTATGCTGGAAGTGGCGCGTTATCAGAAGGTGGATTGTCTGGATGAACCAGCGGCGCGGCAACTGGTGGTGGAACCGGCACATCGTGTGACCTATACGCCTACGGCCGTAGACAGTTTGCTCACCCTCACAGCCCGCCACCCCTACTATCTGCAATGGTTATGCGGCGAATTGATGTCCCGTGCAGACCGGGATGAGCGGCAGGTGATTGCTGATGAGCATGTGGAACATTTGCTGACCGATTGGCTGCCGGAGCAGGGAGAGCAGTTCTTTAACCATTTGTGGGGCAGCTCGGCCGGATTTACACGGCCGCAGCAGTTCTTGAGCAAACTGGTGCTGGTAGCGCTGGCCGAACACGGTGATGTCACGGAGGGGATGTCGCTGGCTGATATGGAAGCGTTGTTGGGCAAGGTGTTGGTGGATGTGCCTCGTTTGTGGTATGTGCTGCAAGACCTGGCACAGATGGACACTGTGGCTGTGGTGGGGGAACGATATACCATCAAAATGCTTCTTTTTTACCGATGGTTACGAGCAAATTATACCGTTGCCCATGTGCTGAAAGAGCGTTTGCGCGTGGATGCCGGGTGAATGGGAGTGGTGGCTGGTGGCTGGTGGCTGATGTTAGCCATCAACCACCATAAAGGATACGATGATGAGTGGTTATTTGAGTCGTGAACCAGTTTTGCAAGTGGCCGGGTTTGTGGGGCGGCAGGTGGAGTTAGCGTGGCTGGCGGATATGCTGGGACGGCCGTCGCCACAAAATTGCAACCTGGTGGGTGAGCCGCGCATTGGCAAAAGTTCGCTGCTTATGCAGACGGCCGCCCGGCGTTTGGGCATTCCGCCGGGCGAAGTGGGGCTGCATGTGGGGCTGCGGCTGGCAGAGTTGCCTGATTACCGGGCCGTTACGTTTTGGCGCGAGATGCTGCTACGACTGGCACAGGCACAGCAGACAGCCGGGTTAAACGCGGCCGTAGAAACCGCGTTGCCGGCCGCTTCTGCTGATGACGCACGTTCACTTTTTGATGCCCTGGACGAAACTGTAGACCTGCTGCTTACGGCAACAGTCTGCCGTCGCATTTTTTTCTTGATTGATGATTTTGATTTGCTGTTGCCCGGTTTTGCCAGCCGAGACCTGGATTGGCTGCGGGCTTTAGCCACCCGCTATACGGAGTCACTGGCGTTTGTCATTACCAGCAGCGATTCGTTGGTAACATTGAGTGATAAGCTGTTGCGCCGGGAAGAGATTGAGACCCCCGTCTCCCCTTTTGCCAACATGTTTCATAATCGGGCATTGGCGTTGCTGACGGCCGATGAAGCAGAACAGTTATGCCAGGAAACGGCCGTAGCAGAACGTCAACCAACGCTTCTTCCGGCTGATGTCGCCTTCTTGCTTAGAGAGGTGGGGCGGCATCCAGCACTATTGAAAATGGCTTTAAGTTACTTCTTTGAGGCCCGGCAGTATGCGCAGAGCGAAGAGGTGTGGCCCATAGTGGCCGATGATATACGCCTGGATGAGCAGGCACGGTGGTTGTGTCGTCAGTTGTGGCAGCGGCGGACCCCGGCAGAGCAGGCGATCCTGGCTGCTTTGCCAGGAGCTGATGGTGAACCAGAGCCAATCTTACTGAATCGTTTGAAGAAGCATATAGGGGTAGTGGAGGAGCGTAATGGCCGCACCGTACTATTTGCTGATCTCTTTGCTTATTGGTTGAGGCGAGAATTTAGCTGTGAGGGGGAAGCCATGCAACAGGCGGCCGTTTTGTTACCACCGACCGATGAATTCACTTATCTGGCGGACAAACGTTTGCTGTATATGAACAACAACGAAATCAAACTAACAGCCCTCGAAGGGCGGCTGTTGGATTATTTGTTGGCGCATAAAAATGATGTTTGCACAGTGGATGAGTTATTGGCGCATGTGTGGGGGGATGGCAAAACACGTTTTGTAGTGGAAAAAGCCATCAATCGGCTTCGTTTGAAAGTTGAGCCAGATCCAAAACGGCCGCGCTTTTTGCTATCAGCACGCGGCGAGGGTTACATGCTACGTGTGGAATAAAGGAGTGTGTGTCAGTTAGTACCTTTGGCTTACGCCTTAACGCTAATTTTGTTGACAAATCAACCCGCCTTTCCTATTATCCCTCTCTGCTATACTGTTTAGCCTTTGTATTAGTAGTTATTGAGGATTTCATGTTAATGACGACCGTGATAGAAATTAGAGCCGATGATGACATTTTAGCTCATCTTCAATTTAAGCCTTATCGCAACTCGGTGGAACGCCGGGCTGTTCAATTTTTGCCGGGGGCGAATGAGCCGCAAACGACCAATATCCAGACGCCCTGGGGTGAAACATTGCTATGCAAACCTGGTGATTATATTGTCAGCGAGATGAATACGCCTAAAGATCGTTGGCCGGTGGATCGGGAGATTTTTGAGGCAAGCTATCTGGAAGTGAAACCGGGACGTTTTGTTAAGCGGCCGTTGACCTACCTGGTGCCTCTGGTGGAGGTAACTCGTGATCCAAACCAACATGTCATGGTGCATACCATGGAAGGCGCTGTAACGGTACGTGCTGGCGATTTTTATCTGGCGCGGGGCATGAAGGGCGAAATCTGGCCGTATCCCAGAGACAAAGCCGATACCAGTCTGATCCCGGCTGATTTTGCAGAGTAGGGTTTCTGGTTTCTATGCTCATTCTATGCGAACAGGCCTGGCAGAAAGCCAGGCCTGTTTCATTGTCTTACTTATTGCTGTTCTTCTTGTTGGGTTGCTTTTGCTAATGCCTGTTTGATGTTTTCATCCGCAACCTGGATTCCTTGCTCCAAAAGTGAATGAACAGCTTTGTCAACAGCGTCATCGGCTATTTCTGCCACTGGTGGCAACGCTACGGCCGTCGCCTCAGGGGTTGCATCTGGCGGATGAAACTGGATGGCATACTTAACATCCGGCACGGCCGAATAAATTGTCTCCGCCCCGGTTTCTGACACGGCCGTGGCGGCCTCCATCGCCATTTCGGATACCGGCACAAAGTCTACAGCAAATTTGACCGTATCGCTGGCTGTTGCCCGCAGGTTTGCAGATTCGGCCATAGTGGCATTCACCACATCGCTCCCCATTTCTTGCCAGGCGGCAGCTTCATCGGCTACCGCGGCGCGGGCATCACCCCCTGTTTCCTCAGCAGTAACCACAATTGTTTCTGCCAGGTCACGCATGGCGGCCGATTTCGTCGTTGCTACCTCTACGGCCGATTGCGCTGATTCGCCCCAGCCAGCAGTTTCAGCGGCAACGGCGGCCACACCAGCTGCTCGTGCGGCCGCCGCCTGAGCTGTGGCTTCGGATGTGGCTGCCTCCGCCGCTGCCTGCCAGGCTGATATTTCGGTCAGGGCTGCATCCCGGCCAGATTCCATTGTGGTACGGGTAGCCTCTGCTTCAGCCGCCACCGCATCTACTGATTCTGTAATGCTCTGGCGGACGGCAGCGGATTGGGAAACGGTTGTATTAAGGGCATCTTCCATGGCCTGGTTCAGGGCCATCGCTTCGCCAGACACGGCCGTGACCATGTTGGAAACGGTGGTAGCTGCATCTTCCGCCACGGCCGATAGCTGTTCGGTGGCCTGGGCAAATACCGATTGCGACTCAGTTAAGAGCTTCTGCTGTAAATCTGTATGGGCAGAGGTGGAAACCTTTACCATCTGCTCCACCAGTTTCTTGTCCTCATCCTCAGCACCTGCCAATGCTTCTTGCATTGAGCGCAGCCACTCCCCATTTTGGGCAAACATGACATTTTCCGTGGCCAGCACCATTTTATAAAACTCTGTATCTGTTTGTTCGGCCGGAGACAGGCTGTACCAGTAATCACGGATAATAGATAATTCTAGTTTCACCTTGCTGTAGTTGAGGATCGTCTTATCGCGGTTACGCAGCTCTTCCCAGCCGCTGAGAGCGGCCGTTATCGAAGCGGTAAGCGCCACCCAAACAGTAAAGCTGCTGGCAGTGTTGCCCAATGCGGCCAGGAATGCCCCGGCCGCGCCAGATAACAAAATGGCTATGGTCAGATTACGTTTGGCTTTGCTCAACTGGATGATGCGTTTTTCGTGCCAGGATAGCTGTTCCTGCAATCGGTAACGGATATATTGTTCGGCCGTTAGATCGCTAAACCCGGCGTCACTATCGGGGTTATTGGGTGAATAATAAAGTGGTAGAGTGCCTTTATAAGGTTCAGTGTCCATCCGACGGCCGCTGGCTTTGAAAATTTGCCGTTGGATATATGCCAGCCGGTTACTGAGCCACTTATTCCGATGTGGATGATTGGTGAGCACAGTGCGGTAAATGTAAATTTCCTTTTTGATCTCCTCGGCACCAGCACGCATGGAAAGCCAACGGCCGTCGCCCAATTCCCGGCTGGTGAAGGCGGCAATCATGGAACCAATGAGCGGTGTGAGGATCAATAGCACCCTCAGTGTCGCCAGCAATTGCACAGCACAAGTGGCAGGGGGTGAATCCACCTGGCATTGTGATTCATAAAAAGTGGAGTACGTGTCAGTGACAATGGCTAAAAAGGTAGCTACTACGCCCAGAATAATGACCCATCGGCGTAGCGATAAATGGTGCTTGCTTAACTTATCGGCGTTTGTATCCAGTTCGGCATGGTGCATCCATGCTTTTTCCAGAATCGCCGGGCGGCTGTTATTGGTTGCTGATTCCATATCAATCATTCCTTCCTGGTATGCAGTTTATGGGTCACTTCTCTTGATTATTTGCTGAAACTATCTGTTCCAGACTTGGTGGGATAGCCGTTAAGGTACTGTTTTGGTGAGCCTGCGCCCATAGTTCTGTTGTCCCGGTCATACAGGTTTTTATCCATTTTGCTATTTTTAGAGCAAAATGTCAATTGACATAAAACGTAGAATCCGGTATTGCCTTGAGTGGGTTGAATCAAATGGCGGCTTGTGCGCCATGTAGCAAGGATTGGTACAATGGAGCATGCTTTGTGGGCTAGAAGTACAACTTGTTTTGTACCGGCCACTACAACATCAGGTAGTTATCAGGATGGTTTATGAATCAAAATCGTGCATTGATGATAGGATTGTTTGTGGCCGCACTCTTGCTTTTTGCAGGGGGCGGTATTTTGCTGTTTATGGGTATACAGGCAGAAGATAAGGGTGCTACAGTGGAGACAACGACGGCCGCTGCTGTTCTCCCTACACAAAACATTGAAACCTCGGTTGCTCAAACTGTGGTCGCCATTACCACCGCTTCGGCCGTTCCGCCAACACTAACTGCCACGCAGACACCTTCACCGCTGGCAACGGCCACCCAAGACACCCCACCAACTGCAACACCTCTGCCCACTGCCCTGCCAACTGATACCCTTGTGCCTACAGTGACCGCAACGGCAACGGCAGTTCCTCCCACGAATACGCCTGTGCCGGTTATTTTGCCTACCAACACCCCCACGCCCATCCCCCCCACCAATACCCCAGCTGGCCCCCAACCTGGTAATCATCGCGGTCTCACAGCTACCAGTTTTGTGCTGCAAGATTGGCGCACCAACCCGGTGGTAAATGGACAAATATGGTATGAGTGGACCATTGCCAACTCCTCTGGGGGTGGTGTACCGTATTCCACCATAGGCGTCATGCCGCGCAAAGATGGCGTGGATAAAGTGCAGTGGTACCAGAATAACTGGGGTGGCAATAATGATGTGATGCCCGCCGAAGGACTTACCTGGCCTTCCTGGCTCTCGTTACCAGAAGCGGGTAATTACACTTTGCGGGTAGTTGTTTGTTTTGATGGTTTTCAAACTTGTCTGAATGGACAGGGAACCTTTTTTACCTTGTCCAACGAAATTCCTCTGACGATTCGATAAACGGAAATTGGGTTTCTGCCAGAAACGTGGTTTCTTGACGACTGATGAAGCTTTGGTTTCGCCGACTGGCAAAAATAATAACAGGGCATTGGCTGGAAATTTTGCTGGTTTTGGTTGCGTCATTAGCCGGTTTGAGTGTGGTTGCCTGGTTGGCAACCCGGTTTAGTGGTGGCTGGTTGGTGGCCTCTCTGGTGGGAACGGCCGTCATTATCACCCTCATCATCGAAATGTCACGGTTCCGCACATTTCAGCGTCTCAGCCTGCTACGCCGTCAGGCTGAATCCAGCGGTGCTATTGGTCAAGAGATTACGGCCAACCCTGACTTTCAGGGCTTGTTGGAGGATATTGTCAATTTGCTACAGCGCCAGTTTCAGTTTGATTATGTTGGCATTTTTCTGCTGGAAAATGACCTTTCTATTGCCCGGTTTGCCCAGGCAGGCAGTGTTTCCCACAGTTATACGATTGGTGCATATTTAGACGGCCGTCTGGCTATGGGTGCGGCCGCCTGGCAACAAGAAACTATTTGTGCCAACAATGGTGTGAGTGACTTGCCAGGCATCAACCCCGATTTGTTGCCCCGGATGCGTTCCGAATTGGCGCTGCCACTGGTAGCCGGACAAAAGCTGATGGGAGTGGTGGATATTCAGAGCCGGGATGTGGCTGCTTTTGAGGCTGACCACATTTTGGCATTACAATCATTGGCCACGCAAACGGCCGTTGCCCTGCGTAACGCCATCCTCTATCAGCGTGAATCCGGTCGTCGCCATATGGCCGAAACACTTTATGAAATTGGCCTGGCCCTTTCTGGCACTCTCGACCGCGAAGAAGTATTAGGCAACATCCTGGAGCAGCTTGCCTCCGTTGTTCCCTATGACCGTGCCGCCTTACTTCTCCATGAAAACCACCAACTGGAAATTGTGGCTGCGCGTGGTTTCCCCGCCAATTTACAGCCCCTACAAATACGTATTTCTCTGGACGAATCAGATGAAGAGGACATATACCTCACCATTCACCGGACTAAAAAACCTTTGGTTGTGCCCGATGTCTCTAAACAGCCAAACTGGACACACGTCGCCGGGTTGCCTGAGGCAAAGTCATGGTTGGGTGTTCCCCTGATTCACGAAAGAGAAGTCATTGGCATGTTATCGCTGGTGCGTGAGCGAGAAGAAGCATACAGCCCGGATGATACCACGCCCGCTACCACCTTTGCTGTGCAAGCGGCCGTAGCCTTGCACAATGCCAATCTGTACAATCGTATTGACCAGTTTAACCGCCAATTAGCCTTTGAAGTGGAAAAGCGCACCGAAGCAGTTATTCAGCTGGCGCGGCTGGACCAGGCCAAAACGGACTTCATCAATGTGGCAGCACATGAGCTGCGAACTCCGTTGACCACAATTAAAGGTTACAGCCAGATGTTGCTGCAAGAAAAAGCGATTGTAGAAAACCAGTATCAGCATGAACTGGTGACAGGTATTTATCAGGGGGCCATGCGGCTGCATGAGGTGGTGAACAATATGCTCAACGTCGCCAAAATTGATAATCAGGCTCTGGAATTGCATTTCCAGCCGCTTTCTTTGGCACATTTGTTAGAGCGGGTGCATCTTTCATTGGCGGAAGCATTGGCACAGCGTAATTTGTTGCTGGTGATGGAACCGATGACGGCCGTGCCTGAAATTGAGGGAGATGTAGAAGGGTTACGCTCCGTTTTTTCCCACCTGCTGTTAAATGCCATCAAGTATACGCCCGATGGAGGGCGAATTACGATTACCCACGCCTTGCTGCCTGATGGGGACCCAACGGCCGACACGGCCGTATTCTACACTCCTGGTTATGTGGAAATCATTATCAGTGACACCGGTATTGGCATTCCGCCCGATGCCCGTGACCTTATCTTTTCCAAGTTTTACCAGACCGGGCAAATTGCACTGCATTCCAGTGGCAAGACCAAATTCAAAGGAGGTGGCTCTGGTTTAGGCCTGGCTATTGTGCGCGGTATTGTAGAAGCACACAATGGTAAGGTGTGGGTAGAGAGCGCAGGTTATGATGAAACTAATCTACCCGGCAGCCATTTCCATGTTGTTCTGCCCATTCGCCAGCCTTAGTGCCTTCACACACTAAATTGCTGGGGTGAGGAGAGCCGCACGTGGGTGTGCGAACCCCTCCAATATCTCTCCCTAAAAAATCCGGCACAATCGCCGTAGGGCGAGACACCTTCTGGTGCTGGTGGTGGATGATAATGCTCTGATGCGGCGTAGTGAGAGTTTCCAGTTGGCGTAAAACGGCTACCGGATGGGTCACGCATCACCGATTACCGATTACTGATTACCGAAAATGGTGGCACGACTGTTCCCGCAGCTACTTCACCATTAAGCACCACCGACGAATCTACCTGGCAGCCATCACCCACTCGAGCATTTCGCAGAATGGTATTGGGGCCAATGATACAGTCTGAGCCAACGGCCGTTTGCCCTTGCAAATAGCTGTTCGGCCAGATAATGGTATCCTGCCCAATATGCACATCAGGATCAATGTAGGTGTGGTCTGGATCAACCAGCGTAACGCCATTTGCCAGCCAATGGGCATTGGCCCGGCGGCGGAACGCTTTTTCTACGATTACCAATTCTGCACGTGTGCCTGCCCCTAAACCTTCATCAGGGTCATCCGTGACAATGGCCTCCACGCGCAAATTTTGGCGCACGGCCGTATCAATCAAATCCGTCAGGTAATACTCGGCTCCATTACGGGCCTGCCGCAATGGCAGGTCATGGATATTTTTCCAGAGGAAATCAGCATCAAAGCAGTAGACGCCCACGTTTTGCTCACGGATATGGAGCAGGGAGTCGCTATTCGGCCGTCGTCGGGCTTCGGCCACCTCCACAATTTCCTGCACAGACCCATCCTGGCTCCGCACAATGCGGCCGAAAGAACTGGTCGTGTCGCCCATTACCGTCAGCATCGTAATCGTGGCGATCGTTTCCGCCTGCATCGTTGCCAGCCGCCGCAGCGTTTCTGCCCGCAGCAAGGGCATGTCACCATAGGTCACAATCACCTGTGTGGCTTTACCCTTCAAAGCCCCCTCGGCCATCATGGTGGCATGGCCCGTACCTGACTGCTCGGCCTGGACGGCATACTGTGCCCGACTGCCAAAGAGCATACGCACCCCGTCTGCCCCAGGGCCAACCACCAGCACGGGCGGTAAATCGGCAACAGCCTCGGCCGCTTCAAAGAGATGCTGCACCATCGGCTTGCCGCCCACCTCATGCAAAATCTTCTGGTATTTGGAATTCATCCGCGTTCCCTGCCCGGCCGCGAGCAGAATAATTGCCAGGGTCATAATACTCCGTAATCGGTAATCCGAAGTCCGATGTCCAACTTCGAGCTTCGGGCATCAGCTAGCCATGCGACAAAAAAAGGACTGAGAGCCTCACTCAGTCCTCCAAATTAGTGCTGCGGCGGTAGGATTCGAACCTACGAATGGCGGATTCAAAGTCCGCTGCCTTACCGCTTGGCGACGCCGCAGTAACGAAGGCGGATATTAGCACAACGTCTCAGGCCGGGCAAACCGCGTTGCCAACTT
>CAZOPF010000079.1:0-28496 GCA_964581605.1 uncultured Ardenticatenaceae bacterium
CACTCAAACACTCAATCACTCAATCACTCAATCACTCATTTTCTACCGACGGCCGTTGGCATGAACCGCCATCAACGGCACTTCGGCCACCAACCGGCTTTCGCGCTCATCCTGGTCAACGTTCACCACCACATCCTCCGGGTTAATATCCAGGTGCTTCACAAAAACCTGAATGATCTCATCCTTAATTTGCGCTAACACACCCGGTGACACATCGCTGCGGTCGTGAATGAGAACCATTTGCAGACGTTTTTTAGCCGTTACCCCACTCTTTTCGTCTCTGCCCAATAATTTGTCTATCCAGTTCATCGCCCTCTCCGTCAATGGTCAATTGGCAATTGATAATTGGCAATTGATAATTGGCAATTGTCAATTGATAATTGTCAATTGAACAGGCTGCTCAACTTATCGAAAAAGCTATTCTTTGCTTTCAATTCCATGAAGGGTACATCATTACCTTCCAAACGGCTGGCGATATTGCGAAACGCCTGGCTGGCGCTGGCCCCGTTCGAGCCGTTCATGGCTACGGGTGTTCCCTGGTTTGAACCAATTAAAATGTGCTCATCCTCAGGAATCACACCGATGAGTTGTATAGCCAGAATATCAATAATATCTTCAATGGAGAGCATATCGCCCCGGCTGACCATTGCCGGTTTAACACGGTTGACAATGAGACGGCCAGGCCCTTTTTCTTCTGCTTCAATGAGACCAATGATCCGGTCAGCATCACGCACGGCCGAAACTTCCGGGTTGGTGACAATGAGCACCTGGTCGGTGGGGGCAATGGCATTACGAAAACCACGTTCAATGCCGGCCGGGGAATCAATGATGATGTAGTCCATCTCCTGGCGTAGTTCATTGCACACCAATACCATGTCGGAAGGGCTGACGGCCGATTTGTCGCGGGTTTGGGCGGCCGGGATGAGGTACAGTTCCGGGTGGCGTTTGTCTTTGATCATCGCCTGGCGCAGGCGGCAGCGCCCTTCCACCACATCTACCAGGTCATAGACAATGCGGTTTTCCAGACCCAACACAATGTCCAGATTGCGCAGGCCGATGTCGGCATCTAGGGCCGTTACTTTGCGCCCACGCATGGCCAGAGCCGTCGCCAGATTGGCAGAGACAGTGGTTTTGCCCACACCGCCTTTGCCTGAGGTTACGGTAATAACTTTTCCGCTCATAAGAGTCTCCTCCGGAGGAGATTGGAGAGTAGAGATTGAAGATTGTAAATCTCTGCTCTCTAACCTCTAATTCCCTGATTTCCACCGTTCGGCGATGATTTGCCCCTCTTTGATGGCTGCCTGTTCGGGGTAGGGGGCACGGCCGTTTTCATGCGGGGCAATGGCGATCTGGTTGGCGATGCGCAGTTGGGTGGGGTTGAGGTCGAGGGCACAGATTACGGCCGTGTCATCACCCATGGCCCCGGCATGAACCAGCCCACGCAGCCGTCCCCAAACCAATACGTCGCCACCAGCAATAATTTCCGCTCCGGCATTCACATCACCAATAATGACCACATCTCCTTCATGCAAAATAGAACGGCCAGAACGCAGCGTTTCTCGCAGCAGCAAAACGCCAGCATCGGGATGATTGGAATGGGCCTGTGGCCGATTGCTGGCTGGCTCGGTCGGCGAGATCAGAGCATTTCCGTCCAGGTCGGTCTGGCTACCGGCCAGGCGGATGGCTAAATCCAACTCGCGGGCGGCCACCCGCGTGTCGGCATCATCCGCCAGGACGGCCCACAATTCCAGGTTGTGTTCCATGAAGAGGCGCTGCAATTGCAAAATTTGGGCTTTGTCTAACGGCCGTGACTCCACCTGCAACGCCACCCGGCTGCCTTGAAAAAAAGCACCCTTTTGAGCCAATTCAGTCTGTAACTGCGCACACATATCATCATACGACCCCTCCGTGGTGGTCGTAATTAGTAATCCTTCCCGAATCCCTTTGACGCGCAGTTGTTGTGCTTCTTGAATCATCACACAGTCAATCTATATCCTATACTTATGTCAAACTGTTTGCCTATGTGGGATACTACAACAAAACAGAGTGTTGTAATAATACAACAAATGTGAAAGCGTGGCAATACCCTGATGCCCTGCAATCGGTAAACAGTAATCGGTGAGTCGAAGCCCAATAACCGATTACTGATTGCTGATTACCGATAACCGCACGGGCAACCGACGGCGGCCCCAGTGGCCGGGTTGGGGGGCAAAGACACCGGCACAGGGTGTATGGCAAGAGGGGCAACGGCCGTCGGCCGTTAAGCGATACGCCTTCAAATCATACCAATCCCGTTCAATCAGTTTTGTGCCGCAGCTATGGCAGAAGGTGGTATCTCCGGCCGCATCATGCACATTGCCGGTGTAGGCGTAGCGAATGCCATTTTTCCGGGCGATGTTGCGGGCACGGGTGAGTGTGGCTGGCGGGGTACGGGGTACATCCATCATCTTGTAATCCGGGTGGAAGGCAGAAAAGTGCATCGGCACATCCGGCCCCAATTCCGTAACCACCCACTGGGTCATCTCTTCAAATTCCTTGTCGGAATCGTTCCAGCCGGGAATGACCAGATTGGTGATTTCAAACCAGACATTTGTTTCATGTTTGAGATAGCGTAAGGTGTCCAGCACCGGCTCCAATTCGGCCGCACACAGTTTTTGGTAAAACGCTGGCGTAAAGCCCTTCAAATCCACATTGGCGGCATCCATGTACTGATAAAATTCGCGGCGCGATTTGTCGCACATGTACCCGGCCGTCACGGCCACCGAGTTGATGCCGTGCTCACGGCAGGCCAGGGCTACGTCAATAGCGTATTCCATGAAGATGACGGGGTCGTTGTAGGTGAAGGCGACGCTGGCGCAGCCCAATTGTTCGGCGGCGTGAGCGATGGTTTCCGGGTCAGCCTGGTCGGCCAGGGTATCAATTTCGCGGGATTTGCTGATGTCCCAGTTCTGGCAAAATTTGCAGGCCAGGTTGCAACCGGCCGTGCCAAAGCTGAGGATAGGCGTGCCCGGCCAAAAGTGGTTGAGCGGCTTTTTTTCAATGGGGTCTACACAATAGCCGCTGGAACGGCCGTAGGTGGTGAGCACAATCTGGTCATCCTGCCGCATCCGCACAAAACACATACCCCGCTGCCCCTCGTCCAGCTTGCAGGCCCGCGGGCAGACATCACACTGGATACGGCCGTTAGCCAGTAGATGCCAATACTTTGTCGGAAAATAATCTGGTTGGTTCATCTCATTTCCCCCTGAGGATAATGTATCCCCGTAATCCTGAGCACAGTATACTACAAAATGATGGTTGATGGCTGGCGGCAACGATGGCTGGCAGCTTGTACCGGGGCCTGGCCACTAACCACCAGCCACTATTGATGAAGGGGGTTCTTCAGTTTTGGCCCTGTGCCGGGGGTAATGGATTCAGGCCATAAACTCGTCCATCGCGGCAAACAGCTCTTCCATGTCAGCCATTTGCAGGTCGCCCATGTGAGCGATGCGGAAGGTTTTGCCTTTGAGGTTGCCGTAACCATCAGAGATGATCATCCCTTTGGTACGCAGGAATTTATTGAGGGCAGAGATGTCAATTTCCAGATTGTTTACGGCCGTTGTGACTGTGGGCGACTCATAGCCCGGTGCAGCAAACAGGGTGAATCCTTTGCCCGTTACCCACTCAATGGTGCGGTCACGCATTGCCAGATGGCGGGCAATGCGGGGTTTCATCCCTTCGGCCAGGATATGGCTCAGTTGCACATCGGCCGCATACAACAGCGAGATGGGGGTGGTGGCTGATGTCTGGTTCTTTTGTAAAAAGTTGTCCATATCCACAAAATCAAAATAAAGTCCCCGGTTCGGTACCGTTTTGGCTTTTTCCATTGCCCGCTGTGAAACGGCGCAAAAGGCCAACCCTGGCGGCAGGGCAAAAGCCTTCTGGCTGGAGGTAAACAACACATCCAGATCCCAATCGTCAAACGGCAGATAGGCGCCAGAGAGGCTGCTCACTGCGTCTACAATGATGATAATGTCGTTTCCATTGGGCAGGGCACGGACTGCTTTGGCAATTTCGCCAACGGGGCTGGCGACGCCGGTGCTGGTTTCATTATGCGCCAGGGTAACAGCATCAAATTCGCCACTGGAAAGCCTTTCTGCCAGTGGTTCTGGCAAAATGGCCTGCCCCCATTCCACTGCGAAAATTTCGTTGGCTTTGCCGTTGGCGGCGGTGATTTCTGCCATGCGTTTGCTGAAGGCGCCGTTGACGCAGTTGAGCACTTTCTTGTTGACGGTGCAGCGCACTGAGCCTTCCATGAGACCGGTGCCGGTAGCGGCCGCAATCAAAACGCGCCGCTCTGTCATAAAAACTTGCTGTAACTTTGGCTCAATGCTGGCGATCAGATCGGAACACTCCCGCATCCGATGCCCCGTCATCCAATTGCCTTGTGCGTCTAAAATTTCGGGGCGAACTTCAGTGGGGCCAGGGATGAACAGTTTGATATGTGGCGTGGATTGCCTGAAAGAATTTTGATTCGAGTTTGTCATGGTTAAAACTTAAAGCTCCTGTTTGAATGAGTTGGTATCCTTTTGCAAAGGTGGAAAAGTAGGGGGTGTTTTGTAGCCGACGGCCGACGGCCGGCCCGGCCGCCAAAATGAGCAAGGGGGCCAGACTGGAGCTGTGCAAATAAACCGGGGCTTCGCGGCGCACACGCGGCCGTTCCACCACACCGCCATAGCCCACAAACAGGCTTACCCCTTTGCCCGCCAGCAGGTCGCTGCTGCCGTCGCCAATCAGCAGGCTACGGCCGTAGGCCAGTTCCGGTTCGCCATGTTGCTCTGCCAGCAATTCCTGCACAATCTGGGCCTTGCCATCGCTGACGGTGAGCGCGCCCTCTTCATAATCCAGGTAACAGCCTGATTCCGGCGCATCAACATCAGATGGCCGTTTTTCCCACCAACGGCCGGTAAGCTGGTTGTAATCTACATGCACAGCACGGATATGGCTGCGGGGCACACCTAGATGGACGCCAAATTCAGCTACCGGCTCGGCCAATCCACCACTGATGATGTATACTTGATGCCCCAACGCTTGCAGCGCGGCAATCACTTCCCGGGCATCTTCCACGATATGCCGTTTGTAGATACGTCGGATTTCCCGAATCTGTTCACGGGTGGGTTTGATGGCTTGTAGCCGTTTGGCATACACGTCGGCCAGGTCTAGTTTGCCATCCATAGCGGCATGGGTCAGCACTTCTACGCGCCATTTTTTGCCGGCCATTTCAGCCAGAATGTCTATGCCTTCCACGGCCGTTAGCGTGGAATCGCAGTCAAAAAAGATATGTTCGTATGGAGGCCAGCGCATAGTTGTGTGTTTAGGTGTTCAGGTGTTTAGTAACCGTGCAGTAATGATGTAATTGAGTAATTTGGTAATTAGCCGCTTCAATTACTTAATTACCCAATCGCTAACTTATTTGCAAACGATCACTCAGGTGTTTAGATGTTCAGGCAGTCACGTAAGTGGGTGAATCCTTGAACACCTGATAACTCTATCACGTTGGATTGTAACGAGTAGGGGAGACATTGACAAAAGTTTCACAATCGGTTCAGGCAGATTGACACAGCCTGTGCAGATTAACGGCCGCTTTGGTACACTTGGCTCATGCTTGCCGCACAAATAGGTCAATTATTAGAACGATACCGCTCCGAAATGGTGGATTTATTGGCAGCGTTGGTGCTGGCTGAATCGCCTTCATCGGAGCCGGAGAGCCAGACCGGTGTGCAAACCCTCTTGCGCGAGGCTTTTACGCGCCTGGACTATGATGTTACCCATCTGCCAGGGGTAAAAACCGGCGGCCATTTGTTAGCCCGGCCGCGCCAGCAAGATCCCGCCCGGCCGCAGCAGCTTTTGGTGGGGCATTGCGACACGGTATGGCCGATTGGCACACTACGGGAGATGCCGCTTAAAATTGAGGATAATGTGATGTGCGGCCCTGGGGTGTATGATATGAAGGGTGGGCTGGTGCAGATTCTGTTTGCCCTGCGGGCCTTGCGGGAGTTGGGTTTGCATACGGTAGTAACCCCCATTTGTTTTATTAACTCCGACGAAGAAATTGGCAGCCCGGAATCCACCCCCCACATTGAACTGTTAGCCCGGCAGGTGTGCCGGGCGTTTATTTTGGAACCAGCATTGGGGCCAACCGGCAAATTGAAAACAGCACGTAAAGGGGTGGCAAATTACAAAGTGGTCGTTCACGGCCGTGCGGCCCATGCCGGGCTTGATCCCGAAAAAGGGGTGAGTGCCATTCTGGAAATGAGCTATATCATTCAGCAGTTGGCGGCTTTGAATGACACTCACCTGGGTGTGAGCGTGAATGTTGGCATTGTGCAAGGGGGAATGCGTACCAACGTTATTGCCCCGGAGTGTGTGGCCTGGGTAGATGTGCGGGTCCCCCGGCAGGCAGATACAGAGCGGATTGACACGGCCGTCAATCAACTTTCAGCCACTCTACCTGGGGCGACGGTGGAAATTAGTGGCGGCATAGGCCGGGTGCCAATGGAGCCTACCCCCCGTAACCGCCGCCTGTGGGCACAGGCACAAGCCGCCGGAAAACAAATGGGATTGGAATTGGCTGAAGGAACGGCTGGCGGCGGTTCAGATGGTAATACCACCAGCCGCTTCACAGCTACGTTGGATGGCCTGGGGCCAGTAGGCGATGGCGCTCACGCCCGGCATGAGCTTGTGTATGTGGATAAGCTGGTGGAGCGGGCTACCCTTCTGACCCTGTTGTTATTGGCTGACCAGTCGTAACGTGATGGGCCAGGCTTGTGGCGAGCGTGGCCGAAACATCGCACTACCTGTTGCTAAGTTTATGATGCCGAACCCTATTAAAATCCTGCTGATTGAGGATGATCTCTCCTTCATCCAGCATGTCCGGCGGTTATTGGCCGATACCAGAGCGACGCAGACGCATGTACCCGCCTATGAAGTGCTGCATAGTGACCGCATGGCTACGGCCGTTGCCTATCTGAAAACGATCTCCTTTGATGTTGTTTTATTGGGCGTGGGGTTAGAGGATGGCGCCAAACGACTGGCGGAAATTCAGGCGACAGACTGCACAGATGCTGTGATTGTGGTGGGGGAGGCGGCTGATGACGGCCGTTGGGCCATTCGGCAAGGAGCACAGGATTTTCTGGCGCGGCCGTCGCTTACCCAATCATTGCTAAATCGAGCAATTGGCCTGGCGCTGGAAAGAAAACGATTGGCAGCGGCCGTCCCCTATCAGGAATTGGTGGACAATAATGCCGATGGTATTGTGGTCGTATCTAAACAAGGCGTTGTTTTATACGCCAATCCGGCCGCCGCCCACATTTTGCAGCAAGAGGCGGCCGCCTTGGTGGGTGAGACGTTTAGCCTGCCGTTGCCACGTAAAGATACGGCCGAGTTCAACATTACGCGGGACGACGAACAGGCCACAGTCATTGAAATGCGGCTGAAAGAAACGGATTGGCACGGGGAGCGTGTTTACCAGGCTTCTTTGCGTGATATTACTTCCCATCAGCGAGCCAAAACCGCCATGCGCCAGAAAGCGGCCGAATTGGAAGTGCGTAACATTGCCCTGGATGAGTTTGCCCATACAATGGCTCATCAGGTACAGGGGTTGTTGAGCCAGATGGTGGGGTATGCCAGTTATCTGGAGATGCAGTACGGCCGTGAACTGGATGACCAGTTCAGGACAGCCATTGCCCGCATTGTGCAAAGCGGCCATAAAATGAATAATGTTGTCAGCGAATTGCTGCTCTTAGCCAGCATACGCGGCGGCGATGTGGCCATTGAACCGCTCAACATGCAGCGTGTTGTCGCCGAAGTGTTGAAACGATTGCGCTACCAGATTGAACAATCCAAAGTGGAGATTTACCTGCCGGAAAGCTGGCCGGTTGCGTCAGGGTATGGTTCATGGATTGAGGAAGCGTGGGTGAATTACATCAGTAACGGCATCAAATACGGTGGCGATCCGCCCCGGTTGGAACTTGGCTCCACGCGGATGCCTGATGGGATGATCCGTTTTTGGGTGCGTGATAACGGAATTGGGATACCCGAAATAGACCAGAAACAGCTGTTCAGACCTCACACCCGGCTGGGGCCAAAACAAGTGCGCGGCGAGGGACTGGGGCTTTCCATTGTGCGCCGGGTGGTAGCCAGGTGTGGCGGCCAGGTAGGAGTGGAGAGCCATGAAGGAGAGGGCAGCCTCTTTTGGTTCAGTTTACCGCCGGCCGATGGGATAGATACGGCCGTAACCAATCAGACGTGACGGGTTTATGGAAACCTGCCAGCTTTTGAACATGCGATGACTTCTGGTGACCTGATCCTGGTGGAATATGAAACGACTTATTTGCCTGCCGATGATCTGACCTTTGCCGAAGGTTTGGCCTTGTGGCGCAACTTTGACCAGCGCGGTAAACGATTACACCTCTCCTTCCCCTCGCCCAAAACGGAAAATCAGTGGGCCATTACGCCACAAGGATGGGTCGGCCATATCCCGGTGACGGCCGATAGGATATTGCACATACAACCCCGTTTGCCCTTAAACAATTTGTTTCCTCTTTGGGCTTATGCGTATGGCTTGCAGCAGGAGGAGTTGAGAGACACTCTGGTGGGGGTGAATTCGCTGGCGGCGTTTTATGAGCGGGTGGTTTTGCTGTTGCTTGTGCGGGTTCAGCGGCGGCTGCGGCAAGGATTATACCGGGCCTATCAGGCGCATACGGCCGTCGCCCCCTTTGTACGAGGCCGTATCACCGCCTACCCCCAACCACCCCAGACTGACTTGCTTTGCCAATATGAAGAGCAGACGGCCGATATTCCTGAAAACCAACTGATTGTTTATACATTGCAGCAGGTAGCACGCGGCCGTCATTGTTCTGCCCCGGTGCAAACGGCCGTGCGCCAGACGATGCACCATTTACAACATGGTATCACGTTGCGCTCTTTTGCCCCGGATGAATGGCGGGGGTGGGGCTATACCAGGCTAAACCACGATTACCGCCCCATCCATGCTCTCTGCCGATTTTTGCTTGAGCAAAGTTCACCACTGATAGAAGCCGGACCACTGGCAGGCCCGCCGTTTTTGCTGAATATGGCCCGGCTCTATGAACTGTTTGTAGCTGAGTGGTTGCGAGTGCATTTGCCTGCGCCGTGGCGGCTGAAGGTGCAGGAAGTTGTGATGGTAGGGCAGGAAAATGATCTGCGTTTTGAACTTGATCTGGTGCTGTATGATGGCGACGGCCGTGTGGCGGCTGTGCTGGATACCAAATATAAAACCCCCACCCATACGGCCATGGCCGACGTGAATCAGATTGTGACGTATGCCCAGGCGAAAGGGGCCAGCCAGGCTATTCTGGTGTATCCAGTGGAATTGGTACGGCCGTTAGACGTGCAACTCCATCATTTGCATGTGCGCAGCCTTACTTTCGCCCTTGCTGAAAACCTGGAGCAAGCCGGAGAGCATTTTCTAGCCAATTTATTAAACCTGTGATGATCTGCACAGACAACAATCGGTACGGGTGTTGTTGAGTGTTTATAGGCCAATTAAAAATGACAGTTGTCAACGCAGCCAATTGGCAGTAAGCTATTGGTTATTCCTGATTGGATTAACGGCAAAAGGAAACCTGCGGTAGTTGCCTTACAAGGCAATATCGCTCCCTCCCCTAAAACTGGCACAAAAGAAACGCAACTGGAACGAACCAGTCAGGAATAGGGCCGAGACGCCCCCTCCTGATGCCGGTCAAAGCCCGAAAGCAAAAAGCCGTCCGCGCTTGTGGGCGGCTTTTTGTTTTTAGGAACAGCGTAGAGGCGCCGCAACACAACTGTGCCGATTTATTTACTGCTGCATACCAAAATCAAAATTGCTGCCTGGCTGCCAATTCCTTTGCCCATGTTTAGGGCATGTGTTATAACTATGCGCGGTAAATGGGATAAAATTCACAAATCAACCTCTAAGGTTCATCTCTAAGGAAAAGGAGTAGAAGGAACCTCCGTGCAAAACGACTGGTATTTTATCTTGCTGTTTGTGGTCATATCGCCCATTTTGGCGGCGGTTCCCATGCTCATCAATTACCTGCTTGGCCCCCGCAAACCCAACTTTATCAAGCAGCAAACCTACGAATGTGGCGTGGAAACAGTGGGTGATGCCTGGGTGCAGTTCAAAGTCCAGTATTATATTTACGCTCTCGTTTTTGTTATTTTTGACATTGAGGCGGTTTTCCTCTTTCCGGTAGCGGCCGCGTATGGGCAACTGCCATTATTTGCCATTGGCGCGGCCGTTTTGTTCATCCTGTTACTGGCTGATGGTCTGGCGTATGCCTGGGGCCGCGGCGTCCTGGAGTGGGTTTAAGAATCGCATAGCACCAAAACCGGGTTTTTCTAAGCAAAAGCCCGGTTTCTTTTTAGCTGTGTACCGGCAGTAAACGTTTGGAGTGAAATCATGCAGATTGACCCAATTGAACTCTTGGTAAGAGCATTAGATTTGACCATATTAGCCTATTTGCGTGAGCAATTTGCCGAGCAACCGACGGCCCTATTGATTGTCAATATCGTCATTGTGCTGACATTAGCTACTGTGCCGTTGCTCATGGTGTTTGTGGTAGGTTGGACGGAACGCAAGGTGCTGGCGCGAATGCAAGACCGCATTGGCCCTAACCGGGTGGGCGGCCGTTATGGGCTGCTGCAAATGGTGGCCGATGTGGTCAAAATGATGACCAAAGAAGTGATTATTCCGGCCGGTGCTGACCGGTGGGCCTATTTGTCTGCACCTGTGCTGGCGGTGATGACCTCCGTCTTGTTGTTTGCTGTGCTGCCCCTCGCGCCAGCAGTCATCGGTGTAGATTTGAATGTGGCGGTCTTCTATATATTAGCCATCAGTTCTGTCTCTGTGGTTGCCATTTTGTTGGCGGGTTGGGGATCAAACAACAAGTACGCTCTTTTGGGCGCGTTTCGTTCGGTGGCGCAGTTGGTCAGCTATGAAGTGCCCATGATCCTCTCTATCCTGGTGCCTATTTTGCTGGCCCGCAGTATGTCTACCATTGGGCTGGTGGAGGCGCAAAACATCCCCTTTATTGTTTTTGTGCCGGTGGCGGCGCTGGTCTTTTTTGTCTCGTCGCTGGCGGAAACAGGGCGCTCCCCTTTTGACTTGCTGGAAGCGGAATCGGAGATTGTGGCCGGTTTCCATACCGAGTATACGGGCATGTATTTTGGCCTCTTTATGGCCGGTGAATACATCGCTATCATGTTTATGTGTGCCATGTTCTCGACCGCGTTTTTGGGCGGTTACCGCTTTTTTGGCCTGGAAGATATGACCACCACGTTGTTGGGCTATCCTTTTTTCATTGGCAATCTCATTGGTGCGGCCGCGCTCTTTGTGAAGGCGGCCATCATCTTCTTTATCTTTATGTGGCTGCGGGGCACGTTGCCGCGTTTCCGCATTGACCAACTGCTGAACTTCAATTGGAAGTTCATGGTGCCCTTAGCGTTGGCGTTGCTGTTCACGGTGGCCGTACTGGATAAGCTGATCTTTGTCTGGTTCCCGGATATTACGGAATGGGGACGGGCGCTGATTCATCTGGCGAGTAATTTGATTATGGCGGCCGTTACCATTGAAATTTTGCGCCGCCGTATTCAGCGGCAGCGCCGGGCGCTGGAGCCGGCGGCTGCCGCCGAGTCTGTCCATGAATTGGAACATGCGCATGCGCATTAAGGAAAGTGAACAGTGACCAGTAAGCAGTGAACAGTAAGGTTCTCTCTTCACTGTTTACTCTTCATTGTTCACTGTTTACTCAAATAAACGGAGTGATCTTGTGACTGGAGAGCAATTTGTTTTCTTAGCAGTGAGTGGGTTGACGATTGTGGCCGGTATTCTGGTGGTCACGTTGCGCAACCTGTTTCATGCGGCGCTGGCGATGATGGCCTCGTTTTTGGGGGTGGCTGGCATTTATATTACGCTAGAGGCCGGTTTTCTGGCGGCCGCGCAATTGCTAATTTACATCGGCGCTATTTCTATCCTGATTATTTTTGCCATCATGCTGACGCGGCGGATGATGCAGGCACAGGATACGCCGTTTAATTCCCAGGTGGGGGCAGCGTTGGTCACGGCCGTGCTCACTTTCCTTCTCCTCGCTTTTGTTATTACCCGACTGTGGCGCAACGAGATTTTTGCTTCCGCGCCAGAAGTGCCGCCTGCCATCATGGATCAAATTGTGGTGCAGTTAGGAGCCGATTTTGTCAGCCCGAACGCCTATGTCATTCCTTTTCTTGTCGCTTCCATGTTACTGCTGGCGGCTTTGATTGGCGCGGTATATGTGGCCTGGCCCCAGGTGGAGGATGAGGCATGATCCCCTTAAGCTGGTATCTCATCGTCGCCGCCCTCCTTTTTTGCATTGGTGGGTATGGCGTTTTTGCCCGGCGCAACGCCGTTGCCATTTTGATGGGCGTGGAATTGATGCTCAATGCCGTGAACATCAATCTGGTCGCCTTCTGGCGTTACAGCGTCTTGCTCAATCCCAACCCCAATATGCCCTATTTCACCATCACCTCTGGCTGGGCCTGGGCGATTTTTATCCTGACCGTAGCGGCGGCGGAAGCGGCCGTAGGCCTGGCCCTGATCATCTCCGTCTACCGCCGCCGTGATTCGGTAGTGGCCGAAGAATTGGACTTGTTGAAAAATTAGTCAAGGACTAGGCCTTGTCTAATTTTTGAGTAAAAGTATGACCGAAGAAACCTTAACCTTAATGACCTGGCTCATTCCGGCCGGCCCACTTCTTGTTTTCTTCATCATCACCCTGTTTACCAACCGCAACCGGACGTTGAGCTGGGCGCTGGCCTGGGCGGGCGTGATTGCTTCCCTGGTGCTGAGTTGGACGGTGGTAGCAAGCATGGTGGGGCTGGATGTGCATGAACTGGCTCATCATCCGGTGCAATATGCCAGTTCCATTGATTGGCTGCCGTTTGGCCCCTGCCCACCGCAAGAAGGCGGTAACTGCACGCTGTGGCTGGACATGGGTGTGGCCGTAGACGCGCTGACCACCATCATGCTGTTCATGGTGCCATTGGCCGTCTTTATGATTTTTGTCTACAGTGTTGGCTACCATAACTATGGGCAGCCCCGCGGCACGGTCAAAGGCGTGCCCAATCACGGCCAGGAAGACCCCCTCTTTTCCCGCTTTTTTGCCCTGATGAGCCTCTTTGCTGGAGCCATGCTGGTGCTGGTGGTGGCCGACAACTTGCTGCTGCTCTTTGTCGGTTGGGAGATTATGGGTTTCTGCTCCTATGCCCTCATCGGTTTCTGGTATGCCCGCGATTACCATTTGCAGCCGGGCGACATCCCGCACATTCCGCCCCGGCAGGCAGCCCGCAAGGCGTTTATGACCACCCGTATTGCTGATGTGGTCATGTTGTTGGGCATCGTGCTGTTTTATCGCAGCTTTGGCACGCTGAACTTCAGCGAGGCGTTTACGTTGCACGGCTTTGAACATGCCATTGCCGGGATTGGGTTAGGTGGCATCGCCTTGATGACGCTGTTGCTTTTCACTGGCACGGTGGGCAAATCGGCCCAATGGCCGTTACATGCCTGGTTGCCAGACGCCATGGAAGGCCCAACGCCCGTCAGCGCCACTATCCATGCGGCCGCCATGGTCTCGGCCGGTATTTACATGCTGCTGCGTATTTTCCCCTTAGTGGCCGTTTCGCTGGAAAACAACCCGGAAGTGGGCTGGATTATCGCCGGGATTGGCGCGTTTACGGCGCTGATGGCAGCGACCATTGCCGTAGCCCAAAATGATGTGAAGGGGGTGCTGGCTTATTCCACCATTTCGCAGCTAGGCTTTATGGTGGCGGCCATTGGTGTAGGTGGTTATATTGCGGCCGCCTTCCATTTGATCACCCACGCTTTTTTCAAAGCCTTGCTCTTCCTTTCTTCCGGTTCGGTGATTCATGGCATGGAGCATGGGGCGATGCACGTGCATGACCACCATACCGATCCCCAGGATATGCGCTATATGGGTGGGCTGCGCCACAAGATGCCGGTGACGTTTTGGGCCTTTTTGATTGGTGGTATGGCGCTCTCTGGTCTGCCGTTTATCACCGCCGGGTTCTGGTCGAAGGATGAAATTTTTGCCCATGCGTACCACGAGTTTACGCATGGCAATCCGTTGGGACTGGTGGTGCTGGTGATGCTCGGTCTGGCGGCGTTTCTGACGGCGTTTTACACCACCCGGCAGTTGGCGATGACGTTTGCGGGCAAGCCACGTACCCCGCTGGCGGAACATGCCCATGAGAGCAACAAGTTTATGACTGTGCCGCTGGTGATCCTGGCCTTTTTTGCCATTGTTTTGGGCTGGTTGGGGATTCCTGACCATTTTCTGGGGCAGGATTGGGGACAGATTAACTTCGTGCATCATTTTGTGCTGACGACGATTGAAGAGCCGATGATTGAACTGCACGAGGCCGGTTTGACGCCGATTGATGTTCACGAAGAAATTACGTGGTCGTGGGCGCCGTTGATTACGTCGTTGGTGGTGGCGTTGGGTGGTATTACGGTGGGGTGGTTGGTTTACGGCCGTAAACCCCTCGAAAAAGACCAGCCCGACCCCCTCATCCGCACCCTCGGCCCTCTGCACACCTTCCTCAACCGCAAATGGTATTGGGATGAGCTGTATCACATCCTCTTTTACCGGCCCACGGTCTGGTTCTCTGAAACCTTTACCAGCGAATGGGTGGACAAGGGGCTGATTGATGGGACGTTACATCTGGTTGCGCGGGCGGTGTATGCGATCGGCCGTTACTGCAAACGGTTTGAAGAAGTGGTCATCAGCGGTGGCGTAGACAAAATCAAAGACGGTTTCCTCTACCTGGCCCGCGAGAGCCGCCTGCTACAATCCGGGCGCATTCAAGAATACGTCCTGTATTCCGGCCTGATTGCTGTCGCTCTGGCGATTATGATGCTCTTTGTCAGCATTTACGGTGGCATAGATAAGCTGACGAGTTTGTTCTAGGTAATTTAGTAATTATGTAATTGGGTAATTACTTTCTTACCCAATTGCCCAATTACTTTGGAAAAGCACGATGGATTTCTTCTCAGATAACATCATCAACCTGGTTATATTTTTCCCGGCAATCGCCGCTTTTATCATCTTCCTGATACCGGACGACGCAAAAAATACGGTACGGCGGCTGGCGCTGGTCTTTAGCCTGGTGCCGCTGGCGCTGGTCATTGCCATGTGGCTGGATTACAACGCCAATTTTCGCGGTCTGCCCGGTTTTGCCTTTGAGTATCAGGTGGAATGGCTGCCGCTCTTAGGTTCGAGCTATCATGTAGGGCTGGATGGCATTTCCATGCCCATGTTTTTGCTGACCACCCTGCTCACCCCGTTAGCCATCCTGGCCTCCTTCAACATTGAAGATCGCGCCAAACTGTACATGATTCTGTTCTTGATCATGGAAACGGCGATGCTGGGGCTGTTTGCCTCGCTTGACCTGCTCATCTTCTTCATCTTTTGGGAATTTGGGCTGGTGCCCATGTACTTCCTCATCCGCATCTGGGGTAGCGCGGATCGAGTGTACGCTTCCTTCAAGTTTATGATTTACACCATGGCGGGCAGCCTGGGTTTGCTGCTCTCTATTCAAATCATCGGTCTGGCGACGGGCACGTATGATATTCCGCAGCTGTATGATTCGTGGGTGAATTTGAGCGGTGGCACGTTGCCGGTGGTGAATTTGCCCACCGATACCGTGAAATGGATAGCCTATATTGCCTTTGTGATTGCCTTTGCTATTAAAGTGCCCATCTGGCCGTTCCACACCTGGCTGCCGGATGCGCACACGCAAGCGCCGACGGCCGGTTCCATGATTCTGGCCGGTGTGCTGTTAAAGTTAGGCGCGTATGGCTTCATTCGTCTGGTGGTGCCTATGTTCCCGGAACAGGCGCATCTGACGGCCTATATCCTGGCGATCTTTGGCATGTTGAGCATCGTCCTCGGTGGGTATGCGGCTTTTGGGCAATGGGATTTCAAACGACTGGTGGCCTACTCGTCTATCAATCATATGGGTTTTGTGGTGATGGGTGTGGCGGTGATGGCCTATGTGTATGGCTCGGCTTACAACGTGCCGGAATGGACAGGCGACGCAATTATGGCGACTAATGGGGCGGTATTCCAGATGTTCAATCATGGGCTGTCGGCCGCCGGTATGTTTTTCTTGGTTGGTGTGATTTATGAACGGGCACATACCCGCGATTTAAAGAAGTTTGGCGGCATCTGGACGGTGCTGCCCGTCTTCGGCACCATCCTCATTTTTACCAGCATGGCCTCGTTAGGCCTGCCTGGTTTGAATGGCTTTGTTAGTGAATTCATGGTGGTGCGCGGCAGCATCGGCATTTTCCCGCTGTATCTGGCGCTTTCCATGCTCGGTTTGCTCATGACCGGCGCGTACATTTTGAAAGGGATTGGGGCTACGCTGCACGGCCCGACCAAACCGGAATGGCAAAGCCTGAAAGGGCAGGACATGACGCTGCGGGAACACCTGGTCATCTGGCCCTTGATGATTTTGATACTCAGTCTGGGTATCTGGCCGCAGTGGATTGTGACGTTCATTAACGATACGGTGACATGGTTTTTTAGTGGGTAGGTGTCTTAGTGTTCATGTGTTTGCTTGAACATGTAAACACATGAACACACAAACACCAAAACACACAGACACTTTTTGGGAAGAGGCTTATGGAATTTCCCTTTTTATCTATTATTGCATTATCGCCAATAGTCACGGCCGTGATCATCCTCCTGCTCCCCAAAGACCGGGGCGAAAACGCACGGATGCTGGCCTTGGCGGCCATGATTTTGGGGCTGTTGCTCTCGTTGTATGTGTACTTCTCGTACAATGCCGCTCTGCCGCCGGCGGACGCGCTTTGGGGAGATACGCTGGCGTATTTGGAAGAATATGCCTGGATTCCCAGTGTGGGCATCAACTACATTGTGGGCGTGGATGGGTTGAGCGCGACGCTGGTGCTTCTGACTTCCATTGTCGGTCTGGGTGGCGTTTTGATCTCCTGGAGCATTGATGACCGGCCGCGTGAATTTTTTGCCTTTTTCATGCTGCTGGTAGCCGGTGTGCAGGGCGTATTTGTGGCCGTAGACGCCTTCTTGCTCTTCTTCTTCTACGAGTTGGCGGTACTGCCCATGTACGTCATGATCGTCATTTGGGGCTGGAAACAGACGCGGGAATATGCGGCTATGAAGCTGACGCTCTATCTGCTGATCGGCAGCTTCATCTCCTTCATCGCTTTCCTGGTGCTTTATTTCCAACTACCGCAGCCAACCTTTGACCTGCGGGTGTGGGCGGAAGCCAATTTCCCCTTTGATACGCAGATGGTAACGTTCCTGCCCCTCTTTTTTGGTTTTGCCGTGTTGGCGGGCACGTTCCCATTTCACAATTGGTCGCCGGATGGACATGTGGCTGCGCCAACGGCCGTGTCCATGATTCATGCTGGCGTCTTGATGAAGTTGGGCGCGTATGCCTCCATGCGCGTCGGTATTCAAATTTTGCCGGAGGGTACCGTTTACTGGATGCCCTTTGTCATCCTGCTCACCCTTATCAACGTGGTGTATGGCTCACTCATTGCCATGCGCCAGCGGGATATGAAATACCTGATCGGCTATTCCAGCGTCAGCCACATGGGGCTGGTGGCTATGGGTTTTGCCACGCTCAACCTGAAAGGGTATACCGGCGCCGGGGTACAGATGGTCAGCCATGGCGTGATGACCGCCCTCTTCTTCTCCGTCGTCGGCATGATTTATGACCGGGCGCATACCCGTGATATGGACCAACTGAGCGGCATGAACAAAGTGTTATCCTGGGGCGCGGTCGCCTTTGTCATTGGTGGTCTCGTCTCCATGGGGATGCCCGGTTTATCCGGTTTCATCGCCGAATTCCCCATTTTTGTGGGGCTGTGGGAAGGTAATGGCATGAATTTCAGCGGCGCGTTCGGCCTGAATCCGGGTAACTATTATCGCTGGATCGCTATCATTTCCGTCCCCGCGATTGTGATTACGGCCGGCTACATCTTGCGCGCTGTCGGCTCCGTTTTCTTTGGCGAATATGACGCCGAAAAATGGCACGACATGCGCCCCATCCTGCCCATTGACAAGCTGACGCTGGTGATGTTTGTAGCGATTTTGGTCGTCATTGGCGTCTACCCGCAAATTATTGTGCCCATGGTGGAGTCGGGTATGGCCCCGGTCATTAACCGGCTAAACGAGGCGCAGCAAGCCATGACCATCATGGATACGGTGCAGGCGGGCGCGTCTAATCTGCTGCTCTGGTTAGGAGGTGCATAACGTGGAAATCCCTTCATCCTGGTACCTGTTTCTGCTACCAGAAATCTCACTGACGATACTGCTTTTTGCTATTCAGGTTTACAGCCGGATGCTGCCCAATGACCGGCAGCGCAATGTGGGGCTGATGACCGCCTGGGGCGCATTCATCATTCTGATCATCACATTGGCCTTGTGGTGGTACGCGGATGTACCGGCGACAAATGCGCCACTGCAAGAGACGCTCATCTGGGGTGGGATGCTGCGTAATGACATGATTACGCTGGTGTTCCGGGTTATCTTCCTCACGGCGTTGATGACCACCTGCCTGGTGTCATTAGATACGCCCTGGCTGCAAAAAATTGAGTATTTTGCCCTGCTGATTACGGCAACGATGGGCTTTAGCCTGATGGCGGCTTCGGCCGACTTGATTATGCTCTACATTGCTCTGGAAATGGCGAGTATTTCGTCGTACATCCTGGCCGGTTTCTACAAGGCGGATGACCGCTCGGCGGAAGCGGGCATGAAGTATTTTGTGTATGGGGCGTTTGCTACGGCCGTGATGCTCTTTGGCATGAGCTACCTTTATGGCATTTTTGGCAGTACCAACATTTACATTCTGGGACTGATCGTCCAGAACCCCACCCTGCAAAGCAGCATGACGGCGGCGGGATTTAGTTTCCAGGATTTTACGGCCGTAAACCTGGTGGCCGTTGTCCTCATTGTGGTTGGCTTTGGCTTCAAAATCTCGGCCGTGCCCTTCCACTGGTGGGCGCCCGACACTTACGAAGGCGCACCGACCGCTTTTACCGCCTTCGTTTCCACCGCTTCCAAAGCCGCCGGGTTTGCCATCTTTCTGCGCGTTTTTACCGCCGGCGTTTTTGGCGTACCCTCGTCCACGACTGAAACTCAGCCGGTCTGGTGGGCGTTGTTGGTAGTCATTTGCATCATTACCATGACGCTGGGCAATCTGAGCGCCATCTTCCAGAAAAACATCAAGCGTATGTTAGCTTATTCCAGCGTGGCCCAGGCCGGGTATGCCCTCATCGGATTGATTATCTTTACCCAGGCCGGGTATGGCGCGTCTATGTTCTATCTGCTGATGTACGCCTTCACCAACATCGCCGCTTTTGGCGTCATCATCATCGTCAGTAACGTCTCCAAGTCAGACCAGATGGAAGACCTGTATGGCCTCAACCGGCGTTCGCCATACCTGGCTTTGGTGATGATGATCGCCCTGCTCTCGTTGGGCGGCATCCCGCCTACGGCCGGTTTTCTGGGCAAATTTTTCCTCTTCAAAGCGGCCGTGGATGCCGGGTATTGGTGGCTGGCCCTCATTGGCATTTTGAATGCCTTTGTAGCTTTGTATTACTATCTGACGGTTATCAAATATATGTATCTCTACCGCTCGGACGCGGAGGCAATTGAAATCCCAGTCTCGCGGGCGGCGGTGATGGGATTGGGCATTACCACACTGGTGGTACTTATTCTGGGCGTATACGCCGGCCCGGCGTATGAATGGACTCTACAGGCCGCAGCTTCGTTTCTGACGTTGGCGGGCGGATAACCAAAAATTGTCACGAGAATCGTTTGTGATATAATGCGCAAACTCGCCCTATGGTGAAAGAAAGCAGTGAGTAAAAATCAACAACAAATCAATACCAATGCCCTGCTGGCAAGTGTGGTGGGGCAGGTTGGTTGTCTCATTGTATTCATTGTTTTTATCGCGCTAGGCGTGGGTATGGCACTCGATAAATTCCTGGGTACAACGGCATTATTTACAGTCTTGTTGATGGTTGGCAGCGTCCCGGTTGCCCTCTATTTAACGGTGCGCATGAGTTTAACGGCCGTGAACCGTGCCCAAATGAAACTACAAGAAACCAACGATAACAAAACGGAGGAAGATACGACCACATGAAAAAACGATATGTCATCTATCTTGGCGTACTTCTATTGATCCTCTTCGGCGGGGCGATGGGGATGGACCCCATTAGCGGCATCCTTGGCCTGGATTATACCTTTGCGCCCGTCCGCCCGGTCATCCAACTGCCTGGTGAAGTTGTGTACCACTGGCCCGAAGGCAGCCCCTTGGATGGCCTGTTTGGGCATGGGCTGACCAATACCTTTATTGCCGCTATGATCACTTTTGTGGCTCTTTTTATTCTCATGTTCAGTTTACGGCCGCGCTCGCGTACGGCCGATGAAGTCCCCACCGGTTTCTACAACTTCTTTGAATTGATCTTTGAAGGGGCGTACAACTATGTGGAACGCTCGGCCGGTAAGTGGACTAAAACCTTCTTCCCTTTCTTTATGACCTTCATCCTCTGGATTCTCGTCTCCAACTGGATAGGGTTGGTACCTGGCGTAGACTCCATCGGCAAGTGGGAAAACATCCCTCATTTCCGCGCCGAACAGGCGGAACAAATTGAATATGAAGCGGCCATAGCTGCTGGTTTGTCCGAAGAAGAAGCGGAAGAACGCGCCCATGCCATGTTTGAAGAAGTGGAACATCAGGTCGAGGAACGCAACGACGCCGCTTTGCAGCGCGGCCCCTTCCTGGTCAATCCGCGCCCTGACGAGAACGGCGAGAACCCGGAAGGTGCTGTCTGGGCGATAGTCCCGTTTGTGCGGCCGGCCGCAACCGACCTTAACTTCACCCTGGCTGTGGCTATCATCTCCGTCATTATGACCCAGTATTACGGCATGAGAGCACAGGGCATGCGCTATTGGAAAAAGTTCTTCGTCTGGGATGGCGACAAAATTGCCAAAAGCCCCTTAGCCGTCATGGATACTGGCGTGGGTTTGTTGGAATTCATTAGCGAAATCTTCAAAATCGTCTCCTTTGCCTTCCGGTTGTTAGGTAATATCTTCGCCGGTATGGTTCTCTTGTTTGTTATCGCTTCTTTGCTGCCTGTCGCCAACCTGGCCTTTTACTTCCTGGAATTTGGCGTAGGCGCATTGCAGGCCGTCGTTTTTGCCCTGTTAACCCTCACCTTTATGGCCGGGGCAACACATGGGCACGGCCACGATGATCATCATTGATCGGGTGGCATTGTTTTTAGAAACCAAAGTAACCAACTAAATTGATTGGAGGATAATCATAATGGATCCAGAATCCGCAATAATTTTAGCGACCGGCCTGAAGTATTTGGGCGCAGGTTTAGCCATGACCGGTGCTATTGGCGCTGGCGCTGGTGTGGGTATCGTCGTAGGTGGCGCCGTGCAAGGCATTGCCCGCAACCCCGACGCCTCCGGTGAAATTCAAAGCAACATGATCCTGGGTGTGGCTCTGGCGGAAGCGGTGGCTATTTACGCCCTCGTCGTGGCCTTGATCTTGATTTTCGTCGCCCCGGTGGGCAGCTAAACCATGCAGCAGCCTGTTGATTTCGATTTGTCATCAAGAGGGCTGAACTGAGAGGAAAGATATGGAAGCATTAGGTATTAGTTTTGGCTACCTGTTCATGCAGATAATCCTCTTTACGATCCTGTTTTTTGTGCTGCGGGGCTATTTGTATACCCCCATCATCCGGGTGTTGGAAGAACGAAAAGCGAGGATTGCCAAAGGGTTAGAGGATGCACGCCAGGCGGCTATTGCCCGCGATAGTGCAGACGCGCAGGCGAAGAAGGTGCTGGATGATGCCCGCGCTGAAGCGGCTAAAATTCGGCAAGAAGCGGCCGGACAGGCTGAGGAACAGGCCAGAAGTATTCTGGCTCAGGCAAACGAGGAAGCCAAAGGTGTGGTAGCCAATGCCGCCGCCGAAGCGGAGGCGGAACGCAATCGCATTTTGTCCGATTTGCGGGGGCAGGTGGCCTCTATTGCCATTGCCGCCGCCAATAAGCTCATCGGTGAATCATTGAGCGAAGAACGCCAACGCGCTTTGATCGCTGATTTCTTTGCCAAAGTGCCGGCCGATGTGAGCAGTTTGAGCGGCGAAACGGCCGAAGTGACCAGCGCACTGCCATTGACCAATGCGGAACAGGCGAATGTCAAAAGTGCCCTGAAAGCGACGTCTGTTACGTTCAAAGTGGACCCGCACATTTTGGGCGGCCTGGTGGTACGTGTAGGCGATCAGGTGGTGGACGCCAGCGTGGCCAACCGCATGAGTGCGTTAGGTGAATCGTTGAAATAAACAAGGAGACCTGACAGGTTTCAAAAACCTGTCAGGTCTTGGTCTTGCTCTCGTTTGAAGCGAGGAGAGAATGGTACGGCCGTGCCCGCAGTGACGGCCGTACCCAACGCCCTAATTACCCAGAGGCCAGGAATTTCCTGGCTTTTTTCATATACATGAACCAACTGCCTGATGAGTTTATATTACCTGCGTATGACGGCCGTTCCATTGTCAATATCCCCGCCACCATTGCTGAAATTTTGCATGTGCCTTTTCAAGGGTTGCCACCGTTAGCCGGTGAACTGTGGCAGCCGGTAGCAAACGGGGCTAAACGAATAGCCTTGCTGGTGCTGGATGCCTTTGGCTGGAATTTGCTACAAGCAGAAGCGGCCAATCTGGAGCGGTTGGTGAATAGAGCTGGCGTGGTCAACCAGCTAACCTCTGTTTTTCCTTCAACAACGGTGGCGGCTTTGAGCAGTCTGTGGACAGGCGCGGCTCCGGCCCAACATGGCATGTTGGGGCTAACCATGTTTTTCCCGGAATATGCTACATCCACCGATATGATCCGGTTTACGCCGGTGTTTGGGCATCATCCCAATGCCCTGGTGGAAGCAGGTTTAGAGCCGGAAACGTTTTTGCATTGGCCGGGACTGGCCGAGCAATTGGCACGACATGGTGTACCTGCTTACTCTTTCAAAGGGCGCGAGCTGGTTAATTCCGCGTTGAGCAAAATGCACAGTCGGGGCGTAGTCGCCGATCAAGGTGCGATCACATTTACCGACATGCTCTGGCAGATGGGCCAGGTACTAGACGATAAGGCGGGCGAGCCACTGTTTCTTTTTGGTTATTGGCCGGTCATAGATACCCTTAGCCATTTCCGGCTGTGGGATGGGGCGGCCACTCGCGCCGAAGCGCGGATGTTGTTCCACCAGATTGAGATGGAATTTTTGAACCGGCTCACGGCCGTTGCCCGGCAAGACACCCTCTTTTTCATCACGGCCGATCATGGGCAAATCGCCTTACCGAACTACATTTTCCTGGAAGACCATCCACATTTGCAGCAAATGTTGTTTATGCGGCCAACTGGGGAACATCGAGTGAGCTATTTATACGCCAAACACGGCCGTACCGATGACATCCTCCATTACCTGCAAACCCATCTTAGCCATGCTCTGGTAGCTATGCGCTCAGAGGAGGCGCTGGTGGCAGGGTTGTTTGGGCCGGGGCCGCACACGGCCGTTGCCCTTGAACGCCTCGGTGATGTGGTGGTCATGATGCGCGGCGGTTACAAACTGCTCCCCCGTGCCCAAGAGAAAAAAGCCCGCCTCATGTTGGGCGGTCATGGCAGCCTGACCAACGCCGAAATGTTGGCCCCCTGGTTGGGTTTTCGGTTAGATGGCTGGTAAGTTGAGACGTGATGCGTGATACGTGATGCGTAAAAAGTGTCTGGCCACCTATTACGCATCACGCATCACGCTTGACAGCCTTTCCCACTTTCGATAGCATCCCACCTCATCCGGCGGCGAACGAGGAAGAGAAAATCATGGCCCAACCTGATGCCAATAAGGCAAAACCCCCAGAACCCAAAGTATTAACCGACAGATTGCGGATATATGCAAAAATCCTCATAGACCCTATCGTCAATTTCCTGGCAAAGTATAAAATCTCACCCGACGTACTCACCGTGTTGGGCATGTTGTTTCACTTCCTGTTTGCCTGGCTCATCGCTAATGGGCAATTTCGCGCAGCTTCTATTGCCATGTTGCTGCTCTCGCCTTTGGATGCGTTGGATGGCTCGTTGGCGCGGAAGATGGGTCGCAAACAAGGCGGGTTTGGAGCATT
The DNA here is from genome assembly GCA_964581605.1 of uncultured Ardenticatenaceae bacterium. Lineage (GTDB taxonomy): Bacteria > Chloroflexota > Anaerolineae > Promineifilales > Promineifilaceae > CAADGU01. The sequence goes on from CAZOPF010000079.1 coordinate 24,284, forward strand.
TCTTGATTCTACGCTGGATCGCCTGGCCGAAATCATCCTTTTTGGCGGTTTCATTTATTACTACTGGTTGCAGGAAGATGTGACCATGATGGCAGTCTCGTATCTGGCCGTCACCGGCTCCATCATGGTCAGTTACGCTCGCTCCAAAGCGGAATCTTTGGGATATAACTCCAAAGTCGGCATCGCCAGCCGGGTGGAGCGTTATTTTTTGATGATTGTGCTGCTGTTCTTAAACCAGCCGGAAATCCTGTTGGTGTTGCTGGCAGTGGCAACCTATTTCACTCTCTTCCAGCGTGGCTACCATGTCTGGAAACAATGGATTGCCGATCTGAAAGCTGAAGAAAGTGGTAGTCAAACTGATTAATCAGGACTGATGCGCAAACAATTTTCAACCTGGCAGCAGCGCATAGGGCTGGAGCCTTACTGGTATCTGATTGGGGGCGGGGTGATTTTAGTCGCCGTCCTTTTTTTTACCCATTTGCGCACCGGACAGATGCCGGCCGCTACCGCTTTTGTCGTTCCAGTTCTTAATTTGCCGGTTTTCTGGTATGGCATTTGTATTGTGGGGGGGATTGCGCTGGGAGCGTATGTGGTTTCCCGGCTGGCAAATGAACGAGCCATTGCATTGTTTAATCAGACAGTGCCGGAACATGTGCGGGAGCAGGACACGGCCGTACTCCCCCTCAGCGCCGAACTCCATCTCAGACTCACTCAACGTCACATCGCTACTTTGGGCGAACTGCTTTTCCGTTGGGGGTTGGACCCGCGCACGCTGGAACTCAAACCGGCCGAACTTGATACGATTGGGCAGGTGTTAACCGAAACGCCGGGCATAAATACATCCTGGTTGGTAGACGCACCCTGGCGTATCTGGAACCCAGATCATGTGTGGAACGGCTTGATCATCTGTCTGCTATTTGCTGTGGTGGGAGCGCGTCTGTACCATGTGCTGACCCCTTCGCCGAGCATGGCTGCTTTTGGTATTGAGACGCCTTGGGATTATTTCCGCAATCCGATGCAGCTGATCAACATTCGTGCGGGTGGGTTGGGAATATATGGCGGGCTGGCCGGTGGGGCGTTGGGGCTGTTTATTTATACCCGCCGTCAGCGCATCCCCACGCTCGCCTGGGCCGACCTGGCGGTAGTGGGTGTGGCCTTGGGGCAGGTGTTTGGCCGGTGGGGGAACTTTTTCAACCAGGAGTTATACGGCCGTCCCACCACTCTCCCCTGGGCCATCACCATCACCGAAGCCCACCGCCTGCCCGGTTACGAAGAGTTCAGCCAGTTCCACCCCGCCTTTTTGTATGAATCGCTCTGGAATTTGCTGGCCTTTCTGGTCTTGTATACCCTGGTAAAACGATACAGCCCCCGCTTGCTTACGGGCGAATTGACCGCCCTCTACCTCATCTTCTATGCCGTCGGCCGTATCCTGCTGGAAACGGTGCGCCTGGACAGCCGCACCCTCAACCTGCTCGGCCTCAACCTGAATATGGCTATCGCCACCTTTGTCTCCCTACTGGTTGCCCTGGTTATGGCTGCCTGGGTGTTGGCCCGCCGCTGGCGGCAAAGATGGTAAACAGTAAGCGGTAATTGATTTGTGCCCAATTACCCAATTACTCAATTACTCAATTACCTATTTACCCCCATCCTCAACTACTCCATAATAAACTGGTGTCTCTGTCACAATTCCGTCAGGGGCGGTGTTATGTATGTGTGGAGGGGCACGATTGGAGTGCAACCATGATTGAAATAGAAAATTTAGGAAAGAGATTTGATACATTCACGGCCGTGCAAAATCTCACCCTCAACGTGCCGGCCGGGCAGCTATTAGCGCTGTTAGGCCCCAACGGCGCCGGCAAAACGACCACCGTGCGTATGATTGGCGCCATCCTCAGACCCACCACCGGCCATGCCCGCGTCAATGGCTATGATGTGGTCACACAGGCGGACGGTGTGCGCCGTTCCATTGGCATGTTGACCGAACAGCCGGGCCTATATACCCGCATGAGTGGGCTGGAATATCTGGAGTTTTACGGCCGTCTCTACGGCATCCCCGACCAAGAAACCCGCGCCAGAGGCAGAGAAATGTTTGCCCGCTTCTACATGGCCGGCGCCGAGGAAAAGCGATTGGGCACATATTCCAAAGGGATGCGTCAGAAAGTCGGCCTCATCCGCTCTATGTTGCACAACCCTGCCGTGTTGCTGCTGGACGAACCCACCTCCGCCATGGATCCACACAGCGCCAAACTGGTGCGCGACGCCATTCTGGAACTGCGCCACGATCAGCGCACCGTCATCCTCTGCACCCATAACCTGGCTGAAGCCGAGCTGCTGGCCGACAAAATCGCCATCATCAAGCAGGGACAAATTGTGGCACAGGGTACATTTGCCGAATTGAAGCAGCAATTGCTTGGTCGGCCGCAGTTAGAAGTGCGTGTAGACAAACTGTTAAACGGTCAGGTAAAAGAGCTAGAAAACCTGGTCACGGTTGAATCTGTCACCACCGATACCATTCGATACCGCACCGATAACCCCGATGTTACCAACCCCCAACTGGTACGTTGCCTGCACAACCTGGGCCTGGGCGTCATTTCTCTACAGCCTGTTTCGCAGAGCCTGGAACAGGTGTATTTGCGTGTGATTGAAGAGATAGAGGTAATTGAGTAATTGAGTAATTGTCCAATTGCCCCACAAAACCTATGACCACTTTAACTCCCCTTCTCCCTGTTAAACAGAATTCCATCCACATGGCGCTGGTGATCGCCCGGCGTGAAATCCGCGACTCCTTTCGAGATTGGCGCATCATCCTGCCTATTTTCTTGCTGACGCTGGCTTTCCCGGCGTTGATGAACTTCACGGCGCGGCGGGCTATCACCTTTGCCGACCAGTATGGCGCGGAGATTATTGCCACACAGTTGATCCCCTTCTTGTTGCTGGTAGTGGGTTTTTTCCCAATGTCTTTTTCGCTCATCATTGCCCTGGAAACTTTTGTGGGGGAAAAGGAACGCAACAGCCTGGAGCCGCTGTTGGCGTCGCCGCTGACCAACACGGAACTGTACGCGGGCAAGATGCTGGCGGCATTGGTTCCCCCTTTGTTAGCCAGTTATATGGGTATGCTGGTTTATATGGTGAGCCTGGTGGTGAATCTGGATTGGCGGCCAGAACCAACGCTGATCATTCAGGTAATGCTGCTGACGACGGTGCAAGGGGTGATCATGGTGGCGGCGGCGGTGGTGGTTTCCAGCCAAGCGACGAGTGTGCGGGCAGCTAATTTGCTGGCGAGTTTTATCATTGTGCCCATGGCGCTGTTGATCCAGTTTGAGGCGGGGGCGTTGTTTTGGGGCAATCATGTGGGCTTATGGTGGCTGATTATAGGGTTGGGGTTGACGGCCGTCGTCCTCATTCGCATGGGTCTCTATGTTTTTAACCGCGAAGAACTGCTGGGCCGGGACATTGACCAGATTCGCCTGGGTTGGATGTTCCGGGTATATTGGCGGCGGTTGAGTGGGCAAGGGTGGAATGGCCGAATTCCCCGCCCTTTTGCCTGGTATAAAGAGACTTTCGCCATTTTCCCTTTACTCTTGCAGCCGATAGGTATATTGTTGCTGGCCTTTGTTGGGGCCATCCTTTTTGGCATCTGGTTAGCTCATCAGTACGTCCTGCCGCCAGACATTCAGGCACAGCTTACTGGCGAAAATATGGCGGCTAACCTGGAACAATATGCGTATTTGCTGGTCGTGTTGCCTATGGTCATCATCTTTCAAAATATACGGGTAGTTGCTTTGCAGGCGTTGTTGGGTGTATTCACGTTTGGGGTGTTGGCGGTGCTGATTTTTATGTTGCCCTGGGGAGTGATCGCGTTTTTGGTCACCCAATTTTACCTGGCCGGGCAAGACCCTTTTCAATTCTTGCTGGCTGCCTTTTTACCTCATGCCATCCTGGAGTTTCCGGCGTTGCTCATCACAACAGCTGCTATTCTGCGCTGGCAAGCTGTCATCATCCACCCTTCACCTGATCATACGTTGAGCGAGAATTTTCTTATGCGCATGGCTGACTTCACCCGTGTCTTCCTCGGTATTGGTCTGCCCTTATTGATCGCGGCGGCCTTTGTGGAGGCGCACATCACCACGCTGGTATTACAGATGGTGTATGGGTAGAGTTTGGGTGTTTGAGTGTTTGGGTGTTTGAGTGTTTGGGTGTTTGGGTGTTTGGG
>CAZOPF010000080.1:0-27916 GCA_964581605.1 uncultured Ardenticatenaceae bacterium
CAGGTGGCAGGTGGCAGGTGGCAGGTGGCAGGTGGCAGGTGGCAGGTGGCAGGTGATTACTTGCAACATGCTACTTGCCACCTGCCACCCCGAAAGGTGGATGATGAACACAATTATTGAAACACACAATTTACACAAGGTATATGGCATGGGCGATTTGCAGGTGCGGGCGTTGGCGGGGGTGGATATTCGCATTGAGGCCGGGGAGTTTGTGGCCGTGATGGGGCCGTCTGGTTCCGGCAAGAGTACGCTAATGAACATTCTGGGCTGTTTGGATCGGCCAACGGAAGGGCGGTATTTGTTGGCCGGGGAGGATGTGAGTGGGATGGACAAGGTGCGGTTGGCGGCCATTCGCAACCGGCGGATTGGGTTTATTTTCCAATCGTTTAACCTGCTGCCGCGCACGGACGCGCTGCACAATGTGATGCTGCCGATGGTGTATCAGCGGCACGGCCGTCTCGCTACCCGTGAGCGCGAAGAGAAGGCGATGGCTGCGCTGGCGGCGGTGGGGCTGGCTGACCGGGCGGGCCATGAACCGAATGAACTGTCTGGTGGGCAGCGGCAGCGGGTGGCCATTGCCCGCGCCCTGGTCAATGACCCGGTGCTGATTATGGCCGATGAGCCGACCGGCAATCTGGACACAAAGACGGGGGATGAGATTATGGGGCTGCTGCATGAGCTTCACGGCCGTGGCCGCACCATTCTCATGGTCACACATGAACAGCACATCGCCGACCAAACGCAGCGGGCGATTCTGATGGTGGATGGAAGAGTGGCGTAATCCGTGAGCCGTAATCCGTGAATCGTAATTGGATTACGGGTTAGTTAGTGTCACGAAGTTTTCGCCACCCCTTAAGGCTACAACAGATGGAGAAATAAGCAGATAAATTTCCAGAGAGGAATCCGTTTATTTCTTTATCCGCTGTAGTCATGGCGAAAAGCGAATGACACCAACCGGGTTACGAAAAAAGAGGGAACAATGACAACGATACAAGAAACATTAACCACCCCCATAACTGTGGAAAGTGCGGCGGGTACGGCCGTGTCCGGCATTATCAGTCCGGTGGAGATTGGGCGGATTGCCTGGGAAGGGGTGGTGCGCAACAAAATTCGCTCGCTGCTGACGATGTTGGGGGTGATTATTGGTGTGGCGGCCGTCATCATCATGATCGCCATCAGTGCAGGCACAGAAGCGACCATCGCCGAGCAAATTGAAGGGCTGGGGGCGAACCTGGTTTTCATTCAAGCTGGTTTTGGTATGGGGCGGCCCGGCGAGGCGGGGGGGAATACGCCGCAGTTGGTGTTTGATGACACGGCCGTCGTGGAAAGTGTGCCTGGCGTGGTGGGTACGGTGGTAGACCAGACCAGCCCGGTGACGGTGAAAGCGGGCGATGTGACGCTGGAAGAGGTGCTGCTGATGGGCACGACGGTTGATTTTCCATCGGTGCGTGATGTGGAGGTGGCGGACGGCCGTTTCTTCAACGAGACCGAAGTGGAGCGCAAAGCCAAAGTGGCCGTGTTGGGTTCTGGTCTGGCCGAAAGCCTGTTTGGCGAAGAGAACCCCATCGGCCAATCGGTGACGGTGGGTGATACCAAACTGACGGTGATTGGCGTAGCCGCGCCCAAAGGGGTGGTGGGCAATACCGACTTTGACGCCCAACTGTACACGCCCATTACCCTGGTCTTTGACAAATTTGTGCCTACGCAGTTCCGCCAGTTTGCCGGGGATCGGGTGCGCATCATTTACGCCCAGATTGAAGAGGGGGCGGATATGGAGAAGGTGATTGAGCAAATCCAATTGAAGCTGGCGCTGGCTAAAGAGGTGACGGTGGATGAGTTGCCCTTCACCATGCAGACGCAGCAGGACATTATTGATACGCAGGGAGCGACGACGGAAGCGTTCCGTAATTTGCTGGCCTGGGTGGCGGGCGTGTCATTGCTGGTGGGCGGCATTGGCATTATGAACATTATGCTGGTAAGCGTGACGGAACGTACCCGCGAGATTGGCATTCGCCAATCGGTGGGGGCCACGCCAACCGATATTCGCCTGCAATTCCTGACGGAGGCGTTGATGCTCAGTCTGGTGGGCGGGCTGATTGGTGTGGTGGCGGGTGTCGGTGGGGCGTATTTGTTTGGCGCGTCCAGCGATATGCGCACGGTGATTGTGCCCAGTTCCATTGCTCTGGCGTTTGGTTCGGCAGCGGCGGTGGGCATCTTTTTTGGCTTTTTCCCGGCGAATAAGGCGGCGCAGCTCGATCCCATCGAGGCGCTGCGGCATGAGTAAGGGAATGAAGATCAAAGATTACGCAGATTACACCGATTTTTTATCTGCGAAATCTGCGTAATCTTTGATTATTTTTTGAAGGAGTTATGATGATGAAAGAGACAGTGATTGGTTTGATTTTGGTTTTGATGTTGGCGCTGGCGGCTTGTGGCGGGCAGAGTGCGGCGTTGGAAGATGTGGATGACACGGCCGTAACCCAGACAGTCGCCCAAGTGGAAAGTGATACGGCCGTGACCACCCTCACGGCCGATTATGAAGACGCGCTCTCGGTGGTGGGGCAGTTAGCCATTGGCACAGTGCAGTTGGAAGAGACCGACCTGGCCGTGGACGAGACGTTGGCAGCCGAACTGTTGCCTTTGTGGCAGGCATACCAGTCGCTGGGCCAGAGTGATACGACGGCCCAGGCGGAATTGCAGGCAGTCGCAAACCAGATTGAGAAAACGATGACCCCCGCCCAAATTGCGGCCATTGCCGGGATGACACTGACCAACGAAGGCGTGACGACGATGATGCAAAACGGCGAACTTGGTTTTGGCCCTGGCGGGCCGGGTGGTTTTGCGCCGACGGATGATAGCGGTGACACGGCCGTTGGTGGTGGATTTGCCGGTGGGCTGCCGGGCGGTGCTTTGCCCGGCGGCGGTTTTCCGGGCGGCGGGCCTGGTGGTGGTTTGCCTGGCGGTGGTGTGCCTGGCGGTGGCTTTCCCGGTGGTGGCCCTGGTGGGGCAGAGTTGAGCGAAGAGGATATAGCTACGCGCCGGGCGGAGTTTGAACAAAATGGTGGCGGCGGTTTCCAGGAGCGGATGTTTACCGGGGTGGTGGTGCGGCTGTTGGAAGATAAGTTGGGCATTGTCTCGGAGATGGAGGTGCGGCAGAATGTGATGGCGGCGGCGTTGACGGCCGTTGCCGAAGCCGCTAACCTCACGGTAGAGGAGTTACAGGCACAATTGGCCGAAGGGCAGACAATGGCCGCAGTGGTAGAGGCCAATGGCGGCGATCTGGCTGCTTTGCAAACACAGTTGGTGGAGATATTTGGTGATTTGCCGGATGCGGCCGAATTAGACCTGGCGCAGTCGGTGAATGAGTGGTTAGGTGTGGAAGAATGAACAGCCACAGATTACACAGATGACGCAGATTTTTTGCATCTGTGAAATCGGTGCAATCTGTGGATTATGAGGAGTAAACGTGATGAGTGATTATGATGATGAACCGGTAGGACGCATATTGAGTCGGCGAGAAGTGTTGAAATTGTTGGGGGCGGCGAGTGCGGCGCTGCTGGTGGGGTGTGGGCCGGAGCAGACGACGGCCGTGCCCACCAGCACACCCACCACTGCCCCAACAACGGCGGCAACGGCCGTGAGCCAGGCAGCGACAGCGGCTCCTGTTGTTGACACCCCTTTAGCCACGCTGGTTTCGGCTACGGCCGTGCCCGTTTGTGTGGCTCGCCCGGAATTAACCGAAGGTCCCTATTTTGTGGATGTGAGACTGGACCGGTCAGACATTCGCTCTGATCCGGTGACGGGCGTGGTGAAAGAAGGCGCATTGCTGACGCTCATTTTTAATGTGTCACAGATTAACAATGGCTGTACGCCGCTGCCAGGTGCGTTGGTGGATGTGTGGCATTGTGATGCTTTAGGTGTTTATTCGGATGTGGCCGACCCCACCTTTGATACCACCGGGCAACAATTTTTGCGTGGGTATCAGGTGACGGACGCCAATGGCATGGCGAAGTTTGTGACTATTTATCCGGGCTGGTATTCGGGGCGCACCGTGCATATTCACTTCAAAATCCGCACCGACCCCGATTCGGCACAGGGTTACGAGTTTACGTCACAGCTTTTCTTTGATGAGGCGCTCAGTGACCAGGTTCACGCGCAGGAACCGTATGCCAGCAAAGGCTACCGAGACACGCTCAACGCCAACGACAATATCTACAGCCCGGAACTGCTGCTGACGGCCGTGCCCGACGGCACTGGTTACGCAGCTACTTTTGACGTGGGGTTGGATTTGTCGAGTTAGAGACTGGAGATTGGAGATTGCCAATCTCTAATCTCTAATCTCTAATCTCCCACGAGGCTAAAATGGCACAAACAATTCTGGTGGTGGACGATGAAAGGCGGTTGCGGGATATGCTGCGGGTATATCTGGAAAAGGAAGGGTATCGCGTGGTGGAGGCGGGCAACGGCCGTGAGGCCCTCATCGTCGCCCGTTACGAAAAACCCGACCTGATCATCCTGGACTTGATGATGCCCGAACTCGGTGGTTACGATTTTATACGCGCCTATCGCAAAGAGGCGGAAACGCCCGTCATCATGCTCACCGCCAGGATTGAGGAGACGGACAAGGTGATTGGCCTGGAATTGGGCGCCGATGATTACGTCACCAAACCGTTTGGCATCAGCGAACTCATTGCCCGTGTGCGCGCTGTGCTGCGCCGGGTGAGCAAACAGGACGCGGCCTCCGACATGCTGCGCGTGGCGGACATTGTGCTGGATCGGGCCGGGCGGGTGGTGCAGGTGCGTGGCAAACAGGTAGACCTGACCCCTTCGGAGTTTGAGATTTTGGCCGCGCTGATGGCTGCGCCAGGGCGGGCCTTTTCCCGGCTGGATTTGCTGGAACGCACCAGCGGCGACGCCTACGAAGGGTATGAACGCACCATTGACGTGCATGTACGCAATCTGCGCGCCAAAATTGAACCTGACCCCAGTTCACCCCACTATGTGCAGACGGTGTATGGCATGGGATACCGTTTTGCGATGGAATAATTGACAGAGACTGGAGATTAGAGATTGGGCAATCTCCAATCTCTAATCTCCAATCTCCAATCTCCAATCTCTTTTATGCGTTCTCTCGTTGTTAAACTCACGCTTGCTTTTGTTTTTGTCGGCGTTTGTGGCGCGGTGTTGGTGGCGGTGGTGATTGGGCTGCGCACACGGCAGGAGTTCGGCCGTTTTATCGAGAACCAGAGTCACCAGGAAATCGCCAACACTCTGGCCGATTTTTATGCGCAGAATGGGAGTTGGGAGAACTTTTATGAGGCTGTAGAAGGCGATCCCGCCTGGCGTGGCCTGATGGCGCGGGTGGTGGTGGTGGACAATATGGGGCTGGTGGTGTTTGGGTTGGGGCGGGAGAACGACGGCCGTACCTATCCCTATGATGACTTGAACAAAGGGCTGCCCATTGAAGTGGATGGGCAGACGGTAGGTACTGTCTTGCTGCGTGCCGATCAGCCGGGGTTTGGGTATGGGCCGGGCGTGCCGCCGGGGCGGGTCTCGCCAGAAGACGTTTTCCTGAGCAATGTGACGATTGCCACCATCACCAGCGCGGCCATTGCCGGGCTGATTGCGTTGGTGTTGGGGCTGTTGCTGGCGCGGACGTTGACACGGCCGATTCGGGCGCTGACGGCCGCAACCCATGCCATGGCCGCTGGCAATTTGGGGCAGCAAGTGGACGTGCATTCGCGGGATGAAATTGGCGAATTGGCCGCCTCCTTTAACCAGATGAGCCGTGATCTGGCGCAGGCCAGCCAGCAGCGCAAACAGATGACGGCCGACATTGCCCACGATTTACGCACCCCGCTTTCCGTCCTGCGCGGTTATACCGAGGGGCTGCGTGCCGGTTCGCTGGACGGCTCGCCTGACCTGTATGCCATCATGCACGAAGAAGTGATCCATTTGCAGCATCTGGTGGAGGATTTGCGCACGCTCTCGTTGGCGGATGCGGGTGAACTGCCGCTGCATCGCCGCCCGGTAGACCCCCGCGCCCTGCTGGAACGCACCGGGCTGGCGTATGTGATGCAGGCGGAGGCCAAAGGGGTGACGCTGCGCCTTGATGCGCCGGATAATTTGCCGTCGGTGCATGTGGACCCGGAGCGGATGACGCAGGTGTTGAACAATCTGGTGGCGAATGCGCTGCGGTATACGGATGCGGGCGAGATTGTGTTGTCGGCTACGGCCGTGCCGGAAGCCATCCAGTTACGAGTGAGTGATACGGGAATGGGCATTCCGGCGGAAGAACTGCCCTACATTTTTAATCGCTTTTACCGGGCAGATAAGGCGCGGCAGCGGCTGCCGGATAGCTCTTCCGGTTTGGGGCTGGCAATTGCGAAGGCGATTGTGGTGGCGCATGGGGGAGGGGTGACGGCCGTGTCCACCCCTGGCCAGGGCACAACGTTTACCGTTACATTGCCCGCCTAGCCGCGCGCTTCATAAAAAAACCTCACTGCGGATGATCCGTAGTGAGGTTTTTTTGTTACCAATACGACGCTTTGAGGTTGTAAACGGCAAGTTACACCCGCTTTATCTCCTATGCAGCCTAGTTGTTGCCACCATTACCATTTCCATTGTTACCATTACCGTTGCCATTTCCATTGTTACCATTACTGTTGTTTCCATTGCCGCCACCCGTATCGGGTGGGGGTTCTGGCGTGGGTGCGGGTGGTGGTTCAGGCGTACTTACGCCGCCGTTCCCATTGTTGCCGTTATTACCATTATTACCATTGTTCCCATTATTTCCGTTATTTCCGTTATTTCCGTTATTTCCGTTATTTCCGTTATTCCCATTGTTGCTGTTGTTGCCGTTGCCGCTGTTCCCATTTTCTCCAGTCAGGGCTTGCTGAATCTGGCCCCAGCCCATGCCGTTGGCTTTCATGGTGAAGATGACAGCGACCGATGCGCCGGTTTCCTGGCTCAGTGAATAGGCCAGATCAATTTCGCCAAAGCCGAACCCGGCGCAGAACCAGCCTATGATTTCTTCATAGGTAACGCTATAGCGTTGAGCTAATGTTGTGCCCGTGGGGTGTGGGTCAGCGCCAGTGCAGGTTGCTGGTGCCGGCGTGATGGTGGGGCCGGGTATTGTTGCCGTGATGGTAGCAGTTGGGGTGATGGTAACAGTTGGGGTGAAAGTGGGCGTAGCCGTTACGGTGATGATGGGGGTTGGCGTCATGGTGGCGGTAGGCGTAATCATCGGTGTTGATGTAGCGGTTGGTGGTTCGGGTGTGTGCAGATTGGCTGGTGCAGCAGGTGCATCAACCGGATTGGCTGGCGTTTCGCCTGCTGCGCCTGTGATGGTTAGGGGTTGTCCAACAACGGCCGTGACCGATTCACCCGGCCGCACATCCATATATTCGCCACCCATTGTCACACGCACAACCCCTTCGTCCACAGCAATATAGGATTCTGTATGGGAGATAACGGCGACGGTAAAGAGTGTACCACGCACGGAAGCGGTGGAGGAGGGGGTGCGAATTTCAAAGGCGTCGTCTGCGCCTAACAATTTGACCACGCGGCTGAGGGTGCGGCCGGCCACCAGGGAAAGCTGTACCCGGTAGGTTTGTTCACTGGTGTTTAGTTCGGATATGGAGAGTGTGCTGCCGCCGGCGATTTCTACGGTGCTGCCGTCATATAAATTGAGTTGAGCGGCCGAACCATCGGGCACGGAGATAGTGTCCCCTTGACTGACGGTGAGGATGCTGCCCGCAGGCACGGCCGTTTCCGATTGACGCGGCACAATCAGGAAGGCGGTATGGCTTTGGCGGACGGTGGCTTGCCCGGTGGAGACGACCAGGGTGGCTTCTGAACCGGCCGGTTGGGCCACAGCAAACGCAGCAAATACGAAGATGACCAGAACGGCCAGAGCAAAAGCGAGGGTGCGATGTTTGAACATACGGCTGCTCTCCCAATAGAACGAGGGCCAGGGCACAGACGGCCATGAGGGTGATGATGGGGTTGGTAACGGCCGTGTGGTTGGTTGGGCGGCATCACAACAGCGCATAAAAGCGGCCAATTCGTGGCTGCCCATTCCTACGTAAGCTGCAATTTGGGCAATATCTTGAGATGACGCTGAATTATCTGGGCGACGACATAAAGCTAACCGGGCTAACTGCGTTTCGTTAACTGTTAGTTCGGCGGCGACCTGCGGCCAGGTCAGCCCGTGCTGTTGCGCATAGCGCTGGATCAATGACGCCATTAATGTGTTATTGGTGTGCGCCTGGTGCGCCATTATGTGCAGCAAACTTTCCATATCATTAGTTCCACACAAAAAGGCGAAGTTCGACAAAAAAACCGGGCTTTTTCTGAAAAAGCCCGGTTTTTAATCCAGTTGAGCGCCAAAGCGCTGTAGTTTTTTGGTGATGCGGTCTTTGGCGCGTTTGACTTCGCGGCGCTGCTGACCGGTGTCCAAATGGGTCAGACCCATCACAGCCGCATATTGCCGACTGTCACGCACACCATTCAGCATCAAGGTCATTAGTTTTTTATCTGTTCTGCTGAGTTCCTGGTCGAGGGCTTGCAGGATTTGCTGACGCGAAAGGTGGGTATGTTGCCCCAGCCATCGGTCCAGTTCGTCTGTTTGGGCAAAGGTGTTTGGTTCTTGCAGGTAGGGTTGGAGGGTGGGGTCGTCAATTTCCAGCAGGCGGTGTTGGTCGCGGCCGTCTCTGGTCAGCGTGTTGAGCATATCGTTGCGGGCGGCCATGCGCAGATAGGAGAAGAGGGAGAGTTTGTCGGGGTTGTATTGGGTGGGACGGCCGTAATAGTGCATCAGGCAGTCTACGGCCGTTGCTTCATGCAGGCCACTTTCATACTGGGGAAAACGCTGCTGCAAAAACACAACCAGATGTGGTAGAGCCAGCTCACATAGTTCAGCAAAAGCAGTAGCTTTGTGCTGCAAGATTTGTTTGTGAATTTGCTCTTGCCAGAACCTATCCGGTTCAAAATTGGACATACTTGACTTTGCCTCTTCTCTTAACCTGACCCTGACAGCCTGGCAAAACCTGCCAACTTGGTTTCATGAAGTATAATGTCATTATGCGTTTACATTCTAACACGGGCAATAACGCACACGTATAGGAAAGGTGAATGTTTTCCACGCGGAATTTAGCTTCAGACCATTTTGAACGTGGCTACCAGGTTGGCGACTATTCACTGCTGGAACTGATCGGGCGTGGTGGGGAAGGCGTAGTCTGGTCTGCCTGGGATAACCGTCGCCAGCGTGTGGTGGCGATGAAAATCCTTTCCACGATGGATGAAGACCCCACATTGGTAGCCATGACTTCACAGGATTTTGATCGCCAGGTGCATTTGTTAGCCAGCCTGGATCATCCAGGAATTTTGCCGCTTTATGAATATGGCTCAACAGAATCCCAGTATTATTTTGTCATGCGTTATAACCCCACCGGGTCGCTGGCAAACCGGTTGATAGGGGGGCCGCTGCCACTGCCAGTTGCCTTGCGCATCCTCACCGAAATGACAAAAGCGCTGGGTTATTTGCACGCACGGGGCATTATTCACCGGGATTTGAAGCCAAGCAATGTGCTGTTGAGCAGCCAGGATCGGCCATTTTTATCTGATTTTGGTCTGGCAAAACAGCTTTCACAGGGGACGCTGCCATTTCACACGGGGCGGGGTACAGGGCCATATGCACCGTATGAGCAGCATATTCATTTTGGCATGTCGCCTCAATCAGACATTTTTAGTTTGGGGATTGTGGCCTATGAGATGCTGACCGGCCATTTGCCCTGGGATGGTTCTGCTTTTCTGGCCATTCAGCAAAAACAGGAAGGGGCGGAGTTACCAGACTTGCGCGAATCTGATCCGGCTTTACCGGCCGGGTTAACAATGGCGCTGCGGCAAATGACGGCATTTAATTATCGGGAGCGCCCGGCTAATGTTGCCGAGGTTTTGCGGCTGCTTTTGGCGGCCGTACCGAATTTGCCGCCAGAGGTAGTTGCCTCTATGCACGCGCCATTGCCCAATGTGCATGAGGCCGGGTTACTGGTGCAGGATGCTGCGTTTTTGTTGCGGCTTTTTATGTCGGGCTGGCAGGGAGCAGAAAAGATATTTCCGATGCGGCTGACATATGTGGCCCTAATAGATGCGGCCGTGAACCAGAAAGGTGGCGACAGTCTGGCACTGACAGAAGCCGAAGCAGCTTTTATGCTGCGTGGTGCGCTGGTTTATGATTACCGTGCCGATTTTTGGTGGCGACAGGTGGCTGACCCGGCGGTTCAGGCGCGGGTGTGCGTGGAAGTGGTGGGGCGGGAAACGGGTACGGCCGTGTCGCGTGCATTGGCGCGACTGCATGATCTGGTCACGCAGCAGACGGAGATCAGGTTGGACATGGCTACGCAAGAGCGGCTGCTGGATATAGCTATGACCCCGGAAAACTGGTCATTGCGGCAAAATGCGATGCAGATTTTGGCGGCCACGCTGCCGAAAGCATCGCACTGGCAGCCGGTTGTTTTATCGGAGACGGCCGATGCCAGGTTGGCTGAACTGGCACTGGGCAACCCCAACCAGGCAGGGCAGGCGGCAAAGCTTGTTGGGCAGATACGCAGTGAGATGGCCGTACAAACCATTCTGGCAGCTGCCCCGGAAACAGATATTCAGGAGATTTTGCAGCAAATTGATGCGGCCGCTGGTAGTTTGCCGCGCGTGGTTCCGGCCCGAATCCGGCTGCGGGCGCGGGCAATCTGGTTACGACGACGATTTTTTACGGATGCAGAAGGCTTTTCATTACCGCGTGTGGTGTTAGGGTTGTTGGCCGGTTTGTTGGTGAGTGCGTGGATGGTGTGGGGATTGTTTTCACAACCGGCCGTGCAGATGCAGGATGTCTTGTTAGCGCCATACCCCGTGAGCGATATTATAACGATTGTGCAGGTGGATGACGCCAGTCTGGCGCGATACGGCCGTTGGGATAGCTGGTCGCGTGCGCTTCATGCCGACCTGGTAGACCGTCTGGCAGCGGCCGGAGCACGGGTGATTGCATTTGACTTTATGTTTGATACTGCTGCCGCTGATGCGGCAGCAGACGGCCGTCTGGCTGAAGCAATTGCCGCTGCCGGCAACGTGGTGCAACCAGTATTAGGCCAGGGCGATGGCTACCACAATGTACCCGGTGTACTCCGATTTGAGAGTCACATTTTGCCCTATGCGCCTCTGCTGGCGGCATCAGCGGCCGTAGGCTATACCAATATCTTGCACGATGAGGATGGGTACGTGCGGCGGCTGCCGACTGTGGTGACGATAGAAGACGAACGCCGGTTGAGCCTGCCGTTGGCAGCATTATCGGTTTTCCTGGGCGGCAAAACAACGATGACCTTGCCGACTGTGCAGGATGGGGTATTGCCATTTTTGGGTCGCCGCATACCGGTAGGGCCGTCTGGGGAGATGAGCATTTATTTTGCCGGGCCGCCAGCTACGGCCGTCGGGCAGACGTTTACGATGGTAAGTTATGCCGATGTGCTGGACGGCCGTATCCCAGACAGTGTTTTCAAGGGCAAGATTGTCCTGGTGGGCATTATGGCTACCTCTGAGCCAGATAGTTATCTCACGCCAGTCAGCCGCGGCCGTCCTATGTTTGGCGTAGAAATTCTGGCCAATGTGATCGAATCTGTGTGGTCGGAACATTTTATTGCTCACCCCAGTTTGCTCACCCGCATTGCCGTGTTATTGGGTCTGGGTGTGCTGACAGGGCTGCTTTGTGTGCGCCCCTGGTCAGGGCTGCTGCTGGCTGGTGGGTTAGCTGTTTTGTATTTTGCGGTGGCTATGCTCTTGTTTGATCTGCGTTCGGTGATGCTGGATTTGTTATACCCGTTTATGACCATTGCCTTGAGTTATGCCCTGATAACAGCTTTTCGTTTTTCAGCAGAAATACGTCGCCGCCGGGAGATGATGCAGCTTTTTGCGGTGAATGTGACGCCGGAGGTGGCACGAGGGGCGCTCACGGCCGTGAAAAAAGGGGAGATCAATCTGGGTGGTGAAGTACAGGAAGTGTCGGTTCTTTTTGTAGATATGCGGGGGCGGCGCGTATTTGCCGACCGACACGAGCCGGGTGAGGTGATTGCGCTGATGAACGAGATACGCGATTTGGTACGCGGGATTGTGTTGGCAAATAAAGGGACGGTGGTGCAGCAGGAGAGTGAGCAAGTGATGGCTCTGTTTAATGTGCCGCTGCCGCAGCCAGACCATGCCGGGTGCGCTGTGGAGACAGCTTTTGATATTCAGGAAGGGTTGCAGAAATATCAAGATGGTTTACCACCACAGCATCCACATTTGGCGTTGAAGATGGGCTATGGCGTTTATACCGGGCGGGCGATTGTGGGGAATGTTGGCCCTGCGCCGCACCATGCGTATACGGCCGTTGGTGAACCGGTGGCATTGGCGGCGCAACTGGCGGAACGGGCGGCCGCTGGTGAGGTGTTGTTGGGCGAAGCAACCGTGGTAAGGCTGGGCAATGGGTTAACGGCCGAGCCACTGCCGCCACTGTTGATAAAAGATTATTCTACGGCCGTAGCTGTATATACGGCCGTGCGTAAAAATTAAATCTGCTTTGCTTTCGGTCTAATTCTCTCGCAGTTTGCCAATTTTTTATCTCCTGTTCACAACCCGGTGTGAGGCAATTGGTACACTGGCTTCAATTTATGGTGGTAGCTGTGGTACCGCAGGAGGTAAAAGATGAAACTAAAGGGCTGGAAGTTCATTGTTGGGGTTGCGGCCGGGTGTGTTTGGGCAATGCTTACGGCCGTTGTGCTGGCGCAAAGTACGTATGTGGTGCAGCGAGGGGACACGTTGTATCGCATTGCCTTGCGCTTTGGTACAACTGTGGCCGCTATGCAGGCTGCTAATAACATCGCCAATCCAAATTTGATTTATGTGGGGCAGGTATTGATTGTGCCGGAAGGGGGTAGCTCGTTGCCGCCAGCGCCAACGGCCGTGCCCCCCACCAATCCCATCACTCCCCTGCCAATCTTGCCGGCCCCCCCAGGCACAACCTACATTGTGCAGCGGGGGGATACCCTTTTTCGCATTTCGGTACGTTTTGGGGTGCCACTCCAGGCTCTGGCTGCCGCCAACAATATCGTCAATCCCAGCCTCATTTATGCAGGACAGGTGTTGGTGATTCCAGGGGGGGGTGCTGCACCGACGGCCGTGCCACCTGTCAACCCACCTGTTTCTCCACCTACGGCCGTTCCGCCTATCACAGGTAGCAACCTGCTCACAAACGGCTCGTTTGAAGGCAGTTGGCACCATCCAGGGAATGTGCCAGAATTGCAAATTCCAACTGGATGGGTGTTTGAATGGGATGAAGGGCCAACAGGGTTTGGCACTGCGCCCTGGGATGTCTGGCTGCGGCCAGAGGTGCGGGTCTTGCCCTATTATCAACTGCCGCCACAGGAGCGCCCGATTTTCATTTTTGAGGGCAGCCAGACGGTGAAAGCATTTAAGGGTAATGGGGCCATTAGCTTTCGCCTGTTTCAAGATATAACCTTATCACCTGGCACATACCGGTTGGAAACGGGCGTATTTCCTGATCTGGTTTCCGCATATGTGAATGGGCAAAAGGTGCGGCCGTCTGATCCTTTGGCCGGAGAGGTGAGATTTATTGTGGGTGGCGGCGGCACGGGCTGGTTTACAGTGACTTTTGGGCAGCAAAACAGGCTGAGTCATACATTCACCATTAACCAGACGCAAACGGTGCGCCTGGGGCTGGCAATACGCGGCCGTTACGCGCTGAATAATAACGGTTGGTTTTTAGATGCCTGGTCATTAGTGAAAGTTCCATAACCTGCTGTTAGATTCTCAAATGTCAGCCAGAAATTGGATGGTGGCTTCCCGATCTGGTGTGAGGGCGTGGCGTAAAATTTTCTGCCAGTGAAGGGGGCTGTTTTCTGGGGTTTGCAGGGGGGGAAGCCATAAGTGAGGGTGGGGTGTGGTTGGTGATGGTGGGGCAATGGCCGTGAATACCAGTACCATGCGGCTGCTATTTTCGGCCACATAAATACCGCTGACATCCTGCAAGGTTGGGGTATAGCTGGTTTGTCGGTGGGTGAGGGAGACGGCCGTATCCCAGGGTGCATGTTTAGAAGGCACAAGCCCGCCGGGCAGTTGCCAGCCATCCTCTGCCTGATACCACAAAACAGCGCCAGCTTCATCACGTACCACTACCCTGACTGTTATTTCCCAATCTGGTGGGGGCTGATAAAGAAGCAACCCCGCTTGCCTTCTCCGCCAATCATACCAGCGATAAATACCATGAAAGAGAAAAAACCGCCCGACGCGCATGGTTAATGGATAGGGGATTGTCCACCAGGCAACGGGGCCACCGCTGTGCCGCAGGGCATGGTCAATCCGTTGGCGATTCATGGGCAGCATGGGGCGAGGCAAGGAGTGGGTGGCATAAAAACCAACACGTGGTGATTCGGTTGAGGTTTGCAATTCACCGCCGCGCTGCAAACAGCGGAATGTAAATGCCAGGAGGCCATGAGGGGGCAGCGCCCAAAAGTTTAAGGATACCAGACGCACTGGCAGGGCAATAATGCCCGTTTCTTCGCGCACTTCGCGGGCGATGTTATCGGTGGGCAGTTCACCCTGTTCCAGACCACCGCCTGGCTCGGCATAGGTGCGCGTATCGTTGCGCTGAATGAGCAGAATCTGGTTGAATTGATTGACCAGGATGCCATTCGTCACGAGGCGCATCACTAACCGGCTCCTTGATGTTTTGTTAATAAGCTGGCGCGTAACTGGTGAAAGATTTGTGGATCTAGTTCTGCTTTTTGCTCAAGATATTGCTCAACTGAGCTATATTGTTGTTGGATATGCTGCATCATCTTTTGCAGGCGCGTTGCTTTGACGAGGATAACAGCCTGGAGGTGGTCGGCGGTGATTCCCCAACGACGTAAGCTGGTGAGGTCTTGCTCAATGCCTGCCCGAAATTTGTCGTAATGCCAGTTGCTCAGGGTGTAGTCGGCCAGGATTGTTTGCTGGGGAACGCCAAGGATATGGAGCAGGAGGGCAATGATGACGGCCGTGCGGTCCTTGCCCGCCGAACAATGAATGATCATTGGGCGGTTGGTTGGGTCAGCCGCCAGGCGCAGCACCTGCCCAATGATGTGACCGTTTTCATCAATCATCACGCGGGTATATCCTTCATCCATCAAACTGTCCAGCCGGGAGCGATCAAAGAGGATGGCGGCTAACCCGCGTACCCGTGCAGACCGTTCTAGATTTTCGATGGGTAGGTGGAGCGATTGACATTCGGGATTGTTGGGCAATCTGTTGGGGCGTTTGAGGGCCTCGCTTTTGGTGCGCAGATCACATACCAGGCGGATGCCTGTTTGCCCCAGATAATGTTGGTCGGCAGGGGTGAGCTGAGAAAGCACGCCAGCACGGAAAATTTGTTTCCAGCGGACGGTCATGCCGTCGGCCGTCTCATAACCGCCAATATCCCGAAAGTTGATGCCGCCTGCTAGCGGGAGAAATCGTTTGGGGAGGCGGCCGTTGTCGTGTTCATTCAAGACGGCCGTTTCTGGCAATGGTACTATCCAATCAAGCGGATTTGCGAGGGGAGGCGGAGCAGAGGTTAACCGGGTTCTCAGGTGCATAGGTGCGATTGTAAGTTTTTCGTTGGCTTTTCCCCAAAGAACTCAGCATTTACTAAAAAAAGATGCCAGGCTGCCAAACCTGGCGTTACAACAAAAGGTGGGCGCAGGAAATTACACAAAAGATTCAGTTTCCGGCATCAGCGCCATCTGGTTGAGCAAATCCGTTACGGTAATAATGCCAACCAGCTCTTCACCTTCTACAACCGGCAGCGCTCCATATTTGTACGCGCTTAAAATTTGGGCCACTTTATGGATGGGTGTATCAGGTGTTACCGTTTTTGGATGGGAGGTCATGCAACTGGCGGCCGTAAATTGATCCAATAACACAATGCGCTCCAGAGGATCGGCCGTCACCAGCGGTGAATTCACGGCGAGGCGCACATCCCGATCCGTAATAATGCCAACCAGTTTGCCACTTTGAACCACAGGTAATTGACGTGTGTTCCGTTTGTTCATCAGAGCTACCACTTCACGCAGAGGGGTATCAGGGGAAACGATATCGGGGTCAATGGTCATCAGGTCATTTGTGATTAACATACTTTCTCCTCTGAAAAATAATTTAAACGCAGAGACGCGGAGGCGCACAAAAAATATGGGTCGTTTTCACATATGGTGTTGAGCCTGCGCCCATGTCGTCTCCTTCAAAATAATCCATAGATTCCACCGATTACATAGATTTAATCCGCGTCATCCGCGTTTGTCTGCGTCCCATTTTCATCTATTGTGATGGGCTGCTGCCAAGAAAGCGCTCCTGGTCAAAAGTTGCTTTGCCAGAGGCCCCAAAAAGCGGCATTCTACACCACACATTCTAGAGGGTGGCAGAGCAGTTTGCGCGTGGCAAATGTCACAAATAAAAAGTGATTTTTAGCCGAGAGTTAGCGGTTTGGGGATAGCGTACCGTGTTTGGTAAAGCGTAATTGGCAGTTGGGCTTCTGCTCAGGGGCTTCGATATACAGATTACAGCTAATCAGTGGGCATTGTAGCACGAGCTATATTTTTTGTTGTGCGGCGCTTGCCTTCTTCCAGGCGGCGTTGTTCAGCCCGGTTAAGCTGCCACAGAACAAACCGCACACGGCGAGACATAGCTTGCGATATGTTCCACAAAAAGCGGTAGCCCAGGGCTGTGTCATCTTCACACAAGGCTAATAGCCGGTTACGGGTTAGCACCAGTAAAGTGGCACCTTCGCTGCCAGCAATCAAGTCAGCACTACGGCCGCCTTTGTCCAGCATAGCCAATTCACCCGTAATTTGCCCGGCACGCAGGTTGGCGACATGCTGCACATCATCATGGCCGTGGTCATGGGGGTCAATGCCGTCTGGGTGTTTCCACACTTCCACATACCCTTGTTGAATGATAAATAACTCATCGCTTGATTCCGAAGCCTCGGCAATCAACTCGCCTTTTTCAAAGATGCGTACCTCACATTGTGCCGCCAGACGGATGCGTTGTGCCTGGTTTAAATTGTCGCCAACATCAGAGTGGCTCAAAAATTGGGCAATATCACTGATACGTTCTAGTTCGGCATCACCCACCGGCATATACAGGTCGCTGCTGCTTAATGGCAGCCCCAGATAGGCGGCAATCTGGCGGCGGGTAGCGTCTGGTGTTTCAAATTGGGGCCAATGCCCGGCTTTGGGGAAGATGCGCAAGTCTGCCTGGGGCCATTCATCGGCAACGATGCCAGCATCTCGCAATGGCACTGTATTATCCTCTGCCCCCCAGATGATGAGCGCGGGGGTGTCAATTTTGCTCAGTTGTCCGCGCAAATCGCTATTGCGCATCGCATAAAAACATTCAAAGCGCACCCGGCCTTGATGGGATTTGCGGGCATCCTGGCGGAGTTGCTCATAATCGGCCTCGCTGATGCCGGTACGTTGGGCAAAGGAGACCGGGCGCATCAGTCGGTCGGTGAGGCCCACAAAGGTGTGTTCTACGGCCGATACCAACCAGCTGCCCAGGCCAAACCGTTCCATTATGGTAATAGGGGAAATAAAAAGGTTGATGGAGGTGGACAAACGGCCGCTGATGGTGGGGCAGAGCAATACCATCCGTTCAATAAGGACAGGGTATTTAGATGCCAGACCAATGCTAATCATGCCACCCATTGAATGACCAACCAGGACAACGGGGCTGTCACTTATTTGTTCAATCAGATCGGCCAATAAGTCTACATATTTGGCAATGGTGGTTTCTTCGGCCAGAGCGGGTGAATTGCCGTAGCCGGGCAAATCAATAGCAATGCAATGAAAGCGTTGTGCTAACAGACCGAGGATGGGAGAGGTGGCGTACCATGAGCTTGACCAACCATGAATGAGGAGGGCAATTTGTCGCCCGCGTTTACCGGCTTCGACGAAGTGAATGGGTTGCCCGTTGATGTTGAATGTACCCTCTGCGTATGTATCCATATCTTGAACTTTCTACCTGTACATGATAAGTTGAGGGCCGTTGGGTACTGCTACGGCCGTAACCCTCTTTGCGATACGTTAATTGTGGGGCGGTGTTGGTGTGGTGACAATAGGTAAAACACCCTACACGAAGCTGACAGTGGTGTTGGCAGATACGGTGATGTGATTTGATTTCAAGCTGTCTTACGGCCGTGAACATATACCAGACTTTTACGGGGCATTCACGATGCAGAGAACAAACAGGCCAGAGCCAGCTGGGTCACTCTTTTTGCCCCCATTCATTCCAGGATGTAACTTCAGCGGCCGGAATGCGTTTCGCCGGTTGAAATGTGTCTCCAGTGTAATAGGCAACAGGCAGTAAAGCAGCCTGCGTCACCTGATCGGGTATGTTCAAAATGGCGGCGATTTCTTTTTCATATCGAAGATGGAGGGTTGTCCAGGCGGCGCCTAACCCGCGGGCACGCAACGCCAGCATGAAAGACCAGGTTGCGGGCAAGATCGAACCATAGAGGCCAGCCTGAGCCATGGGGGAGAGGGTTTCCACACGGCCGTGAATGCAAGGAATAACCATCGCCGGCACACGCCCCATATTATTTGCCAGAAATACGGCCGATTTTACCACCCGCATTTGTTGTTGTTCATACAGTTCCCCCTGGCCTTGGGTGGCGGCCTGTTCATCTCTGGCACGGGCATAAATGAAAAAGGATTCCCGGTAAAGTTCGCCAATCTCCGCCTTTTTCTGGGCATCTGTAATCACCAAAAAATGCCATCCCTGAGAATTGCCGCCTGTAGGCGCCTGAACAGCAATGTCCAGGCACTCCTTGATGAGTTCTGGCGGAACATCCCGTTCCAGGTCTAGCCGTTTGCGTACAGAACGTGTTGTTGTTAATACCTCATCTATGCTGGTTGTGTCCATGTTTCATCCTTCTGTGGATCAATCTTGGTTATTGTGGAATCCGTTATTGGTCAATTCTGACATAACTTTTACCAATTGCCCATCATGTGGATCAACCTGGCAATTCTCAGTTTGATTTGCGGCGGCAGATAAATTTGCACCAACGAGTGGCAAAGTCGGCCTTCGCCGACTGTTTTTAACTGAAGAAGAGCCTGCCCTGAACTCTGTGAAGGGGCGGCTTTGCTGCTTGTTGCCGCGATCTTAATCGCCGGGTTTTTCCAAATTGAGAATTGCCGATCACTCACTTGACAAACTAATTAAATTAGTTTATAAACTAAATATATTAGCTATCAACGGATGTAAACGATGAAAATAACAGAGTATGGTGAAAACTTATGGCAGTTGACCCGGATGGGGATGTTCAATTGTTATCTGGTGCGTGTGGGGGATGGTCTGACGCTGATTGATACTGGTATGAGCGGCGGTGGCAAAGGGATTTTGCGGGCAGCGCGGGGCATCGGTCAACCCATAATACGGGTGGCGCTGACCCACGCCCATGGCGACCATGCCGGTTCGTTGGACGAGGTATACACCCAGTTGCCAGGGGTAGAAGTGGCGATGTCGTCACGCACGGCCGTATTCCTGCAAGGCAACCGTGCATTAGAACCCGGTGAACCGCAGGCCAAGTTGCGGGGCAACTTTGTGAATCGGTCAACCGCAGCCACCCGGCTGCTGCAACCAGATGACATGCTCGGTTCATTACGGGTAGTGGCGGCTGCAGGGCACACGCCGGATCAGATTGTGTTTTACGATGAGCGTGACGGCACATTGATTGGCGGGGACGCCTTTCAGACGCAAGGGGGCACGGCCGTAGCCGGCGTCATGCGTTGGTCATTTCCCTTCCCGGCGATGGCTACCTGGCATTTACCCACAGCCCTGGCGACGGCCGTTGCCCTGCGCGCCCTCAATCCAACCCGGCTGGCTGTGGGGCATGGCCCGGTGCTGGCAGACCCCATCCCGGCGATGGTGGCGGCCATTCGCGTGGCGGAGGCAAAGGTCAATGGGCGGTAAACGCAGATGGCTTAACCGGGAACTGGTTATTGGCCGGGCGGTGGAAATGGCAGATGAGATGGGCAGCGTGACGGCCGTCTCCCTCACCGCTCTGGCCGAATCACTCGATATTCGCGTACCGTCCCTCTACAATCATGTTTCCAGCCTGGAAGATTTGCAGCATGGCATGGCGATAGCCGGGGCACGGTTATTACTCAATGAACTGCGACAGGCGACGACGGGATTGGTGGGGCGGCCGTCACTGGAAGCCATGGCCCGCGCCTACCGCCAATTTGCCCAAACCCACCCCGGTATTTACCCATTGACTATCCGCGCCCCAGAGCCAGACGACCAGGAATTGGGTGCATTGGCGCAGGAACTACTGCAAATGTTGCTGTTGGTATGGGCGACGGTTGGGCTGACGGGAGACGAGGCTCTGCACGCCGTCCGCGGGTTTCGGGCCTTGTTACATGGTTTTACGGCATTGGAAACGGCCGAAGGCTATCGCATGCCTCTGGATCGTGACGAAAGTTTCCGGCGATTGGTAGCGGCTTATCTGGATGGGATTACACACTCTTGAGGTGATAGATGGCTATTTTGCGCATAATCAATATGACAATTCGGTTTGTATTGGAACTCTGCATGCTGGCGGCATTGGCCTATTGGGGGTTTCAATTGGAAGGCGGCTGGCCCCTACGCCTGCTGGTAGGTATTGGTGCGCCGCTGCTGGCAGCGACGGTGTGGAGTTTGTTGATTGCGCCCAAAGCAAAACGGCGATTAACTGACCCCTGGCGATTTGTGGTGGAACTGGGGCTGTTTGGGTTGGCGGCGGTGGCGTTAATGGGGGCGGGGCGGCCATCTCTGGCAATCCTTCTCCTGGTCGTTTTTCTCATCAACCGACTTTTTGTTGTGCTGTGGGGAGAAGATGTGACTACATTTCAGATTGAACGGTGAGCCTTTCCAGGGCTGCCTGCATTTCCTTTGCGGAAGAAAATCGCCGCTTCACATCCCGATTGAGTGCCTTCATCACAATTGCAGCTAACGCCGGGGAAACAGAGGGATTGAAAGAGCGAATGGGGTTCTGGCGGAACGTAAACGGTTCCGCTTTTCGGGGATCACGCCTGGTCAATAAATGATGTAGGGTTGCGCCCAGGGCATACAGGTCACTTTGCGGTTTGAGCAAGCCGCGATACTGTTCCGGGGGCGAATATCCTTCGGTGCCGATAGCCACTCCTTTGCGGTACTGTCTCAGGTGGGCCGGCATATCTGGAAAGTAGCCCGGCGGGAATTCACGCGCCAACTCGAAATCCACCAGATAAACCCTATCCGCGTGGGCTGCAACCACGTTGTTGGGTTTCAGGTCTCGAAAGATCATGGGGTGTACAGGATGGTTATGCACATAATTGAGGACATCACACAATTGAATGGCCCAATGGATGACCCGGTGTTCTGGCAGAAAACCAGGAAATTCAGAGAGAATGGTTTCCAGATCAGCCCCCTCAATGAATTCTTGTACCAGATAAGAGTGACTTTCGGTTGTAAAGTAGTTCAGAATGCGGGGGATTGCTGGATGGATCTGGGTTGGACGCAGGTCGGCCAGGCGTTCGCAGACCACAATCATTTGAGTGGGCATTTGTTTAAGGGTCACAAACTGGTTCGTTTTGGCGGCGGACAAGTTACGTGCCTGGTAGACAACGCCAAAATCACCCCCTAACAACCTGATGATTTCATATTGTTTGTGGAGAATTGTACCGGGAGTTAAGGGGTTATCCATGGACTATCTGAGCAACGGCCGTACCCCATAAATCTCCATCACCCCTTTCCCCTTCACCTCAATCCGGCGCGATGACTCCCCATCCACCAGCCCAATCACCCTCTCCCACGCCGCCTGGCTCAGGTTGACGCTGTTCGCCGCGCCATGACTTTCAATGCGCTGCGCCGTGTTCACCGTGTCCCCCCACACATCAAACAAATACTGCCGCCGCCCCAGGATGGCGCCTAACACCGGCCCCACATGAATGCCCACCCGAACGTGCCAGGGGTCGGGTAGCTGCTGCGCCAGTTCCACCATTTCCCAACCACACTGAATGGCCCGCAATACCGGATTTTCCATGCGGTCGAATAAACCGCCGACGGCCATAAAAGAGTCCCCATCCGTCTTGATTTTTTGCAGCCCATGTTTCAAGGCAGCATTTTCGTAGACGGCGATCATCTCCTGCAAATTGCGCACCACATCTACCAGCGGGTGGCTGTCGCAATACGGTGTAAACCCGACCACATCAGTGAAGAGCACGGCCACATTTTCAAAGAGACGCGGCCGTACCCGATTGGTGCGTTTCAGTTCGTCAATGATCGCCTCTGGCAAGATGACGCGCAGCAGTTCGTCGGCGCGTGCCTTTTCGCGCTCAATTTGCTGAATGTACATCTTTTCCCGGTCATGCCATTCTTTCTTCTCCAGGCTGGCGTTCAGGCGAGCACGCAGCAGCACCGGGTCAAACGGCTTGGGCAGGAAATCCTCCGCGCCCATCTCAATGCCGCGCACCACGCTGGGCAAATCGTTGGCGGCGCTGATGACGATGACGGGAATGTCGCGGGTGTACGGGTCAGACTTCAAATGCCCCAAGACCTCAAAACCGTCCATGATGGGCATCATAATGTCCAACAAGATCACATCCGGCGCTTCGGACATCACTTTGATGAGCGCTTCCTGCCCATTGGTGGCCGAAACCGTCTCGAAATCCAGGTCTTCGAGTTCCTGTTCCAGGTAATCTACGTTGAACGGTTCGTCGTCAACGATGAGGATTTTGGGGCGTTTTTCCATACGTGATGTGTGATACGTGATGCGTGACCTGATCTCACGCATCACGCATAACGGGTATTGTCAGCGTAAATGCCGAGCCAATGCCTGGTGTGCTCTCGACGGTGATACGGCCGTCCAGCAAACGGGCCAGGCTGCGGCTGAGTGCCAGTCCCAACCCCACACCGTCGTACTGCTGGCGAATGGCCGGGCTGGCCTGCTCAAACTCTTCAAAGATGCGGGGCAGGGCGTCGGCGGGGATGCCGATGCCAGTGTCCTGAATGGTAATGGCCAGCGTGTCACCCTCTGGAACGGCTTGAATGGTGACACGGCCGTGTGCCGTAAATTTTGCCGCATTGCCCAACAAGTTTATCAGAATTTGCCGAATTTTGTCCTGGTCGGAATAAATGACCGGCAGATCGGCGGGCAGCTCTTTGACGATGGCGACGCCGGGTTTGAGGCTGGGCTGCACGGCCGTGACACACAAATCCACCACCGTCGCCAGATTAAACTGGGCCGCCTGCACCTCCATCCGCCCCGCCTCAATTTTAGCGATGTCCAAAATGGTGTTGATGATGCTCAACAGTTGTTCGGCGCTAACCAGCACCCGATCCAGGTTGTGCAATTGGCGGTCAGGGAGGGCGTCGTTGCTGCGGCGGCGCACAATGCGCGTGAAGCCAATGATGGCGTTGAGGGGTGTGCGCAGTTCATGGCTCATGTTGGCCAGGAAAGCGCTTTTGGCTTCGTTGGCCTGGTTGGCGATAGCCCGGGCGGCTTCGGCGTCCTGGGTGGCCTGGGCCAGTTCGGCGGTGCGCTGGACCACTTTTTCTTCCAGGGCAGCGTTGTAGCTTTCCAAACGGCCGTACAACTGCGCGTTTTCCAGCGAAATGGCCGTTTGGGAGGCCAGCATGTTCAGCACCGACAGATGGTTGGCCGTAAATGCGCCGGTTGCCAGGTTGTTTTCCAGGTAGAGCAGCCCGGCCAGATTGCCCTGTTGCAGCAGCGGCAGGCACAAGACCGACTGCGGCCGGCGGCTGCGAATGATCGGGTCCTGGGCGAACTGACTCTGGCTGGCATTTTCCAGCAGCACGGCCGTGTGCGACCGGGCCACATATTGAATCAGGGACAGCGGTAGCGCCACCTCTCCTTCTCCGGCCCAGGCGGCCGGTTGCCAGCCTGCCTCAGGCGCATGGCCGTTTTCGGGGGGCAGCAGCAGGCAGCCCGTTTGCGCCCCGGCGTTTTCAATGACAATGCCCATCAGCCGTTCCGTCAGGCGCGGCAGCACAATTTCGCTGGCGATAGCCTGCGACGCTTTGATCACACTGGTCAGGTCGAGTACGGCCGTGCTGCTCACCGTCGTCGAAGCCATCGTGGCTGTGCGGGTAGTGGAGGTGACGCTGATCGTGTCACCGCTGCGCTCTGGCGGCGGGGCCAGGTGGGGGAAGCGTTCGGCCATTTCCGCCGTTTTGCTGACTACGCCCCAGGCGGCGTAGGCGTCATACGCCTGCCGGTGGTAAAAGGCGGCCAGCCCATCTTCTTGGGCGGCGTGGAAGTTGCCTGCCAGTTCCAGCGCCAGCGCCGCTTCGTGCGGATACTGATTGGTGATGGCTTGCTGGATGGCCTGGTCATACAGGTCGGCGGCGGCTACCGGGTCGCCCTGCACGCGGGCCAGTTCGGCCGCCACCAGGGTGTGTTTGTGGCTGAAGTTGACCGGGGCGAAGGGGATAAGTTTTGCCAGCTTTTTCTGGTTAGCGGCTACTTTTTTCAGCGTTGTTTTTTGCTCCGCCGGGCTGAAAGTGGGGTACAAAGCCAGCCGAATCAGCGAATCATACAGGTAAAAGAGGGGGATGGAGTTGGAGCCGGGGATGCGCGCCAGCAGTTCACTGGCTTCCTGGCTGTAGGGCAACCCCAGTTCCGGTCGCCCAAACAGAAAACACAACATCGCCTTTTGAATGTCAAAGGCGCAAAGGGCGCTGCGGTCATTGGCGGCGCGGTAGGCGGGCACGGTGCTTAGTTCGTCGAAAAAATCTCCTTGTAGCAGGTAGGGAAGGGGCGTGGGTTGGCTGAGGTTCACGGCCGTTTGCACATAAAAGTTATGCACGTAATGGATTTTCTCTTTTTTATAGTAGGCCATCACCTCGCCGTATTGGATCATTTCCGGGGTGAGCTGCGCCAGATTTTCGCCCACATGCAGGGCGTGTTTGCTGTAGCCATAGGCGCAATAGGCGGCAAATTCCGGGTCACCCGCTGCTAACGCTGCCTGGTATGCCTCTTGCAAGGCGGGCAGTGTGTCTCGCAAATGCTCTTTCCAGTGGCGCACAAAGACGTTAAAGACCATGTGGGTGGAGCCGGTCATCTCCACTGCCTGTAATTGATCCAGCAGCTTGATCGCCATCTGGCAGTAGGCATAGCCGCTGTCATAATCACGTAAGACGCTGACGAGGATGAGGCCGTAGGTGGCAAAAGCGCGGCAGGCAAAGGGGGTGTTGCCGTATTTGACGTATCGCTGCGCCAGGTGCAGCACGATCAGGGCAAACAGTTCGGTGGAGACAAAATAGGCGGTGACGCCGGCCCGCGCCAGGATACTGGTGATGGCTAACTGTTCGGGGTCGCTCATGCGCGGCAGGCGGAGCAGGTCATCGGGGGATTTGCCGCGCAGGGCGCGCCGCGTTTGCAACAGGGCGGGCAGCAGGTGGCGGCGGCTGGGGTGGCGGGGGAGCTTGAGGCCAAATTGTTGCAAGGCGGCAACGGCCGTGTCCAACGCCTCATCTAGCCTGTTCTGGTGGGTTTGCGCCTGGATGATGGTCTCGTAAACGGGGGCCTTGTCCAGCAGGGTACGGCCGTGCCGGATCACCACCTCCGTCCATTGCCCCATCTCATCGTACTGGCCGCTGAGATTGGCGGCGGCGGCGGCCTGCGTGTGCAGCGCCAGCGCCAGATCATACTGGCGTGCCCAGGCAGCATCGCCGTTGAGCAGGCGGATGCCCTTGCCCAGATATTCCAACGCCGGTAAAAAGGCAGCGGACTGCATCGCTTTTTGCCCGGCGGCCAGATTCAGGGCAGCCAGTTCGTCCCGTTCGGCCTGGGTGGTCAGCAAGGGTTGGGCCAGGTTGAGGTGGTTGAGGATGGTGAAGAGGGCAGCGTCACGGCCGTCTGACCCCGCCGCCTGCAACAAATAGTTGCCAATTTGCCGGTGGGTGATCTGTTTTTCACCTTCGTCCAGCAGGGCATAGGCGGCCTGTTGGATGCGGTCGTGGGCAAATTTGTAGGCGGCGTTGGTGGGTACGTCAAACACCGCCAGCCGGTACTCGTCGTTGAGCGGGATGATGAGGCCGGCAATGATGCTCTCCCACAGGGCAACGGCCGTGTTCTGCCCCGTCTGGTTATAAGCCAACGCCAGCGTCGCCAGGTCAAAACGAGCGCCAATGCAGGCCGCCAATTGCAGAACCGTTTGCCCGGCGGGGGACAACTGCTGAATGTGCCCGGTGATCAGTTCCACCACATTGTCGGTGATGTCTCTGGCCTGGATGCCGGGCAGGTCCCACTGCCAGCGACCGGCGTCGTAGTCAAAGGCGATCAGGTCAGCGGCGACCAGCGATTTCAGAAATTCGCCGATGAAAAAGGGGTTGCCGCCCGTTTTTGCCAGCACCAGTTCGGCCAGCAGCCGGGTTTCGGTTACGGCCGTGTGTAAGGCGTCGGCCACATATTGGTTGATGACGGGCAGCGCCAGCGGTGTCAGGGCGATGTCGCTGACGGGGATGCCGCTCTGGCGCAGGTTGTTCATCATCTGCCAGACGGGGTGGGTCTGGCCGATTTCAGCGTCACGGTAGGCGCCGATGAGCAGCAAGTGGCGGGTGTGGGGGGCGGTGATGAGCCGCTGCAAGAGCTGGCGCGACCCGGCGTCCATCCATTGCCAGTCATCCAAAAACAGCACCAGTGGGTGGTCGGCCTGGGCAAAGACGCGGATGAAGTTTTGGAAGGCCAGGGTGAAGCGGGTTTCGGCTTCGCTGGGGGGCAGCGGCGGCGGCGTGGGCTGCGGGCCGATAATCCATTCCACCGCCGGGATCACATCTATGATGACCTGCCCGTTGCCGCCGAGAGCGGCCAATAACTGCTCGCGCCAGGCGGTGAGGCGCGTTTCGCTTTCGCTGAGAAGCTGGTTGACCAGTTCTTGAAAGGCGTGGATGAGGGCGGCGTAGGGCGTGTGGTGAAGCTGGTCAAATTTGCCGCTGATGAAGGCGCCGCGCTGGATGGCGGTGGCGCGGTGCAGTTCACGCGCCAGAGTGGATTTGCCCACGCCGGCCGCACCGGTGACGAGCAGGAGTTCCACGCGCCCCTGCTGGGGGTCGGCCACACGGCTGAAGGCGTTGAGCAGAGTCTGGACTTCGGCCTCACGGCCGTATAGCAGTTGGGGCAGTTGGAAGCGGGCGGATATATCGTGTTGGGCCAGGGGGAAAGGGGTGATACGGCCGTCTGCCTGCCACTGCCGCCAACATTCCTGCAAATCCGCTTTCAGCCCATACGCTGATTGGTAGCGGTCTTCGGCGTTTTTAGCCAGCAGGCGCAAAACGATGTCGCTGAGGGGGGTGGGTACGGCCGGGTTCAGCGTGTGCGGCGGCTGCGGTGGGCGGGCGATGTGGGCATGTACCAGTTCGATGGGGTCTTGTGCCGTGAAGGGGGGCTGCCCGGTGAGCAACTGGTAAAAGGCTGCCCCCAACGAGTAATAATCGGCGCGGTAATCCATCGCCCGGTTCATACGCCCCGTTTGCTCTGGCGAGATGTAGGCCAGGGTGCCTTCCAGCACACGCGGGCTGCGGATTTCCGGGTTTTCGCGGCTGAGGGAGGTGGAGAGGCCAAAGTCAATAATTTTAACCACGCCGCTGTCCGGGTTCCAGATGATGTTGGCCGGATTGATGTCTTTGTGGATCAGGTTTTGTTGATGGATGGCGTCTAGCTGGTCGGTGATGTGCAGCGCCAAAGGCAGGAAGCTGTGCAGCGGCAGTGGGGCGTTCACCAGCCGCGCCAATGACTGCCCGCCAAAATCTTCGACGACCATGGCCAGGCTGTTTTTGAAACTTTCCAGGGCATGTACCTGGATCAGCCCGTCGC
>CAZOPF010000081.1:0-9320 GCA_964581605.1 uncultured Ardenticatenaceae bacterium
GGTGTTTGGGTGTTTGGGTGTTTGAGTGTTTGGGTGTTTGGGTGTTTGGGTGTTTGGGTGTTTGGGTGTTTGGGTGTTGGGGTGTTTGGGTGTTTTAGCAGCAATTCTCATTTTGTCGCCACTCCATTAAAAAGTTAATCTTCATATCGCGTTTCTTGCTTGTCCGGGTTGCCATGTGCCTTTATACTCCTCGCTTGCCTGGAGATGGATCTATGCGACAACGAAACGTGTTTTTATTCTGGCTGCCGCTGTTTTTAAGCTGGCTGCTGATGACGGCCGAAGGCCCCATTGTCAGCGCTACCATCAACCGCCTGCCGAACGAAGTGATCATGCTGGCGGCGATGGGCATTGTGGTCAGCCTGTCGGTGATGATTGAAAGCCCGATTATCAATATGCTGGCGACTTCGACGGCGTTGGTGAAGGATCGGGCGAGCTTTTTGCTGGTGCGGCGTTATACAGTGCATTGGATGGTGTTTCTCACGGCCGTGACCATCCTCATCGCTTTCACCCCTCTGTTTGACCTGGTTATGGGCTGGATCGGTGCGCCGCCAGAGGTGGCGGCGTGGGTGCGGCCAGGGATGCAGATTATGACCTTTTGGAGCGCGACTATTGCCTGGCGGCGCTTTTTACAGGGGGTGTTGATTGGCTTTGGGCAGCCGGGCAAGATGGCCTGGGGTACGGCCGTGCGTCTGGCGGCGTCTGGTGGGGCGGCTGTTCTGCTGGGGCTGTTTTCGGCGTGGCCAGGAGTAGTTATTGGGGCCACGGCGCTCATGGCCGGGGTGGTTGCCGAAGCGATTTTTGCCACGGTGGCGGTACGGCCGTTGCTGCAAAACCAGCTTGGCCCCACATCATCGCCAGTTGCTGGGGCAACGCTTTCCTACCGCCAGTTGTTCTGGTTTCATCTGCCGCTGGCCGGTACCAGCCTGATGATTTTGCTGGTGCAGCCGTTGGTGACGAGCAGTCTGGCGAAGCTGGATAACCCGGTGGCGTCGCTGGCGGCGTGGCCGGTGTTGTTCCAGGTCTTGTTGATGGCGCGGGCGGCCGCCTTTGCCCTGCCGGAGGTGGTGATTGCCCTGAGCCATGAGGTGGACTCTTTTGTGATGCTGCGGCGGTTTGCCCGGAATCTGGCGCTGGTGTTGACGCTGTTTATGGTGTTGTTTGTCTTTACGCCGCTCTCTGCTTTTTACCTGTTTGTGGTGCAGGATATGACGGCCCAGGTGGGGTCGCTGGCCCAGGATACGCTGGTCCTTTATCTTTTTTTCCCCGGCCTGACGGTGGTGGCCATGTGGCTGCGCGGCATGTTGATTCACGGCCGTCACACAACCGATGTGAATGTGGCCATGGCAGTGAATCTGGTGGTCACGGCCGTGACGTTGGCGCTTGGCGTGTGGTTGCGGCTGCCTGGTTTGCCCTCGGCGGCGGCGGCGCTGAATCTGGCCCTCATCAGCGAGATTTTTTATCTGTCCTGGCGGGCGCAGCGCCTTATTCCCGTGGGGTTGTTCGCCTTTAGCCGCCCCCGCGCCAAAACGACGTTGCCGGGATGAGAAGGTGGCAGGTGGCAAGTCGCAAGTTGCAAGTACCTGCCACTTGCAACCTGCCACTCGTCACCATTAAGAGGTTGGTATGATTGAAATTCTACAACTCCCGTTGGGGCCTTTGCAGACGAATTGCTATTTGTTGGGTTGCCAGCAGACGATGGAGGCGGCGGTGATTGATCCGGCGTGGGATGGGCGGGGGATTGCGGCAACGGCCGTAGAAAAAGGCTACCTCATCACCCACATCCTGCTCACCCACGCCCACTTTGACCATGTGGGCGGCCTGGCGCAGCTAAAGGAAGAAACCAACGCCCCCATCTACATCCACCCCGAAGCGGTGCAAATGCTGGCCCAGGCCACCATGTCCGCCGCCTTTTTTGGGCTGACCATCCCTGACCCACCCGAGCCGGATCATTCGCTGGCTGAAGGGGATGTGATTCAGGTGGGCAAGTTGTCATTGGATGTGTTGTATACACCCGGCCACGCGCCCGGCCATGTTTGTTTCCATCTGGCCAGCCATCGGGTGTTGTTTGATGGGGATGTGTTGTTTCAGCAGAGTATCGGCCGTACCGACCTGCCCGGCGGCGACCACGCCACGCTCATGCACAATATCCGCCACAAGCTGCTGACCCTGCCCGACGAAACGCACGTCCTCAGTGGGCATGGCCCCGCCACCACCATCGGCGAAGAGCGCGCCGATAACCCATTTTTGCTCTGATGGCATCTTGCTAGGAGCCTGGGGTGGGTGTGGGGGAAGGAGTAAAGGTGGGGGTTGGCGTGGCGGTGGGGGGCGCACCCAGCCAATCAAAACAGGCCGGGTGGCTGCTGTTGCCGCCAAAGGTGTAAATGGGCAGCCCATCGGAGCGGTAGCCGGTGACGTTGACAATGCTGACGCGCCAGCATAATTGGTGCGTTTCGGGCACATCGGGCCGCCAATCGGCGGGGACAATGAGGGAAGTGTCGCGGGTGAAAGCGCGGTGGGGTAGGGTATCCAGCAGGTTGGTGTCGGCCAGTTCCACCATGTACCATTCGGCAGGAGTGAGGTTTTTCACGGCCGTCCACAGCAACCGCACCACCCCATCTGGCGGCTCAATCACCGCCTCATTCACCGGGTAGAGCAGCTTGGGCCCGGCGGGTGGTGGTGTGAGGGTGGGCGTGGGGGATGGCCCTGGTGTGGGTGGCAAATCTTCAATACTGCCATAACTGATGCGCGGAATGCAGACCGTATCACCCGGCTGCAAAATGGTTGCGTCCGTAATGCGGTTCACCTGCGCCAGCAATTCAAACGGGATGCCAAACTGGGACGCAATCGCCACAATCGAATCGCCCGTTTGCACTTCATACCGATCACAGTTGCGTGGGTCGGCGATCACCAATTCCCCATTCACCTCCACCGTAATCACTTCCAAAGGCGGCGTCGGTGTGGGCCAGGGAATAAGCAAATTTTGGTTCACCTGAATTTGGGCGTCGGTGGGCAAACCGTTAAGCGCGGTGATGCTGTCCATGGAAACGCGATACAGAAACGAGAGGCCAAAAAGTGTCTCGCCGCTGCTGACGGTGTGGGAGCGGGGCGGCGGCAGCGTGGCCGTTGGCTCTGGCGTGGGGGTGATGGTGGGGGTGAGGGTGGGTGGTTGGGTTTCGGTGGGCAGCGGCGTCCAGGTGGGGGTGAAGGTGATGGTGGGTGGAATGGGTGTTGTGGAGGGGGCGATGATCATGCTCACTTCGTCGGGGCGGTATTGCCAGACGAGGCTGCCCAGGATGATGATAAAGATGGTGAACACGGCCGTCATCACCAATACCAATGGCGCCTGCCGTTCGTGCATCACACTTTCCACTACATCAGGCACGGCCGCTTCAACCCGGTTCAGTGCCGGCGTGACAGGTGGCAAAGGTGTGGCGGTGGGAATGGTGGAGGAAACGGCCGTTTTTGTTTCTGGCAATTCTGGCGTCACTGACTCACTGGTGGTTGGCCCGGTCGCAACCTGTGGCGTGGGAGTGCCAGTTTCTGGTTCAACCGGCGGTGGTAGAACGGGCGGCGGCAATCGGTAGCCGCACATCAAACAAACCGTCGCCTTTTCGGCCACCACCGCATCACACACCGGGCAGCGCCGTTCTTCAGGGAGCAAATTCACCTTCTCACTCATCATTCCCATTCAAAACAGGGCATTATATCAGAGATAGGAGGGGGCACAAACGGGACGGCCGTCGTGCCAACCGCCCTCTCATATTAAGCAGGCGGAGTGCGCATTCTCAGATTCGCCAATGAGAATGCGCACTCCGCCGCGCTGATTGAGGAGTGTGGGACGCCCACGTCCTACGCGGGGCATGAGGGCGTGCCCTGCTCCTCTTCCATATGGTGAGGAATGTCACTAACGGCCGTGCCCCCGTAAGGCTACACTAGACCACATTGTCAAATTGGCAGATTATTGATATAGGTCAGGCGATTTGGAAAATCGCCCCACTGGAGAAAGAATGGAAGCAAAAGTTACATGGATTAAAGGATTAACCTTCACCGCCACCACGCCCGATGGCGTGAGTATGCCGGTGGAAAGCAGTGCCCCTCCGGGTGAGCAAAAAAAAGGGATGAGTCCCATGCAGTTATTGGCCGTCGCCACTGTTGGCTGCACCGCCATGGATGTCATCTCCATCCTGGAAAAGATGCGGCAAGACGTGACCGGCTTTGAAGTGAACTTCAACGGTGAACGTTCCAACGACCACCCCAAAGTATTTACAGATATAGAAGTAGAGTATGTGGTGTACGGCCGTGACCTGGCCCCCGACAAAGTAGAAAAAGCCGTCAACCTCTCCATCGAGCGTTACTGCTCCGTCCACGCCATGCTCTCTAAAGCCGTGCCCATCCACCACACCATCCGCATTGTGGAAGAGTAGCAAGTGGCAAGTTGCAGGTTGCAAGTGATCACCTGCCATCTGCAACTTGCCACCTGCAACTTATCACCCGCATCTTTTCGTCACACCCCCCACCTCATGTTATAATCTTCTCCACACTTTGATAAATGAAACAGGCGAACGCTGGCAGCATCGTTCGCCTTTTCTATGTATAAGCGTGACCGCTCAGACCTGACAGGTTTTTGAGAACCTGTCAGGTCTCTTACAGAGAACGCTTACCATTTCCCACAACAAAGGAGACAGAATAGTGAATCTGCACGAATACCAGGCAAAACGGTTATTTGCAGAACACGGAGTGCCCATTCCTGATGGCAGCGTTGCTTCCTCGCCAACGGAAGCGCGCGAAATTGCCCGCGAATTGGGTGGCCGTGTGGTAGTGAAGTCCCAGGTGCTTACCGGCGGGCGTGGCAAAGCAGGTGGCATCGGTCTGGCGAACAGCCCGGACGAAGCCGAAGCGCAGGCTGCCCGCATTCTGGGCATGGACATTAAAGGGTTCAAGGTCCGCCGCGTGTTGGTAGACCAGCAAGCGCCGGGCATCAAACAGGAAATCTACCTGGCCATCCTCATTGATCGTGCTGCCCGCCGCCCCATGATTATGGCTTCGGCCGCTGGCGGCATGGACATTGAGCAAGTCGCGGCCGAAACGCCAGAGAAAATCCTCACCGTCCACATCGAACCGGCCTTAGGTGTGCGTGGCTACCAATCTACCTATCTGGCTTCGGCGATGGATTTGCCGCGTGATCTGTGGCGCGACTTCCACAAAATTGTGGCCTCGCTCTACGCCTGCTTCCAGGCCAATGATGCCTCCCTGACCGAGATTAACCCGCTGGTGATCACCGGTGAAGGCAAACTGATGGCGCTGGACGGCAAGATGAGCATTGACGACAATGCCCTCTCCCGCCAAACCCGCCTGGCCGAAATGCGCGACACCGACGAAGAGCCACCCTCCGAGCGCGAAGCGCGTTTGAGCGGCATCAACTTCATCCAGCTAGAAGGCAATATCGGCTGTATGGTCAATGGCGCTGGTCTGGCCATGACGACAATGGATGTGATTAAGTTGTTTGGCGGCGAACCGGCCAATTTCCTGGATATTGGTGGTGGGGCGAAGGCGGAGCAGGTGACGACGGCGCTACGCCTCATCCTCTCTGACCCGAATGTCAAGGCGGTGCTGATTAACATTTTTGGCGGCATCACCCGCGGTGACGAAGTGGCGAAAGGGATTATTGAGGCGCTATCGCAGATTGACACGGCCGTGCCCTTGATTGTGCGTCTGGCCGGGACGAATGCCAAAGAGGGAATGGCGATATTGGCAGAGGCGAAGATGGAGACGGCCGTGACCCTTTCCGACGCCGCCCAAAAAGCGGTCGCCGCCGCCAAACGAGGTGTATCATGAGCATATTAGTAGACAAAAACACCCGCCTCTTAGTCCAGGGCATCACCGGGCGCGAAGGCGCCTTCCACACCAACCAGATGATCGCCTATGGCACCAACGTCGTTGGCGGCGTTACTCCCGGTAAAGGCGGCCAATGGTTTGACGGCGACAACAAGCGCGTACCGATTTTTGATACCATGAAGGGCGCAGTAGAAGCAACCGGCGCCAACGCCAGCATCATCTTTGTGCCCGCCCGTTTTGCCGTAGACGCCATCTACGAAGCGGCCGACGCCGGGGTAGACCTCATCGTCTGCCTCACCGAGCACATCCCCGTGCTGGACATGATTGCCGCCCGCGCCTACCTGGAAACGCGCCAAATTACGCTGGTGGGGCCAAATTGTCCCGGCCTGCTTACGCCTGGTCAGGCCAAAGTGGGCATCATCCCTGGCAGCATCGCCATGCCCGGCAATGTGGGCGTGGTCTCCAAAAGCGGTACGCTCACCTATGAGGTGGTAGACGCGCTGACCCGGCGCGGCGTGGGGCAATCTACCTGCGTAGGCATTGGCGGCGACCCGATTAGCGGTGTCTCGTTCATTGACGTGCTGCAACTGTTTGAAGATGACCCGGAAACGGAGCAGATCATTATGATTGGCGAGATTGGCGGTAATGCCGAGGAGCAGGCGGCAGCGTACATCGCCCGCCATATGACGAAGCGCGTTACCTCTTTCATCGCCGGGCGCACGGCCCCACCCGGACGGCGGATGGGCCATGCCGGGGCCATTGTGGAAGGGGGAACGGGTTCGGCTGATGACAAAATTGCTGCCTTACGGCAGGCAGGCGTCACGGTTGCCGATCACCCTGACCAGATTGTGGATTTGATTGGCTGATTAGCATCTGAAAACGATTTCCCGGAGGGGAGGCTTAAGCCGACACAATACCGGCTTAAGCCTCCCCTCCGCAATGAGAAAGCACCGTCAGGAAGTAGCGTGGAAAACGTCAGGTACGGTGCCGGGAAAAAACGTGAAACGTGATAGAGTTGGGATCACGTTTCACGTTTTGTATCTATGGCTAAATTACAACAGCTTTTGCGCCGGGTAGACCCCGGTTTTTTTGTGGTATTGGCGATAGCGTTCATCGCCATCTGGCCGTTTGTCAGCCGCGCCAGTTTGCCGGTGGAGACGGACGCGGAACTGCACATTTTCCGCCTGCATGAGTTGGGGCTGCTGGTGCGCGGCGGCGACTATTATCCACGATGGGCACCCAATTTTTATCACGGGTACGGCTACCCGATCTTCAACTACTACGCGCCGCTGGCATATTACGTGGGGCTGTTGTTTGAGTTGTGGCCGTTTTGGGATGCGGTCACGGCCGTGAAAGCCGGTTTTATGATCGCACTGCTGGCAGCAGCGTTGGGGATGTATGGTTTTGTGCGGGATAACTGGGGGCGGGGGCCGGGTTTTGTGGCGGCGGCGATCTATGTGTATGCGCCCTATGTGCAATATGTGGACCCTCATGCGCGGGGGGTGCTGCCGGAG
The DNA here is from genome assembly GCA_964581605.1 of uncultured Ardenticatenaceae bacterium. Lineage (GTDB taxonomy): Bacteria > Chloroflexota > Anaerolineae > Promineifilales > Promineifilaceae > CAADGU01. The sequence continues at coordinate 7,350 of CAZOPF010000081.1, forward strand.
TCGCTCAGTCTGGGCATTTTCCCGCTGGCGTTGTGGGCATTGGACAGGTTACGCAAAGGAGGCGGGGCGCGGGTGTGGGTGACGGCCGTGCTGCTTACGGCCGCCGTCATTCTCTCCCACAACCTGATGGGGATGCTCTTTTTTGGCCTGCTGTGTGCCTGGGCCGGGTGGCAGGTGGCAAGTGGCAGGTGGCAAGTGGCAGGTAGCAAATCACCCCCTCACCCCCTCGCCCCCTCACCTCGTCACCCCATCATCTTCTCTGCTCTCCTTCTCGGTCTGGGTGTGGCTGCTTTTTTCTGGCTGCCGGTGCTGCTGGAGCGGAACGCAGTGACGTTGCAGACGCTCATCGGGCAGGGGGGGAATTATGATTTTCATACCCATTTTTTGTCTGTGCAGGAGATGTTGGCGTCGTCATTGCGGCTGGATTGGGGAGCGTCAGAACCGGCGTTTCGGTTTAATTTGGGGGTGGCACAGTGGGTGATGGCGGTGACGGCCGTTGTGCTGCTACTTTTGCGCCGGGTGCGGCACGGGGCGCAGGTTTTGTTTTTTGTGCTGGCATTGGCCGGGCTGCTGTTTCTGATGTTACCTGTTTCTGCGCCCATTTGGGAAGCGTTGCCGTTTATGGCTTTTTTCCAGTTTCCCTGGCGGTTGCTGGGGGCAGCGGCGGCGATGTGCGCCGTGCTGGCCGGGGCGGCGACGGATGGGCTGTTGTGGGCAGGGCAGAAGAGGCAGCGTGTGCAGGAGTGGCTGACGGCCGTGCTTGTTTCCTTCACCATCATTCTGGGGTTGCCCATGAGCCAGCCGGCGCCCTGGGGTGATTTTGGCGAGGTGAATACGCTGCGCATGTCGCTGATTGAAAATACCGGGCGCTGGCTGGGCACAACCTCGACGGCCGATTATGTACCGGTGACGGTGGACGTGGTGCCGGGGCGCAAAGGTGATGTGGTAGGTGGTGTGGCTGAAGGGAAGCCGATGGATCGGGTGAATTGGGATGTGCTGCCGCCAGGGGCGACTGTGGAGACGCAGATGATACGGCCGTTGCATACGCGCTACATCATGGACACCCCCCAAAAGTTATTGTTTCGTCTTTATTTATTTGATTTTCCTGGCTGGCAGGTGCGGGTTGATGGTGAACGGGTGGTAACGGAGTTGGGGCGACCGGACGGTTTTATCGTGGTGCCCGTCCCGGCGGGGCGGCATGTGATTGATGTGGAATTTGGTAGTACCCCGGCGCGGACAATGGCCCAGGTGGTCACGGCCGTATCGCTGGCGCTCATGGGCGTGGTGGCCTGGCGATTGCGGCGGCGGGCGGCAGGCAATTCGCCACAAGGGACACTTTTCCCGCCCCGGCTGGCCCGGCCTGATTGGGTGACGTTGGCAGCGGTGGTGGCGGTCACGGCCGTGAGCATCCTCTTGCTAGAGCCAACCGGCGTTTTGCATCACCATTCGTCCGGTCTGGTAGCTGAACCGGCGGCGACCAACATGATGGCGGATTTTGGTGAGCAAATTGCCCTCATTGGGTATACGGCGCGGCGGCAAACGGCCGTGCCTGGCGACATCATTCCCCTGGAACTGTACTGGAAGGCACTCAACCAGCTAGACATTAACTTTCAGGTTTTTGTGCATCTGTTGTCGCCAGATGGGGTGCTGGTTGCCCAGTCGGACAAGCTCAACCCCGGTGAATTTCCCACCAAACGCTGGCCGCTGGATGCGTATGTGCGTGACGAGCATTATCTGGCGCTGCCGCCCGATTTGCCGCCGGGTGAATACCAGGTGACGGTCGGATTGTGGGTGCAGTCGGAAGGCTGGCGGCTGCCCCTGCTGGTAGATGGGGTGCAGGTGGGAGATAATGTGGAGTTGTTCACACTAGAGGTAAGGTAAGAATGTTCCTAAAGAACGATGCTGCATCTGGTTGCAAAGGCAGGTTGCAGGTGGCAAGTAACCTGCCACCTGCAACTTGCCACCTGCAAC
>CAZOPF010000081.1:9420-25547 GCA_964581605.1 uncultured Ardenticatenaceae bacterium
GTAATTGGCGGTAAGGCAAAAGGTCGTAAGTTAAAACGAGTGCCCGGCGACAGCACCCGGCCGATTATGGATCGGGTGAAGGAGAGCCTGTTTAACATTCTGGGAGATGTCACCGGGCAGCGCTGGCTGGATTTATTTGCCGGGACGGGGCAGGTGGGCATCGAGGCCTTGAGTCGGGGAGCGGCCGAAGTGGTATTTGTAGACAAGCTGCGTCCGGCGATTTTGACGATTCAGGACAATTTACGGCATACGCAGCTAACTGAGGGGGCGGAGGTGCGGCAGATGGATGCGTTTGTCTATTTGCAGCAGTCGGTGGCACGGCCGTTTGACCTGATTTACATTGCCCCGCCGCAGTATAAAGGTATCTGGCTGGAAGTGCTAAAGGTGGTGGATGCACGGCCGTCTACCTGCCTGAATGAGTCTGGTCTGGTTGTGATACAGATTGACCCTAAAGAGTTGCAACCTGTGGAACTGGCTCATTTGGTGCAGACAGACGGCCGTCGGTATGGGAATACCCAGCTTTGTTTTTATGAATACGCTGCCGGGTGATGACTATGCTTTGGTAACATACCAGGCGGCCACATACCCCTGGCGGCCGTCGGCCAACTGCACTTGTAGCCACTGCCCCTGCACGCCGATTTTGCTGGCCGGTGTGCCACCTTCGACCACCTGTAATACGGTACCTTTGGTCAGGTAAGCAATAAAGGTATCGTCTCCAACGCGGGGCGCCGACCGGAAAGAGACACTGTCGCTGGTTGTTTTGACGGTTAATTTGGTTGCCGGTTGAGCGGGTGTTGCTGGCGCGGGGGCCGCAGGTGGGGGGGTAACGGCCGTTTCCTGCACAAACCAGGCGGCCACATACCCTTCGCTGCCACCCGGCTCCCGCACTTTCATCCATTCCCCTTGTTTGCCAATTTTGGGGCGTGCCTGAGAGGGTAGATCGAGAACGGTGAGAACGGCCGTAACCGACACCGACTTGATCACATTACCCGGATCAATGGCCGGTTGGCGGCGCAGCGTCAATTCAGTTGTTGGTTTTACAGCCATCGGCTTGTCATCACCGGGGGCGGGCTTTGCCGGTGCAGGTGGGGCAGAAGGGGTGGGCGGAGTGGCTGGAGCGGCCGGTTTAGCCTCATCCTTGGGCAGTTCGCCCTTTCCGTGCCAGATGGCCGCCTGGATAATTTCTTCCGGTTTCTTGCTGCCAAACCCATAGCGGCCGACCAGTGTGGTGGGCGCGCCTTGCTTCTGCCAGGGGTCCCACATCTGGTAATCATTGCCATCTTTTTTGATGAGAACAACCCAATGCCCGTCTTCATCTTCAAAGGCGCGGTCTTCTTCGCGGTCTACCTGCACCACCACCAACGAACCGGCGGTCAGCCCCATATCAATGTCGGCCATGGGTGCGGGGATGGGATTCTTACATTCCACATATTTTTGCCGCTTAACCCCTAACGCCGGGAATTGGCTCGGCACCATCGCCGATTTGATCCACGCGCCGCTAAAACCACCACTGGCCACCATTTTCTGGTTGAGCGTCTGGGGCGTTTCGTCCGCACCAAAGTGGTTCATCACCATCGTCAGGCTGGTGAGCAAACAGCCTACCATGCCAATGGTCATATTTTGGTCTGTGCCAATTTTGATGTCCTTCCAGCGGGGATCGTTCTGATAATACTGTGTTTCTGCCATTTTTGAGATACCTCCAATTGTGAGTTGAGATTGGAGATTGGAGTTTGAAGACAAATCTCCAATCTCTCATCTCTTATTTTTTGTAATTTGTACTGCTGGGGTGAAAACTGAGTGGAAGTATAAAAAACAGGATGCGCCTCGCCTATCCCTCTTTAGTACAGCCGTTTCCCTCAATCCAATTACCGACCATCAGCCTATCTCAGCCCTTTTGCCGCGCCAGTTTGCGGCATACGGCCGTAGCTGGTTTTTCTCCCGCCTCCACTCTGCTCGCCGGCAACTGCTGACAAAAGCGGCAACTGTGTGCAATTCCATTGTAAACACTTATTTCACGAGCAAAACAGGGCACTGTGCCAGAATGCTCACCTTATGGCTGATGGTGCCCCATCCTTCATCTGGGTGCTGCCAATCAATTTTGTGAGAACTCATAACAATCAAGTCCACCTCCTGAGCGGCCGCGAACCGCAAAATTTCTTCGACACGATGGCCAATGATGATATGGGCTGTGGGCGAGATAGCTGCATCCGGGAAAGAAGCCACCAGTATGGCCATCTTTTCATTGGCTTCTGTTTCAAGGTTCTCATAGAAGTCTTGAAAATCTTCCAGGGTGCCGCTAATTTGTTTTATAACATGCAGCAGGCTGACACGGCCGTTGCCCCACTGCGCCATGTCTAAGGCCACCCCTAATGCCTGCCGGTTACGTTCGGAAAAATCTACCGGAACCAAAATATGCTGATACATCACGCCTCCTATCACAGATTATGAATAAACGTGCCGGCCTTCCAGCACTGTTCCATCTGGAATCAACATTTGCTGCTCCCGCTTGTTTTCTATGATAACTTCACCACGACAGATAACACCCCGGCCAAAACACACATCCCCTTGCAGTTCAAACCGCGTGCATTGTGCCAGGGAAGGGGCGCCGTAGGGGAATCGGGCATCTATATCAGAGACGAACTTGAAGTACCGGGGATCCAGGTTAACGACAAAATGGTGCATCTGACGGCCGCTCCTGAGGACCACCCGAAAATCCCCGGTTAGCTCATACGCATCCGAACGAACAGCTAACAATTCATTCGTTGTTTTCACAGGCGCAAAGCGATCTCGACCCACCCGAATAGCTTGCGCACCCTGAAAAATGGCAATCGCTGATCCCATGGCGGTTTCGAGTTGGTATACGGCCGTTGAACGGGCATCACGCGGATCAACAGTTTTGCGATTGCGAATAAGCGGCAGCCCCAACTGATACCCTTGCTCTTGCATTACCTGGTGCAAGGTTGGCAGATGAAACCATAGATTATTGGTATTGAAATAGCGGTAACGGCCGATATCTTGAAAAGCATCCTGATCCTCTTCCGGGCATTGGGCAGATTCGCGCAAAATCAATTGGCCACCAGGGTATTGTGCCAGATGCCCACCTTTTCGATCCATTTCCGTGCGGTCGGCCACTTCCATCATAAATGGTATCTGCCCACTGGCAAAGTACCCCAGAATACGCTGGTCAATAACGGCACCCAGGTTATCAGCATTAGAAACAAAGGCATATTCATAACCATTTGCCAGCAATGCCGCCAATGTGCCGCTGGTCACAAGCGCTGTATAAATATCTCCATGCCCAGGTGGGCACCATTCCAAAGCTGGATTTTGGGGCCAGGTAGCGGGGGTCAGATCAAATTGATTAATTTTGGGTGCTTTGTGTTGTAGAAAAGTCTGCGGTAGACCTCGCTCTAACTCAGGATAACGACATAAGATGGTACGCGCATCGGTCTGGGTGCTAAAGCTATCCATCAGAATGAGGGGCACGGCCGAAACTATAGACTGCCGGGCAATAATGTCCAGAAAGGAAAGCCCCTCTTTTACCATTAGCAGTGATTTAGCTTTTTCCAGCCCCATGCCAGTACCCAGGCCACCATTTAGTTTGATAACGACCGTGCGTGGCATCGCTGCTTCCCCAGCCGACCTCAATACATCTGAAAATGTTTCAGCATTGGCTAAAACTGGCACAGGTTCAATCTCTGCTTCTGGGATTAAACCCGTCATACCGGCCGCCAACTGCTCGTAATACCTGGCAAACGTGCGGATAAAAATATCAGGTAAACCTTCAGCCTTCATTCTGGCTGCGAACGGCTGGAACTGTTGGCTAAAGTGTACGGCATCGGACGACATAAACGCTCCATATAGCGGGCGATTTTGAATAATCACCCACCAACTTGTTATTCCTCAAGGCGTAGTTGGTTTTCTTTCTGACTTAGCTGATTGATTAAACGTTGGGCATCCCGATCATGTGGATTTACCTGCAACGCACGCTGAAACCAGGTGATGGCCTGCTCAGTTTCGCGCCGATCCCGGTAAACCAGCCCAATATTATAAGCAACATGGGGGGCAAGGGGGTCAAGCGTCACTGCTTGTTGGAAGGCCGCAATCGCTTTTTGCTGATCTGCATCTTCCGCCAATACCGGATTTCCCAGGTAAGCCGCTCCCAGGTTTGTCCAATAAGCGGCATTTTCAGGGTAAATGGCTGTGAGAGCCTCCAAAATAGGAACGGCTTGCCGAAACTTGTTGGTGAGAATATAAGCACTGCTGAGGTTAACGGCCGCATCTGCATGGTCTGGCTCAAGTTCATACGCTTTTTGCAGTAGTGGTAATGCTTGCGTAGGCTTTCCTTCGTGTAACAATTTTGTACCACGGCTGAAATAAGCCTCAAATAGGCTTTCCGCCGGTTTATACTTCTTAGACATGCTCATATTTTGTTATTCAAATCTCAACTAAACTTATCGGATTTTGTTATCTATCGCGGTCTATGCTATCACGATACAGTCATTAAATCATCTTTGAATCTCAGCCACCAAATGGGTGAAAATTCGTATAGCCGCCAATTTCGTATTTTATGTTGATTCATATTTGATCTTATGCAAAGTAATTGCTATAATGCTCGTAGATTTAACTAACATAATCTTGGATTACAGTCGGCCTGATAACATAATCCGCTGTTTGAAGGTATCTGCATCGGCGTTAATGTAATCATAAGATAATAGTTACCGCATCAAACTACAAATAGCACTCATTTGGTGATTCAACCCGCCAGAATTACTGTACGGATACGCAGTATTTAATGGTTAGCTTGTGTATTCGTAAGGAGTTGCAGGGGATGGATGAACAGTTACTTGCCTTTCTGGATTACTTGCAGGAAGAGTATAACTATTCCAATAACACAACCGCTGCTTATAAGAACGACCTCAATCAGTTCACAAATTTCTTGCATAACGGCCGTTATGGTAACACCGGTACCTGGAATGATGTTACACCAGAAATCGTTTATGAGTATGTCGAATTTATGAAAACGCAGCCGTATGCGTCTTCTTCGGTAGCCCGGAAAGTTGCCGCCGTCAAATCTTTTTTCAACTATCTGCATGAACATGATGAGATTGAGGAAAACCCGGCAACCCAGGTTGATTCTCCAAAAGTCAAAAAACGGCTACCGCAAACGTTAACTTTTACCGAAGTAGACCGTTTACTGGCGGCGCCAGCCCAAAAAAGAACGCCTAAAAACCTACGGGATACAGCCCTTCTAAACATATTGTATTCAACAGGAATGCGGGTGACAGAAGTGGTTTCTTTACAGGTTGAGGATATTGACCTGGACAATGCGGTACTCTCTTGCCCCGGTAAGGAAGATAGCAGTCGTGAATTGCCGTTTGATGCCCATACGCGGCAGATATTAGCAATGTACCTGGATGAGGGACGGCCATATCTGGTAAAAGATAAAGAAGAAAAAGCATTATTCCTCAACCATCGCGGGCAGCAATTAACGAGGCAAGGGTTATGGCTCATCATCAAAGCGTACGCAAAACAGGCAGATTTAAGAACATCTGTAACACCCCATACACTCCGGCACAGTTTTGCCGCTCACAAACTGCATAGCGGCTCAGATCTACAAGAAGTACAAAAACTTTTAGGACACGCCAATATCTCCACCACACAGATTTATACCCATTTGGGTGAAAATGGGATGGAAGAAGAAGAGGAAGAAACAGATATTTATTTTGAAGATGTGGTGGTCGTCACTGCCCCATAGGCTGTTTGCCTCTGTTGCCTGATAACCCGGTTTGAAGACCTATGCGCGAAATAACAAGTGCCCAAGTTGCCGAAGCAACAACGGCCGTGCGCCAATCCACTCGCTATGAACCTGCTATCGGACTTGTACTCGGTTCTGGTCTGAATGCTCTGGCGGATGAAGTTCAAAACCCTGATATTATCCCTTATCACCAAATTCCCCATTGGCCTGCTGCAACTGTGGCCGGGCATGGCGGCCGCCTGATCATTGGCCGCCTGGAAGGGCAAACCGTTCTCGTACAACAGGGGCGTGCTCATTACTACGAGGGGTATGCCATGCCGCACATCACCTTGCCCATCCGCGTAATGCACCAGTTGGGCGTACATACCCTAATCCTGACGAATGCGGCCGGCGGTATAAACCCATCTTTCCAACCTGGCGACCTTATGCTTATTACCGACCACATTAACTTTGTGGGTATGGCCGGCCATAACCCCTTGCGCGGCCCAAATGATGACACAATTGGCCCACGCTTCCCGGATATGACACGGCCGTATGACCCCCATCTCCGCCAGATTGCCCATGAAGCCGCTCAGGCCAATGGCCTGAAACTGCAACAAGGCATTTATGGTTATGTCGCCGGTCCCAGTTTTGAAACCCCCGCTGAACTCCGTTTCCTGCGCATGGCCGGTGCAGATGCTGTTGGCATGTCTACCGTCCCTGAAGTTATTGTCGCCCGGCACGCCAATATGCGCGTCCTCGGTATTTCATCCATTACCAATAAAGCAGATCCAGACCCACAACCTGGTATTATCGTGACCCATGATGAAGTGTTGCAAACAGGCAAACAAATCATCCCAAACCTCACGACCCTGATTCGCGACATCATGCAAAGATTGTAGACAACCCTCCATGTATCGCCTTCTGGAATCTGGGATAATAGCGCCCGTGAAAAGCCAGTTTCAGAGTGACCTCAACTAAAGGGCCAATAGTCTGGAGAATGGAAAGAATCTATATCTTCATCCTTCGTAACGATGTCTGGATATTGATTCTGGCTTTTTTAGGGTTGGTTTGGTATTTCAGCGAATTCATGCGCTCGCGGCGACTGCTGCAACGCGCCGTGTTTGGTTTGGAACGGGAACGTGGCCTTCAGTTGCGTAATCATGCTATGATTTTTGTATTAACGCTCGCGGCCGTCATCGCCATCATCTTCTATGTCAATTATCAAGTCGCCCCCACACTGCCGGCTGAACTGTTCCGGCCCCCAACACCCACGCCAGACCCGGCACGTACCGCGCTGGCGTCGCCCACACCGCTGCCTGCATTACCGCCTACCCCCACCCCACCCCTGGCCCCCACCATTACACTGCCCAGCGAGCCACTGTCACCGCCATTGGTTGCACCAGTTACCAATACAACCAACATCAGCCAAACGCGCGAAGAAGGGGAAAATAACACGGCCGTAACCATTGCCACCTTGCCTGTTCCACCTACCCCCGTCATTGGCTGCACCCTGCAACTAACCATTAGCGAACCGCGCAATGGCGCCGCCATCGCCAGGGACATAGAATTTTTTGGCACAGCCAATACGCCTGATTTTGGCGGCTATGTCCTGGAAGCCAACGGGCCACAAACCAATGGACAATGGGCTTCCCTGTTAGGGCGGGTTGTTGACCAACCTGTTGTAGACGGTTTGTTAGGGAATGTCAATCTAAGCCAGTGGGAGTCTGGCCCCTACCTCATCCGACTGACAGCTTTTAACCGGAGCGGTGCAGAAGCCTACCAGTGTGCCATCCAGATCATGCTGGAAAACTAAGTGCTCGTCCAGAAATAAGTTCCCTGTTGGAGCGCAGGCAGCCTGCCCGCTGCGGACAAGCTGTCCGCGCTCCAAATCGGCAAGTAATTTTCAGGCAATTGCTAAGGTTTTCAGAGGTGGTACAATCAGGAACGGCCGCATGAACATTATCTTTGCTCTTCATGTGGTTCACTTTGTGAACAAAGGGGTAGGTGAGAAATATGAATTCCTTTCAATTCAATCCAGACGAACACGCCGGTTGGGAACGGATATGGCAAAGCGGTGATATTCCGCCTCGCTATCGCAGCTTTGCATCGCCAAATGATACTGTTGTTGAATGGGTGACTACTGTTAGACCCGGCGGTTTTATATTGGACGTTGGCTGTGGTGTGGGGCGGCATCTGGTGTATCTGGGTGGGCGTGGTTTCCGGGTCGCCGGGATAGACATTTCCCCCAGTGGTGTTCTGCAAACCCAGGCTGCCTGCGCCGCACACCAGATCCCCGTTGACGCACATGTGTCAGACATGACCACCGTGCCCTGGGCGGACATGACATTCGAGGCGGCGCTTTCCACGTCCGCTATCCACCATCAACTACGTGCCGGGATGGTGCAGACATTGGCCGAAATCTGGCGCGTCCTCAAACCGGGTGGGCTGCTGCTGGTGGATTTCCCCTGCACCGACACGCTGGTGTACCAACAATTGCGCCGCCGGGTGGCCGCCGGGGAATTGACCGAGGTGGAGCCAGATACCTTTGTAGACGAAGGCCCCGTGCGGGAAGGGGATGATGAATTTCTGCCGCATCATTTCTGTGATGAAGCGGATGCCCATGACTTGCTGCGGGATTTTGAAATCATCCGGCTCTGGGCTGACCTGCATGATGTCCAGTCTGAAGGTGGTACCGGCAAAGCCGGTAAATGGGTGGCCTGGGGGCGCAAGCCCCTTATTGCGCCGTAAAGCCGCCGTCAACTGTTAGTGTGGCCCCGTTGGTGAACGAGGCGGCGTCGGAGCAAAGCCAGAGGACGGCGCGGGCCACTTCTTCGGCCTGGCCTAACCGGCGCATGGGGTTGATGCGCACGGTTGCTTCCAGGAATTGGGGGAAGGCTTCAAAACCACGTGAGACCATGGGCGTCTCAATGACCGAGGGGCAAATGGCGTTGATGCGGATGTTTTTACGGCCGTACTCCACCGCCGCCGTTCGTGTCAATCCCACCACCCCGTGTTTGCTGGCCGCATACGCCGGCATGGAGTGTGCGCCCGTCAACCCGGCCACCGAGGCCGTATTAACAATCGCGCCGCCGCCCTGGGCCACCATTTGTTCCAGTTCATACTTCAGGCACAGCCACACACCCTTCAAGTTCACGGCCATGATGCGGTCAAAATCATCTTCGCTCACATCCATCGTGCGGGTGGGCAGCCCTTCAATCCCGGCATTGTTGAAGGCGCAATCGAGACGGCCGTATCGCGCCACCACCTCGCCCACCATCGCCTGCACATCACCCGCCCGCGACACATCGGCCTGAAAAGCAAACGCCTGCCCACCGCCATCATTGATTAGCTGCACCGTTTCCTCGGCCGTATCCAGGTTGATGTCCGCTACCACCACTTTCGCGCCTTCTTGAGCAAATAGCACGGCCGTTGCCCGCCCAATGCCCGATCCCCCGCCCGTTATCATTGCCACTTTGTCTTGTAATTGTTGGCCCATTAAGAAACTTTCCTTACCGTGACGGGCATGCCCTGTAACCGGTGCATCCCACTAACAGGCTCCACCTGATCGCTGGAGATGATACGGTTCACATTCGAACCAGGCAAACCGTGCGGCACAACGACGATGCCAGGGGGGATGCCGGGCTGGGGATGTATGGGTAATGTGAGTTCGCCTACGGCCGTACCCAGCCACACCTTCTCCCCCTTTGCCAGACCCAGCCGGGCCATATCTTCCGGGCACAGCCAGGCAAACGCCTCTGCCTTGCCGCCATGCACCCCGCCATGCAGCCAGCTATTTTGCCCGCGCCGCCGCCGTCGCCCCAATAAAATGAATCTGTCAGAGACATCCGATTTTTCCGAAAAATTGGCTGTCTGGGTGGCAAACCTTGCCAATCGTTCCCGTTCCGGCTCCAGGCGTTCATGCCAGAAGCAGACTTTGCGTTTGTATTGCCCGGTACGCGGCCGGAACCAGGGAATCCCCCGCGCCCCCTGCCAGTGCCGCCGCCAGAGCCAGAATAGCCCATCCAACAAAGCAGGCATGAAGCGGTTCCAGCCTGGTTTACCCCACAAGTTTGCCAGCCACCGGCTGCCAAATAATGGTTTTCCCATCGCCACACTGATCGCCGCCAAAATTTCTGTTTCCGTGCGCGTCTCGCCGGGCGGCAGGCGCATCGGCGGGCTGTATTGCACCAGCGGGTGGCTCTGGAACAGCAAGTGCCACGACGCCAGGTCCCATCGCTCCAACCAGCTTGTCGCCGGAAGCTGCATGTGCGCCAGCCGCCCCGTTTCATTGGCAAACAGGTCAAGCGAAACCAGCAGTTCCAATGATTGGAACGCCTCACGCAGCTTTGCCTCACCGGGAATAGACGTAACCGGGTCGCCGGCCACCACAATCAGGGCGCGAATTTGCTCCGCGCCAGGGCTGAGAATTTCATCGGCTAATACGGCCGAAGTCGCCGCATTCAGCACCAGAGGGTAAAGGCCGATGCGGGTATATGCCGGGCCAACACCGGTGCCCAGCAGCAAATCCAGCCAGCGGGCCAATGGCTGGTAAAGCAGACCGCCAGGCTGGTTGAAATTGCCCGTTAGAGCGACCAACAACTGCATGGCAATGTAACAGAGTGTGCCAAACGGTCCCTGGTTTACGCCCACCGAGAGGTGAAAGGTGGTCGCTTTTGCCTGCTGAATCGCGGCCGCAACATCAACAATTTGCCCGGCCGTCAGGCCAGTTAGAACCGCCGCCCGTTCAACTGGATAGGCGGCGGCCATCGCCAGCCATTCATCCAGGCCGGTAAAGTTAGGCGGCAGCGGGGATGACCTGCGCAGTTCGTTGATGAGCGTGAGTAGGAGGAAAATGTCTGTGCCGGGGCGCAGGCAAAGGTGGTCGGCCGGATTTTTGCACCAGCGTTCCACGCTCTCGCTGCGGCGGGGGTCGGCAATGAAGAGACGGCCGCCGCGGGCGATGAACTGGTCGTAAGCGGCCGTGCCGCAAGGCGCGTGCAAGAAGCTGGATTGGGAAACGAAAGGGTTGGTGCCCAGGAACAGGGCTACGTTCGCCCGTTCCAGATCAGGAATGGGGTGGATGAAGCCGCTGCCGTGAATTATCTCAGAGGCGGCCAGCTTGTTGTTATTGTCCTGGCTGCCAGCCGAATAGAGATTGCGTGTGCCGATGGCCCGCGCCAATTGGTGGATGGTGACAATGCCCATGACGTTGTGGATAAAGGGGGTGCCAAAGTAGAGAGCAATGGCGTGCGGGCCGTGCTGCTGGTAGATGGTCTTTAGCTTGCCGCCAATCTGGTTAATGACCTCACCCCAAGAGAGGGGAGCGTAATGGCCGTCGGGCTGGCGCAGTTGGGGATGCAGCAGGCGGTCTGGGTGGTCGGCCGTTTCCAAAAAGCGCACCCCTTTGGCGCAGATAAACCCCTGGCTGAGTGGGTGGCTTTTGTCTGGCATGAGGCGGGTAAGACGGCCGTCAACCATCTCCACCCGCAGCCCACAAATCGCCTCGCAAATGCGGCAGTAAGTCGTTTTCGTCTGTGATACATCAACGTTTGCCATCTTCCAGCACCTATTTACCAGGGCTTAAGTAATGCCTCATGCGCCGGTTCCATACGTGCTGAGAAGTGGCGCAGCACAGATGGGGCCTCGGCAATACGCACCCCGCGAATCTGTTTACGGATGTTGTTCACGTACAAAATCACCTCGGCCAGATAATCTACATGGCTTTGTGTATACACCCGACGCGGGAAGGCCAGGCGCACCAGTTCCATCGCCGCCGGATGTTCAGAGCCATCCGGCTGATGCCCAAACATCACCGAACCAATCTCCACCGAGCGAATCCCCCCTTCCATATAGAGCACTAACGAGAGCGCCCAGGCCGGATATTCACTTTGCGGAATGTGCGGCAGCATCGTCAGCGCGTCAATGTAAATGGCGTGTCCACCCGGCGGCTGCACGATGGGCACGTCATTAGCCGTCAGAATATCGCCTAAATAAGCCACCGAACGGATGCGGTACTGCAAATAATCCTCATGCAGCACCTCTTCCAGCCCCACGGCAATCGCCTCCAGATCATATCCCGCCAGCCCGCCGTAGGTGGGAAAACCTTCGGTGAGGATGAGCAAGTTTTTGCACTTTTGCGCCAGATCATCATCGTTCAGCGCCAGAAAGCCGCCGATATTGGCCATACCATCCTTCTTGGCGCTCATGGTGCAGCCGTCGGCGTAGCTGAACATCTCCTGGGCAATGGCCAGCGGCGTTTTGTCGGCGTAGCCGGGTTCGCGGGTTTTGATGAACCAGGCATTTTCGGCAAAACGGCAGGCATCCAGGAAAAACAACACCCCATGACGGCGGCATATCTTGCTGGCGGCGCGGATGTTGGCCATGCTCACCGGCTGCCCGCCGCCGGAGTTGTTGGTGATGGTGATCATCGCCAGTGGCACGTTGCCGGGGTAATCGGCAATGGTCTGTTCCAGGGCAGTCAGGTCTATGTTGCCCTTGAAGGGTAGGATATGGGCGGGGTCGTGCGCTGCAGGGACGGGGATGTCCAGCGCGGTCGCCTTGCGGTATTCCACGTTGGCACGGGTGGTGTCGAAGTGGGTGTTGTTAGGTACCACGTGGTCTGGTTTGAGCAGCGAGCCAAAGAGGATGCGTTCGGCGGCGCGCCCCTGGTGGGTGGGGATGACGTGTTTGAAGCCGGTGATGGTGCGCACGGCCGTTTCAAACTTGTAAAACGATTTCGCTCCGGCATAACTTTCGTCCCCCAGCATTATGCCCGCCCATTGGCCGGAAGACATGGCCCCTGTGCCTGAATCGGTGAGCAAGTCAATTAGCACGTCTTCCGCTTTGAGCAGAAACAGGTTATAGCCCGCTTCTTTGAGCAGCCGCTCCCGCTCATCTCGCGTCGTCTGCCGGATTGGCTCCACCGTCTTAATGCGAAAAGGTTCGATGATGGTCTTAAATTGCACGATCTCCCTCCAAAGTGGGCAGTGGGCAGTGAGCAGTAAGCAGTGGGCAGTGCATGACTGTTCACTGCTTACTGTTTACTGTTTACTCGATGGCGCGGCAATGGCCGTTCCGCCACATCTTCCAACAGCCCGCCATGTCCCAGCGCCACAATATCTATTTGCGTCAGCCGGTCGCCGGCCAGCAGCCGGGGCAGCACCAGGTCTACAATGTTCGGCTTGGGGCTGCGCACACAGCCAGGCGCGCCCAACACCGGGATTTTACCCAGATAGCCCAGCATGAGCAGGTTGCCAGGGTCTACCGGTGTGCCAAAACAGGTGACGACGCCACCCGCCCGCTCTATGGCACGGGGGGCGATGTCATACCGATCCATGATCGCCGTTTCCCCGGCCAGAATGACCAGCCCTGCCCCGCGCTGCACGCGCTCTGTCAACTTATGGGCCAGTTCCATTTCACCAGTTTCATCTTCCAACGGGATGAAATCTACCGTGTCCAACAGGCTGCCCAGGGCCGCCAGCCGGGTGCGAATAGGCGGGATGAAACTTTCAACAATGCGTGTTTGGGCGGCTGGCGAACCAGACAAGATGAGGGCGATAGGGCAGGAGGGAAGGGGGGTGATGTTGATTAACGGGCCAGCTTCGGCGGCGATGGCTTCTACGGCCGTGACTGCTGTTTCCGGCACGGCATAGGGGATGATTTTGACGGTAGCCACAATTTTGCGGGGGTGGACGGCCGTGTTCGTCAACAATGTCGCCAGGGTGATGCCTTCCTGTGAATTGAGCCGCGCCAGCCGGGCCGCGTCCACGCGCAGAATGCCCAAAATGGCCGCTTTCAGGTTCACCCGCCCCGTTGCCGGGCCGGTGAGCGAGAGGCCGGTTCCGCTCACAGCGGCCGCCACCCGCCGCGCCGCCTCATTTTCAGCCACATCGTCCGCTTCCAGTTCGGCCACATACACCACCGACCGGCCCATTTCCAGCAAGGTGGTCACGTCAGCCGGCGTGAGCGGGTGGCCTTTACGGAAGAGGCGACGGCCGTCGGCCCCGGCCATGTTGTGACCGAGAACTTTGCCAACCGCCTGCGCTGTGAGAATAGGGCCGAATTTCATTGTGGTGGATGCTTCCCAATCTTCGTCATCTGGCAAAGCGGGCACAATGCGAATGCCTTGTTGGCCCAGTTCCAACATAACCCGCGCTCCTGTTGTAGACCATAACGTTCAACCAGTGGTAACGGGATTTGTAGACCATTGTCATTGATAACCTGTCTTATTGTTTCCATCACACAACCGCTCCAACCGGTCTACGGTATAGCATACATAAAAGGGTCGCCCATTGCCAACAACGGCTCTTATTTGCCGTCTGCCCAGCCATATTGTGACCGATAATTTTACCAACCGTCTGCTGTGTAGGCAGGGGGCCAAATGGCATGTTAGAGCCTTTTGCCTCTCCTCCATCACCCAGTAGAATTAGGATACCATTCACTACCACCCTTTGTGAGAAAGTGAGAGATTGGCTGCGTTCATCAATCTCCCAATCTCCAATCTCCCAATCTCAATTCTTCAAGGAGATAACATGGGCGGCAGCCCACCCACATGAATGAAAACAGGACGCTCATTATCTCGTTTTATCCGCGTCATCCGCGCCAATCGGCGTCCTCATT
Source organism: uncultured Ardenticatenaceae bacterium (assembly GCA_964581605.1). Taxonomy (GTDB): domain Bacteria; phylum Chloroflexota; class Anaerolineae; order Promineifilales; family Promineifilaceae; genus CAADGU01. The sequence goes on from CAZOPF010000081.1 coordinate 23,780, forward strand.
TCACAGGAGTCGTGATAGTATGAGTCAGCTCATCAGCCATATCAACAGTAACAGCTCTGAATTTAAGCATAATTTTGCTCACAACCAGGCCCTGGCCCGGCAGTTGCATGAACGGCAGCAGGAGGTGGCAACGGCACGGCCGTCGCGCACCATTGAGCGCCACCGCGAACGCGGCAAACTGCTCGTCCACGAACGTATAGACGCCATCCTGGACGAGGGCAGCCCTTTTCTGGAACTGTCGCCGCTGGCCGCCTGGGAGATGCACGACGGCGAAGCGCCTGGTGCGGGCATTGTCACGGGGATCGGCCGTATCCAGGGATTAGAATGTCTGATCATTGCCAATGACCCCACTGTCAAGGGCGGTACCTACTTCCCAGAAACGGTCAAAAAACATTTACGTGCCCAGACCATTGCCGAAGAGAACTGCCTGCCCACCATTTATCTGGTAGATTCCGGCGGTGCGTTTTTGCATTTGCAGGCGGATGTGTTCCCGGATAAGGAGCATTTTGGACGCATCTTCTACAACATTGCCCGTATGTCCGGCAAGGGAATTACGCAGATTGCGGCCGTGTTGGGCAGTTGCACGGCCGGCGGCGCCTACATCCCGGCTATGTGTGATGAAACCATTATTGTTAAAGGCAATGGCACCATTTTTCTGGGCGGGCCGCCGTTGGTGAAAGCGGCTACGGGTGAGGAGGTGACGGCCGAAGAGTTGGGCGGGGCAGATGTGCATACCCGGCTCTCTGGCGTGGCTGACCATTTTGCGGAGGATGAACATGAAGCGCTGGCCCAGGTGCGGCAAATTGTGGCTCACCTGAACCGGCGCAAGACAATGCCGGTGGTGATGCAGGAACCGGAGGAGCCAGCCTATGATCCGCAGGAGCTGTATGGCGTTATCCCTGCCGACCAGCGCACCCAATATGATGTGCGCGAGGTGATTGCCCGGCTGGTGGATGGCAGCCGATTGCATGAGTTTAAGGTGCGGTACGGGCCGCAGGTGGTGTGTGGTTTTGCCCACATTCTGGGGGTTCCGGTGGGTATTGTGGCGAACAATGGGCTGCTGTTTAGCGAATCGGCGTTGAAGGCGACACACTTTATTCAGCTTTGTGGGCAGCGGGGCACGCCGCTGTTGTTTTTGCAAAATATCGCCGGGTTTATGGTAGGACGGCAATATGAAAATGGGGGGATTGCCAAAGATGGGGCGAAGATGGTTACGGCCGTGAGCAATGTCAATGTGCCCCGCATCACCCTGCTGCATGGGGCCAGTCATGGGGCGGGCAACTACGGCATGAGCGGCCGTGCTTATGACCCGCGCTTCCTCTTTAGCTGGCCCAACAGCCGCATCAGCGTGATGAGCGGCGAAGCAGCGGCAGGCGTTTTGTGGACGGTGGGGCAGGCGTCGGCGTTGCGTGGTATCGAAAACCCCACGCCGGAACAAATTGCTGCCGCCGAAGCAGAATTCAAACGCCCCATCCTGGCCCAATATGAACACGAAAGCAGCCCTTACTTTGCCACCGCCCGCCTGTGGGATGATGGCATCCTTGATCCAGCCCAAACGCGCACGGCGCTGGGGCTGGCTTTTGCCATTACTCTGAACGCACCTCTGCCGGATGACCGTTATGGCACATTCAGGATGTAGGGCAACGGATGGGCGCGGATAAACGGATGAACCAACCGTCTATCCGTTTATCCACTCCCTATCTGCTGCTATTATTCAGGGCAACGGATGGGCGTGGATAAACGGATAAACCAGCATCTATCCGTTTAT
>CAZOPF010000081.1:25647-27310 GCA_964581605.1 uncultured Ardenticatenaceae bacterium
CTCCCTATCCGCTGCCATTACCAGGAGGAACAAATGTCAAAGTCCAAAGGTGTGATTCAAGGGCAACCCTGGCTACCACTCACTTACAAGATTATTGGTCTGGCTATGGAAGTTCACAACGAGCTAGGGCCAGGGCACCGTGAAGCAACCTGCCACAATGCCATGGAGGCCAAGTTCAGGGCAGCAAATCTTGCTTTTGAAGACGAGCCAGACGTTCCCATTACGCTCGAAGATGGGCAGGTGGTCGGCGGAATCCGGCCTGATTTTGTGGTTGAAGAAATCGTCATTGTCGAACTGAAGTCGCGGACGCACACCATTGGCCGTGACGACCAGGCGCAGGTGATTGGCTACTTTGCGGGATTACCCCATTGCCCGGTCGCCTTGTTTTTCAACTTCGGCCGTATCCGCCTGGAATACCATCGTTTACTGCCACCCCAAAGTGTACAGGCCTACCGACGCGAGAAATGGGCAGCGGATAAGAATAAATGACAGGGCAGCGGATGGGGGGCGGTTTATCCGCTTTCCATCCGCTGCCCCCAACATGATACCCATATGGCAACCAGCCCATTCCGTCTGCTATCCCCCCGGCCATTGCCCACATTGCTCCGGACGGCCGTCTCACCCCCCGCCAGAAACGCCGCCTGCTCATTGAAATGAGCTTGCGCAAACAAAAGCTGGGAACAGGCAGCAGCCATGCCTTTATGATGAGGAGAACCGCCATGCACCCCCTTCAAACTGTCCCGGCCCAAATCGTCTGGCGATATACCATCCAGATATTCGCCGGCATTCACATCCATCTCTGCCGCCAGCAGGTCATAACGCTGGCTGGTGGTCACGATTTTGACCGCAGGCACAAAGGAGAAGTTGGTGACGGAACCATGCCAGCCTCAAAATGTTCCGGCCGGCCGGAGGGCCAGGTGGCGTTGGCAACAGGTTCCAGGATAGCAAGCACGGCCGTCACCAGTTCAACATCCAATTTTTGTTCCAGCAGTCGCAAACTTTGCCGCAGTTCAGCCTCCGTGCGTGTGCCCAGCAGCGTGGTGTCAACCAACGGGTTTTGCAACGCAAATTGGATCGCCAGTTGGGCAATCGGCGTACCGTGTTGGCGGCAATAAACGGCCGCTGCCGCCGCCAATGCCTTGACCTGCGCCGCCGCCGGATGCCAGGGCTGTGGCCCCTGGTCGGTGAGCAGCCCCATGTTGGTGACGGAGGCGTTGATCAGCCCCATGCCCCTTGTTTTGACGGCCGGGGCCAGCACCTCGTTCAAGCTCTGGTTGAGCAGGTTGTAATGGCTGTAAGAGAGGGTCACGTCCAGCGTTTGTGTCTCCACCATCTCGCGCAGCAAGGGCAGGGGGAAACCGGTAACGCCAATGAAACGTACTTTGCCGTCCGCTTTCAGCTTGTGCAGCGCGGGGATGGCCTCGTTGACTATCTGCGCCTTGTCGCCAAATTCAATATCGTGTAGCTGGTAAACGTCAATCCACTCCGTTTGCAGCCGCTTCAGGCTGGCCTCGCACATCTGCATAATGCCTTCATAGGAAAAGTCGAACTCGTCCCGGTCAATCCGCCCCCCCTTTGTCGCCAGGACAATGTGTTCACGACGGCCGACCAATGCTTTGCCCAGGCGGGTTTCAGAGAGGGTACGGCCGTAATAAGGCGAGGT
>CAZOPF010000082.1:0-26894 GCA_964581605.1 uncultured Ardenticatenaceae bacterium
GATGGGGTGAATGTGGCCGCGCTGGGGCTGATGGCGGCCGTCACCTGGCAATTGGCGCAAGCGGCGATAGTGGATTGGTTGACGGCCGTGTTCGCGGTGGTTGCGGCCGTTCTCCTCTTCCGCTTCAAGCTCAACTCCGTCTGGTTGGTGCTGGGTGGGGCGTTGGTGGCGCTCGTTTTCCGTTTCTTGTTATAGGTTGGCAGGTAATAAAGTGCTGATAACAGCGACCTGCCACTTGCCACCTGCCACCTGCCACCTGTAACATTCGCCCATGCTCACCCGCCGTCTCACATTTGCCCTCAACGCCCTGTTGGCCGTCGCCCTCGGTTTGCTGCTGTTTGCCCGCGATTGGCCGCCCTTTGGCACAGAGGAGGAGAAGCTGAATGCGATTGTGGCGCAGGAGCAGTTTGATTTTTTGGTGTGGGAGGCCAATGCGTTTGCCGTCAAAGCCAAAGCCGCGTTGACCGGCGGGCATCTCTACCTTGATGAAGCAGACCGTAAACAACTGGTGCTGGATTATCTGGCACTGCTGCGCCGCGCCCAGGAGCTAGACGGGCAAATTAACGCGCTGTATGTGGACCCCAACGTAGCCGACCCGTCCGCCGCGTCCGCCGATTTGCTGGCGGAGTTAACGGCCGTGCGCCAACAAATCACGGCCGTGCAACCCCTGGCCGAAGCGATTGTGCAAGACCAGGTAGCAGCCGTGCTGGCCGACGAGGGCTTTGACATGTTACGCCAGGCGTGGCCGCCTGTCCTCATGCACATGACCCCCTTGCCCACCGTCATGATCGTCTCCCCGCGTGACCGGATTGAACGCATTTACCAGCGCACCCTGGAACCGGGGCTGACCACACCAGGCAAAGAGGAAATGGAAACGGCCGTGACCAACAACCTTGACCTCTCTGCCCTCATTGTGCCCATTGGTGGCCTGGGCACCTACCCGGCCATGGTGCAGGAGACCAGCGACCTCAACTGGCTGGCCGAAGTGACCGCCCATGAATGGGGCCACCACTGGATGAGCTTCTACCCGGTAGGCATTTACTACAATGACCCCGAAGTGCGCGTCATCAATGAAACCATCGCCTCTTTGATAGATCGGGAAATTGGGGCCAAAGTAATTGAACGCTTCTACCCCGAATTGGTACCCCCGGTTTCACCACCGCCGCCACCAGAACCGACCGATGAGGCGGCAGCCACGCCCACACCACCCACCGAACCAGCGCCGTTTGACTTCAACGCCGAAATGGCCGCCACCCGCATCCGCGTAGACGAGCTATTGGCCGCGGGCCAGGTTGAAGAAGCGGAACAGTACATGGAAGAGCGGCGGCAGGTTTTTGTGGCTAATGGCTACCCCATTCGCAAACTCAACCAGGCGTATTTTGCCTTTTACGGAGCGTATGCTGACCGGCCCGGCGCGACCGGCAGCGACCCCACCGGCCCCATGCTGCAAGAGATTCGCGCCCACAGCCCCACCCTACGCGCCTTCATGGACACCATCGCCCCCATCCGCAGCCGCGCCGATTTGGAACGCATCTGGCAGGGGGTAGGTGATTGAGTGTTCAAGTGCTCAGGTGTTCAAGTGTTCAGGTAAACACGTAAGCACCTGAACACGTAAGCACATAAACACACCCTCACGTTTCATCCATCTCCGCCAGAATCTCTCGCAGGAGGGCGACGATGCGTTGGGCTTCCTGGCGGTGTTCGCGCCAGTGGGGTTGGGCCAGATATTGTTCCAGGTCAGACAGAGCTTCGCGGTAACGGCCGTCCCCCTGCAACATCAACCCCCGATTCAACCGCGCCGGGGCAAACGCCGGGTCTTCGGCCAGTAGTGCATCCAAATCAGCCAGCGCCTCCTGTGTCCGCCCCAATTCCCGCCCCAGCAAGATGGCCCGGCTCAACCGCGCCAGGCGGAATGTGGGGTCCACTTCATACGCCCGCGTGAAGTAATGCACCGCCCGCTCATGCTCCGACGCCATCGTATTCTGATTACCAAAATACCTGTGCAGCCCCCCCCAGGTGTAGAGGCAGTAGGATTTGATGAAGCGCCACTTGCTCACAGTTCAGTGAACAGTGAGCAGTGAGCAGTGAGCGGTGAGCAGTTTTGGGGACACTGCTTACTGCCTACTGCTTACTGCTCACCACTTATTCTTGCCCCGCCAACCACTTCTCCAGCTCAATAGCTGCGCCAGCGCCCTGGCCGACGGAGGTGGAAATCTGGCGGAAGTGTGGGTCCTGAATCTCCCCGGCGGCGTAAATGCCGGGTACGCTGGTGCGGTAATGCTCGTCGGTGATGACGTACCCTTCGTCGCTCAGAGCCAACTGCCCCACCAGGAACTGGTTGTTGGGGTCATGGCCGATGAAGATGAAAACGCCATCTGTTTCTAACTGGCGAGTTTCCTCTGTTTTGACGTTTTTCACCCGTACACCCTGCACCACGCCATTGCCGACGATTTCTTCAACCACTGTATCCCAGATGAAGGAGATTTTTTCGTTGGCGAAGGCCCGTTTTTGCAGGATGGCCCCGGCGCGTAACTGGTCGCGGCGGTGGATGACTTCCACTTTGTTGGCGAATTTGGTCAGGAAGATGCCCTCTTCCAGGGCGCTATCGCCGCCGCCCACCACCACCACATCTTTGCCGCGAAAGAAGAAGCCATCGCAGGTGCCGCAGTAGCTGACGCCGCGCCCCACGTACTCTTCTTCGCCGGGCACACCCAGTTTGGTGGGCGACGCGCCGACGGTGACGATGACGCTGTCGGCCAGGTATTCGGCGCTGTAGGTTTTGATGCGAAACGGTGAACCCGAAGCGGCATCGGGCCGTACTCCAAAATCCACCTCTACTACCTCATCGTACACAAACCGCGCCCCAAAATGTTCCGCCTGTTTGTGCATCACCTCCACCAGTTCCGGGCCGGTGGGGGTGTGGTCGGGGCTCCAAAAGCCAGGGTAATTTTCCACCTCACCCGTCAGGCTGATTTGCCCACCCAGTTGCATCCCGGCAATCACCAGTGGATTCAACATAGCCCGGCCGGTATACAGAGCGGCCGTCAATCCGGCCGGCCCTGATCCAATAATAATCACTCGTTCTTTCTGCATACTCATCCTCTCACGTCTATAACTTTTCAACTGTATGGGATTTTATCTCTCCCCAACATTTTGCCTAATCCAATCATCTCTATAGATAGGTGATAGCCGGTAATTCTTACACCGCCGTTATATCGGCAGATGAATGAAGTTGCTGAATCCATGCCGATGCTTATTCCCAACCGGAAAACCACTGCCCGCCACGAAAGCGCCAATGTGGAAACAGGATGGGCAGCAAACTTTGTGATCCAATCCAGGTAATAAAAAAAATAGTGAGATAATGAGCGGCAAAACGGCCGTACCCCACCCCCACGGCTACCCCCGGCAGCGTCCATCCCATCACCCACAACCCATGCAGCAGCGTCCACAAAAAAAGCCCTTCCCACAAGCCCGCCACCCAGACAAACAGCGGCGGCCAATCCCGGTTCCAGCGCCAGGTCTGTATGTAGTTGTACAGCACATCCCAGCCCAGCCCCAGCAGCAAGACATAGCCCAACAGCGCCAACGGTTGCACGCTGCCATAGAGCCAGGCAAACACGGCCGTAACCGGAATCCCCAACACCGTGAGCAAAAACAGGCGCGTTTGCCAACGGCCGACCAACGTAAATGTCATGGTCCCCCCGTGGGGTCAACCCCCTGCCACCAGCGCCACCACTGCCGCGCCGATTCCCAACCACGCAATGGGCGCAAACCAGGCGCATTTTCCCGAATCAGCACATCCACCGACCGCTGCGCCGCGTATTGCAACCCCATAAAACTATCCACCGGTGCATAAGCATTGCCAAAAGCCATCGCCCCCGCCAGAAAAACCTGCCCATGCCCGTTACGCAACTGTTTCAGTTCAAAATCGGGCGTCACTTCCAGCCGCCCGCTGCTGTTTAGGCGCAATCCATAACGCCCGCTCAGGTCAGCCAGCAGGGGATGGACGGTTAAGCGGTCATCCAGGCCGGTACAGTCAATCATAAAGTCGGCCACCAGGCGGCGTTCCAGGGGCAATGGCGACTCTTCTTGCAGGTGGAGGATGAGACGGTCACGGCCGTTGGGCCGCACACACCCCACCTCTCCAAAAACCAGCCGGTACCACCCTTCCCGCCGCCCCCGCGCCACCAACTCCTGCCAATCGCGCCGATCACTGGTCGTTGAACCACCCCAGGCCGCCAGCAGTTCCCGGCGTGTTTCCGGCGTTGCGTCTTCCAAAATCACACGCAGATCGCCGCCAAACGCCGCTTTGGGAAAGTTATACGGCTGCCACTGCCAGTGATGGCGCGTCAGGCGGCGCGCCCGACCATAGGCCGTATCGGCCGTCAACGAAGCCCGCAGCAAATGAATCACCTGAATATCTTGCCCCGTTGCCTGGCGAATCTCGTCCAGCCGCTGCAAAATACGCGAGGCCACAATACCCCGCCCGCGCAAAATCACCATCCCGCCACGCCGTGCCAACTGCTGGTAAATGTGTTCGTGCTTTTCATAAGCCTGCACGAGCAGATGACAATCACCGGTACTCTGGCGGTAAACCTGGGTTTCCGGGGAAAGCTGTATGGCGGGATGGCCCAGCGCCAGGTGCAGGTAAGGGGCGACGAAACAGTGAGGTGTACGGCCGTCCCGCTCCCCCATCAGCATCACCACCGCCACATACCGCCCATCATCTGTCTGGCGAATGGCGCAAATTTCCCCCCGGTGAAACATCTGCCGCCAGCCAATGCGCCGCATCTCCCGTTCCAGCGCCCGATAAACCGTTTCCGCACGCGGCGCATAATTATCGGCCAGCGCCGTTTCGCTAAAAATCTGCCAGGCGATGCGCCCCGCTTCACCCCACTTGCCCCGCCGCAGCAGTTCTGCCATTTCCGGCACGGCATAACCGGGCCAGCCCCAGAGATTGTCTGGTCTGGCCCCGGAATCACTGCGAATCCGCTGCTCGTCGGAGATTTGGGAGTGGCGGCAGAGGCGTTGGAAACGGCCGTAAGGCACCGGCTCATACCCCACCACGGCAATATCGTGTACGGCCGTGCCGCAGATGCGCAAATAATCCACCCAGGCAAAACTCCCCAACCCGCCGCCCACCGCCAGATACGTCATCTCCGCCACCGACAGCCCACTCTCCCGCAACTCCCGTACCGAAACCTGCTTCGCCTGCAAATAATTCGGCAAATCAACCGACTGCACCCCATAGGGAGCCAACCCACCACACCAGGGACAGGCATTTTGTTTAGGTAAATCAGACAACTTACACTGGCTACATTTTGCCTCTTCTATTCCATTGGTAGGTACCGACCAGTTTTTACCCGCCATCCATGAATTCCAATTAACAAATGATCATGGCAATATTGACTTATCTTCAGGAGAAGGTGTAGGTGCCCAAATGAACGGAAATGTCATCAACACATCTTCAGGTCTACAAGTCAACGAGGTTGATCCAAAAGACAAATCAGGTGACGGGATTTCTGGTTTATCATAAACAGAACCGCCAGATAATTCATAGGGTAACAAGGCGCGAATTGCTATAATAAATTGTTGATCGTCTTCCGCATACATTCTCAGATCCGGTTTGGAGGAACGCCCAAACAAATCATATATGGAATCTGCCAAAACCCCATTTACTATTTTTTTCTCCACCACCCTGAGCTAATTCTTTGAGTGCAATCTCTTCAAGCGGCCAGTTACCATAATCGGAAGAGCCATCAACAACGTATCCATAATCATCTTCGGGAACTTCAAGAATATGAATAGCAAGATGCTCAGGGGAATAAGCCGCAAAATCTCCTATCTTAAGTTGCTGTAGCAGCGTGTAAGTATTTGTGAGAGCAGATGAAACTTCTATTTTTCCGGCAAGATACCCACTCCCTAAAAAATCTGTGAGACCAAAGGCGTTAACCTGATTCCTCTTCCAGCCATTCACCTCAATCCAAATTGGTGTCGATAGACGGGGGTACAAATTGTTCTGCTCTTCATATTCTGTGGAATCATAGTCCCAGAAGCCAAATTGCTCAATCATATTCATGAGTGTGCAAATTTCCGCTCTGCTCATCTGTCGCTGTTTCAACCCATCAATAATTAGTTGCCCATCAGCATATAGAATGACATCTGGTGGTTTGCTGAAAGTGTCCCCTACACAAGCATCATTACAGTTGTTTGTGTCCAGGCACACCAAGACGGGCCAAGCATTCCAGGTATAGGATCTTGCAAGTTGCTGGGGAGTGATTTGATCCCCTTCAAGCGAAGCTGATGGAGCGAGGGTAGGCCTGGCTACGGCCGTATGGGTGGCTGTGGGCCGGATAGCGGCAGTAATAGTGGGACGTGCAGTTCTGGTTGGCACGGCCGTCACAACGGAATTTGCCGGTTCAAGATCATCTGCATCGGGTCTAACTGCGCAGGCCCCCAGAATGGTCATAAACAGGATAATGGTCAGGAATTTTACCACTTGGATATTCTCTTCGAGAGTTGAGGTCACTCCTCGGCGAACTTGACGACGGTCACACCATCACCGCCTTTTCCATCACGGCCGTTACTCTGGCATTCGTATGCGCAAACGACCCTGCTCTGCTGTGATGATAGCTCCCGATGTCAAGTCAGCCCCATATGTTTGAAGAATGTGCAGGCAAACGGCCGTTTGCTCTTTCAAAGACATATTCACCAACCGCACAATCCCGACATGAGGCTTACCGTGCAATACGGCCATCATGCCAAAATCCTTATCCAACGTCACCAATACACGCCCCTCACGGTAAGCAATGCTCAGAATTTCATCATCACCGGGATCAACCGCCCATGCCCCGCTCCAAACGACCTCATGTCCGGCATCGGCCAGCGGCACAAGCAGAGAACCCGACATACACGTATCGAGCAACACTTTCATACGGCCGTCGCCAAAATTAACGGTTCAATTCGCTCTTGGGCAACTGCTTTTCGAGCATACAGCAAACAGGCTTGAATATCGGCAGCTTCCAGCCAGGGATAAGCGGCCAACAACTCATCCGGCGTATCACCGGCGGCCAACATCCCCAAAACATGTTCCACAGCCAACCGCCGCCCACGTATAATGGGTTTACCGCCAAAAATAGCCGGGTTAATCGTAATGCGTGTCATTAATTCAGTTTCTTGCATGTTCTATCTCCGGATCACATTTTAGCACACAACCATTTTATTCCTCGGCGAACTTGACGACGGTGACGCCATCGCCGCCTTCCCCGTCACGGCCGTCTTCCCAGGACAGCACGTTCGGGTTGCTCTGCAACGAATGGCGGATGGCGTGTTTCAGCCGGCCGGTACCCTTGCCGTGAATGATGCGCACCCAGGGCATCCGCGCCATCTCCGCCTTGTCCAGAAAAGCGGTCACTTCGGCCAGCCCCTCCTCCACGCGGCGGCCACGAATATCCAGTTCTAAGCCGGGCGACGGCCGTGCCCCCACCCGCATATACGCCGGTTCCGGTTCCGCCTGCGGCCGATCCTTCCATTCCAGGTCACTCAGCTTCACCCGCATCTGCATCTGCCCAATGGCTACCTGCGCCTCATACTTGCTCAAGGAGACAATTTCGCCCTGCGTGTTCAGCGCCTTCACCACCACCACATCCCCCGGCTGCCACTCCAACGTATGGCGCGTTGGTTTGCGCTCCTTTACCGGCGGCGGGGCAATGGCAGCTACATCGGCTGTGCCCACTTTCTCCACATCCTTCGTCACCTGCTTCAATTTGTTTAACGATTGGGCGTCGCGGATGCTCTGGCGCGCTTTGCGCAGTTCCTCTTCTATCGCTTCAATTTTGGCTTTGGCTTCCGCCTGCGCATGGGCCAACACCTGCTGCCGCTCCTCTTCAATCTGCTCCAGCCGCCGCGCCAGCGCATCCCGGTCTTCTTCAATGTCACGCAGCGCCAACCGCGACGCGGCTTCTTCGGCCGCCATCTTGTCCCGCAGTTCATAAATGGCGTCCAGCAGCGCCTCCGATTCATTGCCCCCCGCGCCGGTCAGCGCCATCGCGTCGGCCAGGATCGTCTCGTCCAACCCCAGCCGCCGGGCAATAGCAAAGGCATTAGAACGCCCCGGAATGCCTATCGTCATCTCATACGTCGGCGAGAGCGTTTCCAGGTCAAACATCAATGAAGCGTTGGTCGCCCCCGGCTGCTGGTCGGCGTATAGCTTCAGTTCCGGGTAATGGGTGGCCACAAAAGTCGTCGCCCCTTTGTCCCGCAAAAAGCTGACGATGGCCTGGGCCAATGCTGCCCCTTCCTGCGGGTCTGTGCCCGAACCCAGTTCATCCAGCAGCACCAGCGACCGCTCGTCTACCTTGTCTAAAATACGCACAATGTTGGTCATGTGCGAGGAGAAGGTAGAGAGGCTTTGCTCAATGGACTGCTCGTCGCCAATGTCGGCAAACACATCCTCAAAAATGGTCAGGCGGGCTTCCACGGCCGGGATATGCAGGCCCGATTGGGCCATCAACACCATCAAACCCATCGTTTTCAGGCTGACCGTTTTGCCGCCGGTATTGGGGCCGGTGATGAGAACGGTGAAGACCTCCTCCGGCAGCGTCAGGTCGGTGGGTACAACAGTGTGCGGATCAAGCAGGGGGTGACGGGCATTCCGAACCCAAATGGTAGAACCGGGGTGCAAATTACGCGGCGGCGGCGTCCATTTTTCCCGTTCGTTGGCATGTTTGGGTGGTTTGGGCTGCGCAAATTCGCGCCACTCCACAAAGTCCGGTTCCACGCCGCGAATCAAAGCGGAGTAACGAGCGCGGGCAAAAATCAGGTCGAGTTCGGCCATGCGTTCCACAATGCGTTTGATGCTTTCGCCATGTTCGGCCACCTTGCCGGATAGCTCTTTGAGGATGCGGTTGATTTCGTCCTGCTCCTGAATTTGCAGACCGCGATATTCGTTGTTGAGTTCCACCGTTTGCATCGGTTCCACCCACAGCGTCGCCCCACTGCCGCTTTGGTCATGGACGATGCCTTTGATGCGCCCTTTGGCGTCCGCCTTGACGGGCACGACGTAACGGCCGCTGCGCTGTGTGATGATTGGCTCTTGCAACCATTGATTTTGGCTGGAGTTGAGGAGTTTTTGTAGTTTGTCCTGAATACGGCCGTGAACCACCCTCAACTCACTCCGAATTTTAGCCAGCTTCGGGCTGGCGCTGTCCAGCACCTCGCCGCGCTCGTCAATGGTGTTGTTAATCGCCGTCACCAGCCCCGGACAATCCTCAATCAGTTCGGCAATAGCCGCCAGGTGCGGAAATTCGGCCGCCGTCTTCACTATCGTCCGGTGCAAATTACGGCCGGCGATAATGGTGTTACGAATATCCAGCAGTTCCTCGGCCGGCAGCGTGAAGCCGCGATAGGCATTGTCACACGAGCGGCGCACATCCCGCGCCCCGCCAATGGTCACGCCGCTGCGCGTGTCCAGCAGCAAGATCGCCTCGCGGGTCTCGGCCTGCCACTGCGTGGCCTCCATTTCATCGGTGGTCGGGTGCAGCCGCCGCGCCAATTCCTCCCCGGCGCTAAAGCTGGTATACCCGGCCAGAATGTCTAAAACCTTATCAAATTCCAGTGTGTGTAATGATTTTGCATCCATCTTAAAGCTCAAAAGTCATGCTCAATTCTTTCAGGTTAATCACGGACCCAGACTGCGTCAGGAAATCCATACCCAAAATACCGTTTATTTCAAAACCATAGTCCATTCCACCTACTTCAATTTCAAAGTTGAACAGTTTTCGATTTTCGATCTGTACAAAATCCACCAGCCGTGTAAACACAACTTCTGTACCGCCCACTCCTCGAATGGTATACAACGTATCGTCAAGCGAGGGGCCGATGCCAATAGCTTGCAGCGCATCCACAGCCAGAATTGTTGTGGCTGAGCCAGTATCAACCAAGACATTGGGGACTTCAACTGTCTTTTCATGGTATGAAATCATAACGGCCGTGAACGGTAAGCTGTCAATTAGCTCTAGTTGCATGGCGATTACTCCTGATCCCAAGCCATTGTCTTTCCCGAATATCTAATTCTTCACGACCTGTATGCACAAAATAGAATTCCCGTGTAGGGTGTTCTTGATGTAGGCGACGATAAGTTAACATGGCTTCATTACCATCGGAACAGGTTTCGACCACACCGATACGATCCAGGTGGCGATAATTATCAACTGTGGTATGTGCCTCTAATGCTTCAATGACCAACCATTGTTCAGGATAGGCTTTGCGAATTTCTGACCAGATCATTGTGCCACTTCTCCCAGATTGCAGCCGGTTTCCCAACCGGGTTATCGCTTCACAAACCACATTATTACTCCTTGTGTGCCGCGTGCATTTTATCATAGGGTGCAGGAATCAGGGTAAACGGCCGTGCCGCAACTCGAAGGGCCACACGAGCGAGTGATTACAACGGTAATTCGCCCCACAACCTTCAGGTGTATGGTCACTTTTCAATTGTGCAGGATGATGGGCACGACCGGGTGTGATTCTGATGGCCAGAAGCCCTGATGGGCGGTTTGGCAAGTGGGTAATTGAGTAATTGAAGCGGTCACTTACCCACTTACCCACTTGCCTGATGACTGTACGGTTACTTATGGATAACCCAATTAACGATCGAACAACTTCATCTGGCGGAGGGGCACATCCGTAGATGCGCCCTGTCTGGCATCTGAGGATGCCAGGCTCCGCATTATCTGATTTTTATCTGGTTTTTCTATTAGTTGAAACGGACAATGCGCCCTTCGCCACCTTCAGGGTAATCTATGGCCGTGATCGCCCCGGCTAACGCTTCAGTAATGTAATCACTCAACGCTTGTTGGTAAGTCACACCCACCATGGTGAACGGCGCATCCCGAAATGGGTATTGGTCGCCGCCCCGTGCCAGAAAGTCAATGGTGGCCACGGTGAGAGCCGGCGCACCCGGCATGACCACACCGCCAGACACAATCACCGTGCCGTCGTCCAGGACAATGGATTGCACCCGTGTGCCTGGCGTGATCACATTGCCATCATTGTCCACCACCTGTGCCGTACCAGCAGCATCATATTCAAATGTAAACCCGGCAATTTGGGCAAAACGGCCGTTCGCCGACTGCACCAACGACACCGCATTTTCCATGATTTCCTTGAACTGGTCTGCTGGAATGTTGGGCACAATGCTGACAAAGTTGGCAAATGGGGCAATATCCCAGGTATTCAATTCGCTGATAGTACCGGCCGGGATGATGTTGTTGTTGCGAATGCCCCCGCCATTTTGCAGTGCCACGTCCGGCGTGGGCATACCAAACGCGGCCGCCAGTTCCGACGCCTGCCATAATAGCGAATCGGCCATCAGATTGCCCTCGTTGGTTTCCTGGGTGCGCACACCGGGGTTGCGGCGGCCGTCCAGTGCTACTTCCGAGGTGGCAATGATATTGCTGGCCAGGCCGCTGACGTAGGCGGCCACCGGTTCCACCACCAATGCCTGCACGGTGGGGTCAGAGGGCACCGCATCCGGGTTGCTGCCACCGGCCACACGCACCGGGCCGCTCACGTCATCCACCAGGCGGGCACGGCCGTCGGCATCAAAGGACACCACCAGCCGCCCAACATATTTGTAATCACCGGCCGTCGTCACCACCGGGATATTGGCTCCGTCTGCGCCAGTGGCAAACAGCGGATATTGGAATTGGGCTATATCGCCAGGCACCAGCAGGTCGTCCCTATTCGCCAGCACCTCATCACCACCGCCAGCGATCATAATGTCCACACCGCTCAACAAGGGGGCCAGTTCCAGGTCTTCTGCCACACTCTGTAAATGGCTGATGACAATGATGATCTCCACACCACTGGCACCCAGAGCATCAATTTCGGCCTGAATGGCCCCGGCTACATCCGGGTCAACTCCCACATTGCGCGGGCTGGAGATGAAGGGAATGTCTGGCGTGGTGGCGCCAACAATACCGATTTGAACGCCTTGTTCCTCGATAACCAGGCTCTTCACAATGTCACCGCTGTCTACCAATGCCTGCAAATTGGGTTCGGCCGTAAAGTCCAGATTGGCGCTGACAAAGGGGGTGGCCCCGCCAAAACCGGTAATAAAATCAGCCAGCACATCCGGCCCAAAGTCAAATTCATGGTTGCCAATGGCGGCCGCATCATAGCCAATCAGCCCCATCGCCATGGAATCGTAGAACGGAACGCCATTCTCCAGGCTGGCGTTAAACTCTGGCCCCGCCAGGTAATTATCACCAGACGACAACATAACCACGCCACGCAGCCCTTTGCCCACAGCGGCCTCTGCTTTCAGGTTGTCCACCACCGTTTTGAAACGGGCCACACCGCCAAAGTCAGTCAGCCCTGTTCCGGCATTGATCAACTGCGACTCGCCATCATTATTGTGCAAAACGGTGAGCGTAAAGGCATGTTGCTCCACTTTGTTTACCTGGAATCGCGCTTCAAATGGGTCATGGTCAGAGACACTCAGATGGGTACTGGCGTCAGTTTGCAGCACGGCCGGGAACGCGGCATTAAAGTGTAAGAAGTCGTGCCCCACCACATAGGGCAGCAGCGCCGGGCTAAGTAGCATGTGGTCTAATACCTGGCTGTTCCCTTCATAGACGTAGGAAAACCGCTGGTGTTCCTGTTCCAGATTCACCAGGTTGGTGAGAGGCGTTTCAGCGCCAAAACCTTCCAGAATGGCTACCGGATGATCTGGCCCTTCGCCCGGTTCGGCAAATTGAAAGTCATTCAAATCTCCTGTAACTATCACCCAGGCCTCAGCATCGGCGGCAAACAGCTGGTTCACATAGTCGCGGACAACCTGCGCCTGGGCTTTGCGCTGCACTTCGGTTATACGGATGGGTGGTTGGTTCACGCCAAAGAGCGGGTCATCACCACCTTTGCTCTTGAAATGGTTGCCAATGATGACCAACGGCCGTTGAATATCACCAGTTACATCAAAAACCCCGACGATAGGTTCACGGCCGGGGCTGGTGCTGGCTGGGCCAAATGCGGCCGATACACCGGGCACTATGGCGTCGTTAAGCTGGAAAGCCTGCATCAGGTTGACGCGGTTTTCATCCCAGAGAAAACCAACTTCAATGCCGCGCCCATCACTGGTCTCAAAAGAGGTGGCCGTGTAGTTCGTTCCGGCCTGGGCATTGATGCGGTTGCCCAGTTCTTGCAAGATGGCGGTATTCTCCACTTCTTGCACTACCAGGATAGCCGGGCTGCGCAGTTCCAGGATGATAGCCTGGGTGAGCTTGGTGAGTTGGGTTTCCAATTCTTCAGGGGTGGGTGTGCTGCCTTCATCATCCTTAGTGGGGTTGTCTACCAGATCAAACAGGTTTTCCACGTTGAAGGTCGTGATGGTCAGGTTGCCATTACGGCCGTCGCGGCTGCTCACCGCACCTGTTGGCAGCGGTTTAGCAAACACACCACTAATGGATTCCAGTTGCAGCCGGTAGGCGCCAAAAGCGTAATCTACCACACCAACCATATGGCGGGCCGAATCACCAGGACGCAAATCTGGGGTATCCAGAGCACCATTGTCTATGATGATGCGTTCCGGGTTGTAATCCACATATTGCGGTTCTGGGCGTTCGCCTAACAGGAGCTGGCTCACCTGCGCGAAAAAGCCAGAGCCAGGGGTCATATTCGGCAGGGTGACAACGGTGAATTCACCAAAGCCGTTGGTTGGAGCGGCAACAGTGACCTTGAACAGGCGCACCCGCATTCCTTCCAGGGGTTCCCAGAAGAGCAAGCCATCGGTCAGCAGTTCGTTCGGCAGGGTGGAAAGGAGAACGGGGGCAGGCAGGCTATGGCCGCGGCTCAGTACCTCCACCGCGCCGGGGAAGGCGATTTCGGTAAGCGGCTGGGAGGCAGGGCTGGAGGTGGATACAAATTCAGAGACGGCGCCCACGACCAGCACATGATCGCCAATGGATAGGTTACGGCCGTCTGCCCCACGGTAAATATACAGCCCATCCGAAGTCGCCGGGTTGTTATCACCGGCTGCGTCTTGCATCCAGAAGCTGCGGCCGTCGGCCGAAAACAGCGTGATAATGCCGGTTGTAGACACCATCTCGCCATCATATGGCGAAACAAAGCTATCGCCCTGAATTTCCGGGATGGTCAGTTCTAAGGGGACGGGATCATTGCAACCAGCGGAGCCATTAGCCGTGCCAGGGGTGGGAATGCAATCAAAGTAGGTGATGCCACCGCCAGAACTGATAAAGTTGAAGCCATCATTGGGGCCAACGCCGTCAGGGATGCGCTGGAAGCTGCCATCCTCAAATTCGCCATCGCGCCCTAGTTGATCCACACGCACACCGCTGGCATCCCATAAATACATCACATCCAGACCGGTGATCGCCAGGCTTTCAAAGCTCACCCAACCGCCAGGGGCAATGGTGCCGCTCAAAGTCACCAGATCATCCCCATCGCTGGCTTGCCAGCCGGTGAGGTTTACGGCCGTGCCCGTGGGATTGTACAGTTCATAAAAATCATTGCCGGGAGTGAAAGCATTGATCTCGTTGAGGAGGACAGTGCTGCCCAATGCTGTGCCCGGGGCATTATTGGCTGCGCCAGGGGTGGGTGTGGTGTCGGTGTTCCAATCACGGCCGTCGTCGTCCGTGTCGGCCGCATTGGGAGTGCGCGCGGTAGACATCCCCACCAGCGGCAGCGGCGCGCTGCCCAGGTTGCCAAACGCCACCGCATCTACCAGGGCGTTAGTCGCATCATACAAATAAATCTGGTCGCCATCGTTGCTGAGGGCAAAGCTGTTAGCAATGACCAGATAACTATTGGCGGCCAGCGATCCGCTCAGTGCGTGGTCGCCTTCGCCATCACTCAACCGCCAGCCGGTAAGGTCAACTGCACTATCTGAGGTGTTGACCAGCTCTACCCACTCCGTGCCTTTAGCCACAAACTCGTTAATGAGGACGGGGCCATCGGCTCTGGCGGGAGCAGCCAACAATAGCCAGGCTGCGGCCATCAAAACAAATAAAAATGGGGGAAATATTCGGTTTTTGTTCATGCTTTCTCTCCTTAAAATAAGAAAGGTTGATGATTGGCCTGTAAGTAGACCAATACAACTATGGGGAACAACAGTAGAAAATTCTACCAGGGCTGTGTTTGCGCAGGGGATGCAAGAACAGCGGACACGGCCCAAGGACACGTGGGTATTATACACGGCCATCTTCCAGAGTAGCGAACGGCCGTTAACAGCAGGCTAACAACAGGTTAATCTCAGGCGAACATTTTGTTAAAAGTTCAACACAGCGATTGGTTGATGATGTAGCCGGAGCCAAAGCGTTCTATTCAGCCCTTGTGGGTGGGGAAATAGAAGATCGCCCATTTATTTTAACGGCCCTGTAAACCCGCCACTCGGCGACTAACCTGATGATGTTGGGGCAGGTTTGTTGGCTGCCCCAACCAACGTTTCCACCAGCGCTACCGCGCCCCACAGGGGGGCATCGTCACCTGTTGCCGCCGGTATAATTTCAAATATTGCCTGGGGCAGCACGGTTTCGTGTGCCGTTTGGCGCACCTTTTCCCACCAGCCCGGCCCCGCCTTGGTAACGCCGCCTCCCAGGATCACCAGTTGGGGATTGAGCAAATTGACCGCGTTGCCAATGCCAAGACCTAATGCCCAGGCACTGCGCAGCAGAAGTCTTTGGGCAATAGCGTCCCCGTTGGCAGCCATCTCCGCCACGTCCTGGCCGGTTACTATCTGTGGGTTGTCAGCCTGCGTGGCTGACCAGTCGGCGGCCATGTATGGCCCAGAAGCCAGCCTCTCTACGCAGCCTTGTTTGCCACACAAACAAAGTGGCCCATTGGGATCAACGACTGTATGCCCAATTTCGCCCGCCATGCTGTTGTGGCCGCGAACCGGCCGTCCTCCCAAAATCCAGCCGCCGCCAACGCCTGTGCTGACCGTGATGTATAATAAATCGTCTACGCCCTGGCCCGCACCAAAACGCCATTCCCCCAGTGCGGCCGCGTTGGCGTCATTATCTATGCGGGTGGGCGCGTTAAAAGCGGCCGTTACCATGGCCTGGAGCGGCGTCTCTTCCCAACCACTGACGTGATGGGAAAGGTATATCAGGCCGCGCTGAAAATCGGCCGGGCCGCCAAAACTCACACCAACGGCCGCCGCCTGTTTACCCGCCAATACTTCCTGCCCTAACGCCATCATACCGGCCAGATCGTCTTGTGCGCTGCCATTTGCCGGTGTGTATATTTGCTGGCGTGCCTGCCAGATGAGCGATTGGGTATGGTAGACGGCCGTTTCCACCACACCGGCCGTCAGCTTTGTTCCCCCAAAGTCCAATGCCAATACAATTCCCATTTTGCACCTGCCCATTATTCTTATGTGTCCGTTATCAAGCTACCTGATACCTGAACACCTGAACACTTAAACAGCTGTTTGCCACTTTTATGCCCTCTGGAAAACTGCTACACTATCCCAATCAGGAAGACAGGCATGTTTACCGATCCATTAGCAGAGTGGCTGTGGGATACGCCTCTCCCGTTACCTAAAGAGCCGTTGAGTTACAGGCTCACGGCCGCGCTGCAAGATTTACATGAATTGGCCGCATTGGGCAAGACGGCCAACCCGCAACTGGCAAGCTTTTGGCAAGACACGGCCGTAACCCTCGACCCCCATGACCCTTTCCGCCATGAACGGCTAACAATTGCGGTTGCGGCGTTGGCGCTCATCGCCATTCGCCATCACTATACAGATGCGATTGCTTTTTTGCGGCAGCTTACTCACCATCCGCACCCGGAAGTGCGTGAACTGGCCGTTCATTACCTGGGGCGTGCATTTACAGAAGCAGGACGGCCGTTTCCTCCCACCATCCTCAATGAAATGACCCTTATCGCTTTGCACGATGATGCCTTTGCTCCTCGTTTTCAAGCACGGCGCACCTTACAAATTGCCGGTGAACCTGTGCCATTGGATAACCCCGGCGGGGTATATGATTTGAAAGTGATTCCCCTGCACTACCGGCGTGTCTACCGCACCATTGCCATCCGCGCCGAACAAAATTTGCGCGATTTACAACGCTTTATCCAGCACGCTTTTGAATGGGACAATGATCATCTATTTTCATTTTATATGAACGGGCGGAAGTATGACGGCCGTTACCGCTTTTCCTGTGCCCACGAGCAAGACCGCCCGCCCTGGGCCTTTGAAGCCATCATCGGCCAATTGGGGTTGGTGGTGGGGCATCGCTTTCTATACCATTACGATTATGCCGCCGACCACCTTTTTGAAGTTGAGGTCATTGCTATTCGCCGTCATGTGCAAGCCGGGAACTACCCACGCCAGATTGATAATCATGGCAAAGCGCCCACACAGTACACCTCATTTGCATCCTGATTGAGATTGTCTATAATCTCGCCTGTTCGGGGCATGGCGCAGCTTGGTAGCGCGCTTCCTTCGGGTGGAAGAGGTCGTGGGTTCAAATCCCGCTGCCCCGACAGAAAGAGCCATTTCTATATAATAGGATTGGCTCTTTTTATTTGTTCTTCTGTTGCATACGAAACTCTCCAGCGCCCATTTAGCCCTTATATACTGTCAAAGGCCATAAACTGGCATTTTGCCCTTTGTTTGCCAGTAGCCCGTTGCCGGTTGCCGGTAACTTTTGCCAGTAACTTGCCACATGCCAATCGCTAACTTATTTGCAAACGATCACTAAGGTCTTCTGTACGATAATGTGCAAAACGTGTATAGTCTGGCTGATGGTGGTTGATAGTTGAGATTCCTTATGAGATTTAATCTTTCCTACAATTGTGGTTCCGCCATCGTCACCTGCTGTATATAGCCAAAGAGTATGAGCGGATTTCCCAAACACACAGAAATTGTCATCATTGGTGGGGGAGTGATGGGCGCGAGTACGGCGTATCACCTGGCGCAGCGTGGGGCGTGGGAAGTGGCCTTGCTGGAGAAGGAGCCGTTCTTTGGAACAGGCGCAACGGGGCGTTGTGCGGGTGGTGTGCGTTACCAGTTCAGCACTGAAGTCAACATTCGCCTGTCGCAGGCCAGCTTGCCGATGCTCGACCGCTTTGAAGATGAGATGGGGCAGGCAATTGACCGACGACGCTGTGGTTATTACTTGCTGCTGACCCGCGAACAGGATGTGCCCCAATTCCAGCGCAATGTGGAATTGCAGCATCGGCTGGGTGTGCCCACCCAATGGTTGACGGGTGATGAAGTGCGACGGCGACTGCCTTTTTTGAACGCGGCGGATGTGATTGCCGCGACGGTGTGCCCAGAAGATGGGCTGGCTGATCCTAACGGTGTGGTGGCGGGTTATGTGAATGGGGCCAGGCGGCTGGGGGTACAGTTGTGGACGGACACGGCCGTACATGCCATTACCCATCACACCACCCGGTACACCGTCCACACCAACCAGGGGGACATTCAGTGCGAAAAAATCGTCAACGCGGCCGGGCCATGGGCCGGGCCAATCAGCGATATGCTCGGTGTACCGTTACCCATTGTTCCCCTTCGCCGCCAATGGATTACCACCACGCCGCTGCCCGATCTGCCGCCCGATTTCCCCTTTATCATCTTTTTTGGCCAGAGCCTCTACTTCCACCCCGAAGGGCGTGGGCTGCTTACCGGTATGTCTAACCCGCATGAAAAACCAGGTTTTGACCAGTCAGTTGATGCAGCGTGGGAGTTGGTGCATCTGGAAACGGCCGTGTCCCGGCTGCCTTTGCTGGAAAACGCAGGGCGGCAGTCTGGCCTGGCCGGGTTGTATGAGGTGACGCCAGACGCGCATCCCGTTATCAGCCGTGTGTCGGGTATGGACGGCTATTACATAGTAGCCGGTTTTTCCGGGCACGGTTTTATGCACGGCCCTATTGCCGGTAAGTTGATGGCGGAGATCATATTGGAGGGAGTGGCGCACACGGTGGATGTGCGTATGTTGGATTATGCCCGGTTTGCAGACGGCCGTCTGATTCAAGAGTACAACGTTGTCTAATGGTCAACAGTATCTTTGTCAGGCTTGTTTTTAGCGGGCAAAGTGCGTATTGATCTCCTGTTTTATTTTCTCGTTTAATTCAGGAGATGACTTCATGAAACACCCCTTTATTCGTCTTGCCTTGTTGGTGTTGCTTTTAACAACCATGCTGCTGGCCTGCCAGGAAGAGCCACAGACCGCGCCGATTGCTGATGTGCAGACGGCCCCAGTCGCCGACACGTCGCCCGCTCAACCAACGGCCGAACCAACGGCTACATCACTGCCACCGACCGCTATGGCCACCAGCGAACCGACGCTCACGCCGACGGCCGTGCCACCCACCCACACCGCCACACCCGCACCAACGGCTACGGCCGTGCCCGATCTCGACCCGCCGGTAGCTGGGCAGCCTCTGGAACCGCTGGCCTTGTTGGATTACCATGTCGCCGCCGGCATTTGGGAAGAAGGCGACGGGTTGGTGCAAATTCTGGGGCTGTATCTGGGCAAAGTAGACCCCGCCACCATCGAATTCGCCGATGATTTGATAGGCAGCGACCTCACACCCATCCTCGCCCGCGCCGAGGCCTATATAGAGACAGGTGAAAACGACACGGCCGTTGCCGAATTAGAGCGCATCATGGCCGCATTGCTCCCACCCGACGACGTGCTGGAAGAATATGCCCAACCAGCCGCCAGCGCCGGCCAGCCCGATGCCCGTCATTTGGGGCGGCTCTCCCCTCCCCGGCAGATAGGCGACCAGCAGCGCTGTTTAGACCTGTTTGACGAAGGTTTCCCGCCCGGCTCCAACACCATCTGCCTGGAATACATCACCACCGAAATCAACGGCCGGGCCTTCCGCCTCTACTACCCCATCTACTGGCCCGCCGACGACCCCCGCCGCGCCCGGTTGCCCCAGATCATGCAAGCCGTGCAAACGGCCGTGCCCATCTTCAATAGCTACGGCCCCCAGCCCATTATTCCCACCGTCCTCGTCGTCACCGAACTCGCCGAGGGCGAAGCCGAAGGCCATCCCCATCCCGACATCTACGCCAAAGCTAAATCGGGCGGAACATCCTGCCATGTGGGCATCTTCCCCTCCAGCTTTCGTATTGACGCACCCCAAATGCAGCAATCCATCGCCCACGAACTGTTCCACTGCTACCAATACACCAACCTGACCGCCCAGGAAAGCGGCCCAGACTCAGCCGCCAACGAATGGTGGGTGGAAGGCAGCGCAGACTATTTCAGCGATGTCGTCTACCCCAACGTCAACCATGAAAATCGCTGGTTGCCCCAAATCCGTGATAATGCAACAGATGAGCCACTTACTTCCTGGCGGTATAAGGCATTTATCTTCTTTGAATACCTGGCAAACAATATGGGTATGACCCCTGATCAGATTATCGCTTTGCTCGCTGCCATGCCCACCAGCGGCGGCGTGGATGAACAAAAAGCCGCCCTCAGCGCCCAAACCGGTATGCAGGACGCCTTTCACCAGTTCGCCCGTGCCCTGGCGGACAGTCAGGTACGCGATACCAACGGCAGCAGTTTTGCCACCACCTTTAACCCAGACACCCCCATCCATTTCAATGCCGAATCTGGCTCAAAGCTTTTCCCGGCCGAACCGTTTCTCATTGTCTACCAGGAGATCGCCCTGAAAGAAAACAATGATTACGCCTTTGTCGTCTCCACCTCTGGTGGCACAGGGCGCAGCGCGGCAAAACCGGGCGAGGCGGTGGGCGTGTGGGGGCCAATGCCGTCCACCATTTCCACCTGCGCCCCGCTCAACTACCGTTTGCTCATCACCAGCGCCGCTACCAATGACCACCTGCTCAACGTGGCTTATACTGCCACCCCCACTACCCATTGCGATAGCTGCCTCTATGGCACGTGGCAGATGGATAACAACAGCTACTTGGCCCTCATGCAAGCGCTCACGCCTACAGGCGATGATGTGCAAACGCAGGATGAACGGGCCGAGGGCAGCGCGACGATGACATTTTTTGAGGACGGCCGTTTTGAATCCGCTTTTAATAACTTTACTGTCTATAGCACGCTCGTCCCCGATGGCGCTCCGGCTATGCAGATGGAACTCCGCTTTAGCGGCGGTTCCGCCGGCACCTATGTTGCCAGCGGCGACCAGCTCAATACCACCGTTACCACCAGCAATATCAGCATTGTCACCTACATGAATGGGCAGTCGGTGGGCAACTTCCCTGCTGCTGGCGGTGGCACGCCTGGCGGCGGTAAATACACCTGTTCCGATTCCACGTTGCTGCTGGGCCCCAATGCCGCCCAACGGGCTGTGAACCCTGATCTTCCCTGGTTAACCTTAAACCGGGTCACACCCTGACGCCTGCAGGCGAAACCGGGTGGGTAGTGCGGAGTGAGGCATCCGCCGATGCCTCCAGTTCGCATCTGAGGATGCTCACTCCGCACTCAGGTGGGGCAGGTACGAGAAGAAGCCATCGTTAAGCAGATCGCTGAAGAGTGTTCCCATTATTTTTCGGCCGCACTAGCAGCATTTTGTAAGCATGAAGGGGATGCAGGGGCAAACCTGGTAGCCACAACCCAACCTTACAGTTCCCTAAGATTCTGGGCCATCAGCCTGCCCCCTTGTGCCAAAGGGGTATAATGCCCGCCTGTCACGCATCATGGATGACCGATTACGAAACTATGGAAGCAACACCGCCGATTTCGGCTCAACCAATTAACCGCCTGCGTCATATCGCTTTTTTTATGGTCGCGCCGCTTACGGCCGTGTTCTTGCTGTTAGGTTTTACGGCCGTCACCGCCGCCGATTACCAGAGCCAGCACAGTAACCGCATTTTCACCGGCATTTCTGCCTCAGGCGTAGACCTGAGCGGTCTGACCCAGGCTGAAGCGCAGGCTGCATTGGAACAGGCATTTTCCTATCCGCAAACGGCCGTCATCACCCTCACCGACCCCGCTACCGGCCAACAATGGACGTACACCCCCGCCGAACTGGGGCTAACCTTTGATGCGGCGGCCACTGCTGCGGACGCTTATCAATTAGGACGCACCGGCGACCCGGCCACACGGATTCAGGAAATGTTCATTGGCTGGTATTACGGCCGTACCCTTTCCCCCCAATTCACCCTCGATGAAGCCCAACTCGACCAAAAACTGGCCGAAATCGCCGCCACGATTAACCGCCCCCCGGTCAATGCCGCCCTGAACATTACAGATGGGTCAGCCGAATACAGTGCCGGGCAATACGGCCGTCTGCTGGACACAGCCGACGCCCGCCAACGCTTACTGCCTGCCCTCACCCAATTCCGCGAAGCCGAGCTGCAACTGCTGATACACCAAACGCAACCCGCCGTTGCTGATGCCGGTGACAGTGCGGTCGAGATTCAGCAGTTGATCGGCAGCCCCATCACCTTTTATCTGGAAGCGCCGCTGGATGAGCTGGATTTGCAGCCAGTCACTCTATCGCCGGCCGAACTGAGCGCCTGGCTGCGCGTGGAGATGGTGGCCGATGACAACGGCGTGATGCAGCACCATGCCTTTTTGGACGAAAACGCTGTGCGCCACTGGCTGCGCCAGTTTGAAGATGACCTGCACCGCGAACCGGTGAATGCCCGCTTTTATTTTGACGATGCTACTGAAGAACTGGTATTGGTTGCGCCCCACATCAACGGCCGTGAACTGGACATCGAAGCCACTATCGCCCAACTGAAAGCCCAGGCCGGGTCGCCCAATCGTTCTGTCCCCTTTGTGGTGAAGGATATTGTGCCGGTGGCTCATTCGGGGGCTACGGCCGTGGAATTGGGCATTACCGAACTCATTACCCAAAGCACCACCTGGTTTTCCGGCTCCACCCCGGCGCGCAAACATAACATTGCCACCGCTGCTGCCAACTTTTACGGCATCGTCATCGCCCCCTATGAAGAGTTCAGCTTCAACAAATACCTGGGCAGCATCTCCGAAGCCGACGGCTATGAAGAAGGGTTCATCATTATTGACGGCCTGACCATCAAAGGCGTGGGGGGGGGCATTTGCCAGGTCAGCACCACCCTGTATCAGACCGCCTTTTTTGGCGGTTATCCCATCACCGAACGGCTGCCACACGGGTATATGCTTGGTTATTACCGCGACGGCGCGGGGCATGGCATGGACGCCACCGTCTACTCCCCTATCGTAGACATGAAATTCATCAACAACACCCCCTACCACCTGCTCATCGAAAATTACTACGACACCGAAAACGAAGCGTTGACCTTCAAATTTTACAGCACCAGCCTGGGGCGGCGTGTGGTGAAAGAGTTGCTGCCCTGGGAAAATGTGGTGCCGCCAGTGGAAGAAGACAGTTGGGTCTTTGATGAATCATTAGAGCCAGGCACGGTGGTACAGGTGGATTGGCAGACCGAAGGCGCCGATGTCACCGTAACGCGCATTGTCTACAATCGGGATGGCGTTCCCCTGTACGGCCCCATCGAATACTTCAACAGCCACTACCTGCCCGTCGGCAATGTCTACCACTACGGCCCTGGCGTGGAACCCTACGATTACTCGCTCGTTCCTGAAGGTGACCACTAGCCGGTAATTGGTTCTCGCCGATTACGGATTACCGATTACCACCCCCAGCGGCAGCAAAAACACCAAAATTGTTACAAAATGCGCGGTGCTGCCACCCATCACGAACAGGTGCCAGATGGCGTGGTTATAGGGGATGCGCTCGCCGACGTAGAAGATGACGCCGGCCGTATAAAACAAACCGCCCAGCACAATGCCAAATAAACCCCAACCGGGCATGACCACCATCATTTGCCGGAAGGCCACCAGGCACATCCAACCCATCAAGAGGTAACCCAAAGTAGCCCACTTCTCATAACGGCCAATAAACAACACCTTAAAGGCAATCCCTAACAGCGCCATGCCCCAGACCACGGCCAGTAGCGTCACTCCCACCGGGTCGCGCATTTTGATCAGCAGGAACGGAGTATATGTCCCGGCAATGAGCAGGTACACGGCCGTATGATCCACCACTCGCAGCACCCGTTTCCAGCGCGGCCGTTGCACACCGTGATACAGCGTGGACGCCAGATACAAGAACAGCAGGCAGCCGCCATAAATCGTAAAACTCAGCACCCGCCAGCCATCGCCATACAGCAGGGCCAATGTTACCAGCACAATCAGGCCGATGGCCGCCAGCACGCTACCCACGCCATGCGTCAGGCTGTTGATTAGCTCTTCCTTGAATGAGTAAAAACCAATGGGGGGGGACGGCCGTTGCCACATATGCACCACCTTGAACATACAATCAGACACTCAACGGCCGTCAGCTTAACACACACACTCCCACTTGCCAACCATCATTCATGCCGCAGCGCCGACCCCAACAACGCCAAAATAATGCTGATCTCGTGCCGTTCCTTTTGCAAGATGAGTTCAAAGGGCAGATTGGTAAAAACCTTACCAGGCTGCGCCGCGTCCAGTGGCAGCGGCCCGGCTGTTGACCCCGTCCGTCAATACCACATAATATCTGGCTGGTAAAAACTTTCAGTGGGCGGTCACGTTCCAATGGTATTCGCGCCGGTCGGTAAAATCCAGACCGCCGCCATAAAGCTGGGTACGGTCAGCAAAGACCGCACGAAATAGAGGTGGCATGTTGAACACAAAAAACG
Organism: uncultured Ardenticatenaceae bacterium; assembly: GCA_964581605.1. GTDB lineage: Bacteria > Chloroflexota > Anaerolineae > Promineifilales > Promineifilaceae > CAADGU01. Next base: position 24,650 of record CAZOPF010000082.1, read on the forward strand.
AAGATGGTTATGAACTGTGGCTGCGTTATCGGCGCATAGACAACCCGGAGCGATTGGCGCAATACCGCCAGGCGCTCCCCGAAGTGAACATTCTGGGCGCGGGGGAGACCCATCGCCTCATTCGCCAGGAGCTACAACGCGCCCTGCCGGTTTTGTTGGCTAAAAATGTGGCATTTACAGCACAAAAACCGACAGCCAATGCTCTGGTTGTCGGTACAGTTGCGGAACTGGAAATGATGGGCCTGCCTGAACGTTCCGGGCCGCAAAAGCCGGGTGAGGAGGGGTACTTTATTCGGTCAGCATTTGTCGGGGACAGGCAGTGGACGGTGATTGGTGGGGAGGGGGACACGGCCGTGCTCACCGCCACCTTCCACTTTCTCCGCCTGCTGCAAACACACCAGGACATTGCCCACCTGGATATGTGCAGTCGCCCCGCCATGCAGCACCGCATTCTGGCCCATTGGGATAACCTGGATGGCTCAATTGAACGGGGGTATGCCGGACAATCTTTGTGGCAATGGGCCGACCTGCCAGAGAGCGTAGATCCTCGTTACCATGATTATGCCCGCGCCTGCGCCTCCATTGGCCTCAACGGCGTGTGCCTGAACAACGTCAACGCCCAGGCCGAAAGTTTGAGCCACGAATACCTGGTGAAAACGGCCGTACTCGCCGACCTGCTACGGCCGTATGGCTTGCGCGTGTACCTATCACCCCTTTTCTCCGCGCCCATGCAGTTGAGCGGCCTGCCGACGGCCGATCCACGGGATGCCGCCGTGGCCCGCTGGTGGCGGGAGAAGGTGGCCGAAATCTACCAGCTCATCCCCGACTTTGGCGGTTTCCAGGTGAAGGCCAATTCGGAAGGGCAGCCAGGGCCGCAAGAGTATGGGGCCCATCACGACGATGGCGCGAATATGCTGGCTGAAGCGTTGGCGCTCTATGGCGGCATCGTGCTGTGGCGGGCTTTTGTGTATGATGTCACGGTGGATGCTGACCGGGCCAAATGTGCCAATAAGGAGTTTGAGCCGCTGGACGGCCGTTTCCACCCCCGTGTCTTCATCCAGGCCAAAAATGGCCCCATAGATTTCCAACCCAGAGAACCCTTTCACCCGCTCTTTGGCCGGTTGGCGCACACCCCGCTGGCGCTGGAACTGCAAATCACGCCCGAATATCTGGGGCAATCACGCCACCTGGTTTATCTGGCTCCCCTGTGGAAGGAGGTGCTGGATGCGGACACCTACGCCAGAGGGCCAGGCTCGACAGTGGCCAAAGTGGTGGATGGGTCGGTGTACGGCCGTGACCATTCCTGTATGCTGGGGGTGGCTAACGTCGGTTCAGACCGGAACTGGTGCGGCCATCATTTTTCGCAGGCCAACTGGTATGCGTTTGGCCGGTTGGCCTGGGACCATACGTTGAGCGCGGAAACGATTGCCGATGAATGGGTGTGCCTGACGTGGGGGAATGACACGGCCGTTGTGGAACCCATCAAAACCATGATGCGCGGCTCCTGGCCCGCCTGTGTCAACTGCATGACCCCCCTGGGTCTGCACCACCTCATGCAAGAGGGTCACCACTATGGCCCTGACCCCGGTCACCACAGCGCCCGGCGCGCAGATTGGAACTGCGTCTATTTTCACAGGGCGGGCGCCACCGGCGTCGGTTTTGATCGCAGCCGTCGCGGCAGCAATGCCGTCAGCCAATATCATGCTCCCCTGCGCGAACAATTTGACAATTTAGCCACCTGCCCGGAGAAATATCTGCTCTGGTTTCATCACGTGCCCTGGCATCACCCCCTGGCGTCCGGGCGCACACTTTGGGAGGAGATGCAGCATCTTTACCACGAAGGGGTCGCTTTTGTGGAAGGGATGGTGGCTACCTGGCAAGGTTTACGGCCGTATATTGATCCCCAACGCTACGAACATGTTCACCACCGGCTGGCCCATCAGCTGGAGAATGCGCGTGAATGGCGCGATGTCTGCCTGCAATACTTTGGGCAATTTGTTGGCTAATGACAACGCCACAACGCTACAAAAACACGGCTTTTTTCAAAAAACAGTTGTACGGCCGTAACCCTATTCCTCATCACCTCACCTCCTCGCCGGCTCACTCCGTCGCCGCTACAATTCCCCCATGACTGTGCAAAACCCCCATGACCGCTTCTTCCGCGACAGCTTCGGCCGTCCCGAAATCGTGCGCAACTACCTGGAAGAGTACCTGCCCGCCGACCTGCTGGCCCTGCTCGACCTGG
>CAZOPF010000083.1:0-24748 GCA_964581605.1 uncultured Ardenticatenaceae bacterium
AAAGAAGGAGGAAACCGCCTATTGAACCGATGCTTGAGTTCCAAACCTTGTTGTTAACCCTGGAGGGGAGGCTTTAGCCGAAACTCATCGGCTAAAGCCTCCCCTCCCCAAAATTACGGAGGAAAAGAGATGAACCGCAAATGGATGATTGTATTGATGCTTTTGGCAACGCTGTTATTGGCAGCGTGTGGCGGCACAGAAGAAGCGTCCGGGCCGGAAATGATGGAAGAAATTGGCGAGGGGGAAGGGCAGGTAGACATCATTGCCTGGGCTGGCTACATCGAGGAAGGGACGACCGATCCCAATTTTGACTGGGTGACGGATTTTGAAAAGGAAACGGGCTGCAATGTCAACGTGAAAGTAGCAGCCACCTCCGACGAAATGGTCGCCCTGATGAACGAAGGTGGCTTTGATCTGGTGACGGCTTCCGGCGACGCCAGCCTGCGCCTGATTTCCGGCGGCAAAGTGCAGCCTATCAACATCGAATTGATAGAAAATTGGGACACTATCGAGCCAAAGCTGCAAGATGCGGAATGGCACACGGTTGATGGCGTACATTATGGTGTGCCGTATCAATGGGGTTCCAATGTGTTGATGTACAACACAGAAGCATTTGGCGGCACAGCACCAGATAGTTGGAACGTGGTTTTTGAAGAGATGACGCTGGCCGACGGTGAATCCAACAAAGGGCGTATTCAGGCTTTTGATGGCCCGATCTATATTGCCGATGCTGCCCTGTACCTGATGGCCCATAACCCGGAACTGGGGATTGAAGATCCGTATGAACTGAACCGGGATCAATTTAATGCGGCGCTGGATTTGTTGCGGCAGCAGCGGGAGCTGGTCGGCCGTTACTGGCACGATGCCTTTATTCAGATGGACGACTTCACCAATGAAGGTGTGGCCGCCTCTAGCTCCTGGCCGTTCCAGGTGAATTTGCTGCAAGCGGGTGGTGCGCCCATTGCCAGTGTCATCCCACAGGAAGGGGCGACCGGCTGGGCAGACACGACGATGATGCACGTGGATGCGCCTCATCCCAACTGCGCCTATCTGTGGTTGAACCATTCCATCAACCCCAAGCTGCAAGGCGACCTGGCGGCCTGGTTTGGTTCTGTACCGGCCGTGCCCTCGGCCTGTGATGGCAATGAACTGCTAGGGCCGGAAGGGTGTGTGACGAACGGCATCAACAACTTTGACAGAATTAGCTTTTGGCGGACGCCGACCGCTACGTGTGAATCACAAGATGAATGTGTGCCCTACCATGAGTGGGTGACGAATTATGTGGCCGTGATTGGCGGGCGTTGATTGACCAGATTAGTGAACAGTGAGCAGTAAGCAGTGAACAGTAAGCGGTGAACAGCCAAACTGCTCACTGCTCACCGCTCACTGCTTACTTATTATCTACGTGGACGAGAATAAAACGCTGGCTATTGAATTCAACCACGTCAGCCGCCATTTTGGCGAGGTGCGGGCGGTGGATGATGTGAGTTTTACGGTGGGGGACGGCGAGTTTTTTACGCTGTTGGGGCCGTCCGGGTCGGGCAAGACGACGTGTTTGCGCATGATTGCGGGGTTTGAGCAGCCGACGGCCGGGCAGATATTGTTATACGGCCGTGACGTAACCAATTTGCCCGCCTATGACCGTGAAGTGAACACCGTCTTTCAAGATTACGCCCTGTTCCCGCACATGACGGTTGGTGACAACATCGGCTATGGGCTGATGGTGCGTAAGGTGGCGAAGCCGGAGCGGGTGCGGCGGGTGGCGGAGATGCTGGAACTGGTGCGACTGCCGGGCATGGAACGGCGGAAGCCGTCACAGCTTTCCGGCGGGCAGCGACAGCGGGTGGCGCTGGCGCGGGCGCTGATTAACCATCCCAAAGTGTTGCTGCTGGATGAACCGCTGGGGGCGTTGGATTTGAAGCTGCGCCAGCAGATGCAGGTGGAGTTGAAAGCGATCCAGCATGAGGTGGGCATTACTTTTATTTTTGTGACGCATGATCAGGAAGAGGCGCTGACGATGAGTGACCGGATCGCGGTGTTTGATATGGGCTGCATTGTGCAAATTGGGTCGCCATCGGAACTGTATGAACGGCCGCGCACGCCGTTTGTGGCCGGTTTTGTGGGCACGTCGAATATCCTGAGCGGGGAAACGGCCGTGTCCATCACCGGCTCACCCCAACAGTTTTCGGTGCGCCCGGAGAAGATTCGGCTGGTGAGGGCGGAGACGGCCGTGCCCGACGGCCATTGCACGGTTGAGGGGCAGGTGCAGGATGTGGTGTATGTGGGGATGCACACCCGCTACACGGTGGCGCTGCCTTCGGGTGAAGAGATGATTATAGTGCAGCAAAACATGGATGTGACACCGCAGGATGGGACGGCCGTGTCGGGACAACCGGTGCGGCTGATCTGGCCGGGCGCAGCGAATAATGTGTTGGAGATTGGAGACTAGAGATTGGAGATGGGTACCATTTTCCTTGCTGCTGATCCCATCGGTTGCAAACCGATGTCTGGTATGGGAAGTGCGCTGAAGCGCACTGAATGGTGGCAACGCGCTTTAGCGCGTTTGCTGTGCCAGACGCCGAATTCCATTCGGCGGCGGGGGTGGAAATGAGCGCCACGTTGCCGAAGCAAAACAAACCTTCTATCTTCCGGCGGATTTCCACGGCACTGCATCATCACCCTGGGTTGTTTTTGCTGCTGCTGTTGGGGCTGCCGTTGGGGTGGATGCTGCTTGTGTATATCGGTTCGCTGGTGGGGCTGCTGATTCAGTCGTTCTTTTATCTGGATGGGTTTACGGGGCAGGTGGTGCGGCAATTCACGCTGCGGACGTATGGCGACCTGTTGACGCGGGCGCACATGGAGATTTTTGGGCGCACGGTGGCGATGGCGGCAGCGGTGACGGTGGGGGCGGCGGTGATGGCGTTTCCGCTGGCCTATTACACGGTGCGGTATGCGTCGGCGCGGAAGCGGGCGATTTTGTATTTGCTGATTTTGCTGCCGTTGTGGTCGTCGTACATTATTCGGGTCTATTCGTGGAAGTTGATTCTGGCGAAGGAGGGGATTATCAGTTGGTTTGTGGGGCAGTTAGGGCTGACGGCCGTGCTGGACTGGATTCTACAACTGCCGGTGATTGGTGGCCCGTCGCTCTCCATTTCGTCGTTGGGGCTGTTTTTTGTCTTCATGTATGTCTGGCTGCCGTATATGATTTTGCCGATTATGGCCTCGTTGGAACGGGTGCCGCGTTCGTTGGGGGAGGCGAGTGGTGATTTGGGGGCACGGCCGTCGGCTACCTTTCGTTATGTGACCTGGCCCCTTGCCTTTCCGGGGGTGGTTGCCGGCTCCATTTTTACCTTTTCCTTGACGCTGGGGGATTACATCATCCCCTCGGTGATTGGCGATAGCAGTCCGTTTATTGGCATGACGGTGTATAGCTATCAGGGCACGTCCGGCAATATCCCGTTGGCGGCGGCGTTTACGGTGCTGCCCATAGTGGTGATGGCGATCTATTTGTTGGTGGCGCGCCGGTTGGGGGCGTTTGAGGCATTGTGAAGAAGTGATTGAGTGTTTGAGTGATTTAGTGTTCAGGTGTTCAGGTGTTCAGGCGTTTGGGTGATTGATGCTCAAATGAGTGAAAATCAAAGATTGCGCAGATTGCACCGATTAAAGAATCTGCGCAATCTGCGTAATCTTTGATTATTTTTAGGATAGCTTTTTATGCGTGCAAGGAGTCAGGTGAATCGTTCGCCGGTAGGGTTGACGGTGGCGGCAACGGCCGTGCTGCTGTTTTTGCATTTCCCCTTTTTCATCGTCATGCTCTATGCCTTTACCACGGATGAGGCGACGTTTACGTTTCCGCCGCCGGGGTTGACGACGCGCTGGTTTGGCGTGGCCATGGGGCGGGCGGATTTGTGGGATGCGCTCTTTTTGTCGCTGAAAATAGCTTTGATTGCTACCGCGATTGCTTTGGTGTTGGGTACGTTGGCGGCGGCGGCCGTCTATCGCAGCCGCTTCTTTGGGCGGGAGGCGATTTCCTTTTTGCTGATTTTGCCCATCGCCTTGCCGGGCATTGTGACGGGCATTGCCTTACGCTCGATGATGGGGCTAACCAACATTCCTTTTAGCTTCTGGACAATTGTGATTGGGCACGCCACCTTTTGTGTGGTGGTGGTGTATAACAATGCCATTGCCCGTTTCCGGCGCACGGGGCGGTCGCAGTTGGAGGCATCGGCCGATTTGGGGGCGGATGGGTTCCAGACATTTCGGTATGTGGTGCTGCCCAACCTGGCGACGGCGTTGGTGGCGGGGGGGATGTTAGCCTTTGCGCTCTCGTTTGATGAGGTGATTGTGACCACGTTTACGGCCGGGCAGCAGTCCACGCTGCCCATCTGGATTTTCAGCCAGTTGACAAGGCCGCGGGATCGGCCGGTGACGAATGTGGTGGCGTTTCTGGTGGTGACGATTACGGCCGTGCCCATCCTCCTGGCCCACTACATGACCCAGGATGCACGCGAGAGTTAGCCTGCTATTCCACCATCTCAATGGCGTATCTGTTTTGAGTCGCATGACGGTGACGCCTTATCAGGTGGAAGTAGTGGATTATCATTGAGGTGATAAGATGAGTGAGCAGGAACTATTACCCCCAATTCATCCTGGTGAAATATTGCAGGAAGAATTTTTGGGACCTAAGGGGATCAGCCAATACCGGCTGGCTGGCGTGCCGCCGCGCCGGATTAACGAGATTGTGCAGGGAAAGCGGGCGGTATCGGCCGATACCGCTTTGCGTTTGTCGCGTTACTTTGGCCTGTCAGAGCGTTTCTGGTTGAACCTGCAAACGCGGTATGATCTGGAAGTGGAGAAAGACAGGTTGAAGGATCGGCTGGATGAGGAAGTGAAGGTTTTGGTTATGGCCTGATAAGGTACGTATGGTATCACCGCCAGTTTTCAATCTCTTCCTTAATTGAAGCCACAAAATCGTCGGCTGACGCGCCATCCAAGATGCGGTGGTCGAAGGTGAGACCAACGTAAGCCATCGTACGGATGGCAATGGCGTCGTCAATCACCTTCACGCGCTTCTCGATCATGCCCACACCCAGGATGCCGCACTGCGGCTGGTTGATTATCGGCGTGGCAAAGAGGCTGCCGCTAACGCCGTGATTGGTGATGGAAAAAGTGCCGCCCTGTACGTCCGCCGGTTTCAGTTGTTTGTTACGGGCGCGGTGGGCCAGGTCATTCACGGCGCGGGCAATGCCCAACAGATTCAGTGAATCGGCGTTTTTGATGACGGGCACAATCAGCCCATCCTCTATCGCTGTGGCCATGCCAATGTTGATCTCTGGTTTGAGTTCGATGCCCTCATCCGTCCAGGTGCTGTTAACCAGCGGGTGTTTTTTCAACGCAGCCACGGTGGCGGCGATGATGTAGGCGGTGAAGGTCAGATTGGCGCCATCGCGGGCGAACTGCTCTTTGTGGGCGCGGCGGTGTTTGTCCACGTTGGTGAAGTCGAACTCGAAGATAGTGGTGACGTGCGGGCTGGTCTGTTTGCTGCGCACCATGTGTTCGGCGATACTGCGGCGCATGGTGGTGAGAGGAAGCAGGTGATCAGGTGTGCGAGTGACCGTGTGATCTGGTGATCTGGTGATTGTGTGATCTGGTGGGGGTGTGAGGGGGAGAGCTGGCTGAACGGGTTCGGGTTGGGAAATGGGAACGGTGGCTGGTGTTTTGTCGCGGTTTTCGATGTGGGTGAGGATGTCTTTTTTGGTGATACGGCCGTCCAGCCCTGTCCCCTCTATCTGGTTCAAATCTACATTGTGTTCGGCGGCGATGCGGCTGACAACCGGGCTGATGCGCCCGGTGTACGGTTGGGTGGGGGTGGTTGGTTTGGCGGTTGATGTTGCAGTGGGCGCCGGTTCGGGGGGGGCGGCGACGGCCGTTTTCACTGCCCCATTCTCCGGGATAGCGTCACCCGGTTCGCCAATGTACGCCAGCACTGTACCTACCGGCGCAATTGTGCCCTCGGCTACACAAATCTGCAATATCGTGCCCGACTCTTCGGCCGTTGCTTCCGTTGTCACCTTATCCGTCTCAATTTCCAGGATAGGGTCATACTGCTTCACAAAGTCACCTTCGCTCACCAGCCAGCGGGCCACCGTCCCTTCCACCACACCTTCGCCCATTTCGGGCATTATCACTCTCGTTATCATGTGTCCCTCAAAGAAGTATTTAACGCAGAGGCGCGGAGGCGCAGAGATTGAAAATTCGCGTTGCTTCGCGCCCTTCGCGGATCATCTATAAAAAATGGGGAACCGCCCCGGTTCCGCTTCGTGCATCATCTCATACGCCAGATCAAACAACTCTTCCACGTTGGGCTTGGAGAAGTAGGCGCCGTCAGAGCCGAAGGCCGGGCGGTGCGCTTTGGCGCTCAGGGTGCGTGGTTCAGCGTCCAGATGCCAAAAGCCGCCCTGTTTCTCGATCACTTCCTGCATCATATAGGCAGACGCGCCGCCGGGCACGTCTTCATCCAGGAAGATGATGCGCCCCGTTTTTTGCAGCGATAGGCTGATCATGCCAGACCGATCAAAGGGAAGCAGGGTGCGCACGTCTATGATTTCGGCGTCAATGCCCGTTTCCTGGAGGAGCACGGCCGTGTCCATTGCCACCTGCACACACGCCCCATACGTCACAATGGTAATGTCTTCTCCCGGCCGCACCACTTCGGGCACACCCAGCGGAATGGTAAACTCCGTCAGATTCGTGGGCACGTTTTCACGCAGCCGGTAGCCGTTGAGCACCTCAATGATGAGGCCGGGATCATCCCCTTGCAGCAGCGTATTGTAAAATCCAACCGCCTGCACCATATCTCGCGGTACACACACATACATCCCACGCACCAGATGAATCAGGCCAGCCATTTGCGACCCGGCGTGCCAGACGCCTTCCAGCCGGTGGCCGCGTGTGCGAATGATGACCGGCGCTTTCTGGCCCCCCTTCGTGCGCCAACGTAGCGAGGCCAGATCGTCCGACATCGTTTGCAGCGCATACAAGACGTAATCCAGATATTGAATTTCGGCGATAGGGCGCAGGCCACGCAGCGCCAGGCCAATGGCCTGCCCCAAAATGGTGGCCTCGCGGATGCCGGTGTCGGCCACCCGCAGCGGCCCAAACTGCGCCTGCAAGCCGGCAAACGCCTGGTTCACCCCACCCAATTTGCCCACATCTTCGCCAAAAGCCAGCACACGCGGGTCGCGGGCCAGCATGGCGGCAAACGCTTTATTCAGCACCTCATACCCTTTTAACCCTTCCGGTTTGTCAGCATAAATCGGCTTCACTTCCGGCACGTTCAGGGCGGATTCGGCCGATTCGCTGGTGAGATGGGCGGCGTAGCTGGCGGCATGGCGGCCGGCGCGTTCATTTTTCCAGGTAGCCAACTGGCGGGTGGTGGGGATGTTTTCGTCACGGGTGAGCAGGAGGGTTTGGTGGACGGCCGTCAACACATCTTTGCGTGACAGCGACTGCTTTTCCATCAGGCGGTGGCGCAGAGTGCTAATTTTTTGCGCATGAGCCGAGGCGGTTTCAATCTGTTCAATAATTGCTGCCGCCTCTTTACGCTCCTGGTAAATGGGGCGGGTATAGGCCGTCCATGCCTTGTCGCGGGCGTGTTGTGCCTGTTTGCGGGCGTTGCGCTCGATGTTATCCAGTTCCCCGGCGGGGGCGATGCGCTGCTCAATGATCCACAGCCGCATCTGGCGAATAGGGTCAAACTCCTCTTCCCAGGCCAGCCGCTCGGCCGATTTGTACCGTTCATGGCTGCCGGAGGTGGAATGGCCCTGCGGTTGGGTCATCTCGACTACGTGAATGATCGCCGGCACGTGTTGATCGCGGGTGATTTGGGCCGCTTTTTGGTACGTTTCCACCAGTTGCAGGTAATCCCAACCGGGCACGGTGTACAGGTCATAGCCGTCGCGGCTGCCCGTTTTACGCTGGAAGCCGCTCAGCAGTTCCGACAAATTCCCTTTGGTAATCTGGTGTTCGTTGGTGACGGAGATGCCGTAGCCGTCATCCCAAATGGAAACGATCACCGGCGCTTTGAGCACTCCAATGGCGTTGATCGCTTCCCAAAACAGCCCTTCGGCGCAACTGGCGTTGCCAATGGCGCCCCAGGCGATTTCACGGCCGTCATGGGAAAATTGCGTCAACGCCTGTAGTGCTGGCAGTTCGTGGTACAGCCGGGAGGCATAGCCCAGTCCCACCAGCCGGGGCATTTGTGCGCCCGTCGGGGAGAGGTCGGCGGAGATGTTGTAGCGTTGTGTCTGGTCCAGCCAACGGCCGTCCCCATCCAACAACCGGCTGGCAAAATGGGCGTTCATCTGCCGCCCGCCGGAGTGGGGTTCGTGGGCCAGGTCGTCATGCGCATACAGTTGGGCAAAAAATTGCTCCAACGTCAGGGCGCCAATTGCCAGCATAAAGGTCTGGTCGCGGTAATAGCCGCTGCGCCAATCTCCTTTTTGGAACGCTCTGGCCCAGGCTAATTGTGCCACCTCTTTGCCATCGCCAAAGATGCCAAATTTGGCCTTGCCGCTGAGCACTTCGCGGCGGCCAATCAGGCTGGTCTCACGGCTTTCGCAGGCCAGGCGATAATCGCGCAAAATATCGGCGCGGCTCAATTCAATCTGGCTGGCAAAGGGTAAAGGTTTCTGGTCGGGTTTTGGTTGGGTTTGAGTAGACGTAGGTTCAGACGCTTGGCGTATGATCATTGGGCATTGTCCTTGTGCTTGTTGAAAATTGCGGTTTGTTGTTGGTAATGGCAACGGTGGGAGCGCCCCATTACGCGGCGATTATAGCGATTGTTTGTTTACTTTTCCACTAACGTTGGTCATGGGCTTTTATTCGAGGCAAGTAAGGCGGATAGCACGGCTGTGAGCGCCGGCGCCTCCTCCTGCCCCTTAAAATCGGCTAACCGCGTATAAATTTCCGCCGCCGCCAGATGAAAACCATCTGGTAGTCCGGCGGCGGCAAAGGTGGCGGCGATCTCCTCCATTTCTCCGGCAAAGCGCCATGCTTTGGCCGTCACCCGGCGCACCCGGTTTTCCGTCTGCGCCGAGAAGTCCAGGTCATCTCGTTCCCACTGCTGCGCCAGTTCCGTTCTCACTGAAAGCGATTCGGCCGCCCCCAAAATAGCGGCTAACAGCGCGGTCGTTCCCTTCGTGTAGGCGGCATAACACATTTTCAACGCTGACGCCTTGCCGATCTCCGCGCCGATAATCTGCGTTTCCAGTGGGCCACTGGCAAAACAACCGGCTACCCGTTCCGCTTCCGGGCCGGAAAGGTAGAGCCAGGTGCTTTGCGGCTGCCAGGCCGGCCCGCCGATGATGCCACCGTCTACAAAGGCCGCGCCACCCTCGGTCATCATTTGGCCGATGTGCATGGCTCGCTGTGGGGCGATGGCGTTGGCGTCCACGTAGAGGCCGGTAAACCCGTGCGCCAGGATTTGTTGCGCCGTTGCTTCGGCGGCGTGGGGCGGGCAGACGCTGATGAGGAGGGTGCAGGTGTGGCACAGGGCGGCTACGGTCTTCGCGTCTACCAACTGGTGTTGCTGTGCCCGCGTCTGTGTCTGGGGGCTGCGGCCGGCGCTGGCCCAATAGACGGTGTGGCCGCTGTTTTGGGCGGCGGCGGCTACAGAAATGCCCATCGCGCCTGGATGCAAAATGCCAATTTTTTCGGTACTCATCATTCATTCTCCATCTATTGTGGGGCGATTTTCCTAATCGCCGCCTGATTTGGAAAATCGGGCTATAACACTGTATAGTATCCGACGGCAACGGTTTTGCTGCCAGTTCTGGTAATGCACTGATTACTGAGTAGCGACCACCGATTACCGATTGAAGAGGTGAATATGCGGGAGATACGGCCGTTAACCAACCACGAATTAGAGGATTACATCACCATTCAACTGAATGCCTACCCTGGCATACGCATGACGCGGGAACAGTTGCGCGAACGGACGGCGCGGACGCAGGCTGACCCGATTATCAGCCTGGTGGGGCTGTTTGAGGAGGGGCAGCTATGGGGCGTGATGCGCCTGTTTGATTTCACTATGCAGTTGCATGGGGCGCAACTGCTGGTGGGTGGGGTAGGCGGTGTAGCGGTGGCCCTGGATCACAAAAAGGAGAAGGTGGCGTATGACATGGTGCAGTTTTTCCTGCACCATTACCGGGAGAAGGGGGCCAGCCTGACGGCGCTTTATCCGTTTCGGGCTGACTTTTACAAGCAGATGGGGTTTGGTTACGGCCGTAAACTCAACCAATATCGCTTTCACCCTAACCAATTGCCTAAACGTGGTACAAAGGCCAATGTCACGCTGCTTTCTAGCCGTGACCGGTATGCTTTCAATGCCTGCTACCAACGGGTGATGGCGTTCACAAATGGTATGATGGAAAACTCCCCTTCCTACCTGGATGCCATCTTTACCAGTGATAACCTGCGGACGGCCGGCTGTTGGGAAGGCGATGAGCTACGCGGGTATGTGCAGTTCCAGTTTGAGCCGGGCCAACATCGCAACCTGCTGAGTAACCAACTGGTGGTGCGGGCGCTGGTGTATGAGGAGACGGCCGTGCTGTATGACCTGCTCGCCTTCCTTCGCTCCCAGGCTGACCAGATTGAAAGCATCGTCCTGAACACCCATGATGACGACTTCCACCTGCTGCTGACCGACCCGCGCAATACGGGCGACCTGATCTTCCCTACTGTGTACCAGGAATCGAACATCCAGGGCACGGGCATTATGTACCGCCTGGTTGATGTGCCCCGCTTTTTTGAGTTATTGTCCCACCATTCTTTTGACGGCCAGACCTGCCGCCTGAAAGTGAAGATGACTGATAGCTTTCTGCCGGAAAATGGGGGAGAGTGGGTGCTGGATGTGGTGAACGGCCGTGTTCAACTTTTGCCTGCCGATGCCGCCCACGATGTCACGCTGACTCTGGATGTGGCCGAGTTTTCTTCGCTGGTTACAGGTTCCGTTGAATTGAAAACGATGCTTGGTTATGGCCTGGTAGAACTCTCGGACGTGGCCTATGCGGAGATCATTCACCGCCTGTTTTACACGGATAACAAACCTGTTTGCCTGACAGGATTTTAAGAAAATCGGTAACGTCACGAAGTTTTTGCCACTCCTTTAAGGCTACAACGGATGGAGGAATAAGCGGATAAATCCCCAGAGCGGAATCCGTTCCATCCTTTATCCGCTGTAGTCATAGCGAATAACTAAAGACATTACCAATCCTAATCTGACCCTATGACATCATCCCCCTCTTCCCCGCGAAATCCCAAACCGCCCATTACCGGCTGGCGACGTTCATTGGTATTGGGGCTGCAACAGCTGGTCTATTGGCTGGCCTGCACCTGGTATTTTCTGTTTATGGCGGCGGCGATTGTTTTTCTGATGTTGGGTTTTCTGGCCCCGGCTTTGTTGGCGGAGGGGTATGATGAGGCGGGCACGGCCGTGTACCGTTTCCTGGCCCCACACAACCACCAGTTGCCCCAACGCTCCTACTTCCTTTTTGGTGAATCCGCTTTCCTGCGCTCCTATTCTCTGGAGCAGCTTATCGCTTTTGGGGCTGATCCCCAACAGCTACAGGCTTTTACCGGCAATGGCCAGATTGGCTACAAAACGGCCCTGAACCACCGGATGATCGCCATTTTTATGGGGACGGTGATGGGGGGATTGGTGTGGGGATTGCGGCGGGGACGGCCGTCCTTAAGCCTGTTTGCCTTTATGCTCCTCACCCTGCCGCTGCTGCTGGACGGTTTCAGCCATATGGCCAGCGAGTCGGGCAGCGGTTTTCGGGAGAGTAATGAGTGGCTGGTGATGTTGACGGGGGGGACGGGTACGGCCGTGTTCTACAGCGGCGATACCATCGGCACATCCAACTGGTGGCTGCGCACCCTCACCGGTTTGCTCTTTGGCCTGGGGCTGGTCTGGTTTACTTTTCCCCGTTTTGCTCATTATTTTGCGGGTGTAAGAAGGCAATTGGAAAGGAAGAGATTGAGAAATTGGGAGATTGGCTAATTTTTCAATCTCCAATCTCCTCTTCAATACAACAACGACACCAATTTGCGTAGCCCCTGTTGTTTCAGCCACAGTTTGGTATCGGTGGGGTCGCCGGTGTAGGGGAGGCGGGCGGCAGGCACACGCGACAGTGTAATCTCACGCACCGGCCCGGCCATCTCATTGATCACCGGCAAAATGCAACGCGAATCTAATCCCAACTGATTGGCCGATTCCAGAAAAAGATTTAACTGCTGGTTTGCCAATGGCTGGCCGGATGTGACCCCCAGAATCAATTGGCAGTTGCTTAATACGTCCACCGTACATTGCCTGAGATGATTGCCAACATCAATCAAAACAGTATGTCCCGCGGCCGTCAGAATATCGGTTACACGTTTAAGTGTGGTCGTATCAGGGCTGGTTGCCGGGTCTATCAATCTTCCCGGTGCGGGAATCACAAAGATGTTCTCACGGTGGCGCAGGGCAAATTCATCAATCATGCTCAAGGTAATGTACTCTGGGGCTACTTTGAGGAGCTCCACAATATCATGGCGGGGAAAAAGGCGTAACATGGGGGCCACGCCACCTAAAGGCAGATCAAAATCTATGATGACGCTGGGGCGGCCGGCCTGCAAGGCAATGGCTTCGGCCAGTTGAATGGTCAGGGTGGTGACGCCGACGCCGCCTTTAGGGCTGAAAAGGGAGACGACGTGCCCGGCCTGAACCGTTTCTGGCACGGTCTGCTCCACCATCTCTTCTTCCTGTATGCCTGATTGGCGTTCCAGCACGGCCGTGATCTGCCGCACCAACTCCTCTGCCCGAAACGGTTTGGTGATGTATTCCGCCGCGCCCACATCAAACGCCCGCAGCCGGTAATCATGTAGCTCGCTGGCGGTAACAAAAATCACGGGGATGTCGGCCGTTTCAGGATTGTCTTTAATGCGCGTACACACCTCAAAACCATCCATTCCCGGCATCATCACATCCAGCAGCACCAGATCAGGCCGGTTGTGCGCCATAACTTTTAACCCATCCGGGCCATCTTTGGCCAGGCACACCTCATATCCGTTCTGTTTCAACTGGTATTCAATGAGGTACCGCATGGGGAACTCATCTTCAATTATGAGAATTTTCCGTACTTCCGGGTGCATAGTTTCTGTTTCGTCCGTTACCATCATATTATATCTGCCGTTGTAAGGGAACATAGTGGGTGTAAATTACGGCGTTTCTGACAGATTGTCCTGATTCATAGCCAACGGCCGTGAATGGCATGTGAACTTTTCCCCCTGTCAGTACCCTTGTAAGCCCCGGTGTAATACGCTAACGGTATGTTAGCTAATGGAGAGCGTGGCTGTCTTAAAACAGCCGCACAGCACGAAGGAGAACGGCCGTGACATCAATTGTACTGGTAGTAGATGATGAAGATATGACCCGCAAACTATTGCGCCTGATGTTAGAGCGTGATGGATTTACGATTTTGGAAGCGGAAGATGGGCAACAGGCGCTAGAAGTCATTGCAGAAAGCAAACCAGACATCGTGATACTGGATGTCATGATGCCTAACATGGATGGATTTACGACATGCCAGGAGTTGCGTAGCCAGCCAGAAACGGCCGAACTCCCCATCATCCTCCTCAGCGCCCGCAGCCAGACCGAAGCCGTGCGCGCCGGTTTAGAATCCGGCGCTGACCGCTATATGACCAAACCCATCTCCAAACCGGAACTCGTGCAGACAATTACAGACTTGCTGGCCGGGGTGCCGGTAGCCGGTAATCCATAATCGGTAATCCGAATTCGGGCTTCGGATTACCGACTTCAGTTCACGGCCCTTCGCGCCGCCGCCAACTGGGTTGCCAAAGCCTCTACTGACGTGCCCCCCCTGACGTTCCGGTTGGATAGGGATGATTGGATGTGAAACACGGCCGTGACATCCTCCCCAAATTCTCCACTTACTGCCTGCAATTCCGCTACCGTCAGCTCCGTCAAATTCACCCCCTTCTGCTCGGCCACCTGCACTACCTGCCCCACCAGATGATGTGCCTGCCGGAAGGGGATGCCCCGCTTCACCAGATAATCGGCTAAATCCGTTGCCAGCAGCCCTGGCTCTAACTGCGCCGCCATCCGTTCCGGGCGCAGCGTCAACGTGTGGATCAACCCGGCCATGATAGGCAACGTCAGCCGCAGGGTGTCAAAGGCATCAAATACCGGCTCCTTGTCTTCCTGCAAATCTTTGTCATAGCTGGACGGCAGCCCTTTGAGGGTGGTCAGCAGCCCGGTGAGGTGGCCGATGAGCCGCCCCGCCTTGCCGCGTGTCAGTTCCAGCGTGTCCGGGTTTTTCTTTTGCGGCATCAGGCTGCTGCCGGTGCTGTAGCCATCATCCAGCCGCACAAAACCAAACTCGGCGCTGCTGAACAAAATCAACTGCTCCGCCAACCGGCTCAGGTGCAGGCCAATTATGGCGGCGGCATACAAGAAATCGGCGGCAAAATCCCGGTCAGAAACGGCATCCAGACTGTTCTGGCTGACTGAGCTAAACCCCAACTCCTGCGCCAACCATTCCCGGTCCACCGGATAAGCTGTGCCCGCCAATGCGCCCGAACCAAGAGGGAGTACGGCCGTGCGCCCTCGCACTTGCGCCAGCCGTTCCCCATCCCGCACCAGAGGCCAGAAATGAGACAATACCCAATGCCCCCACGTCACCGGCTGCGCATGTTGCAAATGGGTATAACCGGGCATGGGCAGGTTCAAATTGGCTTCCGCACTTTCGATTAGTGCCTTCTGCAAATCAGCCAAATTGTCTTGCAGGTGGTCAATGGCCCCCATCACCCACAGGCGGAAATCAGTCGCCACCTGGTCATTGCGGCTGCGTCCCGTGTGCAACTTGCCACCTACTTCACCTACGATTTCGGTGAGGCGGCGTTCGACGGCCGTGTGAATATCCTCATCCCCCGCTTCAAACACAAACGTGCCGTTCTCAAACTCCGCCTGCACCTGCGCCAGCCCGGTCACAAGCGTTTCCGCTTCGGCCATTGTCAGCACCCCCGCCCCGGCCAGCGCCCGCGCCCAGGCCATGCTGCCGCGAATATCTTCGGCATAAAACCGCCGGTCAAAAGGCAGGCTGGCGTTAAACTCATGCACCAACAAATCCGTCTCTCCGGCGAATCGTCCGCCCCATAATTTGCTCATACTGTTTTCCCTATCTCATCTTGCCTGGTTGACTGACATATCTCATTTTTCAACCGCGGAGGGCGCAGAGAACGCAGAGATTTCTCCTTTATTTAACCTCCGCGCCCTCCGCGTTCTCTGCGGTTAGATAAGTTTTGTCAGTCAATCAGCTCATCTTGTAGAAAATCGGTTAGCCCCTGAATCAGGGGTTGCAGCTTGTCTGGAAAGAAATCGTTGTCGGCCGGTGTGTGGATGCGGGGGATGTAGTAGCCGCCCGGAATCAATGTTGGGTCGGCATACGAAATGTCCACTGCCCCCTCCCGGCCAAAGGTGTAGTTATCGGAAAGCGGTACCGGCCCCATGTCCATCGTCTGCAATGAGGGGAGGTGTCTTTGCAGATACGGCCGTACCCTTTCCGCCACCGCGCCATTTCGATGGTAGATGAGCAGAGGCGTTTGACCTCTGGAAATACAATCCAGGTTAATGATCACGGCGTTTTGATAGGGATGTCCCTGTTTTTGCCACACCTGCTTCAGCGCGCCCGACCCCAACAACCCCCACTCCTCATTATCCAAAAAAACCAACTGCACCTCTTGTTGCCGCTCTGGATGTTGATGCAGCCAATCAGCCAGGGCTATCAGGCCAATGACGCCGCTGGTATTGTCCTCGCGGTTGTGTGGGTTGGGAATAAACAGGGTGAGGAGCGACAGAAAAATAAGCAGGTGAAACAATGTCGCCAGCCCCACACTCGCCAATAGCAGCGAGAGCAGCACCAGCAACCCCACCAGCAACACCATGGCCAGGATTTGCCGGGTATGCCCGATCAGCCGAAAGAGCCAGGAAAACCAGAAGGGAATGATGGTCGGCGTATCGTAATGGGCCAGGAAGATGACGCGGGGATGGTCGCACTGTGTCACCAGGTTGGTACAGGAGATTAGTTTGCGGGCGACGATGCGGCTGGTGGCAAAGTTCCGGGCGTGTAGCTCCGTTTCCAATTCTTGTAAGAACTGTTCTTTTTGCTTTTTTGTGACGCGCACCGGGTAACGGCCGTGCCACTCTCCATCCAATCTGGCTATCAACTCATTCATCATGCAATTACCTCAGCCTGTCACCAAATATTCTGGCACAAACCACGTCAAAATACCTTCGCATCCCTTCGCGTTCTTCGCGGATCAATCTTATCCGCCCCGCAAAAAGAGACTCCACAGCCCAAACCCCACCAACAAAAGGGCAAAAACGAGATACAAAATGGTTGCCTTCCGATCACCCAGGCGGGCGCGGGTAAGCTGCATCCGGCGGCTGTGCTCCCAGTAAAACCCCGGCTTCACCGTGATGCCAAACAGTTCATAAAATCCCCAGGCGATGATAGCTATGTCCAACAAATTCACTGCAATACCTCGTGCTTTTTCGTAAACCATAATCGGTTAACGGGTTACGGATTACGGGTCACGATTACGTCCGATAATCGGCATTGATGCTCACGTAGTCATGGCTCAGGTCGCACGTCCAGACTACGGCCGTGCCCCCTCCCCTGCCCACCGCCAACTCTACCGCAAATTCCGGTTGGGCAAAAATATAGGCTGCGTCTGCTTCCAAATAGTCGGTTGGCGTCCCCTCCGCCACCAGTTGCAGCCGCTCCGCACCAGGGATATTGACCCACAGGCCGGTTTCGTTCTGGTCAAACAGCACACCCGCCCGCCCCGCCGCCGCCAGAATACGCCCCCAATTGGGGTCGCTGCCCGCAAATGCCGTCTTCACCAGCGGTGAGGTGGCAATGGTGTTGGCAATGGCGTGGGCGTCGGCGTCTGTGGCCGCGCCTGTCACCTGAATTTCCACAAACTTCGTCGCCCCCTCGCCATCGCGCACAATCATTTTTGCCAGTTCGGCGCAGACAAAGTTCAGCCCCTCGCCAAAAAGAGCGCGGCTTTGTTCGTCGGCTACGGCCGTGCCACTTGCCCCATTCGCCAACAGCAACACCGTATCATTGGTGCTGGTATCGCCGTCCACACTGATGCGGTTAAAGCTCTGGTTTACGGCCGTGTCCAACAACCCATCCAGCACATCTGGCGCAATCCGGGCGTCGGTCGTGATCACCGCCAGCATCGTCGCCATGTTGGGGTGAATCATGCCCGCACCCTTGGCCATGCCACCAATCGTTACCACCCCGCCGCCCGGCAATTCCACCGTCACCGCCAGATGCTTCGGCCGTGTATCCGTCGTCATAATCGCCCGCGCTGCCTCTACTCCTCCACTCCTCCGCTCCTCCGCTCCCCTGCCCCCAATCTCTCTTGCTGCCATCTCCACCCCCGCCCGTATCTTGTCCATCGGCAATTGCACACCAATCACGCCGGTAGAAAGCAGCAGCACCTGATCGGGCCGGATATCCAGCGCGACGGCCGTCAGCCGCTGCGTTTCACGGGCATTGGCCAGCCCCGGTTCGCCTGTGCAGGCATTGGCATTCTTCGCATTTGCCACCACTGCTCGAATTGCCGTCTTGTTTTGCGCCAGCGTCTCCCGATCTACAATGACCGGCGCCGCCACCACCTGATTCTGGGTGAACACGGCCGCACAAACACAATCCTGCTCGGAAACCACCAGCGCCAAATCAAGTTGATTCTCTTTTTTCAGACCGGCAGGCACGGCAACGGCCGTGAACCCCGCCGGGCTGGTGACACTACCTTCTGCTAATAACGTAAACATTCTTTGCCTCTTGTTTTGTTTGTGCCATCCCCCGCACCCCACATTGGGGCAATGATACCCGGCAACGGCCGATACGCAATTGTTTGTTTTGGGCTGTTCCCCCTGCGATAATAGGCCCGGAGATCAGCTATGGACGATAAAGAACGAATTGCCACCCTACGCGACCAGGTGAATTATCACCTGTACCGTTATCATGTATTAGACGCCCCGCTGATTAGCGATGCCGAATACGACGCTCTATATCACGAACTGCTGCGGCTGGAGCAGGCACACCCCGAATGGGTGACACCAGAGTCGCCCACGCAACGGGCCGGAGCGGAACCGCTAGACGCTTTTGCCAAGGTTACCCATCCTGCGCCCATTCTCAGCCTGGCGAATGCGTTTAATGTGGAAGATTTATACGCCTGGCGGCAGCGCATCGGCCGTTTGCTGCCAGACTCGCAGATGGTTTTGGATTTTGTGGTTGAGCCTAAGCTGGATGGGCTGACAGTGGTGCTGACGTACCGCGACGGCCGTTTCATTCAAGGCGCCACTCGCGGCAATGGCGAAATTGGCGAAGATGTCACCGCCAATTTGCGCACCCTTAAAGCGATCCCGCCTAAAATTCCTGTTGCCCCAGACAGTACAGTCGCGGCCCCCCCATTACTCGTTGTGCGTGGGGAAGTGTTCTTTCCCCTGGACAAATTTGAAGCATTTAACGCTGCCCGCCTGGCGGCCGATGAACCGCCTTATATGAATCCCCGTAATGCCGCTTCAGGTTCACTACGCCAACTAGACCCCAAAATTACGGCCGCCCGGCCGCTCACCCTCTACTGCTATGACCTTGTTGCCTGGGAAGGCACGGCCGTGCCCCACACCCAATGGGAACGGCTGGAGTATCTGCGACAGCTTGGCTTTCCCGTTTCCACAGATAACCGCCATTGCCCAGATTTAGCGGCCGTTGCTGCCGCCTACGAAGCCTGGATTGGCCGCCGCAACCAGATCAACTACGAAGTAGATGGCATTGTCGTCAAAATCAATGACCGCCCCCTGGCCGACAGCCTCGGTTTTGTGGGCAAAGACCCGCGTGGGGCCATTGCCATGAAGTTCCCCGCCCAGGAAAAAGTCACCCGGCTGTTGGAAGTGCAGGTGAATGTGGGGCGCACCGGCGTACTCGCGCCCAATGCCGTCCTGGAACCGGTGGAGATTGGTGGCGTGGTGGTGCGCAACGCCACCTTGCACAACTATGACGAGATTGCCCGCAAAGATATTCGCCTGGGGGATTATGTGTTGGTGAAACGGGCCGGCGATGTAATCCCCTATGTGATTGGCCCAGTGGCCGAACGGCGTGACGGCCGTGAACAAATCATCACCCCGCCAACCACCTGCCCGTTTTGTGGTGAGCCGGTCAAACGCATTGAAGGGGAAGTGGCTATTTATTGTGACAACCCCGCCTGTCCAGAACAACTGATACGCCGGGTGGAATACTTCGTTAGCCGGGGCGCAATGGACATTGGCACATTTGGTGGCAAAACGGCCGCCCTGCTCATCGCCCAGGGCATCATTCACGATATTGCCGACCTCTACTACCTGGATCGGGCACAATTGCTGGCGCTGGAAGGATTTCAGGAAAAAAAGGTAGATAACCTCTTGAGCGGCATTGAGGCCAGCAAGAGCCAGCCGGCCTCGCGCTTTTTAACCGCGCTCGGCATTCGATTTGTGGGCAGCGTGGTCGCCGGATTATTGCTGGATGCGTTTGGCAGCATTGATCACCTCACGGCCGCTACCCAGGAGCAGCTAGAATCTATTGATGGCGTAGGCCCGCAAATCGCCGCCAGCCTGGTAGATTGGTTTGCCGACGAGCGGAATCTGGTATTGTTGGCAAAGTTTCGGCAAGCCGGGCTGCCTTTTGCGGTGGAGCGCGCGGCCGTGCCCGCCGCCACCCAATCCCTGGCAGACCTCGTTTTTGTCATTACCGGCACGTTGCCCACCATGAGCCGCGACGAAGCTAAAGCGTTCATTGAAGCGCATGGCGGCAAAGTAACCGGCTCTGTCAGCAAAAATACCAGCTATCTGCTGGCCGGGGAAAGTGCGGGTAGCAAACTGGCAAAAGCAGAGCAGTTGGGTGTGCCAGTGCTGAATGAGGCAGAACTAAGAGCGCTGGCAGCAGGTGCGCTGGCAGGTGAATAACCACCTTCAGGCCAACAACCCTTGCGCACGATACCACGCTACCGTTTTTTGCACGCCTGTGGGCAGATCAAAACGTGGCGTATAACCAATAGATTGGTGGGCTTTTTGCCAGCTAAAGCGGCGATCTTCACTAAAAAAAGCAACCCCATCCCGGCTGAGTGGGGGCGTGAATTTGAGCACCCCTCCACCTATTTCCAGAGCGGTGGCACCGGCCATGGCCAACCAGCGTGGCAGGTTATAGCGGGGTGCCGGAACGCCCACGGCCGTTGCGATGGTATCGGCCAGCAGACGAAAGGATATGGGTTCTGGCCCGGCAATATGGTAAATCTGGCCGGGCTGGCCCCGTTTCAGGCAACGAAGCATCCCGTCAATGGCATCATCAATATAGGTGGGGTGGCAGGTGGCACGGCCGTGATCAATGGTAAAAAAACGCCCTTTTTGGATAGCCTGAAATAGTC
This sequence comes from uncultured Ardenticatenaceae bacterium, assembly GCA_964581605.1. Taxonomy (GTDB): domain Bacteria; phylum Chloroflexota; class Anaerolineae; order Promineifilales; family Promineifilaceae; genus CAADGU01. The sequence continues at coordinate 20,533 of CAZOPF010000083.1, forward strand.
CCAACACATGCCAATCACCAGGCCCATAAATAAATTCCGGCCGGGCCATGACAATGGGTATGCCTTGCCGGGCATAAATGTGGGCGACCGTTTCGGCGGCCGCTTTGCTGCGCTCATAGGCGTTGGAGGGGGCAAGTGGGGCCGTTTCATCGGCCGGTTTGCCGGAGATGGGGCCTAAAACGCCAGGGCTGCTTACATACAGCACGTTGGGTGGATTGTCCAGCTTTTCAATTTCGCCTAATACATTGTTGGTACCATTGACATGCAGTTGATGGTACGCGGATTCCGGTACGCCGGCCCGGCCCAACATCCCGGCAGCATGAATCACCCAATCTACCCAATCAAACAACCCGGCTAAGGATTGCGGGACCGTTACATCCCCTTCCAGGTAGGTGATGGGCAGGCCTTCCAGTCGAGAATGGTCGGCCGACGGCCGTACCAGCCCAAACAACTCCGCCCCTTCGGCCGCCAACGCTTGCGCCAGGGCACTGCCCACAAAGCCGGTGATACCTGTGATGAGAACTTTAGTCATCAATTTTTTACTCGTGATGGGTCATGGGTTGTGTGTCAGGTGTCTGGTGTCTGCTATTACTGCCTCTCCATCCACACGCCCACCCCAATACCCGCCAGCCCAGCAAGAACCAGACCCAGATTGTACGGCAGGCCATGAGCGATCACGGCCGCGACCCCCGCCGCCGCCAACATAGGGTGCGTGGCCAACAAGGGCACAACAATGCCAATAAAGGTCAGCGCCAGGGCAAAATCCAGCTTCCAACTGGCCGGAATCTCTGCACCCAGAAAGACGCCAACGGCCGTACTCGTCTGCCACAGCACCGGCAGCGGCGTGCCCATCTGAGGAGGCTCTTCTTGATCGTTTGCGTGCTTCACTGTTTTGGTTTTACGCATGGCGTATCACGGGTCATGGATTACGGATTACGGAATCACGCAATACCTCCGCCAGCCGCGTCATGCCCGTTTCAATTTCAGTGGCATCGCAATTGGAAAAGTTGAGGCGCAGGGTATTGCGGCCTGTGCCATCTACGTGGAAGGGGTCGCCGGGCACAAAGACGACGTTACGTTTCACGGCCGTTTCAAACAGTTGCATGGCGGACATCCCTTCCGGTAAGGTGAGCCAGAGGAACATGCCCCCTTCAGGCAAGGTATAGTGCACATCGGCCGGGAATAGTTCTTCGATCATGGCGACCATCAGTGCCCGCTGACGGCCGTATGCCTCCCGAATGGTGGCGATATGCGCGTCCAGGTCGTTGTCTTGCAGGTATTGGGCAATGATGAGTTGGGAAACGTAGTTGGAGTGTAAATCGCTGGCCTGTTTGGCAATGATCAGTTTATCCATCAGTTCCGGCTGGGCCACAACCCAACCCATGCGGAAACCGGGAGCCACAATTTTGCTGAAAGAACCGAGGAGGAAGGCCCGGTCACGGCCGTAGACCGTAATCGGCGGTAAATCTTCCCCCATAAAACGCAGTTCCCGGTAGGGGTCATCTTCAATGAAAAACAGTGCGTGATCTTTCAAAATGGCAGCTACATCTTCCCGTTTGCTGGCCGAATAGGTGATGCCGGTGGGGTTCTGAAAATTGGGCAGGGCATAAAACAGTTTGGCCTGGGGATGGGCGGCGTGTTGGGCGAGTACGGCCGTGTCCGGCCCATCAGCCCGCAGCGGCGTCGTCACAAATTGCGGCTGAAACAACGAAAATGCCTGAATCCCGCCAATATAACTGGGCGACTCCAAAATCACCTGGTCGCCGGGATCAATCACAATCTTCGCCACCAACTCCAGCCCCTGCTGTGAGCCATTGGTGATGAGAATATCATCGGCCGGCACATCCAGACCGCATGTTTTCCGGTAACGGTCAGCAATAAAGTGGCGCAGTTCCGGGTTGCCCAATGTGGGCGCGTATTGCAGCGCATTCGTCCCCTTTTGCCCCAGCACCTTATCGGCCGCCGCCCGCAACGGCTCCACCGGAAAAAAATCCGGGTTTGGCAGCCCGCCCGCAAAAGAAATGACGTGGGGGTCTTGAGCCACCTTCAAAATCTCTCGAATAAACGAACGCTGAATGTTTGCCATCCGCCTGGCGAATTGTCCTTTCACATTTACCTCCACCTCTGCTCCGTCTATTGCAGGCGATTTATCGCCCTTTAACGGTACTAAATTGATGATTAACCACTGTTCAATTTATGTTACCTGTATGTTCATTTTCAGTTGAACAACAAGCCTTGTTTTCCCCCCACTACCTTTTGAAAATTGACGTTGTCAGACATTCGATTTTCCTAAAAACCGGACGTCTTGGTGATAGTAGAAGAGCAATATAAACAAAGAAGTCAGGAGCGCCCCAACCGGGAAGAAGGCGACGCCCCTGACAATCCACAATGGAGGACCAAAGTGTTCAAACGGATTATACCTGTGATGATGATTTTTTGCCTGGGGATGTTGGTAGCTTGCCGCGGCACGGCCGTATCCCCGACACCCACACCTGCGCCGGAAACGGCCGTCACCGCTGCCGACCTGGACGCCATCAAACAATACACCCTGGACAATGCCCAACAAATGAAACAGGGTACGGTCGCTTTGCTCACGGCCGCTCAAACCTACCATGACCTGATGGCCACCCACAACTTTGATTATGCGGTAGCCTGGGCGGCCCAACCGGCCGAGTTGACCCAGGCAGTGGCCGATGCCAAAGCCGGCTGGTTGCAGGCCAGCCAATACTATGAACTGGATGAAGGGGTTATTGCCGGTGTGCCTTCGCTGGCCTTTTATGATGTGTGGATTGATGCTGGCCCCAGCGCAGCGGAAGACCCGGCCGAAGCGTATGAATGGACATTGGAACTGCCCAATGGCGAAACGCTAGAAAGCCCCGGCAACTTTTTCCATTCCATTCTGGAACCGACCATCTGGGGTACCAAACCAGAATTTACCGGTCTGGCCGTAGACCTGGATGGAGATGGCGCACTAGCCATTGGCGAGGCGTTGCCGAACGCTCATGTGTTGTTGGGCGCGGCGCAAGGGCTGGATGGGGCGACAGATGAGATGATTACGGCCGTGAACAACTGGCAGCCCACCCTCAGCGACGCCTTCACCGCCCTTGTGGTGATGATTCCCACCATGAACGAATACTTTGAACAGTGGAAACTCTCCGCTTACATTGCGGGCAGCGAAAGTGATGAAACCGCCTTTATTGGGTTCAGCCGCCTCTTTGACATCAACGGCATCTTGAACGGGCTGAACGTCACCTATGACAATGTGGCCCCGCTGGTCGCTGAAAGTGACCCGGCCTTACACGGCCAGATTGTAGACGGTTTTGCCGATTTACGCGGTTATGTGGGCGACCTCTACAGCCAGGAACAGGCGGGAACGCGCTTCACGGGTGAGCAGGCTGACCTGTTTGGCTCGGAAGCACAGGCCAAAGCCACCGCCCTTTCCGGCCAGGTGGCCCAGGCAGCCGCCCTGCTGAATGTCGTGGTGGAGGAGTAGGCATCAGCCGACGAATGGAATGTGCCGCCTGACATACACATGTGTGCAAAGGCACTCTAATGCCAGCGCCATAACCCGCTTGAGCGGGTTTGGGCCTATCAGACGCCGATTTGTAGTCGGCGGTAATTCAGGAATTTTGGTATGAAAACGCATCATCGCTTAATACTTTTTCTTCTTCTCACCGGATTGTGGTCAGCCGGATTGGCCTCAGTGTGGGCACAAGAAATGGCCCCCTGGCAGGCGGCCGATGCCGTGCGTGATGCGTTGTTTGCCGCACAGTCGGCATTGTTGGCCGGGGATGGCGAAACGGCCGTCACCCATCTCACAGCCGCCCAAACAGCCGCCGCCCAACTGCCGTTACCCCCCCAAAGCCAGCGCTGGTTGGGTGAGGCAATGGAAATGGCAGGTACGGCCGTTACCAGTAACGACCCCACCGCCCTGGCGCTGGCACGTGGGCAGGCGCAGGCCGCCATTTTTGCGGGCAGCACCCAGCTAGTCCAGGAGGCGATTGCCGCCGGAGACTCGGCCACTGCTCAGGAATGGTTGCTGGTGCGTGATTACCGCCCCAGCACCCGCTTTAGCCGCCCCGGCGCCGATGCGACGCTGGCCGTGCGGCAAATGACGGCCGAAACAATTGCCGAAACCCAGGCGCGGGTCAATGCCGACCTGTTGGACACTTACCAGGCACGGCTGACCGAACACCTGCATGTGGCGCTGGATGCG
>CAZOPF010000083.1:24848-26384 GCA_964581605.1 uncultured Ardenticatenaceae bacterium
CAATTGATGCGTTACCTGGCATTGGTGCCCGTGGAATATGACCGGGGGGTGAGCGGTGACCAGGTGATGGTGCCTATTGAAATTCAGGAAGCCGTGACTTTTATGGGCGGGGCACAGGCCGCCTTTAGCGATTTACGCCTGGATTTGAACGAAATAGATGCTGCTCAAACGGCCGCCCTGGAAACGCAAATGTCTCAAATTGCTGACCATCTGGACGCGGCAAACCGGCAGGAGTTGGTTATACCGGCAGAGCAGATGACGGCCGACATTGCCGCTATTACCGCCGGGCTGGAAAAGCTGCTACCCGCCGACTGGCTGGCGGGCAACAGCGACGCCGATTTTGATGTGCTGGTTTCGGTGTTAGATCAGATGGAAACGGCCGTGCAGCAAGGAGATTACAAACTGGCCGAATCGGCCCGGCTAGAAGCATATGCGATTTTTGATTTTGGCCCCGAGCCACGTCTGCTGGCCTTTGCGCCCGATCAAGTGGCGCACATTGATGGCCTCTTCTGGCAAGGCTATGATGCCCAAACCGGGCTGGCGGCGGCTATTGCTTTGCAAGCCACGCCAGCCGACATTGCCGCCATTCGTGCCGAACTGGATGCGGCATTGGCCGCAGCGCAGCTAACCCTGGGCGACCTGCCTAGCGCGCCCGGGGCCATCATTACCAACGCCGCTATTATCGTTTTCCGCGAAGGGTTGGAGTCGGTGGTCATTCTGGCGGCGTTGATGGCCAGCATGGTGGGTGTGTATGCCCGTTTCCGTAAGCCGATGGTGGTGGGGGTGTTGCTCTCGGTGGTGGCAACGGCCGTGACGTGGTGGCTGGCACAGCAACTTCTCTCTTCCCTCACCCGCTTTGGCGAGCGGCTGGAAGCGGTTGTCTCGCTCATTGCTATTGGCGTGCTGTTGTTGATTACCAACTGGTTCTTCCACAAGACATATTGGAAGGATTGGATGGCTGGATTTCACCAACAGAAACGGCAGTTGCTTACGGCCGAAACAGGCCAATTCCTCGGTCTGGTGCTGTTGGGGTTCACCAGCATGTACCGTGAGGGGTTTGAGACGGTGCTGTTTTTGCAGGCATTGGTGTTGGAGGCGGGCACGGCCGTTGTGCTGCAAGGTGTGGCGTTGGGCGTTGTCGGCGTCATCATTGTGGGCATTATTACCTTCAAGTTGCAGGCGCGGCTGCCTTACAAAAAGATGCTTGTCTGGACAGGCGTCCTCATTGGCATGGTGTTGGTGACAATGGTGGGCAAGACCGTCCATGTGCTGCAAGCGGTGGGTTGGATGGGCATTTCGCCCATTCAGGGTGTGACGTTTCCTTATTGGGCCGGGCTGTGGTTTGGCCTATACGCTACCTGGCAGGCAGTGAGCTGGCAAGTGGCGGCGGCCACGTTTGTCCTCGGCAGCTACTTTGGTGCGGAATGGCTGCAAAAACGTAAACGCCAACAACTGCGGCAACCGCCCGTGAAGGCAGTTTCAGAGCAGGGGTGATTTTGTGTTTAGGTGTTTGGGTGTTTGGGTGTTTGGGTGTTT
>CAZOPF010000084.1:0-15657 GCA_964581605.1 uncultured Ardenticatenaceae bacterium
GTTTGGTCATCCTACTGGCCGAAATTCCCACCCCGAAGGTTTCTTTTTCTTTAGAAGTTGCACATCCTTCAATTAGTTATAAAGTCCCATTCACAAACGGCCGTACATCCGTATACTAAACATCACGCAAGGACACACAACTTTTTCTCCTTTTATAAGAGCCTCAGGACCCCCTCCCCTGAGGCTCTTCCTCTTTTATCTGGCAAAGTGTTATAATGCCGCGCTTGGTTCAAAGCCCAATGTTATGATCTGATGGTAAATAATAAAGAGCGTGAAACAAACGGTTTGCGAGGCATGATACCGGGACAGAGACGGATTACGGCCATCATCTTTGACCTGGATGACACCCTGATTGATTGGTCAGGCCAGGAAATTCATGGTGCGGCCATCGGCCATCGCCATTTGCGGCAGGTATATGCTTACCTGGCGGCACAAATCCAACCCGTACCTGCCGAAGAGGATTTTCTGGACTGTTTTGGGCGGGTTTTGGTGGCACTGTGGACGCAGGCCAAACAAACCTGGGCCGGCGTTTCTCTGGCCGAGGTGATGGCCCAGACATTGCATGAGTGTGGGCTAGATATGGCATATGTTGACATGGATGAATTGCTGCGCATCTATAACTGGCAGCCGGTGCCGGGGGTACGGCCGTATCCCGACGCCATCCCCACCCTGCAAACCCTGCGCCAACAAGGGTACAAACTCGGCCTGATCACCAACGCCATGCAGCCCATGTGGATGCGCGATGTGGAACTGGAAACCTATGGCCTGCTGCCCTATCTGGACGCTCGCATCACCTCTGGCGATGCCGGCTATATGAAACCGCATCCCGCCATTTACCAGCGTATCCTGGACATGCTAGAAGTTGAACCGGCGCAGGCCATCTTTGTCGGCGACCGCCCCGAAAACGACATTGCCGGGGCCAACACCGCCGGACTGACCAGCGTCCTCATACGGCCGTCTCACCTCAACTACGAGCTAAACGGCTCACAGCCGGATTATACAATTACGGCGTTGAACGAATTGTTACCGATATTGGCAAGACTTGAAGGAGTCAACAGTGAACAGTGAACAGTGAACAATGAACAGTGAACAGTTCACCCACTGTTCACTGCTTACCGTTTACCGCTTACTTTCTTCATACAGGAGACAACATGAACACACCGGGACGAAACGACCCCTGCTACTGTGGCAGCGGCAAAAAGTACAAACAATGCCACTTGAAGGAAGACCAGGCGAAAGAGAGTGAACGGCGTGCCCGGCAAGAAGCAGTGCGTTACATTCGCCGCGATCTGCTCAAGTTTGCCCGCGACGAACGCTTTAACGAAGATTTTGCCAGAGCGCTGCCACTGTACTGGAATGAGTTTTATACCTTTGACAACGCCGAAGAGATGAGCCAGCCAGAGGCGCTCCGTTTTTTTGACTGGTTTATGTTTGATTACACGTTGGCCGATGGGAGCCGTCTCATCAATCATTACTATGATGAACGGCGCGAAGACCTGTCTACGTATCAACAGGTCGCCTTAGATGAATGGCGGCTGGCCCCCCCGGCAGGCGCGTATGAACTGACTGGTTACGAAGGCCAACAACTCTTCTTGCGTGATTACCTGACCGGCGAAACATTTACTGTGTATGACCCTGGCGGGCGGGGGATTGTGGAAATTGGCGAGGTCATCCTGACCCGGCTTGTGCCGGTATTGGATCAACTGGAATTCAGCACCCACGCGGCCTATTTACCAGCGGCCGAAATTCAGGATGTAAAACAAAAGATGGACACGGCCGAAGCTGAATACAAACAAGAACACGCCAACGCCACCCACGAACAATTCATGCGCGACCGGAACTATTTGCTTATCCACCATGCCCTGGCGCAGGCGGAAGTGCAAAAACGGCCGCCCGTCGCCCGCCTGGACCCCAACCGTGAGGACAAAAAGACACAAAAAGTAGTCCGCCAGATGAAACGATTGAAGCGGTAATTGGTAGCCGTTACAGGTTAAGTAACCGTGCGGTAATTATGTAATTGAGTAATTTGGTAATTAGCCGCTTCAATTACTTAATGACCCAATTACCCAATCGCTAACTTATTTGCAAACGATCGCTTAGAGGAAACCTGCCTGGCCCCTTTTGACCAATTACTGTTTACTGTTTACCGATCCCCTCGTACCGGAGAAAAACATGTCTGCCAAATTACTGATTCACCCCCAAACTACCCCGCTGCGGGGTACGATAACCGTGCCCGGCGACAAATCCATCAGCCACCGGGCCGTTATGCTGGCGGCCATTGCCGAGGGTGTGAGCGTCATTCGCCGCTGGCTGCCCGCCGGGGATACCCTGGCGACGTTGGGCGCAGTACGGGACCTGGGTGTGCAGATTGAGATTGACAAGAAGTCGCCCACGGCCTGGGATTTGCAGGTTGAAGGGCGGGGACTGCATGGCTTAAAACCACCGGACAAACCACTGGATTTACGCAACGCCGGCACGGGCATTCGTCTGCTGGCGGGGCTGCTGGCCGGGCAGCGTTTCCCGGTGACGTTGGATGGCAGCGAGCAACTGCGCAAACGGCCGATGCGCCGTATTGCTGAACCGCTGCGTTTGATGGGGGCACAAATTGAAACGACCGACGGCCGTGCCCCCCTGCACCTCACCCCCGCCACCCTACACGGCATCCAGTATGAAATGCCCGTGGCCAGTGCCCAGGTAAAAAGCGCGGTACTGTTGGCCGGTTTGTATGCGGCGGGAGAAACGGCCGTCTACCAGCCCGGCCCCGCCCGCGACCATACGGAACGAATGTTGGCGGCCATGGGGGCAAACGTCGAAACAAGCGGCGATTGGATCACCATACATTCACTGCTTACTGCTCACCGCTCACTTCAACCACTGAATTTGACGGTGCCCAGTGATACCTCGTCGGCAGCCTTTCCACTGGTGGCGGCGGCCATTGTGCCCCATTCGGAGATTACGATAGAAAATGTGGGCATGAACGAGACGCGCACCGGCATTTTGGAGTGGCTGCGGGCGATGGGGGCCAACTTTACGCTGACCCATGAGCGCGTGACCGGCGGTGAACCGGCGGCCGACCTGACGGTGCGCTTTAATGAGTTGCACAATACGGCCGTACACGGTGACAGTGTGGTGCGTGGCATTGACGAACTGCCCATCTGGGCAGTGGCGGCTTCCCAAGCCGCAGGCAGCAGCACCGTGCGTGACGCCGCCGAACTGCGTGTCAAAGAAGTAGACCGCATTAGTGTACTCGCCGGGGAATTACGGAAATTGGGCATTCAACTGACCGAGTACCCGGATGGTTTTACGGTGCATGGCCCGGTACGGCCGTGTGGCGCAGAAGTAGACAGCCACGATGATCATCGCCTGGGCATGTCCCTGGCTGTGGCCGGGTTGGTGTCCACCGGGGATACGCTGGTGCATGACGCCGCCTGCGTGGCCGACAGCTTTCCCGGCTTTGTGGAAACAATGCAGGGATTGGGCGCACATATGCAGTGGGTAGAGTAGTCTTAACGCAGAGACGCGGAGGTGCAGAGGTGAACTCGACGGAAGCGTTGTATCAGATTGCCGATGAAATGCGAGGATTCGCCAATGAAGGGCGCTATTTTACGGATGTTTCCACATGAATACGCATCACGCATCACACATCACGGTTAACGGCAAAACCCAGCTCCTCGGTATCATCGGCTGGCCGGTGGCGCACAGCTTCAGCCCGGCCATGCACAACGCGGCGCTGGCCGACCGGGGACTGAATTATGTGTATGTGCCCTTGCCGGTGCAGCCACATGAGGTGAGTACGGCCGTACCCGCCCTGCCCACCCTCGGTTTTCGCGGCGTCAACGTCACCATCCCCCACAAACAGGCCGTCATGCCTTTGCTGGACGAAATCGAAGACGCCGCCCGGGCCATCGGCGCAGTCAACACCATCGTCGTAACCCGTAATCCGTTATCCGTAACCCGTGAACCGATCACCGATCACGCCTCACGCCTCACGCCTCACGCCTCACGCCTGGCCGGCTATAACACCGACTGGGCCGGTTTCCTGGCTGATCTGGCCGAATGGGGGGTGGCGGTCAACGGCCGTGACTGTCTCGTTCTGGGTGCGGGTGGTTCGGCGCGGGCGGTGGTGTATGCGCTGGCAACGTCCGGCGGACGGGTGCAGGTGGTGGCGCGGCGGCCCGAACAGGCGGCGGAAGTGGTGATGGCGTTACGGCCGTTTGTGGGCGATGGGGTAGTGGCAATACCACTAACCGATTTAGCCACCATTGCCGCTAAACTGACCGCCCCCCTCATCGTCAACACCACGCCACTGGGCATGGCCCCCCACCCGGAAGGTTCGCCCTGGCCGGATGACCTGCCGCTGCCGCCCGGCGCGTTTGTGTATGACCTGGTGTACAACCCCCGTGAAACCGCCTTCATGCGCCAGGCGCAGGCCGCCGGTTTACCCACCGCCAACGGCCTGGGGATGCTGCTTCACCAGGGCGCCCGCGCCTTTGCACTGTGGACGGGGCACACGCCGAACGTGAAGCTAATGCGGGCGGCGGTGGAATGCTCAATTGTCAATTGATCATTGCCCATTGACAATTATCGGAGGAGTAACAATGACACGGAAACTGCTGTTATTGGGCACGGCCGTCATCACGGCCGTACTCGCCACCCATTTACTACTGACGACATTGGACACGGCCGTTGCTGCCGTTCCCACTGATACCCTGGTGCTGTACGACGGTGCATTGGGCGGCACGCCGGATACCCAGAACTTTGAGTATGCGGCCGTGAACCCCAATTTCCCTTTCCCACCGGCGCAGGCCACCCAGACTTACAGCCCGGCGCTGAGCTTAACGATTCTGGACACAACGCCGGAGATCGGCGATCTGGCCGGTTACGCCGTCACCCCCACCTTAGTCCCCACCTTGAGTCGTCAGGCAGGCTTCCGGCTCGACTTTTCCCTGCGCATTCATTCCGAAAATCATAACAACAATGACCGCGCCGGATTTAGCATTACCATGTTGTCCGAGGATTTGCTTGGTATCGAGCTTGCGTTTTGGGAGAATGAGATATGGGCACAAGAGGGTGGCAATCCGCCTGACCTGTTTACACACGCCGAAGGCGTCGCCTATGATACGACAGCCGCTATTGTGGATTATGAATTGGAAATGGTGGAAGACCTGTACCTGTTGTCGGCCAATGGCATCCCCATTTTGAGCGGCCCGCTGCGCGATTACACCGCCTGGGAACCCCCATTTCCCTTTATACCCGACCCCTACGAACAACCTAACCTGATTGCTCTGAGCGACAATACCTCGTCGGCGCAGGGCGAAATCTGGATTTCATATGTGGCGATCACCACCGACACGACCCCGCTGATCAACATCCACCCCCCCAGCCTGACGGTTTCGGAGACGGTGGGCACGGCCGTGCTGGATGTGCAACTGAGCTATACCGCCACCTTTACGGTGACGGTGGGGTATGAGACGGTGGCGGGTACGGCCGTGCCCGGCGTGGACTACACCCCCATTTCCGGCACACTCACCTTCCCGCCCGGCGTGATTAGCCAGAATGTAGCCATCCCCATTCTGGACAACGATCAAGATGAACCTGACCGCGATTTCACCCTGACCATAACTAATCCCACCTTTGCCCGCCTGGGCCAATCATCGGCGGCCATCACCATTCAGGATGACGACGAAATCATCATAGACCCATTGATGCAACTATTTCTACCAGTGGTTATCAAATAGCCATCACCATACCAACTGTAAGAGCCACAGACAATTTAGTGAGAAAAGCCAGCGCCGCCACAAACGCCGCCCAGACAAACCGCTCCGGTTTACCAACATCGGTCAGGATCACCAATCCCCCACGGCACATGCCGTAGCTAACAAATCATTGCTGATACTTCGACTGAGAAAGAGGAACTGGGGCCAACTGGCTATCAGCGTCACGGCCAGCAACGCAATGACCGGCTCATCCGGGAATACCCGTCCGGCCACAACGCCAGCCCCCACAATACCACGAGCCCCAATAGAATAGAGGCCAGGCGGAGGATGACAAATCGCAAAGGTTACGCCGGTTCATCCGTATGGTGAACAAACATACCAGGCGTATCATTGCAGTTGGGATTAGTGGGAAGGAATTCCAGATGCTCAGGCGTTCCGCTGCGACCAGATGCCCGGCGTAACCACACACCGCCAGTGACATAATACAAAGGCATGTGGTAGCACATGTAATCAGAGAAGATATTTTCCCGCGCCCACCAGTTGATGGTTTTGTTTTCAAACCTAACCATCCGCGGCAGCTGATTCTCTATTGCTACCTGTTCCAGACAGCGAACATGCCCTGGTTCATCTGGGGATTCGCCTATTGGCACCGCCCACAGGTATAAGAGCGCCAGGAGCAGGTACAATCCCCACAGGTAAAGCAAACCAGCCACTAGCTACCATTTTCATCCGTGTGCAACCTTCAATTGCGCATCTCCAAAAACGCCGGGCTGTTTTTCCCAAACACTAAAGGAAGGCTCATGGCGCCTGTTGCCAGAGGCAGTAATACTTTATAAGTGAACTCAGACCAAAGAATATGGCTTCCGTATAGTTCTGGTTGCGATAAGCCTATTAAAAACCCCGCCCAGCCAAGCAAATAGATAAAAACCCAGGTGATAATCCCTCGGCGATAGTGCCGAGGGGAAGCCTGCCGATAATAGGCCATCAGCAAGATGATTCCCAATGGCAATATAAGGACATGAAACATGCCCACAATAGGCACGACAAGCATCCAGACGGCCAAACTCAAAACCAAAACGCCGGTAAATGTGGGACTATCTGCCGCAACCTGCCGCTTCCAGAAGAAAAGGGCAACTGTACCTGCACTGAGCAACAAGCTGACAATCTGGTAAGGGTTCCAGAGCATATCTATAGCCGAGGTAGCTGGAAGATAATCATCGAGTGACGCCCAAAAGGCAAAGACCCACCCTGGTTGCATCATCTCGGCCACCAGCCATAAAAAGCCCCCCCCGGCGGCAAAACCGAGCAGAAAACGCCATCTTTCCTGCCGACATACAGCCCAAATCAGGAAAAACAGAAGCGTGAGCAGTTGTCCCTGGGGCTTAATGGTTAACCCAATGGCCAATAATCCGGCCAACCCATACCGGCGCTGACACAGGGTAATAAAAGTCAAGGCCAGGCTTAATATGCCAATCGTATTGAATTGCCCCCAAATGGTGTGTTGTATATTGGGTATGGCAAAGATAACGGCCGTGATAAACACCGTTTGCTGATTAACTGTTGGCGGCCAGCACACAAACTGGCTCATGATGAGTAACGCCGCCAGATAAAGCGCCTGCACAAAAATAGTCCAGATGATATGGGCTGTGGGGTAAGGCAGCGCCGCCAGCAGACGCATTAAAATTAACAAGGAGGCGGGGTAATAAAATCCTGAAGAGAGGCCAGAGTCACGGCCGTACACAATCTGATCAACTTCCTGGCTATTGCGCTCATCATAGATGTTGCGCCCATCCTCCACCAGTTTCACCGTGGCATACCAACGCAAATATAAATCTGACTTCAACCGTATAAACTCCACTCGATTCAATGTGACGGCCACGCCGACAAAATACAGCCCTAAAATAACGAGAAATAAGACCAGCTTTTTCTGTGAAGTTGATGAAGGGCGCCCTAACATAGTCATCATGATCCCTTTTCCACAACCATGCTATTTTGATAAATAATCATGGTTACCAACAACAGCAGTGGCAATGGCAGGTAGGTGATAGGATGTTCCTGGTCGCCTTCAATGGTTGCCAAAAAGAGCGCCCAGGTAAAAATGATGCTCACACCGTAAAACAGCCCCACCCACAAAGTGCCCCGCCGCATCTGCTGGCTTATGGCGTGTAAGATCATAAAGAGAGGGATATACATGATGATGTAATTGGTGGTAGCAGTGCGCACCACGACCATGTTGGTGATAATGAGAGTAAGGCCGATGACAAAATGGAAACGGCCGTCGCCCATCCCCACTTTCAGCAGCCAGCGCCACTGCCACAACAGATAAATGAGCAGCCCAATAATCAGTGCATACTCCACCGGTTGGCCCAACCAGGGCAGGTAATAGCCGGTAATCACCCACAGCGGCGAACCGGTAATGGTGTACGCCGGATAATAACTGACCTGATCGAGGAAACCATTTAACCAGGAAGGCAGCAGCAAAAATGATAGCCCTACCAGCGCCAGTATGGAGCCACCAAAACTGCCAATAAACCGCCAGCGCCGCTGCCCCAACGCCCACAGCAGCAGCGCCGGTATAAACAAAAAGCTCATTTGCGGTTTGATGGTGGTCAGCGCCAGCAGCAGCCCGGCCAGCACATCCCGGTCATATTTCAGCGCCAGCAGGCAGCCCACCATCCATAGGTAGATGAGGGCGGCAAACTGCCCCAGGATGATGGTGCGGGTGCTGTTGTAAAAGATGACGGCCCACAGCAGAGTCAGCGCCAGCAGCCAGGGCGGCTGCCGCCAGTTGAGCAGCTTGAGGGTGAGGATGACGGCCGTGATCAGCGCAAACTGCACCGTTACCAACCAGATCGCCTGCACCCAGGCATACTCCATGCCCACCAATGGCCAGAGCAGGAGGACGGTGTAAAATGGGTAGACAAAGAGTACCTGGTCTTCGGTGGGGGTAGCGGGACGGCCGTAGATGCCAATCTGGATCAACTCCGATGCTTCCAGCGAATAGGGGTCCATCCCCTCCTGCCAGAAAAGCTGCGCCCCCCGCCAGCGCGAATAAAAATCATTCGCCCCCGGCACTTTGGAGGTAAACGTCACATAGACCCCTACTACGCTGCCTATGTACAGCGCCAACAAAAAAACAGCCATCACCAAATTTTTTCTGTTCATATCAGATATATTATTAACCCGCTTTAGCGGGTTTGCGCGTATCAGCCCGTCAGGGGATGAGTTCCACCAGCGTGTAAACCTCGTCCCATTGTTGTACCGGACGGGTATGTTCAGAAATAAATCGCTCATATTCAGCCTCATCTGCTGGGATAATCAAATCCGCTTCGCTTTCACGCAAAAAGGCCAATCCTTGCTCAAAGATCAACAAATGTGTCACCCCCTCGGCCGCTAACGCCTGGGCCATCTGGCCAGCCGAACCGTACTGGCGTTCCAGACGAGCATATTTATCCAGGATATGATCGCCGCGGCAGTCCATTTCACAGTAATAGGTGCGTGGTTCCCACAAAAATTGCACGGCCGTACCTGAGGGCAATGTCTCATTAATGGTCTGGGAGGCAATATACACAGTCCCCAGGCTGCGCGCCAGATAGTCTGCCCGTGACTCGTGTCCCAGGATAAAAGCCGCCGGGTTGCGCTGTAACCATTGGCCCACCTGTGTCACCAACGTAAACAAAATGACCATCACCAACACCAGATTGATAAACCGCTGCAACGAAAAGTGGGGATGATCAAAACGCTGCAAATCGGCCAGAATCCAGGCCAACACCGGGCACAAAGCCACAAAAGCGGGCAGCAGCAGCCGCCCCTGCCGCAATGGAGCGGAATCTATCACACCCAATACCCAAACCGCATAATAAACCAGGACAAAGAGCAGCAGTATACGGAAAGCAAAAGGGGCGCGGCGTCCAAAATGGGACAGAGCGTAAAACAGCAACAGTGGCAGAAAGGCCAGATATAGAGGGCCAGGCAGGCCGTCACCGCTGGCGTCGCCAATGCCCAACGAGAGGGAGTAGGGCAGGATGAGCAGAGCGAGAGGGTCCCAGCCAATGCCGCTGCCAGGGTCGCGGTGGGTGGCAGCGCGGAATTCGTCCCAATAACGGCCGTGCCACACAAATGGATACACCGGATTCCCCGTAAAGGCCCAGTTTTTCACATACCAGGGCAGCGCCACCAGGAGCGCCGGGAGGGCAAAAATCAGCCCCAGGCGTAACAACTGGCGCGGCCGCCGCCGGTATTCCCAGAGGAGCAGCAGCCCGATGAGCAGAGGAGCAATGAAACTGGTGTATTTCAGGCTCATCGCCAGGCCCGAAAAAAGGCCGCTGATGAGCAGCCAGCGCGTTGACTGTGTTTCGTGCCAGTGAACGTAGGCGTAGAGGGAAGCCAAAATGGTGAATGCCAGCGCCAGATCGTTGTAGGTGACGGGGGCGAGCAGTAAAACCATCGGCGTGGCAAATAGCAGGAGAACGGCCGTCCACCCATTCCGCACCTTCAATCCATTCACCGTCATCTGATAGACCAACCCGGCCAGGAGAAAAAGAAAGGCAAAATGGATGAGTTGGGCGGTAATATCGCTGCGCACGGAAAGGGCCAGCATAAACAGCATTTCCAGTAGAAACGGGTTGTTCAGCGAGAAAACATCTATGCCCGGATAAATTTGCCCGGCCTGCAAATATAGCCAGGGGCCACGCAGATGGTAAGACAGGCTGTCCCAACTGGTGGGAGGCAACAAGGCGATGGTGAAGGCCAGACCCATGGCGACGCAGAGATAAATCATCACCAGCGGGGACGGCCGTGACCACCCCCTTAACTTTCGCAAAAAAGGAATCAAAATCGGCAGGCTGGCAAGTGTGAGAAGAATCAAAAGGGTGAGGAGAAACGGCCGTTGCAACCATCCCGCCAACCCCACCCCCAAAATTAACAAGCCCACGCCGCCAAATCCCAGGCCAAACGCAAACAATGCCTGCTCAGCCAAAACGGCTTCTGCCGGCCCCAGCCATCGCCACAGCCATAATCCCACCCCCAACACCACCAGCAAAATCCAGAGCGCCGCCGCCACATCCAACAGACCCCGCCATAACGCCGCCCCCGAAAACGAGAATTTGCCCCAGCCAGCCACCTGCTTGCCAATAACCTGCACAGCGACCGCATCCAACGGCTTTTGGGCCACATAATAAGCGCCCAGGCTAAAAAACAGCCACAAAATAAAGAATGCCAGCCCAACCCCATACCCCCAGTGCCAGGAAATTTCGTCTTGTTTCATGGTATTCCTCCCTGGTTCATAGCCTCTACCAACCATTTAGATCCGCTGAGAAAAAAGAAGGCCACAAAGGCCAATACTCAAATCTGGGGCACATACAACCACACCCAGATTGACACCTGATCAGACATACTGTGCCCTATGATTTCAAGTGTAACCAAAGGTGCACAAGGCGCATGTGCCTATAGGTACTAATCATCCCGCCACTTCCATACAACAACTTCAGGTTAGCTTTCTTAATGAACGTATAACTTTCCTCAGAATTCACCCGGTTTATACCGTCCCCTCACCACCGCCTTGATATGATACATACACTTTGAGCCACATCAACCATGGGGCAGGGCAATTACTATTAAATTGCTCTGTGGCACTAAGCCTCACTCTCCAATCTCACGGTTTGGAGGCTTATGCTTTTGGGGCTTACGTCTTTGGGTTGCTTACGGAAGTAGAAGGGTTCTTCAGGATTTTGTGGGGTCCAGCGTGATGCGTGACGAGTGCTGCGCAAATTCTCTCTGGTCACGTTTCAAGCATCACGCATGACGGGCTGTCAACTCCCTGAATTCCCAAAGAGCCAATAGAAGGAGTACGCTATGCAGTTCAAAACATTCACCATACTTATCATGTTCGGTTTATTGGCTGCTCTCCGGGCAGAAACAGGAACCAGCCGGGCCCAATCAACCATTGAAATCCTGACTTTTCAAGGTGAAGATTTCATTGAAGGTGAAATGCAAGGGATACAGATTTCCGCCAATGGGTTGGAGATGACGGACACGGCCGTTACCGCCCAATACCTCTCCCCCATCATCCAAACCCCCATCGCCTACAACGCTGTTGTCCCCCAATGGCTGGCCGATGTCGCCCCGGAGGCTGGCCTGGAACTCTTGCTGCGCACCAGCCCAGATGGGCAGCAGTGGAGCGACTGGCATGATGTTCACGCTCATGCAGACTGGAATCAGCCCGATAACCCTAAACAAAATGGGGATATGGTCGTCGCCCCGGCGGCCGATAAAACCCACCACTATCTGCAATTTCAGGTGCAAATGAGCCGCCATATGGCGACGGCCGTGCCCCAGCTACACCAGCTCGAATTTGTCCTCATAGACACCAGCGACGGCCCCACCACCGCCGAACTGATCGCCCGGCAGCAAGAACTTGATGCGGCCCAGGCACCCGAAACCCCAGAAAACCCCGATGACTTTCCCCGCCCCTTCGTCATCAGCCGCGCCACATGGTGTACCGAACCAGAATGTTGGTACGGCGACCTGGAATATCAAACCTACACCCACCTGCTCATGCACCATACCGTCACCTCCAGCAATGGCGATTCGGCTGCAACCGTGCGCGCCATCTGGCATTACCACACCTTCACCCAGGGCTGGGGCGACATTGGCTACAACTACCTCATTGACCTGAACGGCGTCATCTTTGAAGGGCATCTCAACGGCAACTATCAGGAGTGGGATGTCACCGGCGTCCATTCCGGCGCGGCCAATTCAGGCGGCATGGCCGCTTCGCTCATTGGCAATTTCACATCGCCCGATGAAGGCGGGGGTATAACCCCCTCCACGGCCATGCTTAATGCCCTGGCCGACCTGTTTGCCTGGAAAGCTGACCAGCGCAACATTGACCCCTTTGGCGCCAGCCGTATGGTAGAGATGAGTTGGGGGCTATCACACATTGTGGGGCATCGGGATGTGTATGGCGGTCTAAACACGCTTTGCCCCGGCGGTAATGCCTATGATTATCTGCCCTGGCTGCGCAATGCGGTTGCCTCACGCATGGGGTATGTCTCTCCTTATATTTTTATTGATGAAACGAGCAGCAGCTTTACACACAGCAATAGCACCTGGCATGAAGGGGAGCGTGGCTGTGGCAACAATGGGCATTCCTATTACACCTGGTCTACGACGGACCCTGGCCAAAGCACGAATTGGGGAGAATGGCAACTGGATGTGCCGGTTGACGGCCGTTACCGCATCCAAATCTATGCCCCTTACTGTGATACCGGCGCGCCGGAAACGACCGGCGCACGGTATACCGTCTACCACGCCAATGGAACCAGCGCCGCCACCGTGAACCAGGATGCCAATGTGGGGCTGTGGATGACGGTGGGTGACTTTGACCTGACAACCAACAGCAATAACCGGCTGCGTCTGACAGACCTGACCACGACGGACAATGGCCGAGGCGTCTGGTTCGATGGTGTGCGCCTGCTGCATCTGGGCGAAAGCGTTAGCGAAGTTCACAATACTGCTCCCACACCCGACGTATGGATCACTACAAATCCTGTTCCGTTTTCCTGGCAGATTGTAAGCGCGGCCCCAGTGGTGCAAACACAACTGCAAGTGGCGACGGACTCGGCCATGAACAACCTGGTCATTGACCAGGCCTGGACGGGGGCTGTCTTGCAGCACAGCCAGTCGTTTAATCAAGGGTATGCCCATCTGTATTGGCGGGTCACGGCCGTAATCCAGCCGCCCGGCGGTTCCACACAGGTTGTTACCTCTACCCCCACCCACTTTCAATTGGACTACACCCCACCGGCCACCCGTGTCAACGCTATCTATCAGTTTCCAGACACGCCTGGCTACTTCATCCATTGGTCTGGCACAGATGATATAGCCGGGATAACCAATTACTTTGTGGAATACCGGCCGCAAGGCAGCGGTGAATGGACAGTTTTTGTGGGCTTACCACCTCTGAATACCTCCACCCATTTCATCCCCCCAGATGGGCAGGTGTATGAATTCCGCAGCCGCGCTATAGACGCTGTGAATAACGTTGAACCTGCTCACCCTATCGCCGACATCACCACTGATCAGGCAATTTTGCTCTCCCATGCTATAATGCTGCCCGTTATTCAGCGGTAAGAGAGATTAGAGGTTAGAGATTGGAGATTCACTCAATCGCTAATCTCCAATCTCCAATCTCCTCAGAGGAATTGGAGCAAATGGCGGACATTCAACAGGTAGACGTGTTAATTGTGGGGACGGGGCCGTCGGGGACATCTACGGCGCTGCATCTGATTCAGCAAGAGCCGGCCTGGGCCGGCCGTATTGTCATGGTAGACAAGGCGGTACACCCCCGCGACAAGCTGTGTGGCGGCGGCATTACGCACATGGGGCTGAACACATTGGCGCGGTTGGGGCTGGAATTGGAACCACAGAGTTTTGATGTGCGCGAAGTGCGGCTGCTGTATGAAGACAAATCCTATTCTTTTTTCGGCAACCCCGTTTTTCGCATTATCCGGCGGGCGGAGTTTGACCATTGGCTGCTGCAAACGGCCGTCTCCCGTGGCGTCACCGTTTACCAGGGCGAAGCCGTCACCGACATTGTGCCCTATGACGACTATGTGCAGGTGGTGACTGAAAAACATACCTTTCACGCCCGCGTGGTGGTGGCGGCCGATGGCTCGCGCAGTTTTGTGCGGCGGCGGCTGAAGTGGGATGATGATTCACGGGTGGCCCGGCTGATTGAAGTGCTGACGCCGGAAGATGCCCGCACGCAGCCCGAATTCCGGAATGGTGTGGCTATTTTTGACTTTACCGCCATGACCAGCCATCAGTTACAGGGCTATTATTGGGATTTCCCCAGCTTTGTGCAGGGCCAGCCGTTTATGAACCGGGGGGTGTTTGACAGCCGCGCCCGCCCGGAACGGCCGAAAGCCGATCTGCCCCAAACCCTGCGCGACGAGATGGCCGAACGCGGCCGTAACCTGGATGACTTTGAGATTAAGGGGCATCCCATTCGCTGGTGGTCAAAGGACGGCCGTTTTGCCATCCCCCGCGTCATTTTGGTGGGTGACGCCGCCGGCGCTGACCCGCTCATGGGTGAGGGGATCGCTTTTGCGCTGGGGTATGGCGAGGTGGGGGCGCGGGCGATTGTGGATGCCTTTGCCCGCGAAGATTTTTCCTTTGCCACGTATCGAGAGAGGGTACTGGCCGATCCTTTGTTTAAGCAGTTGGAAATTCGCACCAAATTGGCCCGCTTTGCCTATATGCTGCGTTATCCCTGGCTGTTCCGCCTGGGCTGGCAGGCGGCGCGGGTGGTCATCCGCTTCACCCGCTGGCGCGACCCGAATTATGTGCCGGTGATTCCGCCGTCGGCGTCGTTGACCGTAGCCCGTAATACGTAATCCGTCATCTTTAATCCTGGAGCAGATTACGACTTTCGCGGACGGCCGTACAGCCACCAAAATTCCGCTTGTGGATAAACCGGCGCCCAGACCGGCGCCCAAACAAAGTCGCCAGGCTGCCAATGTTTGCGCAAGCCAATGTCCAATGTTTCCAGATTGTGAACGGCCTCGGCGTCCAGTTGGTATGGTGGTTGTTGCAAAAAATGAACCAGCATGGCGGCCATGGCCCGGTTTTCAACGGCCGTTTCGTAATTCACAGCCGCTAACGCCGTCTCGCGCTGTACATCATGCAAGTACGTGCCCCATTGGCGGGCACGTACCCCCAGCTCTTCATGGGCCCGTTTTTCGGTGCGTACTACCTTTTCGGCTAATGCTTGTTGGAATTGGGCTACGGCCGTGTTCAACCGCTCTCTTTCTGCATCATTCAGATCTTCTTTCAAACCGTTCAGCCGATGCTGGCGCAGCAGGTACCCCCCCAATGTCAGTTTGGGCATATCGCCACGCGCCATCGGCCAATACAACATCTCACTTTTCAGATAATC
>CAZOPF010000084.1:15757-25999 GCA_964581605.1 uncultured Ardenticatenaceae bacterium
ACGTTGCCGGATTCTGCTGTATTGCCCGTTTCTGTCACCATTCCCCTGCCGTCTGGGGCCACGCTGAACGCCGTGGCCCGCATCACCAGCGACAATGTGATGACCGACGATGTGGAGTACACACAAGGAGAGGAAACGCTTACATTTGTTTTGCCTGATACCCGTTTTCGCGTGGAATATTACATGCCATATGAGGCCAAAGGCAGCCAACACATGTTCGAATTTGCCTGGTTAGCAGAGCTGACAGTGAATGAAATGGATGTGGCCGTGCAGCAGCCGGTTGCCGCCACCAATTTACAAACGCAACCGACGGCCGTTTCCATCACCACCAACAGCAACGATGGCCTCACCTATCATGTGCTGCCCATCACGGCCGTGCCCGCCGGGCAACCCTACACCGTGCAAGTGGATTACACCATGACCGAGCCAACCCTGACGGCCGCACAATTGGACACGGCCGAAACATCATCAGCAACGGCCGTAACCGATGATGTGAACTGGCCCTTGCTGCTGGCGGCCGTGGGCGGCGTTTTGATTTTGGTAGCCATCATCTGGCAGGTAGCCAGCAACCGCCAAAAACCCAAACGGCCGCAAAAACCAACACCGCAGCGCACGGCCGTGCCCCCTGCCACGCCTGCCCCCCAAACAGTGCAATTTTGCCATGAGTGCGGCTCCCCCGTGCAGCCGGAGGATAAATTTTGTAGAGTGTGTGGGACGGCCGTGAAAAACCGCTAAAACAAAAACACACCAGTCTAGGCCACGGCGAACTCGGAGTAAGGTCTCATTTCTGGTGAATGAAAGGCTAAAACAATATCTTCTTTAGGCACACCTTCCTGTAACAAATCTGTAGCCAACCCATCTTCTAAACTGTCTTCCTCAATCCAAATTTTCCCATTTCGCAACCGGACAAACAGGGTCGTTTGCCGAACTCGGCGTCGTTGCAACCAGCCAATTGTGACCAGCATATAATTGTCATGCTCTTCATCAAATACCAACTCTGTTTCCCGTCCAGGTAATGGTCGCTGATTGAGAAGCTCGTTATACTGGACAAGTAACCGTTTAACTAAATCACGATATAGGTTCAATTTATCCATTGCTCAATCTCCTCTGACTCCAGATTTACTATGATCAAAGGCAAATCGTACCAATCCACAATCAATTGAAAGGATTGCCGTTGGAAAGCATCTGCATAGACTTCATCGCTAATGGCAATGTAAAGTTTATAATCCAGCCCCAATGTTTTTAACAATGGCAGGTACAATTTGATATTGTCCCAAGGCGATTTTCAAATCGTGCAGGGGTGATATTCCTACAAAACTCTTGATTTCAACCAAAATTTTGCTGTTGGCTTTTTCCGCAGCGATGGTGCGTTCGGCTGCCAGGTCCGCAAATAGAGTGGCATCTTCATACTGGATGGTAAATGGATCATCTGTAATAACCCAATCATCTTTGATCAAAGCGTTTTTGACAGCATCGTGAATGATGTCTCTAGCGGACATAAGGTAAGTATAGAATTGGCTTTGAGGCGTGTCAAACAGAACGGAGAGAAAATGAGGGGATACGGCCGTGAAGAACCGCTAAACAATACCCTTGCCCCACGCCTCAAACCCAGCCGCCGTCGCTGCCCATCACCTGCCATTTCCAGGCAGATATGATCCTCATATAACCTCCATCACATCTTGACAATTGATCCGTATGCTTGGGCCAGAAATTGAGAAGGTGGCAAGTAGCAAGCGGTATGTGGCATGTTACAGGTGGCAAGTGATGACCTGCAACATGCCACTTGCCACCCACAGGAACAGGCATGAATGGATTACTCAAAACAGTTGGCGTCTTCGCTTTGCTACTTCTGGTATTGGGAGTAGGCTATTTAGGGTATAGCGGCTCCGGCGGGCAGGCGGGCGATTTAGCAGCACAGTTACAGGCCAGAGTGGGGATGGGGAACGCAAACGCTGCCGAACCCACCCCCACGCCACCACCCACCGTCCCCTTCGAACGGGGGACAGTTGAAGAGACGGTCATCGCTCCCGGCCAGCTAGAAGAAGTGAAAGAGCAGGTCTTGTCGGCCGGGGTGGGCGGAGTGATTGCCGAATTGCACGTGCGCCCCGGCGACCGGGTAACGGCCGGGCAGGTGGTGGCGCAAATAGAGCAACGGCCGTACCAGGAAGCCCTCTCCCTCGCCCAACTCAAACTCGCCCAGGCCGAGGCCGAACTGGCTCGCCAGATTGCCAACGCCGAACTGGCCCTGCAAAGTTCGGAAACCACCGTCACGGCCGCCCAGGCCAACTACCCCAGCCTCACGGCCGCCCAGATCAAAGTACAGCAGGCCGAACAAGCTCTAACCGACGCGCAGGCCGCCTACAATAAAGCATTTGATCCCGGCCGTGATTGGGAACTGAACGACCCTTTCCGCGCCGACATGCTTAAAGCAGAGCGCGAAGCTGCCCCCCGGCAGGTGCAGTTTGCCGAGGATAATCTGGCGATTGCCCAGGCCGAATTAGCCAGCGTGCAGAACCAGAGTTGGGCCAACAGCCAGAATGTCAACACGGCCGAAATTGGCGTGACCAAAGCCCAGGCCGAGCTAGACGCCTTACGTGCTGCGGGGGTTGACCCACTGCGGCAATGGGAGGTGGACAAAGCGCAGGCTGACCTGGAAGCGACCACCATTACCGCGCCGTTTGATGGCGTGGTGCTGGAAGTGAACGCGCGCGTCGGCGAAAGCGTGGGCGCGGGCCAATCGCTGCTGGTGCTGGCTGATGTGCGCCAGGGGGAACTGGTGGCTTCGGTGATTGAGGAAGATTTGCCGCTGGTGCAGGCCGGGCAAACGGCCGAAATTTACTTTGATGCCGTGCCGGATGCGGTGATCACCGGCACGGTGAGCCGCATTGTGCCGCAACGCACGGGCACAGACCGCCCTCTCTATCCGGTGTATATCCGCGTGGACGATTTGCCGGAAAATCTGCTGCCGGGCATGACGGCCGATGCCATCATCGTCATCAGCCGCCGCGAAGATGTGCTGCGTTTGCCCCGCGCCCTCGTCCGGGCAGGCAGCGAGGATACGGCGACGGTGCAGGTGTGGAACGGCCGTACCACCGAAACCCGCGAAGTGACCATTGGCCTGCGTGGGGATACGTATGTGGAGATTCTGGCGGGGTTGGCAGAAGGGGAGCTGGTTGTGGGGCAGTAGTGGCAGGTGGCAAGTGGCAGGTGGCAAGTGGCAAGCGATTACCTGCTACTTGCAACTTGCAACGTGCAACCAAAATCGAAAAAGCATGACTTCAATAATAAGGGTCGAGAACTTACAAAAAACATACACCATGGGCAACAACGAAGTTCATGCGCTACGGGGCGTCAGCTTCGAGGTGGCGGCGGGCGAGTTCGTGGCCTTGATGGGGCCATCGGGCAGCGGTAAATCCACCTTGATGCACTTGCTTGGTTGTCTGGAACGGCCGTCACACGGCCGTTATCTGCTCAATGGGCAAGATGTCAGCGCGCTGTCTGCCAATCGCCAGGCGGAAGTGCGCAACCGGCACATTGGCTTCGTCTTTCAAAAGTTCAACCTGCTGCCCCGCCTCAGCGCCCAGGAAAATGTGCTGCTGCCCCTGCTTTATCGTGGCCGGGTGAAGGGAGCCAGGCAAAAAGCGACGGCCGCATTGCAAACAGTCGGTTTAGCCAACCGTGCCCGCCATCGCCCCACCGAACTTTCCGGCGGGCAGCAGCAGCGGGTGGCTATCGCTCGCGCCCTGGTCACAGACCCGGCGCTCATCCTGGCCGACGAACCCACCGGTAATCTGGACAGCCACACCGGAGCGGAGATATTGGATTTGCTGCTCAAACTGGCCAGCGACGGCCGTACCATCCTCGTCGTCACCCATGACCCCACTGTGGCCGCACGGGCGGGGCGGGTGTTGCAGTTGTATGACGGGGTAATTGTGAGCAGGTGCGGGGGTGAAGAGGTGAGGGGGTGAATCGCCCCTTCACCCCCTCACCTGCTCACCCCTTTAGGAAAGAACAATGACACTCACAAACACCATCCGCACCGCCCTTCAGGGCATTGGCAGTAATAAATTGCGCTCGGCGTTGACGATGCTGGGCATTATTATTGGCGTCGCTTCGGTGATTGCCATGTTGGCGCTGGGCAATGGGGCGCGGCAGGAAGTGGAATCCAGTTTCCGCTTTTTGGGTTCCGACGAGATTCAAATGGGCATGGAGCGCACGCTGGAAGATGGCGACTGGCAGCCCAAAGGCAAGCTGCTCTCCTATGCCGACGGGTTGGCCATGGTAACCAACGTGCCCCTGGTAGACCGGGTGGAGATGACGGTGACGGGGTATGGTAAGGCGCGGCACGGCCGTTACGTGGCCGATGTGACCGCTACGGGGACAATGGCCCTGGCCGATACCTTGCTAGATATTGCCCAATCTATGGAGATACAGCCCGTCGGCTGGCCGGAAGATCAGCCATTGACGGTTGAGGCTTTTCTGGCGAACGGCCGTTTCTATACCCCTGCCGAAGTGACCGCCGGGGCCGAGGTGTGCGTGTTGGCCCATCAAACCGCGCTCGACCTGTTTGCCGGAGATGACCCGGTGGGTGAAACGATCTGGCTGAACCGCCGCCGCTGCCAGGTGATTGGCGTACTGCGAGAGTTGGAATCCACCAATCCGTCCAACCGTTTTGGCGATACGAATATCAATGAAGGATTGTATTTGCCGATCAGCACGGCCGTCGCCCAGCTCTTTGAAGAAGAACCGGAGGTCATCATCACCGCCCACGTGCGCGACGAAACACAAATGGAAACGGCCAAAGAGCAGGTGAAAGCGTACCTGCGTCAGCGCCACGACATCGCCCCGGATGCGGCCGGGAATTACGACGATGACTTTTTTATGACCACCCGCCAGGATGTGCTGGGGGCACGGCTGGAAGCGGCGCGCACCTTCTCCTTGCTGCTGGCGGCTATGGCGACTGTCTCACTGGTGGTGGGCGGCATCGGCATTATGAATGTGATGCTGGTGAGTGTGACGGAGCGGACGCGGGAGATTGGGGTGCGCATGGCCGTGGGGGCGCGGCGGCGCGACCTGATCCTGCACTTTTTGCTGGAAGCGATGTTGATCAGCGCGTTGGGTGGGCTGTTGGGGGTGGCGGTGGGTGTTTTAGTGATTCCGTTGGCGGCGCAGTTGAATGGCAGCACGGCCGTGTTGCAGCCAGACAGTATCCCCCTGGCCTTTGGCGTGGCCCTGCTGACGGGTGTGGTCTTTGGCCTCTACCCGGCCGTGCGGGCGGCCTATCTGAACCCGATGGAGGCGCTGCGGTATGAATAAAGACATATAATCAACATCGAACCTGAACACCCTATTCTTTGCTATAATGTCCACAACTACTCTCTTAACATGAGGATAAACAGATGCAGGCAAATCTAATCAGTACTGACCCACAAATCATGATGGGAAAACCGGTTATCGCCGGTACACGCATGACAGTGGAACTTATTCTGGAGAAGCTGGCCGCTGGAGAAACGGTTGAACAATTATTGGCCGCACATCCGCGCCTGACCCGCGAAGGAATTCAGGCAGCGTTGGCGTATGCAGCACAAACACTTCGTTCTGACATTGTTTATCCAGCCAGTTACTCCGTGATGTCATGAACTTTGTGGCTGATGAAGGGGTGGATTGGCCTATTGTGACTCGATTGCGGCAACTTGGTCACGTGGTTTGGTATGTGGCTGAGGCGTCGCCCAGCATCAGCGATGCCGAAGTGCTGTCCCAGGCAGAAAACCAACAAGCCATATTATTGACGTGTGACAAAGATTTTGGAGAGATGGTATTTAGGCAGAACGTTGCTTCTCGTGGTGTGGTGTTGATGCGTTTACATGGGTTAACGCTAGAACAAAAAACGGCCGTCGTTGAAAACACGCTCGCACAGTATGGCACACAATTGGCAAACGCTTTCACAGTGATTACTCCTACAAAAATCCGTATTCGCCCACAGAATCATTAGACACAACTAAAGCCCCGCTGTGGTCGGTCTTCAAGACCGTGCCATACGTTGTCCTAAGCTGTCTGCAATTTTTCGCGCACCCATTGGTAAATCAGGTCTGTTTCAGGGACGCCACGTAACGCCGCCACCTTCCTTATGACTTTTACTTCCTGCGGTTGCAAGCGAATGGTTACGGCCGTTTCCCAGTCAAAAACAGGTTCGGTGACTTCTTCCAGTTGATCTTCAAACTCAGTCAAGTCATGGGTGTCCCAGAAACGGGCCAGTTCTTCAATCGAATCTGTTTGCAGCAGTTGTTGTTTTTTCATTTTCGTTGCCATTTTTGATACCGACGCCTTTCAGCATTGCTCATCGGACGAGCGGTGATCGGATATCCATTTCCGTCTGGAAAGTGAATGATAACACAAACCACGTAGCGTCCAGCGATTGTTTGTCCCCAAACGTAATAAACAGGGTTTTCGCCTTCAGACTGTGCTCGCTGCACGAATGCTCGACCAAAACAAACCTCCTCAACCTCTTGCGGTGTAAGGCTATGGCGGGCGATGTGTTCTATGCGATCTTCAGGCTAGATGAGTTGCCTTATCTTCATTTAGCAATTGCAACAAGGGATTGTACGCAAACCAATCTGACACAGGCAGGTAAAAATCCGCGAACCGATTCCCATTATTTGTAGCAATGTATTCGATCACGGCCGTCCAAATTCTCCACCTTCATCCATTATCAAACCCGGCGTGGGCGGCCTATCTGAATCCGATGGAGGCGCTGCGGTATGAATAGGTGCCTGACCAAAACCCACACCATCTCCATCAAATCTTGACATACGGCCGTGTATCTCCTGGCAAAGGACTAAAGAGAGGGATCTATTTTGTCGGGGTGATCTTGAAGCCACTGGCGATAGGCTGTGATGATGCGATCCACGTCAGATAAATGATTGGCGCACACCTCAAATAGTTCTTCGGCACTGACTTCGTGATAAAAATGCACCAGCCGGTTACGATAACCGGCCAATGTCTTGAGCAAAGCGGCATCTTCGGCCGTTAAGACGTTGTGTTTGCCCAAAACGGCCGCAACCTCTTTGTACTCACTGGGCGCTTCGCCAAAACCTCTGGCTAAAATGTGCCGCCCCAAATCAAACAACGCTTCCAGGGCCCGGCGCAAACAAGAATCGGCCGTCCAGATATTGCGCTCGTCGGCGAAAAAAGCTGGCCGATCCGCCAATGGCAGTGCCCGGATCGTTTGAACCATACGGGTGGCCCAGTCGAGTCGGTCGGCTATCACCCGGCCAGATAGTGGCATCGGCGTCATGGGGGTGAACCCTCCAGGATGTGGTGTAGCCGTATGCGTTCAAAGGGAGCTAAATCCCCGGCGCGGCGTAGAATGTACAATTCGTATTCATCGGCAGCGTGGGGATCAGACGTGTAAAGACGTTCACCACGAATGATATTGGCTGCCAGAAACGGGTCAGCCTCTTCCAGGCAAACAAGGTCTACACGGGGGGTCTCAAATAAATCTTCTAACGCCTGGGCCAGCATGACTTTTTGCATGGTGGTGAGGTGATGAAGCGGCTGGCATTTGATACCCATGTCAATATCATGCCCGGCTGCCAGAGATAGCGGCTGACCGGTTGTGACGCTTTGGTAAACGGCCGTCGCCTGACTGCCAAACAAGTACAATATAGTCACGTGATATTGTTCGCAAATTTGGGCAATGGCTTGCATGACAGGGAGTGAGTCAATCTGGTTTATCATCCATTTTATTATGAAAGGGATATGGTTTACCGTCAAGCAAGTGTGTGCAGGCACGGCCGTGACCTTCCCCATCCCCACTCTTACCAAAAGCCCACACCATCTCCATCAAATCTTGACAGACGGCCGTGTATTCTGTCCTGAAAATAAGCCACCTGCTATGGCCGAATGTGGGCGAGCACCGCGATGTTATTCACGAAATCCCTGAGCGTCTGTTATAATGCGTCCAGGCTGAAGCGACTGGATACCCATTTGGCAGGAGCAAGTAGATGAATCATAGTGTGTTACTAGAAGGAAAACTGGCTGAGGGAACGGGTAGAATGACCCTGCAACTCAATCAGACCATCGAAATTAACATCTCAGCTGACAAAGCACAGAGACAGGTCAATCAATTTGTGCATCTGGAAATCAGTACACAGTTACATGCCGGAATGCCCATGTTAGTCGTGAGTTCAGATAATACCAGCTTGTGGCGTGTGCCTGTTCACCTGACTTTGCCCGCTTTTGGCGATGTGGGACGGGTAGGCTTCCTCCACGTCAACCCACAAACGGGCGAGATGGATACATCGCCAGTTATCCTCAATTCCCTCATGCAAGCAGCCGATGTCCTTGCTAAACGTTTCGCATCACCCGCAGCACACACAATCTGATTGTTTGCCAGTTTGCGTCCAGATGGTGGCAGCATGTCTGGGCGTCCATCTAT
The DNA here is from genome assembly GCA_964581605.1 of uncultured Ardenticatenaceae bacterium. Classification (GTDB taxonomy): domain Bacteria; phylum Chloroflexota; class Anaerolineae; order Promineifilales; family Promineifilaceae; genus CAADGU01. The sequence goes on from CAZOPF010000084.1 coordinate 24,195, forward strand.
CCTACGCGCACCTGGTTAAGCGTCTGGGCACAAAGTCGTTTGGCACACCCTTTCGCCATGTCCGTGAGCTAGAAAAAGATGGCTTTACCGTCACCATTGGGCATATGAACCTGACTGAAATCAGGCGCTATTTGGCCACGCAATTGCCAGTGCTGGCTGGTATCCACACGGCCGATTTACGTTATTGGTCGCAGGCAGTAGATCATGTGGTCGTCGTTATTGGCGCAGATGACACCTACGTCTACGTCAATGATCCCAGTCTGATGATTGGCCAAAATCCAATCCCTATCGTGGAATTTGAACTGGCACAGTTAGGGTTTGATCAGCTTTGCGCTGTTTTGCAGAGATGAGTCACTCGGTCACGGCCGTTATCCCCACCACCCTCTGACCAAAAACCCACACAATCTCCATCAAATCTTGACATACGGCCGCCTATACTCTCCAAACGTAACAGGTCTCGCAGACCCTCACGTTTATCTCAAGGAGAGCATTGCATGACAGAAGAACCAATAGAAAAGAAAAGTAGTAGTAGTAAAGGTTTGTTGATTGGCGGAGTAGTTGTATTACTGCTGTTGCTGGCGGCCGCATTTGTGGGCGGGCGGCTGCTCGCGCCAAAGGAAGAGGCAGCCGAACTCCCTCCCGGCGCCATCCTGTCCGGCGAAGGGCCAGGTCTGGCGCTGGGTGGTGGCGACATGCCGGAGGGCGCACAAACATTCATGATGCCCCTGCCCGAAGCAGCCCCAGAACTGCCCGCCAGAGCGCCGGAAGCGATGGGGTTGTTTGTCGGCCGTACCGATGACACCCTCACCATTGGCACTGGCAGCGTCATGGCTATGATTTCCGACGACCCCAACAGTGTGCCGGAGTTCAACTACGATGGCATTGCCGTAGAAGTGCTGGTGACGAACCAGACCGAACTGTATGAGGATGTGACGGAGTTCACCCCAGGGCAGAACTCCGTCCAGCAAGTAGTAGAGCCGCTGGAAAATCTGGACGATCTGCAAGACAATACAACAGTACAGGTGTGGGGCCAGCGCGATGGTGACCGCATTGTGGCCGAGGTTATCGTGATCATGCGGCCGCCCACCTTTGCGCCGCTACGACCCGGACAGTAGACGGCCGTTCGCCGGTCAAGTTGATATGCGTAGGGGCGGGACGGCGCGGTGTGGCTTTCAATCAGCGTTAGGGCTTTTCTCCGCGCCGTCTCGCCCTCACAGGCAAAAGGTGAGCGGGGCGAGACAGGCGGTAAATTATATTTTCTTCGTGACAAGATGTTGCCCGCCTGTCCCGCCCCTACAAAAAACACATATGCCTCAAAAGATTTTGGTGGTAGACGACGATCCGAAGATTGTGGAGTTGGTGAAGTTGTACCTGGAGCGGGAACGTTTCCAGGTATTGACCGCTTTCGATGGCTTGCAGGCGTTGGAAGTGGCGCGGCAGAAGCAGCCTGACCTGATTATTTTGGATGTGATGCTGCCCAAGGTGGATGGGCTGGATGTTCTGCGGCTGCTCACGGCCGAATCCGCCACCCCCATCATCCTGCTCACCGCCCGGCGCACGGAGGATGACAAATTGATTGGCCTGGAACTGGGGGCGGATGATTACGTCACCAAGCCATTCAGCCCGCGTGAACTGGTGGCGCGGGTGCGGGTGGTGCTGCGGCGGCGGCAAAAAGCACAGGCTACCCAGCCAGAAGTCGTAGAATTGGGCGATCTGGTAGTGGATTATGGGCGGCGGGAGGTGAGGCGAGACGGCCGTACCCTGCCCCTCACCCCCGCCGAATTTAACCTGCTGGCCTTCATGGC
>CAZOPF010000085.1:0-20904 GCA_964581605.1 uncultured Ardenticatenaceae bacterium
TACAGACGCATCTTCTTCCATATAGCCCATCATTTTGTAATTGGGTAATTGGGTAATTACTCAATTACTCAATTACCTATCATCCAAACCGCTCCTGCAACAGCGTCGCCAGCGTGGGCGTGCCAATGTCTTGATATTCGTAGCGTACCCGTTGGTGCGGTTTTTGAATATGGATCAGTTTGCCCAGATCAATGGGCGTGGCGATGATCACCATATCCACATCAGCCCGGTTAATGGTCTCTTCCAGGTCGGCGATCTGGTCGCCGCCGTAGCCCATGGCGGGCAAGACCGCCCCGGTGGTGGGGTATTTCTGGTAAGTGGCGGCGATGGAACGAACGGCATACGGCCGTGGATCCACAATTTCCCGTGCGCCAAAATTCTGCGCCGCTACCACACCCGCCCCATACGCCATCTCCCCATGCGTCAGCGTGGGGCCATCTTCCACCACCAGCACCCGCCGGCCATGAATGGCCGCCGGATCATCCACAAAAATCGGCGACGCCGCCTTGACAATGACCGCCTCTGGGTTCGTCTGGCGGATATTTTGTTGCACGGTGAGCATGTTTTGGTAATCGGCCGTATCCACCTTGTTGATGACCACAGCCGCCGCCAGCCGCAAATTGGTCTCGCCGGGATGGTAGCGCAGTTCGTGGCCCGGCCGGTGTGGGTCTGTGACCACAATATGAAAATTGGACAGGAAAAAGGGCAGGTCATTATTGCCGCCGTCCCAGATGATAATGTCTGCTTCTTCTTCGGCCGCCCGCAAAATGCGCTCGTAATCTACTCCGGCATAGATCACCGCACCCCGTTCTACATACGGCTCGTACTCTTCGCGCTCCTCAATCGTGCAATCGTGTTTCTCCATGTCCGCATAAGTGGCAAAACGCTGGACGGCCTGCTGCGCCAGGTTGCCGTAGGGCATGGGGTGGCGCACGGCCACCACCCGCTGGTAGCCCAATTCATTTTGCAACACACGCAGCACGTGGCGGCTGGTCTGGCTTTTGCCGCAGCCGGTGCGCACCGCGCAGATGGAAACCACCGGTTTGCTTGATTTGAGCATGGTCAGCCGGGGATTCATCAGCCGGAAACCGGCCCCGGCCGCCAGCACCCGCGAGGCCAGGTGCATCACATACTCGTGGGAGACATCGGAGTAGGAGAAGTACACATCGTCTATCTGCTCTTTTTGGATCAGTTCCTCCAACTGGCTTTCCGGGTAAATGGGGATGCCGGCGGGATAGAGCGGCCCGGCCAGTTCCGACGGGTAGCGCCGCCCTTCGATGTTGGGAATTTGGGTGGCGGTGAAGGCGACGACCTCCATCTGTTCATTGGTGCGCAACGCGGTGTTAAAGTCGTGGAAGTCACGGCCGGCCGCCCCGGCGATAAGCACTCGTTGACGATTATTTTGACTCATGGGAATACCTCCAAATAGTGGTTATGGGAATAAGTTGCTGCTAGTTTACCCAAGATATGGGCTTTTGGGTCTAAAGATTGTCATGCTTTGGGCATTACGTATGGCGTGTGTGGGCGGTAACTGGCAAAGACTTCACATGCAAAGTCGGGTAGAATAAGCACATTGATTACGTTACGGTTAGCAGCAAGTGGTTGGTTAGGAGAAAACCTATGGCTGAAAAACCTGAATTACAAATCCCCCCCTTTCCTGGCATGGACCCATACCTGGAAGCGCCAGACATCTGGCCTGATTTTCACGATAGGCTGGCAACTACACTTAGCTCAGTTCTGAATGGGCAATTGCCCGATCCCTATTATGCCCGATTACAAAAACGGCCGGAGCTGGGTATTATTCTGGAATCAGGCTCTATACATCGTATCGTGCCTGATGTAACGGTGATGCGTTATCCACAAGAAAAAGCGTTACCTGGCGGCATGGCAACGGCCGTGCAGGAACAACCACGCACACAAGTAACCGCCGGCGTCGAACTCCGCGTTCACACCGATCCCTTTCAGCACCGCTTTGTAGAAATTCGGGACGCGGAACAGGGGCATAAATTGATTACGCTGATTGAAATTGTCAGCCCCTCTAACAAACAGCCTGGCCCTGACCGCCGTGCGTATGAAGCGAAACAAGAAGAAGTGTTGAGCAGCGACGCCAACCTGATTGAATTGGACTTTTTGCGTCACGGCCGTCGCCTGCTGCCTTATCCTGAATTGGAAGCGGCCGTACATTCCCTTTCTCCTGATTACCTGGTGTTGTTGAACCGGGCCGTTTTACGGCAGCGCAACTGGATGGATTACACCCTCTACCCCATCAACTTGCGTGAGCCGCTGCCCTGTATTCCCGTGCCGCTGGCGGGAGACGACCCGGATGTGCTGCTAGATTTGCAAATTGCCTTTAACCGCGTTTACCGGGAAGGGCCGTACAAGCGGGCGGTGGATTACACGGCCGTGCCCCCTCCCCCTCTGGATGAAACCGATGCCGCCTGGGTGGACAAACGCCTGCTCACTGCCGGTTTTCGCAGAAGCAAGTAGCGGCTATGAGACAACCGATTTTTTAGAAAAATCGGATGTCTATTCAACTAGCGCCGGTGGTTGCCGGGCCAATAAGGTAGAGGTCTGTCAGCCCGGCGATCAATCCAATAAAGGGAGGTGTCCAGGCAGGGAATTACCTCACGGTTATTATTGGGGCGTTGACCGGGGGCGTGGATTTCGCTGATGTAGCTGAAGCCATGTGTACGGCTAGACCAGCCCACCAGCCCATATCCAATCGCGTAAAAATAACGTTCCTCTGGTTCGGCGTTCAAATCAATTAGCCAGGCCAGTTGAATAACATGGGCTAATTCCAACCCGCCAGGGAAGGTATAAGACGGATGATACGCCTCAAAGAGCAGCCAGCTTCGTTGTGTACCCCCCAGCACAAATTCACAGTCTGACTTGCGAAAAAAGAGGACGGTGGGATTGCGTTCATACACATCGCCTACATCCCAATAACGGGGTGCCCACCTGGAGCCATACAGGCCATCATCACGCAGGGTGTAGTAGAGTCCATTGCCGGGGCTGGTGTCAGTGCCCCGGTAGATGAACTGATTGGTGTACCATAGCTCTTCCCATTCGGCGTGAACCTCATTTCCTTTGGTGTGAAAAAAGTTACCGCCGTCTTGCTGCGTCTGGTGCCGCGCCTGGGAGCCGCCGCTGTGCTGCACTTCATAGAGACGGCCGTAGGGTTGGCCGTTCCCGTTCATAAATTGCACCATATCAAAAGGTGGGTGCAGGCTGCCATAAACATAGAAAACAGCAGGAAAATAAAGCGTAAAAGCAGCTTCAGGCTGCAGTGTTGGTGTAGCTGTCGGTGTGGCAGTAGCCATTGAAATGAGTGAGATGGTTGGCGTGATGGTAAAGGTAGCTGTTGGGTCGCCGCCAGCGTCCGGCTGATCAGAGATGTTCTGACTGGTCACCAGGGAAACGCCCAGAAACAGGCTCAAACCAACTATGAGCAAAACAGAAAAGAATCTATTCATGTACAAGAATTGGTGCGCGAATAACATAGATTTAGCGGATTTGGACAGATGCTTTTTCCGTGAAAATCCGTCTGATCCGTTTTATCCGTGTATCTATTCTCTGTGACTAATAGGGATACCAATAATCTTTGGGCGTATCGTCAAAGTCCCAATGGACATGTTTGGTTTCCAGGAAGCTGGTCAGCCCTTCCTCACCCAGTTCGCGGGCGTTGCCACTCATTTTGAAGCCGCCAAACGGCCCGCCGTAATTGTCCGTCAGCGGGTCGTTGATCCAGATGGTGCCGGCCTGCACCTCTTCAAAGAAACGTTTGGCCAGCCGGGCGTCATTGGTGCGAATACACGCGCCCAACCCATAGTCGCTGTCATTCGCCAGGGCGATGGCTTCATCAAACGTTTTATAACCCATAATGGGAATAGTGGGGCCAAACGTCTCCTGGCGCATACAGACCATGTCGTGGTTGACGTGGGTGAGCACGGTCGGTTCATAATAAAAGCCGCGATCCAGGCGGGACGGCCGTTTGCCGCCCACCAGCACCTTCGCCCCTTTCTGCACCGCGTCGGCTACATGGTCTTCCACTTTGGCGCGGTATTTCGGGTCGGCCATTGGCCCCATGTCCGTATCAGCAGCCAGCCCCGGCCCCAGCCGTAGCCCGCTCACAAAGTCGGCCAACCCTTCGCTAAACGGCTTGAGCATCTGGTCGGGTACATAGACCCGTTCTGTGGAGGTACACACCTGCCCGGCGTTGATCAGCGCGGCGTAGGCGACGGCTTCTACGGCCGTCTCCACATCCGCATCCGGGGCAATCACAAAGGCATCCTTGCCGCCCAGTTCCAGGTGGGTGCGTTTGATGCGGGTGGCGGCGAGGGTGGCAATACGTTGGCCGACGGCCGTAGACCCCGTAAAAGCGATCACCGGCACATCCCGATGTTTGACCATCGGTTCCGCCACCCGCGTCCCCTCGCCCGTAACCACATTCACCACCCCCGGCGGGAAATGGTCGAAGGCCATCTCTGCCAGCCGCAGCGTGGTCAGCGGCGTCTTTTCTGCCGGTTTGATGATGACGGTATTCCCCGCCGCCAACGCCGGGGCCACCTTCCAGGCCATCAGCAGCAGCGGAAAGTTAAAGGGCACAATGCACAGCACCACCCCATACGGCTCTTTGAGGACAAAGTTGAACTGGCTGCTCACCGCCGGGGCCAGCACCCGTCCCCGGTAGGTGCGCGCCATCTCCGCGTAATAGTCAAACGTGCCAATCGTCCACTCCATCTCCTCTTCATTTTCCGGCAGCGGTTTGCCTTCCTCTAGCGTCAGCAGTTCGGCCAGTTCGGCCGCCTGCGCCTTCATTTTGTGCGCCGCTTCATGCAGCATCTCGCACCGTTCCAGGCCGGAAACCTGCCGCCAGCCTGGGTAGGCGGTGTGCGCCGCGGCCACTGCTTTGTGCGCGTCGGCTTCGTTGCCGTTGGGCACACTGTCCAGCACTTCCTCCGTTGCCGGGTTGAGGATGCTCATGGTTTCGCCGGACTCACTGGGGGTGAAACGGCCGTTGATATACATCTCTTTCATCTTTTTCCCTCCGTAAATTTGCCTGGAGTTGAGGCTTTAACCATTGCCGCCAAAGCCCTCACTCCGCCCAATTATCCCCTGACTATCCATTACCTGCCACTGGCCTTGCCCCATTCTGACAAAAATCTGAAGTAGGACTATCGCCTTACCCTCCCAACTGGCAAAGACTACCAGAGGACTATTGAGACGAACTACCACTCCCTATATTGTACAGATGGAAGCGGAGAATCATTTTTACAAAACAAACAAGGATTGTAAGTGGCGCGAGAGACTATTGGGATGAGAAAGGAACAATCACTCATCCTCAGTCACCCAATCAATCTCCCATCCCATCGAGGAAAATGTTAATGTCTAACCCATCTGAACCAAAACGTATCCCCATCGTCCCCTTGCGGGGCGGGGCCGTATTTCCCGGCGTGACGACCACCGTTTCTATCGGCCGGCGGCGTTCGCTGGCGGCCGCGCAAGCCGCCATTGAGCAAAATGGCGATCTGCTCGTCCTGGTGCAATACAACCCGGACGTAGAACTGCCGCAACTTGAAGATGTGGCCCCCATCGGTATTTTAGCGACCGTGCGGGATATTCTGCGTGCCCCGCACATGGGGGTGCAAATGCTGGTGGAACTGCGCCACCGGGTACGGCTGGAAAGCCTGGTTGATCACGATGCCTTTATGCAAGGGACGTATCAGGAAATTGCCGATCAAACCGATTCGTCTGACCGGGCAGTGATGGCCGAAGCCATTGCCTATTTAGAACAATATGCCGACACGTTGGGCGAGGCCAATCAGCAGGTGATGGCCACCACGCGCAGCAAGCCATCAGCCGGGCAATTGGCCGATTACATCGCCGGACTGCTCAATTTACCGCTGGAAACGGAACTGAAATTGCTGACGACGGTGAATGGTGTGGAACGGCTGCAAATTGCCACCGAACATTTACAACAAGAACTGCGCATCGCTGAAATTCGCAGCAAAATCCAGCAAGACGCCCGCGAAGGGGCGGATAAAGCGCAGCGGGAATACTTGCTGCGGGAACAGATGAAGGCGATTCGCAAAGAGTTAGGCGATGATGCGGAAAGCAGCGGCGATGAGCTGCGAGAAAAAATTGCGAAGGTGGGGATGCCCACGGCCGTGCGCCAACGCGCCGAAAAAGAACTCAAACGGCTCGACTACCAGGGGCCGCAATCACCCGAATCCAGCGTTATCCGCACCTATCTGGAATGGCTGGTAGAGCTGCCCTGGAGCCAGGCGACTGAAGATAACCTGGACATCCACCATGTGCGGGAAGTGCTGGACGCCGACCATTACGGCCTGGATGATGTGAAAGACCGCATTGTGGAATACGTGGCCGTGCGCAAACTGGCGGGCAACAAAATGCGCGGCGCGATCATCAACCTGTATGGGCCGCCAGGCGTAGGCAAAACATCTATCGCCACCTCCGTGGCCCAGGCAATGGGGCGCAAAGTCGTGCGCATCAGTCTGGGTGGGGTGCGTGATGAGGCCGAAATTCGCGGCCATCGCCGCACCTACATCGGCGCAATGCCGGGGCGCATCATCCGCGCCTTGCGTGATGCGGGCACGAATAACCCGGTGGTGGTGCTGGATGAAATTGACAAAGTGGGTGCAGACTGGCGCGGCGACCCGGCTTCGGCACTGCTGGAAGTGCTGGACCCGGAGCAGAATGACAAATTCACCGATCATTACCTGGAAGCGCCGTTTGATCTCAGCCAGGTCATTTTTATCACCACTTCCAATCAATTGAACACCATCCCCGGCCCGCTGCTGGATCGCATGGAAACGATCACCATGCCTGGCTATATTGAAGAGGAAAAGGCGAGCATTGCCACTGGCTATTTGCTGCGCAAGCAGTTGGAAGGGAATGGCATTGCCGATGTGGATGTCTCGTTTACGGATGAGGCGCTGCGCCACCTGATTCGCCATTACACGCGGGAGGCGGGGGTGCGCAGTCTGGAACGGCATATCGGCCGTATCGCTCGTAAGGTGGCGGTGCAGGTAGCAGGCGGGGCACAGGGGCCGTTTGTGATTACGCCAACCGATGTGGCCGTTTATCTGGGGCCGGAAATGTATCGGTATGGCACGGCCGAAGAGCATGACGAAGTTGGCGTTGTCACCGGTCTGGCGGTGAGCGGTTTTGGCGGCGATACGCTGCCCATTGAAGTGAGCCTGAGCGAAGGCAACGGCAAAATTACATTAACCGGTTCGTTAGGGGATGTGATGCGCGAATCCATCCAGGCGGCATTGACGTATGCGCGGGCTAATGCGCGGTCTCTCGGGCTGGAGCCAACAGTCTTTGACCATGTAAATCTACACGTCCATGTGCCGGATGGCGCCACGCCTAAGGATGGCCCCAGCGCGGGCATTGGTATGGCGACGGCTATCATCTCCGCTTTTACGCGCCGCCCGGTGCGCCGCGATGTGGCCATGACGGGTGAGGTAACGCTGCGCGGCAAGGTGCTGGCAATCGGTGGCCTCAAGTCCAAAACGATTGCCGCCCACCGTGCGGGCATCAAGACGGTCATTTTGCCGAAGGATAACGCCAAAGATATACCGGAACTGCCAGATAGCATCCGGGCGGCATTGACGTTGATTCCGGTGGGCAACCTGAGCGAGGTATTGGCGCTGGCACTGCGGGAAGCGGAAGAGCCACCCTTTACGGTCGAGCCGAAGAGTGAGCGCCTGCCGCTGCCGACACATGTTACCTCCGGCCACACTGCGCCGCTGCGGGCGCAGCCGGAGTCCGACGAGTTCAAAACGGTCTGGGAATTTTAGGTGTAACGCGATTAGACAAAATCGCGTTACGGTTGGAAACGCCATCACCGATACCGGTGGTGGCGTTTTTGTTTGGGCGTGGGGTACACTTGGGCGCATGGATAGACGTTGGCGATTGCCGATCATGGCGTTGGTGATGGTGGCGTTGTTGGCCGGTTTGTGGGCAGGATTATTGCGATTGGGGTGGGGCTGGCCAGCGCTACGGCCGTTGCTCCCCTCTTTGCATGGCCCGCTCATGGTTTCCGGCTTTCTCGGTACGCTGATTTGTTTGGAACGGGGGGTGGCGTTGGGGACAGTGGGCAGTAAACAGTTAGCCGTGAGCAGTGAGCAGTTAGCCGTGAGCGGTAAGCGGTGGTTGGTGGGCGCGGCCGTGACGGGGATAGGGGCGTTGTGGTTGATCATTGGGCTGCCGGTGGCGGTGGGACAGGTATTGGTGTTGCTGGGCAGTGGCTGGCTGACGGCCGTGTCCCTCTTTATTTATCGCCAACACCGGACGCTGTACACGGCCGTGATGGGCTTAGGCGCGTTGTGTTGGCTGGTGGGCAATGGGCTGTGGCTGGCCGGGTGGCCGGTACATCGGCTGGTGGTCTGGTGGGCGGCGTTTCTTATTTTGACCATTGTGGGCGAGCGGCTGGAATTGAGCCGGGTGCAGCGATTGTCGCCAATGAGTTTCCGACTATTTGCGGTGGCTACGGCCGTGTTTGCTCTTGGTCTGCTGCTTTCATTGGTGTGGGCCGATGCTGGTATCCGCCTGAACAGCCTGGGGACGCTGGCGTTGGCCGCCTGGCTGTGGCGGTACGATCTGGCCCGGCGCACAGCCCGCCAACCGGCCATTACGGGGTATATCGGCCGTAATCTGCTGCTCGGTTATGGCTGGCTGGTGGTGGGCGGGCTGGCCGGGCTGGTTTGGGGGCAGTTGGTGGCCGGGCCGCATTATGATTTGTGGCTGCACGCTATTTTCCTGGGGTTTGCCTTTAGCATGATCTTCGCCCATGCGTTGATCATTTTCCCGGCCGTGACCGGTTTGCCGGTGGTCTACCACACCGGGTTTTACATTCCTATGTTTTTGTTGCAGGCGTCGCTGCTGCTGCGGCTGGCGGGTGATCTGTTCAATTTTTCGTTGCGGCAGTGGGGTGGTTTGCTCAATGCCCTCGCTATCCTGCTCTTTTTTGGCATGGTGGGGGTGGGGTTGGTGCGCGGAAGAAAAGTAATTGAGTAATTGGGTAATTCGGTAATTACCCAATTACCTGATCACCCGAAGGAGTTTGTTATGCACGAAACGGTTGTCCAACAATTAGATGAACTGCTGCCGGAGATTACGGCCGAGACGATTGTCAGCCGCAAGGTGTTGGGCAATGAGGGGGCGAAGGTGACGTTGTTTGGGTTTGCGGCGGGGGAGGAGCTCACGGAGCACACGGCCGCATGCCCGGCCATCCTGCATTTTTTAAGCGGTGAGGCGGATTTGCAGTTGGGGGCGGAACGGACAACGGCCGTGCCTGGAACCTGGATTTATATGCCTGCCAGACTGCCGCACAGTGTGTTTGCACGCACGGCCGTGACCATGCTGCTTTACCTGCTCACCTGACCAAAGGATCAACCAGTTTGGTCAAAGGATCATTCTCCGGCCCGGTCTTTTCAGGTATAACCAAGACGGTTTATTACAGGAAATAGTGGCTAGTTGTGGATGGTTGGTGCCAACTACCAGCCGCCATTTGGCAAGGAGTGTATCGGGATCGCATGGGAACCCTTTTCCAAAATCGTAATTTTGTCCGGCTGTGGACGGCCGTGCTCATTTCCGGCATTGGTGATGTGCTGTACACCGTGGGCATCATGGTCACCATTTTTGAGAGTAGCGGCTCGGCGCTGCAAACGGCCGGGGTGATGGCCGCTTCTCTCCTGCCCATCTTTCTGCTCAGTCCGGTGGCGGGAGCGGTGGTGGACCGCCATTCGCGCCGCCGGGTGATGGTGACGGCCGATCTGGTGCGAGCGACGCTGGTATCCCTGCTGCTTGTTTTTACCTGGAGCAGCCAACTAAACCTGTGGCTGGTCTATCTGGTAGTGGCCGGGCTGGGGGCGATGACGGCGTTTTATACCCCGGCACGCATGGCGATCTTACCCGCCATTGTGAACCGCGATCAATTGGCGAAGGCAAATGGGGTCATCTCTGGCACGGTGCAGGGGACACAGGCGTTTGGCTATATTTTGGGTGGATTTCTGGTGGTGTGGGTGAGTTTGCGGGCGTTGGTGCTGCTGGATTTGTTGACCTTTCTGGCGGCGGCGGCCTTGATTAGCGCCATTCGTTTGGGAGCATCAGAGCGCGAACGGCGCAGCCAACAGGCGTTGGATGTGCCTTTGTGGCAGTCGGTGAAGGAAGGGATGCGTTATTTGCGCCAGCATGAACTGGCGCGGACGTTGGTGACGATGGAGTGGTTGGAGCATGTGCCGCATGGCGTGTGGACTTCGGCGCTGATGTTGGTCTTTGTGGAGCAGGCGCTGAATGCGGAGCCGCAGGTGTGGGGGCTGCAAAATGGGGCGTTTTATACGGGGGTGATGTTGGGGGCGGTGTTGGCTACGGCCGTGTCCGGCATCATCATGCGCTGGCCAGGGCGCATCATCATCGTCAATGCCTTTTTGATGGGCCTGTTAACCATCGTTTACGCCCAAACGAGCAGTGTGACTGTGACCATCATCGTCTCCGTCATGTATGGGCCGACCTTTGCCCTGCGGGATGTGGCCCAAAACACCTTGCTGCAAACGAGCGTGGATGAAGACAAACTGGGGCGCGTCTATTCGCTGCGGGAGATGGGCTGGAATGTGGTCTTTTTGTTATCCGGTCTGACGTATGCGGCGCTGGTTGATCTGGGTGTGCCCGTCCGCGCCGTCTACATGCTGGCGGCGGCGGGCTATTTGCTCACGGCCGTGTATGCCCTTTCTTCCCGCGCCCTCCGCCGCAGCCGGATCGGGGTTGTACCCGTTATCGGTAATCCGTAATCGGTAATCGGTCAGGTGGCAAGGCTATAACTAAATCATCAAAGATTACGCAGATTTCACAGATTTTCTTTTCTGCGAAATCTGCGTAATCTTTGATAAAACAGTATGAATCACAACGATCATGTGCGATTATTGCAGAATGGTGTGCCACGTTCCGGTGGGGTCTGGGCTGACCTGGGGGCGGGTGAGGGGGCGTTTACGCTGGCGCTGGCAGAATTGATTGGGCCAGGGGGGACGATTTATGCGGTGGATCGCGACGGCCGTGCCCTGCCATCGCTCGAAAGACAGATGCGCCGCTCCTTCCCCCACATCACCCTGCACACCATTCAGGCCGACTTCACCCGCCCGCTTTCCCTGCCGCCGCTGGATGGGGTGGTCATGGCGAACTCGCTCCATTTTGTAGCCAGCAAGGGGCCGGTGTTGCAGCAGGTGAAGGGGTATTTGCGGAAAGGGGACGGCCGTCTGCTCATCGTCGAATACAACAGCGATCAGGGCAACCAGTGGGTACCGTACCCTTTCTCTTACCAGACCTGGGCCAAACTGGCGCAGCAAGCCGGCTTCCGCCACACCGAACAATTAGCCACCTACCCCAGCCGCTTCCTCCACGAAATCTACGCCGCCGCCAGTTGGTGATGGGGTGAGCAGGTGATGAGGTGATGGAGTGAAACTGTTCACTGTTAACTGCTCACCTCTCCCCCGTCTGCACGCGCCACAGTCCGGCATAAATCCCCGTATCTTGCACCGCCAGTTCCGCGTGGGTGCCTTGTTCACGCAGGATGCCGTTTTCCAGCACGAAGATGCGGTCGGCGTTGCGGATGGTGGAGAGGCGGTGGGCGATGACGATCATCGTGCGCCCCACCGAGATGCGCTCCATCGAACGCTGGATGGCTGCTTCCGTTTCGTTGTCTACGGAGGAAGTCGCTTCGTCCAGGATCAGGACGGGTGGGTCTTTGAGTACGGCGCGGGCGATGGAGATGCGCTGTCGCTGGCCGCCGGACAGCTTTTGGCCGCGTTCGCCGACAATGGTGTCATAGCCGTTGGGTAGTTGGGTGATGAATTCGTGTGCTTCGGCGATTTTGGCGGCCTCTACAATCTCGTCCAGGGTGGCGTCGAATGTGCCGTAGGCGATGTTTTCGCGCACGGTGCCATGAAATAAAAAGACATCCTGGCTGACCAGGCCGATGGCCCGGCGCAGGTCGTGGGTGTGCAGGGTGCGGATGTCACGGCCGTCCAGACACACCTTTCCTTCGCCCACATCATAAAAGCGCAGCAGCAGCTTGATGAGCGTGCTCTTGCCGGAGCCGGTGGGGCCGACGATAGCGGCCGTTTCTCCAGCCGGAATGTGCAGCGATAGCTCTTTGATGACATGCGGCCGGTTGTCGGTGTACCCTTCATAATCGCGCCATTTATAGCGGAAATTGACCGCTTCAAAGGCGACCTCGCCGCGCACGTCGGCCAGGGGCAGGGGTTCAAGGCCATCGGGGATGGACGGCCGTGTGTCCAGCAAATCAAACACCCGGTTCGTAGAAGCCATGGCCCGCTGGTATAAATCCAACGTCTGCCCCAGGCGGGTGAGCGGCCAGAGCAGCCGTTGGGTCATAAACACCAACACGCTGTACACGCCCACATTCAACTCCCCCTGCACCACCAGCAGCCCGCCAAAAATCATAATGGCGGCAAAACCGAGGACGATGATCATGCGAATGAGGGGTACAAAGGCGGAACTGAGTTGAATGGCGGCCTCGTTTTTCTGGCGATACAGCTCGCTTTGCTCATTGATACGGCCGACTTCATACGCTTCGGCCGTATAACTTTTCACGGTGGCAATACCACCCAGATTATTGCCCAGGAAGCCATTGAGAAAACCAACCTGTTCACGCACGGCCGCATATTTGGGCGCTAACTTCTGCTGGAATTTCAACGTCCCCCAAATCACAAACGGCATCGGCAAAATGGTCATCCAGGCCACCGACGGGGCCAGCACAATAAACGCGCCGCCGATGACGATCACAGTGGTGATTAACTGAATAATGTCGTTTGCTCCTACATCTAAAAATCGCTCCAATTGGTTGATGTCATCGTTCAAGATGGACATCAATCCGCCGGTGCTGCGCTCTTCAAAATAGGCCATATCCAGCGTTTGCACATGGGTGTAGGTGTCCAGGCGTAAATCGTGCTGGATGTCTTGGGCCAGATTGCGCCACAAAACAGAGAAGAGGTATTCAAAGAGGGATTCCAGCGCCCAGATGAAGAGGGTGAAGAGACCTAAGGCGACCAATTGGCTTTGCACGGTGGCAAAACCGAGCCGGGCCATGAAGGAGTCTTCTTGCAAGACGACTATGTCTACAGCCATGCCAATGAGTACGGGTGGGGCCAGGTCGAACAGTTTGTTGAGGACAGAGCAAATGGTGGCCAACGTCATCCGCCGCCGGTAGCGGTGGGAGTAGGCGGTTAATCGTTTAAGGGGGTGGGGGGTAGTGTGTGCGTTCATGGGTGGAGTTTACCGGAGCGTACCATGAACGCCAAAAGTGGAGCAGGGAACCATCTCATCGCCTCATCACCCCATCACCTTGCCATCTCCTCATCATGTCAGGTATACTCTCGCCGCAATTGAACAAATAAAGATAGCGAGTGGGAGTAGTAGGCGGCGCCCCCCTGGAGAGAGCCGGTATCGTGGCTGAAAGTATCGGCAGGAACGGCCGTCGCCCAAGTCGCCCATGAATCGCTCCGGTGAATGGCAATAAAGCATTGCTGAGTAGCCTGAGTCGGGTAAGCCCGTTATAGCGTGAAGAGTGTTGGTAATTAGTGGACAGTCAACAGTGAACTGATTATCAAAAACAAGGTGGTACCGCGTGAGATGGCTCTCGTCCTTGAAAGGATGAGAGCTTTTTGTTTGTAATTGAGTAATTACCTATTTACTCAATTACCCAATTACTCAATTACCAAAGGGGTTTTCACATGACCAATATGCCTAAAGCCTACGATTTTCATCATACCGAGGAGCGGTTGTACCAATGGTGGGAGGGCAATGGTTGGTTCAAGCCGGAATGCCGCCCGGCCGAGGCGCAGCCGTTCACCATCTCCATCCCCCCGCCCAATGTAACCGGCGAACTGCACATGGGGCACGCCATGTTTGTGGCATTGGAAGACCTGATGATTCGCCGCGCCCGGATGCAGGGGCGGGCGGCGCTGTGGGTGCCAGGCACAGACCATGCCGGGATTGCCACACAGTTGCAGGTGGAAAAGCTGCTGCGCCATGAGGGCACATCGCGTGAAGCGGTGGGGCGTGAAGAGTTCCTGCGCCGCACCTGGGAATGGAAGGCCAAATATGGCGGGCACATCGTTAAACAACT
Source organism: uncultured Ardenticatenaceae bacterium (assembly GCA_964581605.1). Taxonomy (GTDB): domain Bacteria; phylum Chloroflexota; class Anaerolineae; order Promineifilales; family Promineifilaceae; genus CAADGU01. Next base: position 14,171 of record CAZOPF010000085.1, read on the forward strand.
GCGTCGCCTCGGCGCATCTTGTGATTGGGAGCGGGAACGCTTCACGCTGGACGAGGGGTTGAGCGAGGCGGTGAAGGAGGCGTTTATCCGGCTGTACCGCATGGGTCTCATTTACCGCGCTGAATATCTGGTGAACTGGTCGCCGGGTTTGCAAACGGCCGTGTCTGACCTGGAAGTGGAATATGCTGAAGAACAGGGCTACCTCTACCATTTCAAATACCCGTTGCAGGGGGGCGGCTTCATCCCCGTTGCCACCACGCGCCCAGAGACGATTTTGGGGGACACGGCCGTTGCCGTCCACCCCGCCGACGAACGCTACCAACCGTACATTGGCGGCACCGCCCTGGTACCCATGCTCAACCGCGCCATCCCCATCATCGCCGACGAATACGTAGATATGAGCTTTGGCACGGGCGCGCTCAAAATCACCCCCGGCCACGACCCTAATGACTTTGAAATTGGCAAACGGCATGGCCTGAACATCTTGAACGTGATGAACAAAGATGCGACGATGAACGCCCACGCCGGGCCATATGCCGGACTGGATCGGTTCGAGTGCCGCAAAAAGCTGTGGGCAGATATGGAAGCGGCCGAGCTGACCATTATGACCGCACCGCATACCCTGAACGTGCCCCGCAGCCAGCGTGGCGGCGAGGTGATCGAGCCGTTGGTTAGCTGGCAATGGTTTGTGAACGTGGAACCGATGGCCAAGATGGGGCTGGATGCGGTGCATCACGGCCGTATCCGCATTGTGCCCGAACGCTTTGTGAAGGTGTGGGACAACTGGCTGGAAAACATCAAACCCTGGTGCATCAGCCGTCAGTTGTGGTGGGGCCATCGCATCCCGGCCTGGTATGTGAACGGCGACCCGGACAAAGTGGTTGTGGCCCACGACGAAACGGCCGCCGCTGCCCTGGCGCGGGAAAAATATGGCGACTACCAATCATTGGAACAAGACCCGGATGTGCTGGACACCTGGTTTAGCAGCGGCCTCTGGCCCTTTTCCACCCTCGGTTGGCCGCAGCAGACGGCCGATTTGCAGCGCTTCTACCCCACCGATGTGATGGAAACGGGCTACGACATCCTCTTTTTCTGGGTGGCGCGTATGGTCATGCAAGGGCTGTTGTTCACCAACGACATCCCTTTCCACACGGTCTATTTGCATGGGCTGGTGCGGGACGAACACGGCCGTAAAATGTCCAAAACGCTCAACAACGTCACCGACCCGCTGGATGTGATGGGCGAATATGGCACCGACGCCCTGCGCTTCACCCTGCTCACCAGCGGCTCACCCGGCAACGATTTGAACCTGTCGCTGGACAAAGTAGCCTCCAACCGCAACTTCGCCAACAAAATCTGGAACACCGCCCGCTTCCTCACCGCCAACCTGGACAAGACCAGCAAAGCCGATGCCACCGCCACGCCCGATTACACGGCCGCCGACCAATGGATTCTCACCCGCCTGAATGAAGTGACGGCTGACGCCAACCGACTGATGGACAACTACCTCTATGGCGAGGCGGGGCGGCAGGTATATGAATTTCTCTGGGGCGACTTTGCCGACTGGTATGTGGAATTGGCAAAGGTGCAACTGCGTGCCGGCGGCAGCCGGGCCTGGACGACGCTGGCCGTCGCCCGGCAGGTGCTCGACGACTGCCTGCGCCTGCTGCATCCTTACATCCCCTACGTGACGGAGGAGACGTGGCAGCAGCTCAAAGCGGCCTTCACGGCCGCCGACCTGGGCATTGCTCCTGCCGAAGGTTGGGCCGAGGCGCTCATCATCGCCGATTGGCCGGAAGCGGGGCCGCGTTACCCAGAAGCGGCCGCCAGTTTTGAGCAGCTGCGCGAACTGGTGCGCGGGATTCGGGCGGCGCGTTCGGAAAATGAGGTGGAGCCAGGGAAATGGGTCACGGCCGTGATCAGCGCCGGCCCTCATACCCCCTTCCTGCACAGCCAACGGGCCATCCTTTGTGCCCTGGCGCGGTTGGAGGAAACGACGCTGGTGATTGCCGAGGAGGTGGCAGCCCCGGACACGGCCGTGACCATCGCCCAGGGCGACATCACCGCCTACCTGCCCCTCGCCGGGCTGGTCAACCTGGACAAGGAACGGGAACGACTGCAAAAAGAGATGGCCGAATTAGAGACGCAAATCGCCCGCATCAGCAATATGTTGAATGGCTCGTTTGCGGAGAAGGCGCCGACGGCCGTTGTGCAAAAAGAGCGCGACAAACTGGCCCAACTACAAGCCAGCCACACCGAACTCAGCAACAGACTGGCAAACTTATAACAGGTGTGCATCAGTACATGGCTGACGAATTTGATGCGCCATTAAACGATTTTCAGGAATATATGGCCTAAATTCATGTGCTATAATGCTCCTATTGATGATTTTGTTAGTGACAAGGTGGTGATTATGCCTGCACTTGAATTCAGCCAAACGAATAAACCTTCACTAGAGACGCTGCGAAAATGGTTACAACAGCAGAGCGAACAATATGATCCTCTGGAAGAATTGTTGCGTTTGCAGCAAGAATTAAATCAGTTTGAGCAGCAGTATAACCTTGCTTCAGATGAATTTATCCAACGTTATGAAGCCGGTGAGATGGGGGATGAAATCGCTTTTGTCCGTTGGGCCGGCCGTTATCGGCTTTATACCAACCTCAAACAAGCAATTTCAACCAGTCTGAAACTCATTGTGCCTTATCAACCAGTGGTCGTTGCTCCTTGAGATGCGCCTGAGAAATTATCTATTTTGGGTCTATACGATTCTCGATGCCCGGCAAGAGATTGAAGTTGAATATCTGCTCATCCAGGAAACAATTCCAGATCGTGAAGGCATTATTGACGGCCGTTTACGTTTTTGGGATGGCTCATTATTGGAATTTGTGGAGGTGGTAGTAGAACAAGGCGTCGTGTTAACAAAAACAGAATACGCCTATCACTATCAGGATGCTGCGAACAAACTACGTTTCCGGTATGATAATGCGCCCCATCACCCGGAGGTAGCCACACATCCTCACCATAAACATTCGCCTATAGGAATTGAACCCTCGTTAGCTCCAGACTTTGGGAATGTCCTGCGAGAAATAGACTCTTACCTTTACCCTGACAATTAAATGTCCCCTGAGATTTTGGTTATCGTGGCGGTTTTTCTGGCTGTGTTGGTGCAGGCAGCTACCGGGTTTGGGCTGGCGTTGGTTTCGATGCCACTGTTGACGGCCGTACTCGGCCTGCCCACCGCCGCCCCCCTCATGTCCATTGTGGGCATGGTGGTGGAGTTTATGTTGCTGCTCTACTTTCGGGCTACGGTCAATTTGCGGGCGGTAAGGGGATTAGTGGTGGCAGCCTTCATTGGCACGCCAGTTGGTTTGTATTTGCTGCGGGTGATTGACCCGGCGGTGGGGGCGCGGGTATTGGGGTTGCTGGTGGCCGGTTTTGCCGCGTATGCTCTGGTTTCGCCCCATTTGCCCCAACTGACGCACCCGCGTTGGGCCTGGCCGTTTGGTTTTGCAGCGGGGCTGATTGGCGGCCTTTACAACACCAGCGGCCCGCCGGTTATCATTTTTGGCAGTTGCCGCCGCTGGCCCCCGGCCGAATTTAAGGGTAATTTGCAGGGCTTTTTTCTGCCGACGGGCCTGTTGGTGCTGGCCGGGCATGTGGCAGAGGGGAACATCACCCCGGCCGTGGGGCAGAATGTGTGGCCGGCTATTCCGGCGGCGGCGATGGGCTTGATGGTGGGGTTGATGTTGGACGGCCGTATCCCCCCCGCTACCTTCCGCAAGCTTGTGCTGCTCCTGCTGCTGTTTATCGGCTTGCGGCTCATGCTTGGGTAGGGGCTGAAGGCAACAGGATGCGAACGGGATGCGTGACACGTGATACCAGACCTCACGCATCAGGCATACGGGTCACGGCCGTTGACACCCCCCCTGCCAATGTTACAATCTGCAACGGAGGATACCGGGAATGACATTGAAAGAACAGCTAACAGATGAATTGAAAATTGCCATGCGCGCCGGGGATGTGGCGCGGCGCGATACCATTCGTCTGCTGCAAGCGGCCATTAAACAAGAAGAAATTGACCGGCAGGTGACGCTGGATGATGCTGGCGTGTTGGCTGTGCTGCAAAAACAGGCCAAACAGCGCCGGGAAAGTATTGCCGATTATGAAAAAGCGGGCCGCACCGACCTGATCGCTGAAGAGCAAATGCAGTTAACAATCATTGAAACCTTTTTGCCCCAAATGATGAGCCAGGCGGAGGTGGAACAGTTGGCGCGGCAGGCCATTGCCGAACTGGGCGTTACCGACGCTAAAGGGATGGGGCAGGTGATGGCGAAATTGATGCCCCAGGTGAAAGGAAAGGCGGACGGCCGTATGGTCAACGAAGTCGTGCGCCGTTTGATCAGCAATGCGTGATACGTGATGCGTGAATGGTCACGAGGCAGGTATCACGCATCACAAATCACATTCCCCTATGGATGAACAACGCCGTTGGTGGCATTTCCAAAACTCCAGCTTATGGATATTCACGGCCGTGCTCACCCTGGGACTCACCCTTATCTTCTCCTTCCCCCTTCTCCAACCGGCCGAATCGGGCATCCAGGTAGGGCTGCCCGCCCCGGAAGACATTCTGGCCCCTCGTGCTATCACCTTCGATAGCGCCGTTGCCCTGCGCCAGGCGCAAGAGCAGGCCAGAGCCTCTATCCCAGAGCAGTATAAACGGATAGAAGGAGATGTCGGCCGATTTCAGTTAAACCGGGTGGGGCAAACCTTTGCCTTTATTGATGTCATTCGTGCCGATACGCAGGCCTCCACCGAAGCCAAACTCACGTATCTTAAAGCAATAGCCGGGCTAAACATCGAAGAACAGGTGGCGCTGGATCTGCTTAACATGAATGACGAAGACTACGCCCGCGTAAAGTCTGAAGTGCAGCGTATTGTTGGTGATTTGATGCGGCGTGAAATCCGCGATACCCAACTGCGTGAATTGCAGCAGCAGGCCCAGCGCGATGCCAGCCTGGACTTAACCCCTACCCAAGAACGAGTGGTTAAATTCCTGGCACCCTGGTTTATTGTGCCAACCATGGCACCAGACCCGGAAGAAACACTAAAACAGCGAGAAGCGGCCGCAGCGGCCGTGCCTCCATTCCCGGTAACCATTGCCCAAGATGAGCAAATCATCCGTGCTGGAGATATTGTCACGGAACGGCACATTGAAAAGATGACCCAGTTAGGGCTGTTACAACGTGAGACTGATTGGCGAATTGTAGTTTCTATCGCCGTGTTGTCGCTTCTCAGCAGCTCTTTAATTGCCCTCTATTGGCGGCAGTTTTATCACGGCCGTCGGGCTGGCAACGGCCGTTATCTCACCGCCCTCACCGGCCTCATCCTCATTTTTGCCCTGATTGCCCGCTTGATGATTGGCAGCCCGGGGCTAATCATCTACCTTTTTCCTATGGCCGCGCTCTCTCTGCTTCTCAGCGCCCTTTTTGATGTTCGGCTGGCCATCACCATCACCGTCATCCTGGCCGGGCTAATCGGCTTCAACGCCGCCAACTCATTGGAAATTGTCATTTATACGGCCGCTGGTGGGCTGTTGGCCGTTCTCACCCTGCGTGATGCCCAACGAGTCAACTCCTTTTTCCGCGCCGGTGTGTCGGCCGCTCTAGGCTATGCCGTAGTCGTAATAGCCTTTCAGTTCAGCCAGGAAACTACCGATGCCCAGTTTTTGCTCGAAATTATCAGTTACACTATCGGCAATGGGCTGCTTTCGGCCGCGCTTACCCTGGTAGGCTTTTTTGTCATGGGCAGTATCTTTGGCGTTACGACCACCTTGCAGTTGCAAGAACTTTCTCGTCTGGATCACCCCTTGCTGCAAGAGTTATTGCGGCGAGCGCCGGGTACTTACCACCACAGCATCATGGTGGCCAATCTGGCCGAGCAGGCAGCCGAGCAGATAAAAGCGAACAGCACCCTCATTCGCGTGGGCGCGTTTTATCACGACATTGGCAAAATGAACCGCCCCGCCTATTTTGCCGAGAATCAGGAAGGCATGAACCCCCATGATGTGCTTGACCCCTACACCAGTGCCCGCATTATTCTCAGCCATGTAACCGATGGGCTGGAATTGGCGCAGCAATATAAATTGCCTGACCGTATCCGCGATTTTATCGCCGAACATCATGGGCAACGGACGGTGAAGGGGTTTTATCACAAGGCGTTGGCCAAAGCTGATGCGGCCGGGGAAGAGGTAGATGAGCATAAATTCCGTTACCCTGGCCCGCGCCCGCGCTCGCGGGAAACAGGCATTGTGATGTTGGCCGATGCCGTTGAATCTACCTCCCGCGCTTTGCAGCCAAATACAGAAAAGGAAATTGAAAAGCTGGTTAATACGTTGATTGATGAGGATTTGACAGAAGGGCAACTGGATGATTCTGGCCTGACGTTGGGTGATATCAGTCTGATTCGTGCTTCATTTATCAAAACATTAAAGGGGCGATTCCATATGCGGGTGAAATATCCGGGCAATGAAGCGATGGAAATACCAGAAACGCGGCCGTTTCCCCCTGCACCAGAACGCCCCACTCCGCCAATGCCGACGGCCGTCGCTAACACGGGCAATGGGTCATTGGGCCATGGAGCATTGGGCCATGGGGCAATGGGCCAACCGTCAGGAACAGAATCGGAGATATTACTTGACCAAACAGGCTAAGACGATGACGTATAATGTGGAGGTG
>CAZOPF010000085.1:21004-25338 GCA_964581605.1 uncultured Ardenticatenaceae bacterium
TCGGAGATATTACTTGACCAAACAGGCTAAGACGATGACGTATAATGTGGAGGTGATCCAAAAGGTCAAGGTGGCTCGTTCCATTGTCACGGCCGTGAGCGGTGCCGTCAGTGAAACATTGCGGCATGAACGGGTCAAACCACCGGCGGCCATTTCTGTGTTACTCACCAACGATGATCAGTTGCAGCAATTGAACCGCGACTTTCGCGGTATAGATGCCCCCACTGATGTCCTCAGCTTTCCCGCCGAAAAACTTCCCCTGGCTATCTTGGGCGAAGAAGACCCTTACCTGGGAGATATTGCCATTTCCGTGCCCATCGCTCAACAACAGGCCAGACAAAGCGGCCACACGCTAAAGGATGAACTGCAATTGCTCACCATTCACGGCACCCTGCACTTGCTGGGGCATGACCATGAAGAGCCGGAAGAAAAAAAGGTGATGTGGTGGGCGCAAAATTCCATTCTGGCCCAAATTGGAGCCGAAATCACTTCGCCGGAGTAACGACGTGCCCCAACAACCCTTACGTTCTCAACTTTACCGCCGCATGAACAGTTTTCATTACGCCTTTAGTGGGTGGTGGTACGTTTTACGCACCCAGCCTAATGCCTGGATTCACGCGGCCGTTACGATGGTGGTTGTACTCCTTGGCTTGTGGTTACGCCTGCCACGCCAGGATTGGGCCATCCTCATCCTGACGTTTATGGTTGTCTGGATGGCAGAGTTTTCCAATACGGCCTTAGAAGCGGTTGTGGATATGGCCTCGCCGGCATATCACCCTTTGGCAAAAACAGCTAAAGATGTGGCGGCAGCGGCCGTCTTGGTGGGCGCGTGTGGCTCTGTGCTCATTGGTCTACTCATCTTGGGGCCGCCGCTGTGGGCGCGGCTGGTGGCAGTGGTCAACCCATGATTAAGTGGCCGAAACGATAAAATTACTCCCGCTCAGGCTTGATGACTAATCTTCCCACTCATCGTCATCATCATAATCATCCCACCCATCATCAAAATCATCATCATTGTTATCATCCCAATCATCACCTTCATATGGTTCGGAGTAGGCCCAATCCAGTTTGATGGGATTTGTTTGCACCACTTCTAATTCGTCGCCACATTCTTCACATACCACAAACTCACCCATTTCAAAATGTTGAAAACGAATACGCGCACCACAACCAGGACAAATACCAATTCTCACCTGTGAAGTCGGATTATCTGCCATGATTTGCTCTCCTTTTTGCAATTATTTGTTAGCGGCCGTTCTTGCGCCGACCATTTCTGCCAGAATTAGAATTGGAACCATCGTCGTCATCCCAGGCCGCTTCCGCCCAATCAAGCTCCAACGGGAAACGGTTGACTACCTCTAACACCGAGTCACAGTGACGACAGGTTATCAGTTGACCTACATAAGGTGGTTTTTTTAAGCGTACTTCTGACCCGCAATCTGGACAATGGGCGATATTTTTTGATTCAGGCGTCATCTCTTCTATTTTTCCAGTTACCAGTCCCCATACCTGCTAACATCAGGTTTCACACCGGTAAATATAGAAGAGCGTTGTGCAAATGGAGGCACACGGCCGTGACAAGAACGTGCCAAAGTCAAATGTGTTGTGCGAATTCTGTGCCAAAATCGGTTAAAGGGACGGTTGGTTGGAAATGGAGAACCGATAACCAATACCGGGGTGGGTATGGATGTAATGAGACGAAATGGCGTCCGTCTCGATTTTGCGTCGTAGCCGGCGCACCAGGCCGCGCACCAATTCCCGGTTACCCTCAGCGTTATATCCCCACACGCGCTCCACAATCACATCGGCGGGGATGACTTGTTCCGGGTTTGTCATCAAGATGTAGAGGAGGCGGAACTCTAGCGGCGTCAGATGTTGGCGGAACCCATTCGGCAGCGTAACCGTGCGTGTGCCAGGGTCCAGGGAAAGACCTTCGATATCAAGGGGGGCAAGAATGGACAGCGGCACTGACCCGGCACGTTGCAGGAAAACTTTTGCATATCGGGAGAGAATACGCGGCGACAACGGCCGTACCAGCACCAAATCCACCCCCGCATCCAGCAACATACAATGCGTCTCCTCTCTAACGGGATCAACCAGCGCAAACAAGGGTGCCTGAGAAAACTCCCGCACCGCCTGCACATCCGCCGCCAGTGTCGTTACATCACCTGGTGCAAACAGGATCAAATCTACCGGGTGCGCGTGCAGCGAGTTCAAAATCAGTTTGACGGCGGCCGTGCGTGCCACCGACAACCCCGAATGACGCAGTACATAACTCAAAAACTCCCGCTCTTCCTGGTTGTGCGCAATGACAATCGCCTGCATATCTTCGTCAATCCACAGATTAGCCAGATTCAGTCAAGAACATATCACAAAACGACCTATGCAGCAGTATCTATCGCCCTGATTTTTAGCAATTGTACATCAGCTTCCACTGTATCGCCGGGCGCAAAATAAATCTCTTCAATAATGCCGTCCCCGGCGGCGCGGATGGTGTGTTCCATCTTCATTGCTTCCAACTTGAGCAGCGCGTCCCCCCCTTTCACCGCCTGCCCCACCGTCACCAACACCGCCAGAACAGAGCCAGGCATAGGCGCACGCAGCGAGCCACCGGCATCGGCGGCGGGTTGCGGTTCAGGCAGCAAGGGCACGGCCGTCAACCGCACCACCCCCTTTTCCATTTGCACCCACCAGATAGTTTGCCGGTTTACGGCCGTCACCCGCTGCCGCCAGCCATCCACCGTCAAAATCACCTGACTTCCAGACATCTCCACCAAAGTAACATCGGCTGTATGGCCGGGTTGAATAGAAACGGTCAGGTGATAATGATGGGGGGTGCGGGGCACGGCCGTCAATGATACCTCCACCACATCATCATCCCACGCATAGCGATAAAGCTGTGGTTGTCCAGGATTATTACGCCAGTAACCGACGCTGGTGTCTGGCTGCGGTTCACGCTCAAATTGGGCCACCGTCACCGCCAGCAGCGCCAACGACACATCACCAGCCGGCGGCCGCCAGTTGGCAAACTGCTCTTCCAGAAAATGGATGTGCAGACGGCCGTCCATAACATCCGGGTGGCGCAGAACATCAACCAAAAATGGGAGATTGTGGGCAAAACCCAACAGCGTTGTTGTGTCTAAAGCGCGGGCCAGGCGACGCACGGCCGTAACCCGGTCATCCCCATAGGCCATAATTTTCGCCAGCATCGGGTCGTAATGGGTGGACACCAGGCCACCTGTTTGTATGCCGCTGTCTACGCGAATCCCCTCCCCCTCCGGCGGCTGCCACAGCAGCACCTCACCCGTCACCGGCAAAAAATCGTTGGCCGGATTTTCGGCGTAGACGCGGGCTTCGATAGCCTGGCCACGCCATTGGATTTGCGCCTGCGTCAGCGGCAATGGTTCCCCTTCCGCTACCCGAATTTGCCACTCCACCAGGTCAATACCCGTCACCAGTTCCGTCACCGGATGCTCCACTTGCAGGCGAGTATTCATCTCTAAAAAGTAAAAATCGCCCGTTTCATCCAGCAAAAATTCCACCGTTCCGGCGTTGTGATAATTGACCGTTTGGGCGGCACGCACGGCCGTCTCCCCCATCCGCTGCCGCAACTCTTCATCCACCGCGGGCGAAGGCGATTCCTCAATCACCTTCTGATGGCGGCGTTGCAGCGAACACTCCCGTTCGCCCAGGTGAATGAGATGGCCGTGCTGGTCGCCGATCACCTGAATTTCCACATGCCGGGCATGGGTTAGCGCCCGCTCCAAAATCAACTCGGCGGAGCCAAACGCCTGCTGTGCTTCCCGCCGCGCCGCCGCCAATGCCTCTGGCAGAGTGGCCGCATCCGCCACCAGCCGCATCCCTTTGCCGCCGCCACCCGCTGCCGCCTTCACCAAAATGGGAAATCCGATCCGGCCTGCTTCGGCCAATAACGTGGCATCGCGTTGATCCGCGCCGCCATAACCGGGGATGATGGGGACCCCAACGGCCGTCACCCGTTCCTTTGCCGCCCGTTTATTGCCCATCAATTCAATGGCCTCCGGTGATGGCCCCACAAAGATGAAGCCGACCGCCGCGCAGGCGCGGGCAAAATCGGCGTTTTCGGCCAGGAAGCCAAAACCAGGATGTATGGCGTCTGCCCCCGCTCGTTGGGCGGCAGCGATGATGGCGGGGATGTTGAGGTAGGAATCGGGGGCGGGAGAGGGGCCAATGTGTACGGCCGTGTCCGCCATTTGCACATGCAGCGCATGGGCATCCACATCCGAATACACCGCCACCGTGCGAATCCCCAACTTTCGGCACGTGCGGATGATACGGCAGGCAATCTCGCCCCG
>CAZOPF010000086.1:0-24864 GCA_964581605.1 uncultured Ardenticatenaceae bacterium
GAACGGGAGCGACGGGGATCGAACCCGCGATCTCCGGCTTGACAGGCCGGCGTGTTAACCACTACACCACGCCCCCAGCAAGGACGGGATAATAGCAAAACAGGGGAGATGTGTCAAACAGAAATCGCTTGTTGACTGGATACGGCCGTAGCCTCTCAAAGTTCGATAGAAATAAAAAATACGGAAGCTATCCCCAAACAAGAAAATTTATGTCTACATATTTCAGGTTTTGTGCTAAGATAGGCAGCAATGAAGTTCTGCAGGAGGTTGCTTAAGCGGCTCAAAACAATTCTGACCCCATCCCATTACGACAACTAACAAAAATTTGGGAGGAACCACGAGTTGCTGAGTTTGCCCATGATCTGGTATGGCCGTTTCCCATTTCCCTTTTTCGATTACACCACTTTGGGGTTGATTTGAAGCGAGGTGCGGATGACCACTAGAGCCAGGGGGTGCTTTTGGAAACGTTAAACGGCCGTGTCATTAAAGCGATTAGTGGCTTCTTCACCGTGAAAACGGACAGCGGCGAGGTTGTGGCCCAGTTGCCGGGGCGGTTGAAGAAGGAGTGGCAGGAAAGCTCTATTGTGGCGGTGGGGGATTGGGTGAGCCTTTCCCTGAATGCGGACGGGACGGGCACGATTGAAGAGGTGGCGGAACGGAAGAGTGTGTTGTCGCGCTCACGGCCGTCGGCCCGTGACCGTGAACTGAGCAGTGACCAGGAGCAGGTATTGGTCGCCAATGTGGATCAGGTGGTGTTTGTTTTTGCTGTTAAAGAGCCGTTCCCCAGCCTGCGTAAACTGGATCGTTTTCTGGTGGTGGCGGAGATGAATGAGTTGACGGCCGTGATCTGTGCCAACAAGATAGACCTGGCAAAACCGGAAAAAGCGCGGAAACTGTTTGATGTGTATGCCCAGATTGGCTACCAGGTCATCTACACCAGCGTTAAAACTGGGGAAGGAATTGAGGCATTACGCGACTGTTTGCAGGGCAAAATTTCCGTGCTGGCCGGTTCATCCGGGGTGGGTAAATCGAGCTTGTTGAACGCTATCCAACCTGGCCTGGGGCTAAAGGTGAGCGAGGTGAGTACCTATTCCGGCAAAGGGACACATACGACGCGCTTTGCCCACCTGCTGGCGCTGGATGGGGGTGGTTATGTGGCCGATACGCCCGGCATTCGGGGGCTGGCGCTCTATGACCTGGAACCGGCCGAAGTGGACGCCTATTTCCGGGAGATCGCTCCCTTTGTGGCCGACTGCCGTTTTAGCGATTGCAGCCATCACCATGAGCCAGGATGTGCGGTGCGCACGGCCGTGCAGCAAGGCCACATCTCCCGTCAGCGATACGAAAGTTACCTGCGCCTGCGGGAAGAGCATCAGGCGTTGGATGATGCAGTTTATTAAGGCGGATTAAGTCCACAGATTTCACAGATGGTACAGATTTTTATTTGTGAAATCTGTGGTGCCGAGATGCCTGTTGATAGAGATTAGAATTGGGGATTAAAGCTAGAGGCGTTGCCTGCCGTCACTCTTTATGTAGGAAAAAGATGATATGATTGTGCCCGGTTGGCAAAATTTGCCCCAAAATTTTTGAATGAAGGAATTAGTAAAGTGACTCATATTGATTTATCAAGCAGTGAAGAGGCGATTATTCAAACCGAATCCTTGGGCGAAAAAATCGAACTTGTCATTGAAAAGATGCCACCAACAACCGTGACCCTGGTGGAAATCATGGACATTGTGGGGCCGGATAGTTTGCTGTTGCTCACCGTTTTTCTTTCGCTGGTTTTTCTGGTGCCTGTTTCCATTCCGGGGGTCAGCACAGTGTTTGGCGTCGGTATTTTGTTGATTGGCGTTACCCGCCTCTTTTCGCGCCGTCTCTGGCTGCCTAAGAAGATTGCCAACCGCCAACTTTCGGCCGAAAAACTGCGTCAAGCGTTCACCCGTGCGCTTGTCTGGCTGCATCGGCTGGAAAAAATCAGCCAGCCGCACCGCATGAGCCGGTTGACGGCCGAAGGCATGATGACGGTGTTCAATAACCTCTCCTTTATTTTTGCCGCGCTGTTGCTGATGGCCCCGTTTGGGTTCATTCCGTTCAGCAACACTCTACCTGCACTGGCGCTCATCTTTTTGGCAGTGGGCATGATGCAGCGCGACGGCCGTTTCATCCTTTATGGCAATCTTTCCAATCTGGCGACCGTTATTTACTTTGGGTTTCTCATTCTTGGCGGTGGCTGGTCTATTGCCGAGTTCATTAAGCTGATAGGGTGATGGGCGTTTGAGGATGCCCAATTCCCCCGTTATTGGCTATGGATACATTAACCGACCTGTTTGATTTTGTTGTTCATCTGGACGCGCACCTGGCACAGGTGGTGGATGTGTTGGGGGTGTGGACGTACATCCTCCTGTTCCTGGTAGTTTTTATTGAGACGGGGCTGGTGGTAGCCCTTTTTTTACCGAGCGATTCGCTGATTTTTGTGTCCGGGGCGCTGGCCAGTCTGGATGTGTTGAACATCGTTGTTCTGTTTTTCCTCTTTTTGACGGCAGCGATTGGGGGGGATTCGCTCAACTATTTTTGGGGTAGTTTGATTGGCCCACGCGCTTTCGACGGCCGTTACCGTTACCTGAAACCGGAATATCTGACGCAAACGCGGGTGTTTTATAACCGGCACGGCGGCAAGGCGATCATCCTGGCCCGTTTTGTGCCCGTCATGCGCTCGCTGGTACCGTTTGTGGCCGGATTGGGGGCCATGCGTTACGGCCGTTTCCTGCCCATTAGCATCCTAGGCAATACCATTTGGGTTTCGATTTTGCTCTTGAGCGGCTACCTCTTTGGCTCGCATCCGCTTGTTCAGGATAATTTCGGCCCCGTACTTTTGGGCGTCCTCATCCTCTCCTTTATGCCCATGATCATCGGCTCTTTGCGTAGCAAACTGGTCGCTTCCCGCAAAGAAGCGCCCAAAGCGCCGTAATTTTAGTGGCAGGTGGCAAGTTACCTGCAACCTGCCACTTGCCACCCGGTCAACCTTTTGGTTGATACGGCCGTAGCCACCCGGCTGACCCCACAACCCACCCCCTGACAATCACAATTCAACCTCCTGATTGCTTACTTTCCCTGCGCCAACCGGTAAGCTGTATCCATCTTAATCAAATTCGGGCGGCAGGCGTCTGCAAAAGGTCTGCCACCGTCAACCTGCATTTTGCCCAGAGCAAAGTTGCAGCAGGAGAAAAATCATGGGCGACGAAATGAAAGATTTGAAAGATGCGGAAAAAGAAGGGGCCGCCGATGGCAAGGGCAGCAATTGGCTTATGGCTCTCGTTATGATTGTGGTGGGCACTGGTCTATTGGCCAGCAATTTTACAGAGTTCTCGTTGAACAATTGGTGGGCGCTGTTTATGCTCATACCGGCCACCGCCATGCTGCGGAACGTGTGGGTGGATCATCAGGCACACGGCCGTCTCACCAGCAGAAGCACCGGCCCCCTCATCAGTGGGTTGGCTACCCTGGTAGTCATGGCCGTCTTCCTGTTTAACTTGAGTTGGAGCGGGCTGTGGCCGGTGGGCCTCATTTTTGGTGGACTTGCTGTCTGGTTGGGCAGCCGTCGCTAATGGTGGGGCGGCCCTTGTGGCCGCCCTGCCACTGGGAAAAATCTGATGAACCCTATTATTGAAGTGAAAAATTTACAGAAAGCATACGGCCGTACCCAGGCCGTTGCCGATGTATCCTTAACCGTGCAACCTGGTGAAATCTTCGGCATGGTTGGCCCCAACGGGGCGGGCAAAACCACCACCATCGAATCCATCATTGGCCTGCGCAAACCAGATGGCGGCTCCGTTTCCGTCCTGGGCATGAACCCGCAAGCCGAGCCGAAAAAAGTGGGCAACCGGATTGGCGTGCAGCTACAACAAGCCGCGCTGCCCGACCGGATGAAGGTGTGGGAGGCGCTGGATTTGTATGCCTCGTTTTATGAGCGCACCGTGCCCTGGGAACCGCTACTGGAAACATGGGGGCTGGCTGAAAAGCGCCAGGCCCAGTTTGGCAATCTGTCTGGCGGGCAAAAACAGCGCCTCTTTATCTCGTTGGCGCTGCTGAATGACCCGGAGGTTGTCTTTCTGGATGAATTGACAACAGGGCTGGACCCGCAGGCGCGGCGTGCCACCTGGGACCTGGTGCGTGCGGTGCGTGACCAGGGCAAGACGGTGGTGCTAATCACCCACTTTATGGACGAGATTGAGGCGTTGGCCGACCGGGTGGCGATTATTGATCACGGCCGTGTCATTGCCCTGGATACACCCCAAAACCTGGTCGCCCAATTGCACAGTGAAACCCAGGTGCATTTCACCACCCCGAACGGGTTTGAGGCGAATGTGCTGCGTGAGGTGGCGGGGGTCACGGCCGTGAGCCAGCACCGCCAGCAAGTGACCGTGACCGGCAGCGGCCCGCTGCTGGCAAACGTTGCCGCCGCTCTGGCCCAACACAACATCGCCCCCCATGACCTGCGCGTGCAGCAGGCCAATCTGGAAGATGTGTTCCTGGCCCTCACCGGCCGGGCGATACGGAATTAGTAGGGCGATTTTCCAAAATCGCCCACCTGTGGAGATACCCATGAAACCTTTTTTCAAACTTACCTATGCGGAACTAAAACTACAACTGCGGGAACCAGTAGGTTTGTTCTTCACGCTGGCTTTTCCCGTCATGCTCATGATCTTGTTTGGCCTCATCTTTGGCAATGAGCCGCAAACCTTTTTGGGCGGATATGGGCAGGTAGACCTGTCCGTGCCCGGCTACATCGGCATGATCATCGGCACCGTTAGCATGTTGAGCATTCCCATCAGCATGGCCACCTACCGCGAGAATGGCATTTTGCGCCGGTTGCGAGCCACGCCGGTACAGTCAAAGTCTATCCTCTGGTCGCAGGTGGCGGCGCAAACGATCATCACGTTGCTGGGCATTGCTCTGCTGGTGATTACCGGCCTGCTGCTCTTTGATTTGCGCCTGCCCAGCGGCGATGTGATGATTTTGCCGGGGATTTTGCTGAGTGCGTTTAGCTTTTTTGCCATTGGGTTTGTGCTGGCAGGGGTGATGCCCACGCCGCGCACAGCCCAAGCGGTGGGCATGGCGATCTTTTTCCCCATGCTCTTTCTCTCTGGCGCGGCCATGCCCCGGTTTACCATGCCCGAAGGGTTGCAAGAGGTTGCCAACGTGCTGCCGCTGACGCAGGTGGTCATTTTGCTGGAAGACCTGTGGCTGCACGGGGTGTGGAATCTGACGGCCGTCATCGTCATTACGGCCGTGCTCATCCTCGGCCTGTTCCTTTCCCGGTTCACCTTTCGTTGGGAGTGATGGGGTAATTGAGTAATTGGGTAATTGCGTAATTACCCAATTACTCAATTACCGCCTTATAATGACCGATATGGCTGGTGCAAATCAACATACGCAAGCAGATGTCTGGGTCAAATGGGATTGGCTGTGGACGACCATCTTTTATTTGTCGGTGGCCGTTTCTACTTTGTTCATGCTGGTGGATGACGGCCGTGAGGGTTCAATCTGGCGGCCATTACTGCTGACGGCCGTGCTGCTGCTGTGGCACGGTGTTGGCTTTCGGCTGGTCTACGGTGGTGGCAGAGATCGGGAGGTACGGCCGTATCGCCAATTCGTCGTCCTCCTCGGTGACATTGGCCTCTGGTTTCTGTTGGTTGGCCTGTCGCCCGCTTACTATTATGTCCTGGCCGGATTATTCAGCCAGATTTTCCGCCACCTGCCCATCCCCTATGCCACCATCGCCATACTGCTGCTCACGGCCGCCATTATTGTCCAGCAATCCCGCGACGCCGGGCAGCCCATTTCTCTGAACAATCCCTATGTCTGGATTTATCTGTTTATCGCCGGTTCCAGCATTTTGTTGGGCATGTGGATGTCCGCCATTATTCATCAGAGCGACCAGCGGCGGCAACTCATTGAACAGTTAGAAGCGACGCAGGCGGAACTGGCGGCGACCAAACGGCACGAGGGCATGTTGGAAGAGCGGCAGCGGCTGGCGCGGGAAATCCACGACACGTTGGCGCAAGGGTTCACCAGCATTGTCATGCACCTGGAAGCGGCCGAACAGGCCATGCCGGGTCAGCCGGAGACGGCCCAGAAACATCTGGATCAGGCACGCACAACGGCCCGCGCCAGTCTGGAACAGGCGCGGCGGGTGGTGCAAGATTTACGCCCCGATTTGTTGGAGCAGCAATCATTACCAGAAGCGATTGAGCGCACGGCCGTGCAGTGGCAAGAAGAAACTAACATTCCCGTTACGACCACCATTACCGGCATCCCTGACCCTCTTCATCCTGACGTAGAGGTGATGCTGCTGCGGGCAGCTCAAGAGGCGTTGAACAATGTACGGAAACATGCGCGGGCTACGGCCGTGCAACTCACCCTCTCCTACATGGCCGATATGGTCATCCTGGACGTGCAGGATAACGGCGTCGGCATCAACGGCGCCGCTCCCTCGCCATTAACCGGTGGTTACGGCCTTCAAGCCATGCGCGAACGCGCCGCCCAACTCGGCGGCTCCGTCGAAATTGAAAGCGAACCTGGGGAAGGTACAACCGTTGTGGTGTCAATTCCCCTTTCTGGCTAAGCGATCATGTATAATGTGGCAAATGAGTGCATGAGGTAGATCATGGAATGGAATGAGCAATTAACTGACCGATTTGACGAGTTGCGATTAAAACAAATAGCCGGTGCGTTATCCGCTGCAGAGCAAGAAGAACTGTTCCAATTGATTCAAACCATCGAATCAGGAGAAGCATCTTTGTTAACAGCCTATTTTGGTCATGTGGCTGCTGAAAATGTGCGGCTACAAACGAAATTACAGGCGGTTCAAGATGAAAATGAGGCATTGGGACAATTAGTTATTCAACAAGAACAATTAGTTGCCGATGCTCGTCGTTGGTTAGCCGAGTTTGACCGGCGTAATACACAAATTCAACAATCTTACTCTCACCTGACAGGTAGCAGCTCTCCAGTTTAATGACAATCTCCATTGAAACCCGCAACAGTGTGCGGCAACGGTTCAACTTGGCATGTGGATATTGTGGCGTGTCTGAAATCAGTATTGGCAGCGAATTGGAAATAGATCATTTCCAGCCTGTTTCAAGGGGGGGAACAGATACCTCACAAAATCTGGTTTACGCCTGTACGACTTGTAACCGATTCAAGGGGAATTACTGGCCAGCAGAAATTACACCAGAGAGTTTATATCTGCTTCACCCACTGCAAGATAATTTGTCACACCATATTCAAGAAACGGCAGACGGTCGTCTCATTGGCCTGACATCTCGTGGTTGGTTTCATATACATTGGCTGCGCCTGAATCGCCCGCAACTGATTGCTTTTCGACAATTGAAGCAAAACGAGACCCGCTTACTAGAAGCACTACATCAGGCAGAATTTGTCAATGCAGAATTGCAAGTACGTGTTCGTGAGCTACAAGCTGAAATTATCCTGTTACGGGGAATTATTGCCCGGTTTAATCTATAAGTTTTAGCCTTATTAGGAAATTTCATGAAGAGAATCGGCATATTGATCGCTGATGATCACCCGGTGGTGCGAGAAGGGTTGGCGGGGATGCTGGCCGGGCAGGATGATTTTGAGGTGGTTGGGCTGGCTGGAGATGGCGAAACGGCCGTCACCCTCACCCTCTCCCTCTCCCCCGACGTCACCTTGATGGATTTGCGGATGCCGGTTCTGGATGGCGTGGGGGCTATCGAGGCGATCAAAAAAACGCAACCGGACGCCCATATCCTCGTCCTCACCACCTATGATTCCGACGCCGACATTGTGCGGGCCATTGCCGCCGGGGCCACTGGCTACCTGCTCAAAGATGCGCCGCGTGAGGAACTGTTCCGGGCCATTCGTGCTGCCGCCAGGGGCGAATCGGTTCTGTCCCCGGCCGTCGCCTCCCGGCTGATGACCCGGATGCGCGCCCCGGCCGAAGAAAACCTGAGCGCACGCGAGATTGAAGTGCTGCAACTGGTTGCCAAAGGGGCCAGCAATCAACAAATTGGCAAAGAACTGCACATCAGCACGGCCACCGTCAAGAGCCATCTGATTCACATTTTCAACAAGTTGGGGGTAGACGGCCGTACCGCCGCCGTCACAGTCGCTCTGGAAAAGGGGATTATCACCCTGGAACGGTAAAAGGTAATCAGCTACCGGTAAACGGTAATCGGTTGTTGACACCGATTACCGTTTACCGTTCACCGATTACCAATTAAGGCTGCAAATACTCATCCGCCACCGCCTGCACAAACAACTTGATCGTGTCGCCGTTGTCGGCCGTGCCGGTAAAGGCCCAGGCCGGTTGCAAGTAGATGGTGGGTGCAGCCCGCATCATCGTTTCCTCACCTTCAGCTACTTCCGGGAAGGCATAGGTGATGAAGTACACCAGTTCCGCACTGTGAATCTGCACCTGCCCGTACCGGAACGGAACAAAGGGGCCGTCAATGGGCAGTATGCTTACGTCGCCATCGGTCGGGTAGCCTTCGCCCTCAATGGGCAGTTCCGGTTCGGGATATTCAATGAACTTTTCAATGCTTTCCCAATCCAGCACCGGATATTCCAGCCCGGTATCGCGCACCCCATAGCCAAAGACATTCACTTTCAGTCCGTCGGCAATGTCGGCCGGGGCGTTGGGCAGGATGTAGATGCTGCCATCTTCGCCATAGAAGACCAACTGCTCACCCTGCCACCGCACCACACCTGGTTGGGAGATGGGGGTGTACTCGGTCAGCGCCTCCCAACCGGCCAGTTGGAACAGGGTTTTATCCTCGTTCAGCGTACCCCAGACATGCAACTGTTGGTCGCGGGCGTCGGCCAGAGCGTTGAGCGTGGTCTCATCGGCGGCAACGGTGAAGCCGCGAATTTTAAGGAGTGGAGCGCCGCCATCTACCGGCCGATACACCACCGGCCATTCATACAGGTGCGTTTCCACGTTGGGCGCAAATTCACGCCCCCAGTATTGGTAATCGGCCAGATAATCCGGCAGTTCTTCCACCGGGGCTACCACGCCAGGATCGGGCATGATGGTGTAGTATTGGATATTGTTTTCAAAGATGCCACCCAGAACCCGCTGCCAGGCCTGTTCGGCGGTGATGAGCGGGTAGTTGCCAACGGCCGTCCACTCGGTAGATGTGTTGTCCCAGACATAGGCCACTTCGTTGTTCGGGTTGATGCTGACGGAGATTTCCGGTTCGTTGACCCGACGGCCGTCTACCAGCCGATAGAACAACACGCTGTCACCCACCTGCGCTTCCGTCTCATAGGGGAAGTTCAGTTGTCCGCGCTGCGCCAGGAATGCCTCGGCGATGGGGATGATCTCCGGCCGAACGGTCAGGTTCGGGTTGTCGTAGTTGAAGGCGGCTGCGGCCGTTTCATCGGTGTAGTTAATCGCCCAGGAATCCATACGCAGGTTGCGCGGCCCATCAAACACAATGTAAACGGGCGGAATATCAGCCGACACATCTGAGCCATACGTTTCCACATACAGCGGGCCGGTGAGACCATACTGGTCGGCAATGGCGCGTGCCTGTTCCGGGGTCAGGTTCACTTCCGGCTGCCGCAACTGCACAAAACCGCTGACGGGTTCAATGGGCAATGTGCCATTCAGGATGAAGGTGGTGCCGGAGAATGGGTCCATCATTTTCAGGTCGAACTCTTCAATGGGCATGGGCGCATCGGCTGCGGCCGTGCCATCGCCACCACCACCCATGCCGGGGGCCTGGGCTTCAAAGCGCGGCAGTTGGGCCAGCTCTTCGGCGGGGGTGGGTACGGCCGTGTCCTCTGGCGTTTGCGTGGGACTATCGGTTTCTGTTAAGGTTTCTTCAGGGATGGGCGTGACCTCGGCCACCTGCGGCTCATTGCCGCCGGGCAAGAAGCCACGCCCCAGGGCCACTGCCCCGAACAAAAGTATGAGTGTGAGTACCGCGCCAAGCGCGAGTGTGCGTTTCATGGTAAATCCTTCCTTGAGCATCTGAATTAAGTCGCGCCAGAATGATGCCGGTTCGGGCGCCGGTTCACTTTTTTTTAGTTGGTTGGCTCTGGCTGAGAGCCGCCGCTGCAACTGCGCCACAAAGTCTGGGTCCGGGTTGGTCTGGGCAGACAGATCAATCAGGTTGGCAGCCAGGCGGGCCTCATTGGTGGGCGTTTCATCAGCCGCTTTGCCCTGCATGACGGCCGTGACCATCTGATCCAATTCATCGGCTAACTGTTGTTCTGTCTTGTTGTTCATGATCCATCCTCCAAACCATTCTCCCCTGCCGGATAGAGTTGGGCTTGCAAATCGCGCAGACCGCGATGGAGTAACATGCGTACCGCCGGTTCATTTTTGCCCATCAATCGGGCCACTTCGGCCACTTCCAGCCCGGCAATCAGCCGCAGGGAAATGGCTTCGGCGCGGTCGGGGGCAATGGTTTGCAGCTTGCGCGCCACCAGTTCCAGACTCAGCCGTTGGTCTACGATGTCATCCGGGTGTTCGTCTGAGTCGGGCACGGTTTCGGCCTCTTCCAGGTCGGTTTCCGGGCGGCTGCGGCGGTAATAGTCGGCCGCTTTGTTGTGGGCAATACCAAAGAGCCAGGCCAGGAACGGCCGTTGTCCTTTGTATTTGTCCAGGTTCTCCATCGCGGCGATAAACGTTTGCGACGTTAAATCTTGTGCGTCCGCCACATTGCCCACGCGCACTAGCAGATACCGGTACACACGGGGAACATAGCGTTCATATAATTCGGTAAACTTTTGTAAATCTTGCTGCGCCTGCCGGACCAACGCCGTGTCATCCACACTCGACACATCCTGTGTCGCCAGTGGCGGCGCGTCAGCCAGGGTGGCTATCAGCCAGAGTATTGATGGGGACGCCGTTAGCGGCGAGCTGGTGTTCATGCATGATCTCCAGAGTGTTCTTTCAGACCTGGCCGGTTGTGGCAACCTGTCTGGTCTTGCAGGCAACGAATGCTGTTATCTGCCAGCAATTCCCAATCTGGTCGCTATTGCCTATGAATGAATTCATAGGCTGATACAAAAAACGTGCTAAAGCACGTTATCAGAGCCACCCCCAACGCGCTTTAGCGCGTTTACGTCTGGCAGACACCGATTTCAATCGGTGGCGATGGTGGCAAACAGTTCAGACTGAGAATTGCTGGTTATTTGCTTCATGAAGTTTTTGACGAGCGTTTTTCGTTGTGTCTACAGCTATGTCGCCGTCCTGTGCCCATTTATAACAGGCAATTTTCATTTCCGTGAAAATTGCTCCCTTGACACGCTATTTACCCTCGCTTAGTATCTTTGCCTAGACCATCCTGGTAGCTGCTGCCCCATCCATTCACTCTCCAAACCTCACAATGCCCAGACCAGGCTTGCAAGAACTGAAAGGCACTAAGACCTTTAGAGTCTGCATACACAAGGAGACAAATGAGATGGCAAGAAAGCTGCGTCTGGTTTTACGATTTGTCATGGTGTTGGCGTTGCCCCTGGTTTTGAGCGCGTGTGTCTTGCGTTCTTTGTTTGGCAACGTGATTATTGTGGAAGATATTGGCGAGGAAGTGAATGAGATTATTACGACTGTCTTTTCTGATTCTACAGCGGCCGTGTGCCTGGATACAGATTACAGTTTTTACGAATGTACTTACATTGTGGACGGCGAGATTCTCACGTCCACGCTATATTTGTTGGGCGAATATGGCATTACGGGGGTGTTAATCGATCCGGTGATCGTGCAAGCGCCGACCGATGCAACGGCCGTGACCGCTACGTTTGACCGAGGCGAAGGGCCAGAACCATTACAAATGCGTATCCGCGAGAGTTTTTACATTACGCCGGGGCTGCAAGTAATGGCCGAACCTGGCACCGAGTTTTATATTCTGGAATTGCCGACTTCTGTTACCGGGGCTATGACGGATACCACACTCATTTCAGCCACCTATACCCTGGTATTCACGCAGACGCAGCCCATTGCCGACCCGATTGATCCGGTAGAACTCAAAGTCATGTTAACGGGTAAAGCCACCATCAACGAGCACGATTACTATGTACCGATTTTGCCTTGCGTGAATAATTTTGCGGCCATACCGGCGCTAGAAATACCACAATCCACCACGCCGGTGAATTTGCAAACGGCCGTTGGTGACCTGATCCGCCAGGGAGGGAATATCACCTGCGACCATGTGGCCTACTACTTTGAGAATGTGCCCCCGCCGCCACTCAAAACGTACTTGCCGCTGATCCAGCGTTGACGCTGTTGGCAAAAGCGTTCACAGATCAACCGTTGGTGAGGAGTTTATCTACGGCCGTTCCTCTGCTACTCCCCAAATAACGAAACGGGAAAAATCCCACGAGGTTTTAGAAAAGCTCTGCGAGGGCCAGTTGAAAACCTGGCAAAACATCTTTACCTGTTAACCGATCACCTTCAATCAAAATTTCCACTTGCTGGCGTGATTGATAAACAGTAACAGTCCGCGTTTTGGGATCAACCAGCCATATCAGGCGTACGCCCGCATTCAAGTAATCGGTTATCTTATCTTGAACATCACTCATCTGGTCATTGGGCGAGACGATTTCAGCGATTAAATCAGGAGCAATTTCCCAAAAGCCCGTATCAGGTATCCCTTTGCCCGGAATACGATCACGGGCAATAAAAGCCATATCTGGGGCGCGGACGGTATCTGGGTTTTTGGAAAGGGTAAATCCTGTTTCCGCTGCATAGACTTCACCCAGGTTATGCTCATTTGCAAATAAGCCCACCTTAAACGCCAGGCGGAATGTGAGCTGTCCATGTTTGGTACTGGCGGGTGACATAGGCAGGATTTCCCCTTTTACAAGCTCGTTGCGGCCGCCATGATCGGGCATGTTGTAGAGATCATTGGCCGTTAGATGTGTTTTGATCAGTGTTGCCATAGGTAGAGTATAACGAAAAGAAACGGCCGTTTCCATCATTCGTCACGAAATAACTACAGGCAACAGAAACGGCCGTATGCTTGATAGAGGAGGCGAGCAAATGGGTCGCGGTGATGGAGGGGGAAATTATCCAGGGCCAACACGATGGGCAATGTGATGGGCAGAATTTGTAGCCGATTTTGTTCTCGTTGGTGACCAACGATGTCTGGCAGCGGCTTCGTCAGACGCAGCTTATCCATCTTCTGTTGTCGCCTGATAAAGAATCTATCTCCTGCCGCAAGGCTTCTTTTTTGCATCACATTCACCTCGTCTCCAGGCACGATATTGGCTGCCTATAGCCGTCAGTATAGCACAAAAATGATCTGCGCCGGTTCAAAGTGATAACCGTTCCCCCACAGCGGCAACAACGCATGAGAGTAAACAGTTGCTTACCCTCATGCGCTGGTGTGGTTACGGCCGTACGCTAACCTACAAACTGGTCAATAAACTGTGTTATACTTTGCTCATGGATGCCCAAGAAATAACCAATCGCCTGCAAACGATGTTACCCGATTTACGCCGCGACTATGGTGTGCGTGATTTGTGGTTATTTGGCTCCTATATTCGTGCTGAACAAACCCCAAATAGTGATGTGGACATCCTGGTTACATTCGACAATGCCGATTTATCTCTGATTGAATTTATCCAGTTGGAGCAGCACTTAACGGCCGTATTAGGGATAAAAGTTGATTTAGTGGAGCGTGAACTGCTTAAACCCACCATAGGTCAAAACATCTTACGCGAAGCTGTTGCTTTATGACACGAACCTACATTGATTATCTCCATGACATTTTGGATGTCAGTGCCAAAGCCCAACAGTTCGTTGAGGGTGTAGACTTTGATTCATTTGAAGCCAATGATGAAAAGATTTACGCCGTCATTCGTGCTTTAGAAATCATTGGCGAAGCGGTCAAATTTATTCCCCCAACAGAACGGGATCGGTATCCTCAAATCCCTTGGCAAGCCGTCGCGGGTATGCGGGACAAGTTGATTCATGGCTATTTTGTGGTCAATGTTCGCCGTGTTTGGGAAACGGCCCAGCGTGATTTGCCCCCTTTGCAAATGGTTGTCAGCCAAATGCTGGCAGAGTTAGGGGAAGATTAGCGGCCGCACACCCAACAGCGATAACGCATGAGAGTAAACGGTTGCTTACCCTCATGCGTTGTGTGGTTACGGCCGTTCCTCTGTTCCTCTGCTACTCCCCAAAAGCGTAATAAGGTTTTTAATCAGGCTACTGGTAAAGGATCAATCTCCTGTCATAAGGCTACTTTTTGCATGCCGTTCACCTCAAACTTCGCGCCCATTCGCGTTCTTCGCGGATCAACTATTGGTAAGGAGTTTGTCTACGGCCGTTGCCAGCTGCGCCAGATTCCGCACCACAAACACCTCATCGCACACCGGCACATAATCCCACATATCGCTATCGCCGGTGCCCCACTGCTGCTGGTTTTCCGGGTTCAGCCAGATGAGGCGGCGGGCGCGCCGTTGTAAATCCTTCATCAGGTCAAGGCGCGGCGAGTTATAGTTGTTGCGGGCATCACCGAGGATGACAACAGTGGTACGGCCGTCAACCGCATCCAGCCAGTTATGGTAAAACGTATCCAGGCTGTTGCCAAAATCAGTGGCATAATAACCGGGCGGAATGTCATACAACACCTGTGTCACGGCCTCGGCCGCCCGCGCCCCCGCCAGCGTCACGCTAATCTCCCGCATATCCGAGTTAAAAGCAAAACTACGCGCCTTCGCCACCTGGTCTTGCAGTTCATACGTCAGCCGCAGCATAAACTCCGCCACCGACCGCATCGAAGTAGAGACATCACAAATCAGCACCAGGCTCGGCTTGAGTTTATTCTTCTTCCAGCGCAGTTCCATAGGCACACCACCATACCGCTGGTTGGCGCGAATGGTGGTTTTAGAATCAAAGCGGCCTTTTGTACCTTTTTTGCGTCGCAGCGCCGCCCGGCTGCGCAACTGCGTGATCAAACGCTGCACTTCTTTGCGCAGGGCGTTGGCCTCCTCCTCCGTCAGCGATTGCAGCGGTTTGTGCATCAGGTCAGAGCCGAATAGCTCGTCGTTGGGGCGATTGGCGCGCTGCTCGGCAATTTGCTGCCCCACCTGCTGCGCCACCTGCTGCTCCAACGCTTCCCGATTGGCTTCCACAATCCCCAGCAGCTTTTGAATGGATTCCTGGCTCATGCCCATCTTCTGCAACTGCTCGATCAACTGCTGCAATTGCTCTTCCAGATGCCCCATGCCCATTTGCTGCAACATGCGCCGCGTCACCCAACGCGCTTCGCGGGGATCATTGGCCCATTGTGCCCCGGCGCGGTTGGCCATCTCCTCTAACTCTTCTTTGGTGGGGCCATTGCCACTGGTGAGCCAATCGAGCAGCTGCTGGAAACGGCCGCTCATGGCCGCCAACGCCGCCTGTAACATCTGCTGCTCATCCGGGCTGAGGTCTTCCATGGCGTTCTGCAAAGGGGGGCCACCGCTGCCAAAATAGAGCGGGAACAGTTCGTCAAACGCCTGAAAATCATCCTTCTCCTTAATCAGCGTCGCCCGCAGCGAAGCCTGAAAGAGGGATTTGTCAGTTATCCCCAAACTTTCTACCGCGTGCAGGGCATCTACCGACTCCGCCAGGGACACACGCACCCCCGCCGCCCGCAGCCCTCGTATGAATTCGACGACTCGTTTGTCCATTTCTTGCTCCGCAAGTGGTAGTGGGTAATCAGTAATCCGTAATCGGTCAATCGCTCACTGATTACCGAACACCGATTACCGATTACCAGAATACCGCCCACGCCGGGCCGTATCGCTGCCGCTGCCGCCCATCATGCGGCGGGCTTTTTGCACGTCGGCTTCATATTTCAGCAGCACGGTGAGGGTGTTGGTAAGCGTTTGTTCGTCTATGTGTTCGGCGTTGAGGGCTACCAGCGCCCGCGCCCAATCCAGGGTTTCGCTGATGCTGGGGGTTTTGCGCAAATCCATTTGCCGCAGTTGGTGAACGACGGCAACAGCTTGTTTGGCCAGTTCCGGGCGCAGATTGGGCACTTTCAGGCGCACAATTTCCAGTTCGGCGTCCTGGGTGGGGTAATCCACATAAAGGTAAAGGCAGCGCCGTTTGAGCGCCTCGCTGAGTTCGCGGGTGTTGTTGCTGGTGAGCAGCACCATGGGTTGATGTCTGGCGGAAATGGTACCCAGTTCAGGCACGCTCACCTGAAAGTCGCTGAGGACTTCCAGCAGGAAGGCTTCAAATTCCACATCGGCGCGGTCAATTTCATCAATGAGCAGGACAACGGGACGGTCGGAGGTGAGGGCAGTGAGCAGGGGGCGGGGGAGGAGGAAGTTTTCGGAGAAGAAGACGTCTTCTTCCTGGGCCAGGCGGCTGGCGGCTTCGGCCAGGCTTTGTACGTCGCCCAGGACGTTGCGCAGGGTGTCGCGCAGCAGTTGGGTGTAGAGCATTTGTTTGGCGTATTCCCATTCGTAGAGGGCTTTGCTCTCGTCCAGCCCTTCGTAACATTGCAGGCGAATGAGGGGCATGTCCAGGGCGGCGGCCCAGGATTTGGCGAGTTCGGTCTTGCCGACGCCGGCGGGGCCTTCGGCCAGAACGGGTTTGCACAGGGCGTGCGCCAGGTAGACAACGGTGCCGATTTCGGCGGAGGCGATGTACTGCTGGCGGCCTAACTGCTGTCTGACATCATCTATATTTTTAAACATGCGTGTTTCTCCATTTTGTCCGCGAAGTTCGCGAAGGCCTTCGTGAAAGACACGAAGGGGCGAAGGTTTTTGGGGATCGGGCGGACTCAGGCAGTTATTGTAACGGCCGTACCCCATTTGTCACCCTAGACCTTCGTTCAGTAAGGTGGGAAGTCGCCAGACCTGTGGTTGATTGTAGAGCGGAAAATGGGAAAGGCAAGGGGAAGGGGAATCCGGTAATTGCGTCATGGGGTAATTCTCACAA
This sequence comes from uncultured Ardenticatenaceae bacterium, assembly GCA_964581605.1. GTDB lineage: Bacteria > Chloroflexota > Anaerolineae > Promineifilales > Promineifilaceae > CAADGU01. The sequence continues at coordinate 16,934 of CAZOPF010000086.1, forward strand.
TCACCCATTTGCTACGAAAATAGACTAAACAGGCACAGAGGCCTCAAATCATTGTATCCACAGGTAATTGGTTGCCGGATGCAAACCGCTTTGTGTGGCAATCTCTTTCAGCTTTTTTATTGATGATGTGCAGAGAGCGGTTTATCATTAGAGTCATTGATGGGGATATTGTTAATCTGTACGTATAAGAAAACAGACACGGCCGTACTCACGGCCGTACACAACACCCTCTTCCCCCACCAGCCACACACTCGCCAAAGCTGGGGAACGCATGTGGATGGTATTTTGCGGGCAAACGGCCGTGCCTGGACGCTTACCCTGGATGCTATCCCGGCCGCCTACGCCGCCATCCTGCCCGTGCCCGGCCTGCCAGGACTGGTAGAACTGGAAGGATTTGTGTCCCCTACCTGGCAGCGGCAAGGCTATGGCACGCGCCTGCTGTCTCACATCAAAACAGAACTCGCCGGTGCATCCGTTGTCCAACTCTCTTACCCTGTCCCTCATCTGGATACCCCTGCCGCCCGCTTCCTTCTCAAAAACAGTTTCTTCATCGAGCACGAAGAGGTGTTGATGGAATTGAGAATGGACAATTATCCATTGACAATTGACCATTCTCGTCTGCCACTTGCTGCCCGCCACCTGCCACCTGCCACTGCCATTCCCCTCTTTTGCCAGCTTTACACTGCCTGCTTCACCGGCCTACCCTGGAATCAGCCGTTTACGGAAGCAGAAGTAACGGCAACGCTGCAAAATAGGGAAGACCTGCTCTTTCTAGTGGAAGATGACACGCCCATCGGTTTTGTCTGGTTACGGCCGCAGGCCAACCAGACCGTCCAACTAGAACCGATTGGCATCATCCCGGAAAAGCAAGGGCAGGGTTACGGCCGTGCCTTGCTGCACCTGGTCTTAACCCAATTAGCGGCACAGGGGGTCACGGCCGTGACCCTGGGCCTCTGGGCTAATAACAAACCCGCCCTTCACCTCTACCAAAACCTCGGCTTCCGCCAGACGGAAAGCATTGTCTATCTGGCCTATAACCTCCATGTAAGTGAGTAATCAGGCACAGGACCTTCGCCAAATCAAGTAGCAAGTTGCAGGTTGCAGGTAACTTTTGCCAGAGTAACTTGCCACATGCCACTTGCCACCTGCCACCCAATAAAATGTAACTTTACAACCTTGCTGAGTACAACTGCCGCAACCTCATTGCTGTGACAATCGGATTCCAATGCTTAAAAGTGCTAAAATATCCATCTTGATGGGTTGTATGGTGGCGGGTTTTTTCCCTGGTTACTAAACACCCGTATCTTACGCAACCGCTCTTTTTTTGGGCTAAGGTACTATAACTATGAACGACATTCCCCCCGGTTTCACCCTTTTGCGCACGCTGGTCGCCAATAAGCGACACATCACCCGGCTGGCCTGGACGCCGGATGGGGCCACCCTGGCCACCGCTTCGTATGACCAGACCGTGCGATTGTGGGATGTGGCGAGTGGCTGGGAAAAGCAAAAGTTAATCGGTCATAGTGGCACAGTTTTTGCGCTGGCGGCTGCGCCCGACGGCCGCACCCTCTTCTCCTCCTCTAAAAATACGTTGAAAATATGGGGCCTGACCGGGCAGGGCGGGTCACGCGCGCTGCGTGGCCACGCCGATTACATTTACGCCATCGCCATCACCCCAGACAGCCAGACGGCCGTGACCGGTGATTTCGAGGGCAAGTTGTTCCTCTGGAATCTGGTGACGGATACACCCATTGTCCAGATAGCGGCGCACCGGGGGCGGGTAAATTGTGTGTTGGCGCTGACGGATGAGGGGACGGCCGTGTCTGGCGGGGCCGATGGGCAGGTGTGTTTCTGGCGTATCCCCGATGGGCAGCCTATTGACCAGATCGCGGCGCACAAAAAGGAAGTGTTGGCGCTGGCCGGGTCGCCAGATGGGGCGGTGATGGCGTCTGGCGGGCAAGACGGCCGTGTGCAAATCTGGCGAGTGGCCGACCGGGCGGCGGTGTGTGGGCTGGCGGGGCACACGGGGGCGGTGACGGGGCTGTCATTTGCGGCGGACGGCCGTTGGCTGGCCTCGAAGTCGGCCGATGGCACGGTCTGCCTGTGGCGTTGCGCCGATTGGGCGAAGGTGGCTACCCTGCCGGAACCCCATTCGGGTACGCTCTTTGCCGGGCTGGCCTTCCACCCCACGCAGCCCATTTTGGCGACATTGGGGGAAGAGGACACGGCCGTGCGGTTGTGGCAGTTGGGGGGTGATGTGCTATCTGGGTGACCAGACTGTTCTCTTTCAAGCTATGGTATAATTCCCAGGCCATGACCAGGCGAAGGAGATTGAAGCTATGACCATCACGCTGGAAGCGGTTGATCTTCCCGAAAGTGGCCTTTTTGAACTGAATATCCATCAGACGGTAGATATCCAAGTCAATGCCGACACAGCCCGCCGTCGCGTCACGCGCTATGTGGGCGACACCATTGGCGATTTGCTCTATGGCGAACAACCAACCCTCGTTTTACAGGTACAACGCGCCGTCTGGCGTGTGCCGGTAGCTATTGCTACCGGTGAAAGCGGTCGTATAGGCCAGGTGGGGGTGATTGATGTGAACGTAAAAACAGGGGAACTAGACATCACAGAGCCGCTGGTGGAAGAGATCAAAAAGAATGCCCGCCGTCTTGTTACCCGTTCCCCACTTTGAACAAAGCCAGCACGGTTATTGTCTGCCCGCTTGTGTACGCATGGTTCTGGCATATCAGAACCGGCAGATGAGTGAACAAACATTGGCCGAAATCCTCGGTACACAACCATTTGGCACCCCCATTTCTAACGTCAACAAATTGAAAGCGATCAACTGTCAGGTCACGTTTCGCTCATTCACCATCGCGGAACTAAAGAACTACTTACAGCAGGGGCTACCCGTTATTGCTCGTGTGTGGACGGGGATGTTAACCTATTGGGCAGAAATAACGTTCCACGTTGTAGTTGTCATCGGTTATGATGAGGAGCAGGTATTCCTAAATGATCCTGCTTTTGCAACCGCGCCTCAAGTTGTTCTTTGGGACAGTTTTCTAGCAGCGTGGGCTGAGTATGATGAGGTAGGTGTTGTTTTGCAGGTTTAACGGCCGTGAAACACCTCTTGGTCCTCGCCTGCGCGGGGACTGCCAGCGAATGGAGTCTATAAACGGCCGTAGCGCCTCATCTACCGGGCCAAGCAGGGGACGGCCGTGTGCCTGATAGGATGCCATGATGGGGGTTAATTGCTAAAATAAGCCCATGTATTGGTAGTAAAACAGATGGTTTTGTTGTATTATTGCAACATATATTGACGTTTTCGGCAACCCTCCCATCCCTCTCAATGGCGACTCAGGAGTCAGCTATATGCCCCAAAATGGACAAACCGTTTTAAGCCAATTGGACAAAATCCATCAAGAAATCCGGGAAACTTACCGGAAATACCCCTATCCCTGGGTCATCGGTTATTCTGGCGGCAAAGACAGTACGACCACCCTGCAACTATGCTGGTATGCCCTGCGTGACTTGTCGCCGGAAGAGCGCACCAAACCTATCTACGTGATCTCCACCGACACGAAGGTGGAAACACCGATCATCGTAGACCGTATTCACGAGAGCGTCCGCCTGATGAACGAGGCGGCTCAGGCACAAGGCTTGAACCTCACCGCCCACAACCTTTCCCCCATCCTGAACGATACCTTTTGGGTTAACCTGATCGGGCGTGGTTATCCTGCCCCCAACAGCGCTTTTCGCTGGTGTACGGAACGGCTCAAGATCAATCCGTCCAACCGCTTTATTCTGGAAAAGGTTGCCAAACATGGCGAGGTGATGCTGGTGTTGGGCAGTCGGCGGGACGAGAGCGCCACGCGCAATCAGGTGCTCGACATGCACCGCATGACCGGCATGACCCTGGCGCGGCATGGGCAACTACCCGGCGCGTGGGTGTATATGCCCATCGAGCAGTTCACGACGGATGACATCTGGACTTATTTGATGCAGGTGGATTCCCCGTGGGGCGGCGACAATATGCAGTTAGCCTCGCTTTACCAATCGGCGCAGGATGGGGAGTGCCCGCTGGTGGTGGATGACAAGACTTCTTCCTGCGGCAATTCCCGCTTTGGCTGTTGGGTTTGTACAGTTGTCACTAAAGACAAATCTATGGAGGCGATGATTGATTCCGGGCAGGAGTGGATGGCTCCTTTATTGGGATACCGGGATTGGCTTTCCAGTACGCAGAATCCAGAGGTGAAGCCGGAGCAGCGAGAGTTTAAGGGGCGTGACGGCCGTATCAAAATCACCGAGTCGGGCGCATTGCGCTGGCGTACTTATACCCTGGCCTTCTCTCGTGAAATGCTGCGCCGATTGCTGGAAACGCAAGTAGAGCTACAGCGCGAAAAACCAGAGATGAGCCTGATCAGTCTGGAAGAATTACGCGAGATTCGGCGCATCTGGCAGTTGGAGCGGCAAGATTGGGAAGATTCCCTGCCGCGCATTTACGCCGAAGTGACCGGACAGGTGATTGAATGGGAGCAGAATGATGCGGCCATGCCGGGACAATTAGAAGCGACATTGCTGGCAGAGTTGACCACACAAGACAACATACCGCTTAATCTGGTGCAAAAATTGTTGGATGCCGAATGGCAACATCAGGGCATGTTCCGCCGGGCCAAGATTCACGACCAGATTGAGAAAATCTTCCGCGAAGATTGGCGCTCGTGGAACGAAGTGTCGGCGGAAATGGAACGGCGGCAGGTAGAGACGGCATGATCATTCACACCCTTACCTTGCAGAATTTTGGCATATATGCCGGTGAGCATACCTTTCAGCTTACACCGGAACACAACGGCCGTTACCAGCAACCGATCATCCTCCTGCGCGGGCAAAATGGGGTGGGCAAAAGCACCTTCATGGAAGCGATCCGGCTGGCGCTGCATGGCAAGCTCAGCCGGGGCAACCGCACTACCCAAAAGGAGTACGAGAGCTACCTGGCGCAGCGGTTACATCGCCGTGTCACAGGGGAAACGGCCGTTTTCGCCGCCATCACGCTCACCTTTGACCATGTATTTTTGGGGCAGCGCCATCAATACCGGGTCAGGCGGCAATGGGGTCATGTGAACGGCCGTTTGACCATTGAATTGCATTTGTGGATTGATGACGAAGCCCGCACTGCCAGTGAGGAAGAAAACGAATACCTGCTCCGCGAATTGGTGCCGCCCGGCGTGGCCGAACTCTTTTTCTTTGATGGCGAAAAGGTGACGACGCTGGCCGAAGCGAGTGACGCCAGCGATGCCCTGTTAGCGGAAACGGTCAAGAATTTGTTGGGACTGCATCTGGTGGAGCAGTTAGACCGGGATTTGGATATTTACCTGACGCGGCAAACGGGCATCCAGGAATTACAGCAATATCAATTGGAATTGACCCAACTGCACGAGGAAGCAGCCAGACTACAGCAACAATATGATCATAACCATGACATATTGGCTGATTGTCGCCAGCGTCTGGCCGCCAAACGGGAAGCAATCAGTTTGTTGGAAAGCCGCATTGCTCGTGAAGGGGGTCAATATGCGGCTGAAGAAATGGCCCGCCACGACGAGCGGCAGGCGATTTTGACCGCCCTGGCCCAATCACAACAGGAAATTGAGGAGCTATCTCGCGGGCTGTTTCCGTTTGCCGTTGCGCCGAATTTGTTAACGGCCGTGCGCCACCGGCTGGAGCAGGAAGCGGCTTATGAACGGTGGGAAAGCGCCCAACCCACCATTGAGAAATTACAAGCCCTTGTTCTCAAGGAGCAGCCAGCCGATTATCAGACGCAACCGACCCCTATCGTGGCCGGTATTCAACAGATTATTGCCGAAGGGCGCACACCGCCCATCCCGGAAACGGAGATTGTCCACCGCGTATCGGGTGAAACGCGCGGTGTCCTGTTCAACTGGATTGACGAGGCGCTCTCCACGGCCCCGGAACAAATGGCGGCTGCCTTGCGCAAACGGAAGCAATTGCAAGCCCAGTTAGCGGTAGCCGATGAATCGCTCAAGCGCGTACCGGTTAACCAGATCCTGCAACCGCTGCAAGAGGAATTGCGCCAGTTAGACCGGGAGTTGGGCCGTCTGGAAGCGGAGTTGGAGCGGTTACAGGCCGAAGAAAAGCGGCTCACGTATCAGCTTGAACGGCTGGCCAGCAGTAAGCGCAAGGTGAGCGAAAAGATGGCTACCATCGAGACGGCCGAGAGGCGCATCCAATTGGCCGCCCGCACCCAACTGCTCTTGGGCAATTATCAGCAGGCGTTGATTCGCCAAAAACTACATCAACTGGAGACGCAACTGGTGAAACGGTTTAATCAGTTAAGCCGCAAGCGCAACTTTGTGGATCGGGTGGCGATTGACGCGCAAACCTTCACCATCACGCTTTATCGCGCCGGGAGCGTCTTTCCCCGTGCCCAGTTGTCAGCTGGGGAGGAGCAGATTTTTGCGGTGGCGACGTTGTGGGCGCTGCGGGAGGTGTCGGCACGGCCGTTGCCCGTCATCATAGACACCCCCCTCAGCCGGTTAGACGATGAACACCGCCGCACCATGCTGGCCGAATTTATGCCCCAGGTGGCGCAGCAGGTGATTGTGCTGGCGACGACCAGCGAAATTGATGACCAGACCCTCCGTTTTTTGCAGCCCGTCCTGTCCCGCGCCTATCTGCTGGAAGCAGACAGCACCATGACGACAGTGACGGAACAGTCGCTGGCCTTATCGTCTAGCTTTGTTTCTGTGAACACGCTTATGATGACATGATACAATTCCTTTGAGAAGGTCAGATCATGATGGAACTTTCACCTGAAAAAATTGCCCACTATCGGAAGTCAGCACTCCAGCGCCAGCAGCAGGAAGAAGCTGAAATGAGTCAGCGGCGGCAGCAAGCATGGCAAATAGCCAGGCAGGCGGCTCATTTGCTGCGGCAGGAATTTAATGTCTCGCGGGTTGTGGTTTTTGGTTCGTTGGCTCGTCAGGGCAGTTTCAACCGTTGGTCAGATATAGATATAGCCGCCTGGGGCATTGCCCCTGAAAACACATTCCGTGCCATTGGCGCTGTCATGGATTTGGAAGCGGCGATACCGGTCAATCTGGTTGATGTGAATACGGCACGGCCGTCGCTGTTGGCGGCAATTGAGCGGGATGGGATACCGGTATGATCTCTGCGTACCTGGATTTAGTGGCGCGTATCCACCAGGAATTAAACGACCTGGAAACGGTTGTAACCCGCGCCGAGCGTGGCATACAAGCGGCCCATCAGCGTTCAGAAGATCAAGATCTGTATATTGATTCTGCGGCCTTGAATCTGCATGATTTTTATGCTGGTTTAGAGCGAATTTTTCAACAAATTGGGGCCGTTGTGGATGGAAAAATTCCGGGCGGTGGTAACTGGCATCGTGAACTATTGCAGCAAATGCAAACTGATGTTCCTGAATTGCGCCCACCGGTTTTGTCGGCCGAATCGGTTATGGCGGTAGACGAGTTTCTTCGCTTTCGCCACGTGCTACGCAACATTTATGCGTTTCAATTTGACCCGGAGCAGATTGCCCGGTTGGTGAAGCAGATGCGGCCTGTGTGGGTAACGATACGGGCCGAATTATTGGCTTTTGCTTCTTTTCTGGAGCAGGTTGGTAAAGGGCCATAGTGACGATGCAATTGAGTGAAATGCACTTTTCGGAGGAGGCGTCGCGTAGTCTGAGCCAGATGAAGGGGCGCACCGGGCTGACGCCGAACATTTTGGCGCGGATTGGCTTTTGTCTTTCATTGGAAACTCCCACACCCCCCGATCCCGCTGAGTATGAGGGGGCCGGGCATATTAGCATTAAGCGGCATGTTTTAACCGGCCCTTATGATGCTTTGTTTGTAGCCATGCTCAAGGAGCGGTGTTATCAAGATGAACTCTGTGA
>CAZOPF010000087.1:0-13080 GCA_964581605.1 uncultured Ardenticatenaceae bacterium
TGCGGCTTGTGGCGGCCGTTTGGCAGAAACAGACCCAGGCGTGCCTGTAGAGGCGGCGGCCGGCGAAACGTTTGATATTGTCATGGAGGCGAATGTTACCACCGGTTATGAGTGGCGGCTGGTAGAAGCCCTGGATGAGTCGGTGGTGCAATTTGTGGCCCAGGATTATGAAGCAGATCGGCCGATAGCCGAAGGGTCGGGCGGGCTGGATGTGTGGACTTTTCGGGCGGTGGCGCCGGGCGAAAGCCAGATTGTGCTGGGCTATTTCCCACCCGACGGCCGTGACATGCCGGAGCAAACGGTCATTTTCACCATCGTGGTGAACTGATCGCGCCCAGGAGCAGACATGAAAAAAATACGTAACGCGATTTGGCAAATCGCGTTACATTTGTCGGAGATTTTTCGTGGAAGAAGCAATTCGAGAACGATTTAACGAAGATGTTTTGGCGGAAGCGCGGGCACGGTATGGCATTGCGCCAGAGCAGATTAAGCTGCTGGATGGGTTTGAGAGTTTCATGTTTGAGTTTGCGAAGGACGGCCGTGACTACATCCTCCGCCTGGGGCACAGCCGCCGCCGCACCCCGGAACTGATTCACGGTGAGGTGGACTGGATTAACTATCTGGCCGATGGCGGGGCGGGCGTGGCGCGGGCGGTGTTGTCGGCCAATGATGAACTGGTGGAACTGATTGATGATGGGCAAGGCGGGCAATTCCTGGCGACGGCGTTTGTGAAAGCGCGGGGCGGTTCCGCCTGGCGAGAGGGGTATTGGAATGAACGGATGTTTGTGGCTTACGGCCGTTTGCTGGGCCGCATCCACCACCTGAGCAAAAGCTACCAACCGGCCAACCCTGCCTGGGCGCGGCCCCAATGGGATGACCCCCGGATGCAGTTTGCTTCGGAGGTGTTCCCGATGGCGGATACGGCCGTACTCTCCCGCTACCATGACCTGATGGCCTATTTACGCCGCCTGCCCCAAGGCCAGGATGGCTACGGCATGATTCACCAGGACGCGCACGGCGGTAACTTTTTTGTGGACGAGGATTACACCATTACCCTGTTTGACTTTGACGACTGTGTGTACGGCCATTTTGCCTATGACCTGGCGATGGTGCTGTTTTATGCCATCACCAACACGCCTGACCCGGCGGCGACGGCTGCCCAACTGTGGCCCCCTTTTATGCGCGGCTATCGAGAGGAAAATGAACTGCACGGCCGTTGGCTGGCTGAAATCCCCCACTTTATGAAGTTGCGCGAGATTGACCTGTATGCCCAACTACTGAGCGTGTTTGGCGATAAACCCTCCGGCAGTGATTGGGTGGATGGGTTCATGCACGGCCGTCGGGAACGCATTGTACAAGGCATACCGTATCTGGAAGTTGCGGTTGAGAGATTGGGCGATTAGTACCTTATCAGCCAGACTCTTGCACAGTGAGCAAAAATTTTTACCACAGAGACACGGAGACACAGCGATAGCATGTATACTCAGCGAGGTCGCAAAATTACATTTTATTGGGTGGCAAGTGGCATGTGGCAAGTGGCGAGTTACTCTGGCAAAAATTACCTGGTGGGCTGGTGCATGAGTGAATACAACACCGGCAGCCGCTGCGAATTGGGCATTGCTACCGCCGGGGGGTGGTAGCAACAGGGTTTGGCCAAAGTGACGGCGACGGCCGTGATTACCGAAGCCTTACAACATGGCATCCACGACATTGGCGGGATATGCTGGGCAAAAAACGAAGCATCTGTGCATACGGCCGAATCCCTCAGCTTCACCCGCGTCCAGGAAAAGCTGGTTCATCTATCCTTTTGGACAAATGAACCAGCCTGATTTACCGATTATTGATTTGGATTCCACCCGGCTATCTGGGCCATCAACACCCAGAATGCTTTCGACACCCGAATCATACCCGCGGATGGGCTACCCAAATGCCCCCCATCCGCCTCCGACGTATAATGCTGGCACAAAGCTGGTATATCTTCCCCATCATCCGGGTGATTTTCCGACTGCCCTGGCGCATTGTACGGCACCCCATCCCGATTATCGTAACAAGGGTTTCCGTTCGGATCATGCGTCAAAATATCAGCCACATCAAAGAGAATTTCATTGTTGGCAATGGCATACTGGCGCATCTGGGCATTAAATGATTCCGCATCATGGCTGCCAATGCTCCGCGCCAGGCTGCTTGTCCAGTAAATGAATGTCTCATTGGGATGTTGTGCCTCAAACGCCGCCAGGTCATACACATCAAAGAGATTGTCGTTGTCATAGAAAAAGCCGCCCGGCAGGTCATCAATCGTTGAACCCTCATCCACTTCCAGATAACTGAACTGGAATGAGATAACCTCATACTGGTTCATCACCTGTGTCGCCCGATCCATAAAACATTCAACTTTCTGAGACCAGGTACCACACCCATTGGGCCAAAATTCATACACCCAATTGGCACGATCATACGTCCCCTCCCAACTCACCTCGCTAATATCCACCGAAAATTCAGGGACAGGGTGATTATAAATTTTGCAGGGGAAAGGGGCCGTTTCCCAGGGTTCGCTCAGGCAGCTCAGACCATAATTGATGTTATCTCCTACCGAACGATCCATATAAAACATGTTGATGGCTGCGGCCGCGTCAAGATATTGCTGCGGTATCTGGTCAAAAAGCGCCACGGAGTTGTGGTCAACGTAAATCATACCAGGCGGTGGCGTAAACGGTGTGGGGGAAGGGGTCGGCGTGCCAGACGTTGGCGTCGGTGTAACCGGTGTATGTGTCGCAGTCGGCGTTCGTGATGGCGTTGGCGTTCGTGATGGGGTGGCGGTGGGTGGCACAATCGTGCCCGAGCTAGAGGTGGCCGTAGGCAATGGCGTATTGGTATTTGTCGGTGTAGCGGTTGGGGGCGGTTCGTCAGCTTTTAATACGGCCGGTAAAAACGCCACCTCATTCAAAGATTGGGCAATAGATAATCGGGGAATCCGGCTTGTTAACAACAATCCTATAACCAAAAGAAGCAGAAATGATCCAAGCAAGATCAGAGTACGTTTCGACCTATTCATATTAACTTCCTCACGCAATTGATACGACTTGGAGCAAACCGGCTACAGGGTAATAAACTCAAAAAGGCAAATCAAGAGAGAACACCGTCTCTCATCAAATTCCAACCAAGAGTTGACAATTAACCACAGGCTGCTCATACAGACAACAGGCTGGCACAAAAACGCCTGCCGCCTGTATGAGCAACGTCATTGAGTACCTTATCAGCCAGATTCTGGCACAGTGAGCAAGAATTTTTACCCCAGAGGCCCGGAGACACAGCGATAGCATGTAAAACTCTGCGCCTCTGTGCCTCTGGGGTGAAAACCTCTTTAGTTCCGGCTTGTCCAGGTTAGGGTTCCCAACCCGCAATTTGGGCCATCAATACCCAAAACGCCTTCGTCACCCGAATCATTCCGGCCGATGGGCTGCCCAAATGCCCACCATCCGCCTCCGACGTGTAGTGCTGGCACAAAGCCGGAATATCCAACCCATCATCGGGGAAATTCTCTGACTGGCCCGGCGCGCTGTAAGGGACACCATCACGGTTATCGTAACAGGGGTTGCCATCCGGATCATGCGTCAAAATATCGGCTACATCAAACAATATCTTGTTGTTATTAACCGCATACTGTCGCATTTGCTCATTAAACGACTCTGCCTCTGGCGAACCAATGTTACGCGCCAAACTACTTGTCCAGTAAATGAAAATCTCATTGGGATGCTGCGCCTCAAACGCTTCCAGATCATACACGTCAAACAGGTTGGCATTATCAGAGAAAAAACCACCAGGTAGGTCAGCAATGGTTGATCCCTGGCTTACTTCCAGGTAGCTAAACTGGAACGAGATTACCTCGTATTGGTTCATAATCTGGGTCGCCCGATCCATGAAACATTCAACTTTTTGCGACCAGGTACCACATCCATTGGGCCAGTATTCATACAGCCAGTTTGAACGATCATAGGTGCCATCCCAACTGACTTCGCTAACATCTACTGAAAATGCGGGGGCCGGATGATTGTATATTTTGCAGGGATAGGGGGCGTTTGCCCAGGTTTCGCTCAAACAATCCAGCCCATAATTAATGTTGCCGCCGACTGAGCGATCCATATAAAACATGTTGATGGCTGCGGCCGCGTCAAGATATTGCTGCGGTATCTGGTCAAAAAGCGCCACGGAGTTGTGGTCAATGTAAATCATGCCATCGGGCGGCTGAACCGTGGGGTTGGTGGTGGGTGTGGGGGGAATGACCGTGCCTTCTGGCTTTAGAACGGCCGGTAAATAAGCTACCGGTGGCAATGTTTGCGCCTGGGAACGGGGCAACGACAAACCGCTACTAAAGAGGGCAGCAATGATAGTGAGGATGAACAGACTCAACAAGACAATACCATGAACTTTTTTTTGCATTTGCTTTCACCTCGTTTGAAAATCAGTTAATAATGGATAACGCACAACGAAAGCCGACATCTTCTCGTGGCACGGTCGGGTCTAATGGCAGCCGATGGGTGCTGCGGGCTTCGTCTAGCCCTAAAAAGTCTAGCAGTTGAAATCCCCCACCCCGCACAACTTTTTCCGTGCCATTTGCCGGGCCTGTTGGGTTTTCGGGTGGTGAATCGGCATAATACTCAGGGTCATACCAATCGGCTGTCCATTCCCACACATTCCCGGCCATATCTTGCAGCCCAAATGGGGAGGAGGCTTCTGGGAAGCTGCCCACTGGTGCTGTGCCGGCCAGCACATTACCACTGTTTTGGCGTACATCACCTTTCTCATTACCCCAGGGATAAAGATTCCCCTGTGGGCCACGGGCCGCATACTCCCATTCTGCTTCAGTGGGCAAACGTGCGCCAATCCATTCACAGTAAGCGGCCGCATCAAACCAGCTCACATTTGTTACCGGATACAATTCCTGCCCTTCAGGATACGCAGCGGGGCCACGGAAAATTGGCGCGACCAGTTCAGTAATATCCTCAAAATGCAAGGCAATCCAGAAATCCTGTGCCTCAGAATAATCAACGCCCGGGAAGAGCCAATAGGTTATTTCCTGATCATTTGGATCCAGGCCGCTGTCGGCCGGCGCGGCCGGCGAGAAACAACATTGCCCATCGGCGCGGCGAATAAAAAGGCCGGTATCATCGCGCACCCCATCGCTGTACATGAGATGTGTGCCCAACGCTGAAAACAGCAGCTCATCATTGAAATAAAGATCGGCCGTACCCCAGGTGCCAATATAAGCGGTTAATTCCGGGTACATGGGCAGTTCATTGCCGCTTTGGCCGTGCATATGCACCTGATCGCCAATACCGCCTTCTTTGAATTGTGGGAAAGGTGGCCCATCAAAGAAAAAGTCTTGTTCAATACGAAATGTGCCGGTGTAAATCTGGTCGGCTGTGGGGCGGAGTGTGCCGGTGAATACGGCCGTCAACAACCCCTTATCCGTATCGGCATCCAGCGTCATGCTCAACACCCCCGTCACCGGCTGCACATGCAACCCATCAACCATAAACAGGTCTGTGGGATCACCGGCAATGTAAGCATTTTGGGCGGTAACTTGCCACTGAGACGGGTCTGGCTGCCGCCAATAAGCCGGCGCCGCATGGCCTGTTTCCGCCACAAATTGAGCATAAGCAGCATTGGTCACTTCCGTCTCATCCATAAAAAAGTCACTCAATGTCACTTCGTGTGGCGGCTGCTCATCTGCATTCCCCTGGCTATTACCCATGGTAAAAACGCCGCCGGGAATAAACCGCATGCCCCCAATAGGCGGCGTAGGGGTAGAGGTGGGTGTGGCTGTTCCCGTGGGGGCGGGCGTCTGGGTCGGGGATGGAGTTGCGGTCGGGGCGGTCGTCGGCGCCGGTATAACGGCCGCTTCGCCTGGGCTGTTAATGTCTGACGCTGATGTGGGAGTGGGCGATGGGGTCATTCCGCTGCCACGTGCCAGCAAAAAGCCCACGGCAACCAGGGCGACGACGGCTACTGCTACCACCGGCCAGACCCAACCAGGCGTCCCACCCACGGCCGTGATCAGCGTGGGCTGCGGTTCGGGCGCAACGACCGTTTCGGAAGCGGCTGAACCTGCCAGCGTACCAACCGGCTCAGGATGCACGGCTGTCACCCCTGAACGTGTCTTGACGCCGGTTTGCGCGGGCAAATCAACGGCCGTGCCCCCTTGTGCCGCTGCCAACGCCTGCCACAGCCCGGCTGCCTCTTCAAAACGATCCGATGGCTCCTTTGCCAATGACTTTAGTATCACAGATTCTATGGCTGGTGATATGTCTGGCGCATACACATGCGGCAGTTCCGGCGGCTCCGTCACATGGTTCATCATAATCGTCGCCGGGTTGCCCCCCTCAAACGGCAAATGGCCGGTGGTCAATTGGTAGAGCATGATGCCCAGCGCGTAAATATCCGTCGCTGGCGAAATGGCCCCGCCTGTTACCTGTTCCGGCGACATATACTGCGGCGTTCCTGTACTCATACCACTTTGCGTCAGCCGCGAATCCCCCACAATTTGGGCAATACCAAAGTCAGCCAGATACGGCCGTTCGGCTTTATCCACCATGATATTGGCCGGTTTGATGTCCCGGTGTACCACCCCTTTTTCATGGGCCACCTGCAACGCGCCGCAAATCTGCCGGTAAAAATCCATTGTCTGTGATAAGGATAGCGGCGGGGGATGGCGCAACAGGTAATTATCAAACGAGGTCCCGTCTATGTACTCCATCACCATGTAGTACAGACCGTTTTCGGTGACATCAAAATCATAAATCTGGACGATATTGGGGTGGCGCAGTGAAGCGGCCGCACGCGCCTCACGGCGAAAACGCTCAACAAAACCAGGAGTGTCCGTGAGGAACGGATGCAACACTTTCACCGCCACCTCCCGATCCAGATCGGGATGGCGCGATTTATACACTTCGGCCATCCCACCGCGCCCAACCAACCCTTCTAGCGTGTATTTGCCAAAAGGGCGGCCGCCATGATAAGCAAATGCCATGCTGACTGTATCGCTCATATACGCTAAATTGTATGTGAAATGGGGAAGCCCGTCACTACCATCTGCAAACCGGAATTTCTCGCAACGAGATACGCCATTTCAGCGCGAAGATGTGGCCCACAACGAAAACCTGATGGCTTGAGCAAAAGCAGGTTATGGATGAGCAAAAGGTGTGGGGGAGGGGGGGAGGAGACGACCTGATTTAACGTCTCCGAAAATAATAACCGCATATCAATCCGCATGAGGGTTAATGATTCGCACGGCCGTATAGTTCAGTTCCCTATGCAGTCGCAAACTCCATGAACTGGCGCATTTTCGGTGAGTGAAACGCCAGCACAATATCCTCTTTGGGCATCCTGGCATCCAGCAACTCCTCCACAAAACCATACATCGTCCGGTCTTGCTCCACCCAAATCTTGCCATTCACAATGCGCATCAATTGACTATCGAATCGTGTGCAAAGAGGTCTGCGGCCGTCCCAGATACTCCACCCCATCCTCCGTCACCAACACATCCTCTTCCAGGCTCATCATGCCCCGGTTGGGCACAATCACATGCAGTTCCAGCGTGAAGATATTGCCCACCTCCACCAACATCTCGGTGGTGTCGCCGTATCGCTCCCAGCGCGGCCCCAGCACCGTAGAGCCATCATGTGCCACCCGCCCCAGCAAATGGCCGAAGGCATGTTTGTATTCCGGGAAACCATTGTCCACAATAAAGTCACGGGCTGCCTCATCCACCTGCCAGCCCGGCGTCCCCGGCTTCAAGGCTGACTCCCCCGCCTTAATCGCCCCATACGTCACATCAAACGCGCGCTGCACATCGGGCGGGGCTTGCGTCTCGCCATCATCCAGCACATACCACATTCGCTGCAAATCAGAGCAGTAGTCATCCTGTTTCACACCCAAATCCATGTGCAGCAGGTGCCCCTTTTGCAGCACCACATCCCCCGGCGCGGCATGGCCCACGGCCGATTCCGGCCCACAGGTGACAATGGGATTAAACGGCTTGGGCCAGGCATAACCCAACCCCATCTCATCCATCCGCTGATGCACAAAGGTAGCAATCTGCCGTTGGGTCATACCGGGTTTGACAAATGCTTCCACTTCGTCGAATAGTTGCAAGGTGGTGGCCACGGCCGTGCGCACCCGCTCCACCTCCGCCGCACTCTTCCGCCCCCGTAAGGCGGCCACCAGCCTCTCTGCCGAAACCAGCCGGTCGGCAAAGGGTGTGTCCGCCAGATGCTCCCGCAGCGCCAGATACAGGCCATGACTCAACCCATCGGCCGCCACATCATTGGCCGAATAGTTGATGGCAATGGTCGCCGGATTCAGCCGCGCCACTGTGTCTCGCAGCGGTTGGGCAATGCCTTCGTCGTAGCCAATAATTTCCTGGTAAACACCCAATTGTTCTACATTTTCGGTGTCATAGCGCCCCACAATGGCGGTGTGACGGCCGTCCCTGCTCAAGATAAACGCCGACTGCCAGGTCACATCCACCCCCGCCACCAATTCCAACGTCGGGTCTGGCGAAAGGGTCGTCTCGCGCACAAACGTCAACCACACATCCACGCCAAACTCGTTCAAAATAGCAGTCGCCTGAGCCACCTTCTCCGCAATCAATTGTTTGTTGTCCATGTTATTCCTTTTGTTTAACGCAGAGACGCGGAGGCACAGAGAAAAAATCCGCGTCCCATTTTCACCCTGTCACCTTGTCACCCCCGATTGCCGCAATCGGCGTCACCTTGTCAAGTTTATACTGCGCCATCCCTTTCGTCTGCAACTTGCCAGAATTGGCATACACGGCCAGCGGCGGGGCAGGGGAGAGGGTCACTTGTACGGCACGGCCGTCCCCCATCACAAATTGCACCTGCCAGCCCGTTTCGGTTACGGCCGTGTCCACCCATTGCAGCGCATCCAATCGAGCCAGTCCTAATTCCTGCCGGGCATAAAAATCGGCCACCTGTTCCACCGGGCCATAGCCGGTACGGCCGCGCAACCGTTCCCGCCAGACGTGGCCGTGTTGGCTGGCAGCCAGCAGTTGGGGCACATCGCTGGGGGTGACACGGCCGTAGCAGGTTCCATCTGGCAATGAAAGCAGTGTGCCCGCAAACCGATGCCCGCCCAAATGTGTGGTCATCCAGACCGCGCTGCCCACTTTGTCAGCCAGCGCCCGGTACAAGGCCGCGCCATACACCGCGCAGCTTCGGTCTCGTTTGCCATTGGTACAGACAAAATAACGCTGCCCGGTGACCAGATGGGGATCGTAACGGCCGTCGCCGCCCGGCGCTGTCACCAGATGCGATGTGTAACGATTGTCGCCGCCCACCACCGCCACCATATCCAGCTCCAACAAATCCGCATAGGCCCCCAGATGAAACTCATATAGCCGGGGCCGCGTTTGGTCATTCACCCCCACAAAAAAGGTCAACACATCCGCATCCGGCCGAAACTGACGAATGAATTGCAGACGGCCGTTCACCCTTAACACCTGTTCACCTAACCATTTGAACACATTCCCTGGCAGTTCATTCTCCTCCGTCACATTCGCCCCCCAGGGCCGGGTGTATTCCAGCATAAACCAGACGGCGGCGGTTACGGCCGTGCCCATCATCGGCTCATTCATCGCTGCCGAAGTCTCACAACAAAGGAAATCAGGAGGTGGTTCGATCATAGGCTTGTTCCTGTGAACGAGTGTAATTATAGTCCGGCTAGGGTATCATTCAAATGTGGATAATGCCGATTGACCTGATTTTATCCGTGTTCGTCTGCGTTTGTCCGCGTCCTATTTACGAAGGAGAACACGATCCATGAAACAACGACAATTTGAGCAGGCAACGGCCGTGTCCGAAATTGGCCTGGGCACCTGGCAGCTAGGCGGCGACTGGGGGGCAGTGGATGACCAAACGGCGCTGGAGATTATGGAGACGGCCGTGTCCCAGGGCGTCAACTTTTTCGATACGGCCGATGTCTACGGCGGCGGCCGCAGCGAACAGCGCATTGCCCAATTTTTGCACAACCAACCGGCCAACATCTTTGTGGCTACCAAACTCGGCCGTGCCGGTGACCCCGGCTGGCCACAAAACTTCACCTATGAGAACATGCGCCGACACACCGAAGCCTCTCTGCACCGCTTGCAAGTCGAGGCGCTCGACCTGACCCAACTGCACTGCATCCCCACCGCCGAATTGCAACGCGGTGATGTCTTTGACCACCTGCGCCGCCTGAAACAAGAAGGCAAAATCAAACGCTTCGGCGTCAGCGTTGAGTCTATGGAAGAAGCCCTCATTTGCCTGGAACAGGAAGGGGTGGCTTCCCTGCAAATCATTTTCAACCTCTTCCGCCAGAAACCGATCACCACCCTCTTTGACAAAGCGCAGCAAAAAGGAATTGCCATCATCGTCCGCCTGCCGCTGGCCTCCGGGCTGCTGGCCGGGAAATTCAGCCAAAACAGCACCTTTGCCGCCGACGACCATCGCCATTACAACCGGGATGGCAGTGCCTTCAACGTGGGCGAAACATTTGCCGGGCTGCCCTTTTCCGTGGGCGTGGAATTGGCCGATGAATTGAAAACGCTGGTTCCTGAAGGGATGACGATGGCGCAGTTTGCCCAACGCTGGATTTTAGACTTCCCGGCCGTGACCACCATCATTACAGGGGCAACGAAAGTGAGCCAGGTGACATCAAACACGGCCGTGACCAACCTCCCGCCCCTCCCCCCCGAACTGCACCAAAAACTGGCCGCCTTCTACCAATCCAAAGTCCACGCCCACATCCGCGGCCCTTACTGAACTACAATGGATAAAGAATGAAACGGATAAGAGGCGAGGCATCGCCCATCCGTTCATTTCCTCATCCGTTCATTTCCTCACCCGCTGTAGCCCCCATCACCCCCGCACAAACACCGTCTCCAACGCTGTCCCATGAAAATTAGCGATCAGCCCCAATTTGTGATCCAACTGCTTCATTCGTGTTTGCAACTGCCGTTTCATGGCCTCCGTCACCTCTTCAACGGCAATCGTAGCCAACAAAGCCCGCCCTTCGACAGACAAGAGGCGCACTGCTTGATTTACAAGGTGAACATTTTGGTAAAAGATAGGAATTTCCTTGATGTACTCATACCCAATCGCCTGCTCATTCAACTCGACCATTGTTGAACGCCGGTAGACCTGATGCAGGAACCCTGGTCCCAAGGTGAAATGCACCATATGGAGTGCCAATAACACCTCATTGACCAGATCTGGATACAATGAATCATCCCCTGGTGGTTGTTTTTCCCAGTTAAAAGCGACCGGTTTGTCGCGCACAAAATTAGGCAGGCGTTGAATCGCTACCTTTTCCTCGCCAAAATTAACCACAAAAGCCAGATCCGCACCTGTGACCTTCAAATAGGAGATGGCCTGTGCTTTGTGTATTGGTTCAATCCGAGGGGCAACCTTCAGTTCTAGCAAGAGTTTGCCCCCCTCAACCCACACATCTACCGCATATCGCCCTACCTGGACACCATGGTAAGTCACTTCAAAGGGTTTTTCTGTTTGACAGTGGATTCCCTGTTTTTCCAGGCCAATAGCCACAGCCTGAGTACAGACTTGTTCTGGCAGCATCGGGCCAATCTGGTTGTGGACATCATACAAAACGCCACGCACGGCGTAACTCAATTCTTCGTGAAGCAAGTTTGTCATTATCCGTGTATCTCCTCATCTGATGGGGTCATCATGTAGACTACAGCAGATGAAGAATGAAATGGATAAGAGACATCCCATCCGTTCATTTCCCCATCCACTGTAGTCTTCGTGTTGGCTGCACCAGATAAAGAATATAGCGGATTAAGAGGTATCCCATCTGTTCATTTCCTCATCCGCTGTAGTCTCCGCAAAAGCAGCACAGCCCCCACCCCCCCAGAAAACAGAAAGCTGAACAGGGTGCTGAGGAAAATATGGCGCGAGTTGCGCGCCGACAGGGTTTCCCCCCGTAAATTGTCATATTTGAACTCCAGGTGCAGACAAAGCTCCCGAAATTCATCCAGGTCAAAAGCCTCATTGATCAGGTCGTGTATCTGGATGAGTAAGTTGGGTTTTTGCTCTTGTGCCATTTACCTGCTCTGGTCAGTAACTGGTCGGTAGATTGATTAACTGGCAAAAATTATAACCCACTTTGGCCCAAGGGATAAGCTGAGTTGACAAGGTGTATCAGGCAAGGGGCTGTCCGACATTCGTCAATTAAAATGGTTCAGCCGCTTGCCGGGCACTGCCCACGTAAGCTGATCACGCATCACGCATCACGGCCGTACCACCACCGGTATCATTGATGACGAAGATGGTCACATCCGATTTATGCTACAATAGAAAAATTGAGACATTCTTTGAGGAGCAAATATGAGCATAACTTTTCCTACCACTACCGCCTATGAGAATATCCATCTGGACGCTCAAGGTGTGCCTTACATCGCTGGCACAACCATGAAAGTCGTAGAAGTCGTGTTGGCCCAGATAGCTTATGGCTGGAGTCCAGAAGAGATACATTTTCAGCATCCTTATTTGAGTATGAGCCAGATTCATTCGGCTCTGGCTTACTACTGGGAACACAAAGAGGAACTGGATGCTGACATTGAACACCGGTTAGCATATGCAAACCAGGCACGTCAGACAGCAGGCCCCTCACCATTGGCCACACGTTTGCGCGATCAGGGTTTGCTTGCATGACGGTAGCACTTTACATGGATGTACACGTACACCGGGCGATTACCACCGGTCTGCGGCTGCGTAATGTTGATGTTCTGACGGCTCAGGAGGACGGTCACCGAACCGCGGAAGATGATCGCTTGTTGGATCGGGTCACTGAATTAAAGCGTGTGTTATTCACCCAAGATGAAGATCTATTAGCCGAAGCAAAACGCCGCCAGGAGGAAGGTATTCCCTTTGCCGGTATCATCTATGCCCATCAGTTGCGGATCACAATCGGGCGTTGTGTAAATGAATTGGAGCTAATTGCCAGGGCAAGTGAGGCAAGCGAATTGGCCAATCGGGTAGAGTATTTGCCGTTATGACGGCCGTT
>CAZOPF010000087.1:13180-24738 GCA_964581605.1 uncultured Ardenticatenaceae bacterium
GCCGTTCAGACGGCCGTAAACCCACCAATTCTCCAAAGACGTAGCACCGTTCCGTGCCGCGTACCCCAATCACAAATCTTAAATTGAGAACTGTTGCACCTCAGTTTGTCTGGTTAGCCACGGCCGTAAACGCCCCCGCAAACGCCCTTACCGTCTGCTCAATTTCTGCGTCACCGTGTTCGGTAGATAGAAAACACGCCTCATACTGGCTGGGCGGCAGGTAAACCCCATTCTCCAACAGGGTATGGTGGAAACGGCCGAATCGGGCTGTATCCGACCTGGCGGCCGAATCCCAATCGGTGACGGGCGCATCAGTGAAGAAGGTGGTGAACATGGTGCCGACGCGGTTAATCTGTACGGCCGTACCCGTTTTGATCGCCGCCGCCGCAATACCCTGCACCAGCGCCTCCGTTTGCGCCGCAATGCCCTGCCACACTCCCGCCACCTGTAACCCCTGCAACGTGGCAATACCCGCCGCCATCGCCAGCGGATTGCCGGACAACGTGCCCGCCTGATACATCGGGCCAACAGGCGCGACCATCTGCATGATCTCCCAGCGGCCGCCATACGCCCCCACCGGCAACCCGCCACCAATCACCTTGCCCAACGCCGTAATGTCTGGGCGCACGTTATACAACGCCTGCGCCCCACCCGGATGAACACGGAAACCGGTCATCACCTCGTCAAAAATCAGCAGCGCCCCCTCTCTGGCCGTGATGTCACGCAGCCCTTCCAGGAATCCGGGCTGGGGCGGCACCACGCCCATATTGCCCGCTACCGGCTCGACGATAACGGCCGCAATCTCGCCGGGGAACTGCGCAAACAAGGCGGCCACCACTTCCACATTGTTATACGGCGCGACGAGTGTGTCGGCGGCCGTGGCTTTGGGCACGCCGGGTGAATCGGGCAGCCCTAACGTGGCTACGCCGGAACCAGCCTGCACCAGCAACATGTCGGCATGGCCGTGATAATTGCCCTGGAATTTGATGATTTTGTCGCGCCCGGTGAAGGCGCGCGCCAGCCGCAGGGCGCTCATGGTGGCCTCGGTGCCGGAGTTGACAAAGCGGATCATCTCGATGTGGGGCATGAAGGCCATCACCAGTTCCGCCAGTTCCACTTCCAATGGGCTAGGCGCGCCAAAGCTGGTGCTTTTCACGGCCGTCCGCGCCAACGCCGCCACCACATCGGGGTGCGCATGTCCGCGAATCAGCGGCCCAAAGGAGAGGACGTAATCCACAAAACGGTTGCCGTCCACATCCACCAGATAAGCCCCTTCGCCCCGGTCAATAAACAACGGCTGCCCGCCCACCGCCCGAAACGCCCGCGCCGGGGAATCCACGCCGCCGGGCAGCAGCGTTTGCGCTTTCGCAAATAGTTCGATTGATTTTTGGATGTTCATGGTTGTCTCATATGTAGGGCGATTTTGAAAATCGCCCTACAGCCAGCCTTGCTCCTCAGCCTTCGCCAGGATCAACTCGGCCAGTTGTTTCATAAAAACGGGATCAGTGTTCAGGGCCGACGGCCGTACCAACTTCACCCCGCATTCCTTCGCCACCGCCTGCGCCTGAATGTCAATATCAAACAAAATCTCCACATGATCACAGACAAAACCAACGGGCACAGAGACGATATTTTTAATCCCTTTTGCCGCCAGTTCCGGGATGACCTCCGGCAACTGCGGCCCCAGCCACGGTTCCGGGCTGCGGCCGGCCGATTGATAGCTCCACGACCATTGGCTATCGAGCAAGCCGGCCTGGGCCGCCACCAGCCGCGCCGTTTCCCGCAGCTGGCTGTCATACGGGTCGCCCATTTTCAGGATGCGTTCCGGCAGGCTGTGGGCGCTGAAGACGACATGCACGTCCGCCCGCTCCGCTTCCGGCCATTCGCGTAACCCGGCCTGCACCCGGTCGGCCAGCGGGCCAATCAGCCCCGGCACGTCGTGGTAACTGAGGATATGGGCGAATGTGATACGGCCGTGAAACATCCCCAATCCCGCTTCTATCTTGTCGTGGTACCTGGCAATGCTCAGTTTGCTGAAATGGGGCGCCAGCACCAGGCTGACGGCGCGGCCGATGCCATCGTCCAGCATCTGCCGCACCGCGTCCTCAATCCAGGGCGACCAGTGGCGCATCCCCAGGTACACCTTGAACCGGTCGGGGGCCAGATGCCCGCGAATCGCCGCCACCTGCGCCGTCGTAAATTCCAGCAGCGGCGACTTGCCACCAATCTGGGTGTAGTTGTGGGTTATTTCTTCCAGGACGGCGGGGGTGGTAACACGGCCGTGACGAATATCCGCCAAATATCCCGGAATCTCCTCCAAATTGTTCGGCCCGCCATAGGCCATGATCAGGACGCCGATCAGGTTGCTCATCTATACCTCAAAAGTGAGCAGTGAGCGGTGAGCAGTAAGCAGTGTTTGCCTGCCCACTGCTTACTGCCTACTGTTCACTGCCTACTGCTCACTGGTTCTTTCATGCACATAATCCACCAGCCGCTTTACATTCTCCACCGGCGTCTCCTGGAAGATACCGTGGCCGAGGTTGAAGATGTGTCCGGCACGGCCGTTGGCCCGCGCCAGCACATCATCCACCTGAAATTTGAGTTCACGCCAGGGGGCCAGCAGCGCCGTCGGGTCTAAATTGCCCTGGATCGGCTTATCGGTGCCAATCCGTTGCCACAGTTCGTCAAGCGGCAAATGCCAGTCCACGCCGATGACCGTGCCGCCACATCTGGCAACTTCTTCAATGTACGGCGATGTACCCGTGCTAAAGTTGATAACGGGCACATTGGCCCGCGCCAACTGCTGAAACAGCCTGGTGTTGTAGGGCTGCACAAAACGAATGTAATCCTGTTTGCTCAGGGCATGGCCGGCCCAGGAGTCAAACAGTTGCAGCGCCGATGCGCCCGCTTTGGCCTGGGCCAGCAGGTAATCGGCCTGCACCGTCGCCAGCTTGTCCATCAGCCGCCCCCAGGCCGCTGGTTCGCCATACATGAGCGATTTGGTGCGCTGGTATGTTTTGGAGCCGCCGCCCTCGATAGCGTAGCTGGCCAGCGTAAAGGGCGCCCCGGCAAAACCGATCAGCGGAATACCGCGCGGCTGCAATTCGGCCGTCACCAATTCAATCGCTTTGAGGGTGCCAGCCATCGTTTCGGCGGCGGGTGGGGTGGCGAGCCGGTCAATGTCATACGGCCGTTGCAGCCGATTATGCAGCACCGGCCCTTCCCCCTGGGCAAATTCCAGTTGCAGCCCCATGCCCACCAGCGGCGGCAAAATATCGGAGAAAATAATGGCCGCGTCCAGGTCAAAGGCATTGATCGGTTGCAGGGTAATCTCGGCCGCCAGTTCCGGCGTGTGAATACAGTCCAGCATCGAATATCGGGCGCGTAGTTCGCGGTAGGCGGGCATGTAACGCCCCGCCTGCCGCATCAGCCACACCGGCGTGGCATCCACCGGCAGCCCGGCGCAGGCGCGTAGGAATCGGGAAGTTGGTTCGTGTGGTGTCATAGTGCGAGGAGATTGGGAGATTAGAGATTGGAGATTGACTTCGCTCCCAATCTCTAATCTCCAATCTCTAATCTCCTTTATTCTGCCAAATCGCTTTGCCAATAAAAAACGGCCCCAACTTTTCCAGATAGAGCGCGGTTTGTTTCGTTTTCCTCATGCGCTGCACAATTTGGGAGAGGGGGTATAGCTCTTTGCCCACCAACCCGGCGATGAAATCGTTATCTTCCGTGCCCAGGCCATGGCAGGCCAGCCGGATGTCGTGCGCCAGGTCGGCTTCGCCATAAGCACGGCCGATGCCGCCATGCTCCAGCAAAATGGTGCGCTGCTCCTGGGCGGGCAACTGTTCAAATTGCCCGGAACGGCGCAGCGGATACCAGACCGCCCAGGGCCAGGCCGGATTGGTGACCCGCTCAATGGGGCGGGTGATCAGGGTACGTTCCAGGTCGGCTTCGTAGCCCAGGGAGTAGGTACGGCCGAGCATGGTCATCTCCGGGCGCGGCGTGAGCAGATCAAACGGCTCCTGGTTCAGCAGGCGGCGCACGTCGGTCACAAAATAGTCCGGCTCCTCGCTGAAGGTGAGCAGCCCCACCCCATACGGATCGTTGAGGTCCAGGTACAACACGCCATGAATGTCCGCCTGTGTCAGTGCCGCCACTAATGCGTCTGTGTCAAACGCATCAGTAAAAACCAAAAGCTGCATAAACAGACGCCGGTTCAAGGAAATGGTCTGTTCATTCAGCTTCCCCTTTTCGCTGATGTCTAATTCGTCTGTTGGTTGTTCTATCGTTAGATTTTTCAATGTCATTTATTTGCCTCGTATGTTTTCTTGACAGTTAAGCCGCTTCATTTTTACAATGGCATTACTTTTGGCGAAGGAATGGTGAATGATGATTGGACAGGTAACACCTGCTATTTTGCCTTCTACCGAATCGTGGCCGAACCAGGGCGATTGGACGTATGACGATTATGTGCGCCTGCCAGATGACGGCCGTCGTTACGAAATCATCAAAGGAGTTCTCTACGTGACCAATGCCCCTGCCTATGACCATCAATATGCTGTCAGTCAAATCTTTTTTGCCCTCATGCAGTTTGCTCAAGCTAGAACGTTGGGTACAGTCTTGACCGCTCCTTTTGAAATCCATTTGCCGGGCATTGCCCGACCCGTTTTGCCTGACATTGTGTTCATTGGCGCAGCGCGTTCGATGCGTGAAGATGCCCGCTTTTTTGAAGGTGCGCCCGATCTCATTGTGGAAGTGCTGTCGCCCAGTACCATCCGCGTGGATCAATCCGTAAAATTAGACGCCTACGAGCAGGCCGGTGTGCCAGAGTATTGGCTGGCCGACCCCAAAACACGGACGGTGACGGTTTATGCCTTGCCAGCCGGGGGCCATGAGTATGTGCTGTACGGCCGTTTTGGTCCCGATGAAACCCTCACCTCCTCACAGTTAACCGGTCTGGAATTACCAGTCGCCTCACTCTTCCTACCCAACACCTCATAATTACCCAATTACCCAATTACTCAATTACCCAACAACCACCCCGCCGCCTCTTTGGCATGATAAGTAATGATCAAATCCGCCCCGGCCCGTTTGATACCGGTGAGGGTTTCCAGTACGGCCGTGCGCTCATCCAACCACCCCTTTTCCGCCGCCGCCTTAATCATGGCGTACTCGCCGCTGACATTGTAGGCCGCCAGGGGTAGCGCCGGGAATTGCTGCTTCACGCGGTAGATCACGTCCAGGTAGGCCAGCGCCGGTTTCACCATCAGGAAGTCCGCCCCTTCGGCCACATCCAGGGCTGCTTCGCGCAACGCTTCACGGCCGTTGGCCGGGTCCATCTGGTGCGTTTTGCGGTCGCCAAATTTGGGTGCGCCATCGGCCGCGTCACGGAACGGGCCATAAAAACTGCTGGCATATTTCACCGCATAAGACATGATGGGCAGATGCGCAAAGCCAGTGTTGTCCAGTTCACGGCGGATGGCGGCCACCATGCCATCCATCATGCCGCTGGGAGCCACAATGTCCGCGCCCGCCCTGGCATGGGAAACGGCCACTCGCCCCAACACGTCCAGCGTTTCATCATTCAACACATACCCTTCGGGCAAGTGCTCGTGCCGTAACAAGTCAATGCCCGTGTTCAACACGCCGCAGTGCCCATGATCGGTGTATTCGCACAGGCAGACATCGGTGATCACGACCAGTTGCGGCAGTTCCGCTTTGATGGCGCGGATGGCTTGCTGGATGATGCCATCTGCAGCGAAATTCTCGTGGCCCACCGGGTCTTTGGCGGCGGGCAGGCCAAAGAGGATGACGGCCGTGATGCCCAACTCATAGGCGGCGCGGGCTTCGGCGACGGCCGTGTCCACCGACAATTGGGCCACACCGGGCATAGAGGGGATGGGGCGGCGCTCATTTTCGCCGTGCCGGACGAACAACGGGTAGATGAAATCGGCCGGGTTGAGTTCGGTTTCGCGCACCATCTGGCGCAGCACGGCCGTGTGCCGCAAGCGGCGCGGGCGGATGGGGATGTTCATAGGCGTTCCTCGGTGTTAAAGAGGGGAGGTTGAGAGATTGGGAGATTGGGAGATTCAATCTCTAATCCCTGCTCTCCAATCTCCACAAAAAAATCCACTACGGCCGTCACCAATCCTTCTATCGTGTATTCGTCCGGCATTATGTCAACGGGAAGGCCACGTTGTTCCGCTTCGGCAGCGGTGGAGGGGCCAATGACGGCGACCAGGGCAGACCTGACAGGTTTCGGAAACCTGACAGGTCTTGTCTCCAAGATTTCACAAAAGTTGCGCACGCTGGACGGGCTGGTGAAGGTGAGAACGTCGGCCCCTTTTTCCAGTTCGGCGAGGGCTGTGGGGGTGGGCACGGCCGTGACCGTTTCATAGAGCGCGATGTCATCCACCAACGCCCCCCGTTCCCGCAGCAGAGTCACAATTTCCGGCCGGCCCATTGTGGCGCGGGGCAACAAAATACGCTGACCGGCCACATCACCCAACCCCAACGCTAACTGTTCACCCGTAAATTCGTCGGGCACAAAATCTACCTGCACCCCTTTTTCAGCCAGCAGTTGTTGGGTGGCCGAACCGACGGCGGCGACGGAGGGGAGGTGAGAGATTGGAGATTGGAGATTGAACACGAATCGCCAATCTCCAATCTCTAATCTCTCAAAAAAGAAGCGGACGGCGTTGGCGCTGGTGAAGAGGAGCCAGGTGTATTGGTGGAGTTGGGCCAGGGCGTCGTCCAGTTCGGGCGCGGGCAGGGGAACAAAATCAATGACCGGAAAACGGATGCAGGTCGCCCCCAATGATTCCAGCCGGGCGCACAATTCCCCCGCCTGATCCGGACTGCGGGTAACGACAATGCGTTTACCGGTTAAGGGGTGCGGTCTCATCTCAAATCTCCAATCTCAATAACTCTGCCGCCCCTTGCGCCAGCGCCTTCTCTGCCAGTTCGGTACCCAGCTGGTGGGGGTCACGGCCGTACCCCTTCACCTCAATCACCCGGCGGCCATCTACGGTCGCCACCAGTCCAGTTAACATCATCTCGTCGTTTTGTCGGGTGGCATAAGCCGCCACCGGCAACGAGCAACCGCTGCCCAGCCCACTCAAAAAGGCGCGTTCGGCATCCACGCAGCAGCGGGTTTCGGCATCGTCAATGGCCGTGAGGAGGGTGAGTACGGCCGTGTCATCCGCCCGGCACTGCACCGCCAGCGCCCCCTGTCCGGGCGCGGGCAGCATAATGTCTAGCGGCAGATAGTGGGTAATGTGGCTTTCCAGCCCCAGGCGGGTAAGGCCGGCAGCGGCCAAAATGGTGGCGTCGTATTGGCCTCCTTGCACTTTTTTTAAGCGGGTGTCTACATTGCCGCGAATGGATTGGATGTGCAGGTCAGGGCGGGTATGCAGCAGTTGGGCCTGGCGGCGCAGGCTGCTGGTGCCCACTGTTGCCCCCAGGGGCAGTGTGCCCAACGTCCACCTGTCACGGGCCACCAGCACGTCG
Source organism: uncultured Ardenticatenaceae bacterium (assembly GCA_964581605.1). Taxonomy (GTDB): domain Bacteria; phylum Chloroflexota; class Anaerolineae; order Promineifilales; family Promineifilaceae; genus CAADGU01. The sequence continues at coordinate 20,693 of CAZOPF010000087.1, forward strand.
CGTACATCGGCGCGAGAGGAGACCGCGCCCACCGTCAGCCCAGCGGCAGCGGCAACGGGCAAGTCTTTAAGGGAATGGACGGCGAGATCAATACGGCCGTCACGCAACGCTGTTTCCAATTCGGCCGTAAACAACCCCTTGCCGCCAATTGCCGGCAGCGGCTTATCCAGCGTTTTGTCGCCCTGGGTGACGAATGTTTCCAATCGGCATTCCAGACCAGGCCACGCTTCTTCTAATTTTTGCCTGACATCATTCGTCTGCCACAGCGCCAGTTGCGAGGTGCGGGCGCCGATGATAATGGGTTTTGTAGGGGTCATTTTTTGTGGAGACTGAGAGACTGAGAGATTAGGAGATTGATCAGGAGATTGGTTGCTCTTTCAATCTCTTAGTCTCTTAATCTCTCAGTCTCATTCTTGAAAGGGGGATAACAGGACGGACACGGCCACTTTTCTCCTTCTTCTTCGTGTAAGGCCCGGCCATCCTGTCGCCCAAATTCTACGATAAATGTTCTGGTAATCCAAAGAGTTCACGCACGGCCGTAGCATATTCCTCCGCCTGCTGATGTCCCGCTTTTTCCTTCAGGCGGATGGTCGGTTCGTGCAACAGCTTGTTCACCAATGAGTGGGAGAAGCGTTGCAGGTGAACCATCGTTTGCTCATCCACCTCCCCCAGGTGGCGCAGGGCGCGTTCCAGTTCTGTCTCCCGGATTTGCTCCGCTTTGCGCCGCATTTCCAGGATGAGCGGTTTGACGGTCAATTGGGCATAGTGCGTGCTTAACTGCTCTGTTTCGGCAGCAATAATATGCTCCACATGCGGGATTTCCGCCTGCCGTGCTGCCAGCGATTCATCGAGGGTAGCGCGTAAATCATCCAGACTATACAGCCGGATGTGGGGCAAATTGGCAACGGCCGTGTCCACATTACGCGGCACGGCAATATCTACCAGGACCAACGGCCGTTCGCGGGGCAAAATTGTCGTTATGTCAATAATGGGCTGGGGGCTGTGGACGGCCGTGATCACCACATCGGCCCAATGAATCGCCTGGGGCAGTTCATCCAGGCTGTAGGCACGGCCGTTGAAGGGAGCGACGGCCGTTTCCGCCCGGATTTTGGTGCGATTGGCAACCGAAACATTCGGCAATCCCCGGTTCCGCAGCGCCTTCAACGCCAGCCGCCCCATTTCACCGACGCCCACTACCAGAATCGCGTGGTTTACCAGATTACCCAGCACTTTTTGAGCCAGCGCAATAGCTACCGAGCTGACGCTGGCAGGATTGCTGCTGATCGTGGTCTCAGCACGGGCGCGTTTGCCAGTGTGGATGGCCGCTTTGAAGAGGGTGTCCAAGACGGGGCCGAGGGTGTGGTGGGAGACGGCCGTCCTATACGCATCCGTCACCTGCCCTAAAATTTGTGGCTCACCCAACACCAGTGAATCCAGCCCACAGGCGACCCGCAGCAGATGGTTAACGGCCGTGTCGCCCGTTAAAAAGTAGACATAATCCTCAAGTTCGGCCGGGTCTAGCGACTGCGTTTGCGCCAGTAAATTGAGGAGTGGCGTTGCCGTAGCGGTTTCGCCAGGATGGATGACAGCGTATAGTTCGATGCGGTTGCAGGTGGAGAGCAGCGCCAGTTCAGCCACGACTGTAGGCATCTGCCCGGCCAATGCCGCCAGTGAACAGCTTAACCGCTCTCGCAAAGCCACGGGCGCGGTTTGGTGATTAAGACCCAGGCACAAAATCGGGGGCATCATAGACCTCGGCTACCGCCAGATGGACGGCGTTAAGCAGGGTGTTAATCCGGCGCAGCAGGCGCACGTTGGCTTCAGGGCGGATGTTGACGTTTTCGGGCAGCTGCAGTGCTGATTCGATCATGGTATCGCGGAAAAACATGGAGGCTTGCAAGGCGTCGGTGAGGGGCATGTTGATCTGGCGGCAGGTACGGCCGTACTCCCCGCCAATCCGCCGCGCTTCGTCAATCAGCCGCTCATCATCCCCATTGGAAATGTATTGCAGCGTCAGCGCCATGAGCTGCCGCCCCAACAGCCGGTTGCGCTCGCGGGTATTGTCGTCCAGCATGGCCAGCCAGTGGGCGTTTTGATGAGAGCTAATCTCCTGGCGCGTCACCACCAACGCCCGGTCGGCCCACGCCTGCTCAATGCCACTGGTGCGGCGCAAGCCATGTCGCCCCTGAGCAAACTGGTCAATATCGGCCGTTGCAAAACGGCGATGCCCACCGGGAGTTAACATAATCGGGATGTCGCCATTGTCCGCCCACCGCCGCAACGTGGTCGGATGTACATTCAGCCGTTGGGCAGCGTCACTGAGGGAAAGCCATTGTTCGGTGTCGGTATTCACGTTCGTAATCGGTAATCCGTAATCCGTAATCGGTAATCGGTAATCGGTTAACGGATTACGGACTTCGGATGACGAAATAAATCTCACTAAATTGATAAAAATCTATGCAAATCTAGGTGTTTGTGAAAATTTTACCAGGGTTAATTTTTGCGTCAACCCAATTACTCAATTACCCAATTACTCACTACGCTTACGGCCGTGTCCCGCGCCTGCCTCACACAATCGGGCACACCCACACCCCGGTACGGGCTGCCGGTGACGAAGAGGCCCGGCGGCAGGCCGGCTTCAATGGCCGCCACTCGCTCCAAATGGCCCACGTCGTACTGCGGATTAGATTGCTGCCAGCGGTAGATGCGGTGGAAGAGGGGTACGGCCGTGACGCCCATCATCTCTCGCAACTCCTCCTGCACAATGGGCAGCAGCGCCTCGTCCGGCACATCCATCATTTCCGGTGTGCGCGAGCCGCCAAAAAAGAGGCGCAGCAGGGCAAACCCTTCCGGGGCGCGGTGGTCAAACTTGGTCGAACTCCAGGTAACGGCATTGATGCGCCGCCGTTCGCTGCGCGGGATGACAATGCCAAAGCCGTTGAGCGGATGATCGATCTCGTCCCGTTTGTAAGCCAGCGACACGGTGCCGGTGCTGACGTAACGAATCTGGCGCAACGTTTCCGCCGCTTGCGGTGCAAGTTCGGCTAACAACTGGGCGGCCACAAAAGCAGGCACAGCCAGAATGACGGCATTGGTTGGCAGGGTTGTACCATCGGATAGGTGTAATTGGTAATGGGGTAATTGGGTAATTGGAGATTGGGTCGCGTCAGTCAATCTCTCAACCTTTATCCCCAACCGGCAATCACCCGTTAGCCGTTCCCGCAGCGCCAGCGTTAGCTCTTCCATGCCCGGTTTGAAGGAGGTGAACAGGCTGGGTGCGTCGCCATTGGACGAAACCTGGGCGCGGGATTTTTTAGCGGCCAGCATCGCTTTGATCAGGCTGCCGTGCTGTTTTTCCATGTCGCGGAAGCGGGGGAAGGTGGCCATCATGCTTTGCAGTTCGGCGTCGGCGTTGTAGATGCCGGAGAGCAGCGGCTCGGCAATTTTGTCCAATGCTTCTTGCCCCAACCGGCGCTGGATGAATTGGGCCAATGTTTCGTCGGCATCGTCCGTTTTGGGCGGGATGAACCAGTCCAGCCCCATGCGCAGTTTGCCCGGCAGGGAGATGAGTGGCGAGAGAGCAAACGGTTTGATTTTGGTGGGGGCGATGAGCATAACGCCATCGGGCAGGGGGGTGGGACGGCCATTGTGCAGGATGAAGGTCTGGCGACGGCCGTCGTTCGTCGGCAAAAACTGGTCATCAATACCCAATTCACGGGCCAGTTGGGCCGCCCAGGGCTTTTGGCTGAGGAAAGAATCAGGGCCAGCTTCAATGATAAACGGCCGTGCCCCAAATCCATCCACCGTCTCCGTCAAAATTTTCCCACCCCACCGGCCAGACTGCTCCAACAGACTGTATGTGATGTCAACACCCAGGCGGGCCGATTCCTGCTGCACATACCAGGCCGCACTCAGCCCGGTAATGCCGCCGCCGATGATGGTGATGTGGAGGGGGTCGGAGTCAGTCATTGATTCCACAACTCAAACACCTAAACACTCAAACACCCAAACACCCAAACACTCAAACACTCAAACACTCAAACACT
>CAZOPF010000088.1:0-18552 GCA_964581605.1 uncultured Ardenticatenaceae bacterium
TTACTGATTGAAGTTGATTTGATTTTACCGCCACTGCCGCCCTGAAGAACGGCCGTGCCGTCAACTTAAATTCCCATCCCGCCAAAAACATGGTCAGGAGTTTTATTTACACACAGTCAGGCTGTGTGTTTTACGATGTGTGAGAACAGAAATTGAGAGAAGGAGATCGAGAGGTCGTTCAATCTCTTAATCTCTCAAATTGGAGCTTTGGAAATGACGATAACCTCATTAAAACGAAAACTGATCGGTGAGCCGTTCCCGACCCGTGATGATGTGCATGAACGGCTGGATAAAAAACGGGCGCTGGCCGTCTTTGCCTCTGACCCCATCAGTAGCAACGCCTATGCCACCGAAGCGATCATGAGCGTATTGATCCTCATGGGCAGCGCGGCACTGGCCCTGACACTGCCCCTGGGCATTGGCATTGCCCTGCTGGTGTTGTTTGTAATTTTCAGTTACATCCAGACCATCTTGCATTACCCCGATGGCGGTGGCGCATATACCGTTGCCAAAGACAACCTGGGCACCATGCCTTCACTGTTTGCCGCTTCCGCGCTGCTGCTGGATTACATCCTCACCGTTTCAGTTTCCGTATCGGCCGGAATTCGCGCCATTACATCGGCCATTCCGGCCGCCTTTGAGTATCGGCTCGTTCTGGCACTGCTGGCGATTGCCATCCTTACCTGGGTAAACCTGCGTGGGGTGCGCGAAAGCGGCACCATTTTTTCCATACCCACCTATGCCTTTGTGGTAGGGGTGTTAGTGGTTATAGGGATAGGGTTAACCCGTTACATGGGGTTGTTTGGGGCTGCGCCGCTCGTACCCGAAGTGCATGAAGTAGCGGCCGAACAACCATTAACCTCTTTCCTCACCATCTGGCTCATTTTGCGTGCTTTTGCCGCGGGCTGTACCGCTCTCACCGGCATCGAAGCCATCAGCAATGGTGTGAAAGCCTTTAAGATTCCCGAATCCATCAACGCTGCCAAAACCATGGTCGTCATGGGCATTGTGGCTATGTCCCTCTTTTTAGGCATTACCTTTCTGGCAACGCAACTTAATCTACTGCCAACAGAAGAAGAAAGCATCCTCTCCCAAATGACACGCAGCATTACCGGCGGTGGCCCTGTTTATTATTGGGTACAATTTTTCACCATGATGATCTTGATTCTGGCGGCCAACACCGGCTACCAGGATTTCCCCCGGCTCAGTTCGTATCTGGCGCGAGATGGATTTATGCCGCGCTGGATGCAAAACCGGGGCGACCGGCTGGTGTATAACGGCGGCATCATTGTCCTGGCCGTTTTAGCCTCTCTCCTGGTTATCGCCTTTGACGCTGACGAAATTGCCATGCTGCCGCTCTATGCGTTGGGCGTGATGCTCAGTTTTACGCTTTCGCAATTTGGCATGAGCCGCCTGATGCGCAAAATTGGCAACCTGAAGCCCGGTCAAAGCACCTTTACCGGCGTAACCACCATTCATTATGAACTACGCTGGCATTGGAAGTGGGCGGTGAACCTGATTGGTTCAATTGTTACCGGCATCGTGTTTGTGGTGCTGGTCATCACCAAATTTGCAGAGGGGGCATGGGTGATTGTGATTGCCATTCCGCTGGTGGTCTATCTGCTGCGCTCCATTAAACAGCATTACGTGAGCATCCGGCAGGCACTCTCCACTCAAGACCTGACGCTGGATATGCTGCATGAAATTGCTGATGTGGTCATTATTCCCATTGCCGATGTTCACCGGGGTACGCTGCGGGCGCTGCGTTATGCCAAGCGCATTTCCCATGATGTGCGGGCGGTGTATGTGGCCACAGATGAGGAGCTAGAAAAACGGTTCATGGAGCGCTGGCAGCGGTTCCCGGACATTGTAAATGAGGTCCATTTGCAATGTATTGAGTATGAATACCGGGATATTTTGACGCCGTTGGTAGGGTATATTGAGGAGATTAGCCATAAGGAGTTTCCGGATCAGTTGATTACGGTGGTGATCCCGGAATTTGTACCCGAGTCTATTACCGGCCATTTGCTGCATAATCAGACGGCCAACATTTTGCGGGTGCGGTTACGCGCTCTGAAAAATGTGGTGGTGATTGATGTGCCGTTCCACGTGCCTGGATAACGGTAAACAAGCCGGGCTGAGACCCGGAGGGTTTTGAGTGACTCTTTTCTCTTTTCAACTATCAGCAAGCAAAACCTTTCGGGTCTGGCTACTGTCAGGTTTTTGCAGTTCGTTTGAAGATCATGACGACTTTATTAAGCATCCGGTAGATGCGTGACGATTCTTTGGTGAGCAATGGCCCCAGAACCGCCAGAATGAGGACGTAAAGAGCGGCAAATGGCTGCAAAATGGGCAGCAATCCACCAGCCTCAGCCAGGTTAGCCATGATGATCGAAAATTCGCCCCGCGAGACGATGGTGAGGCCGATATTGGTGGAGGCTTTGGGGGAGAAACCAGCGGAACGACCGGCAATCATACCGGCGGCAAAATTGCCGATGATGGTGAGAATCACGGCCGCCAACGCTGGCCACACCGCTCCCCCCAACGCAAACGGGTCAATGGTTAACCCAAAACTGAAAAAGAAAAACGCGCCAAACAAATCGCGGAAGGGGATGATGAGATGTTCAATGCGATGGCGGGCTTCCGTTTCCGCCAACACCAACCCCACCAGCAGTGCCCCAATCGCCTGCGCCACGTGAATGGTTTCCGAAAAACCAGCTACTAAAAATAAAAAGGCCAGGATAATCAGCAGAAATATCTCATCTGAGGGGATGCTGAGTACCCGGTTTAGCCAGGGCGTCAATTGACGGCCGATCACCAAAAAAGCCAGCATAAACCCCAGGGCCAGTCCGGCCGAAGTCAAAACACCGCCCAGCGAAGTGGCCCCGCTCAACACCAACCCGGAAACGATGGAGAGGTAGACGGCCAGAAAGACATCCTCAAACATGATGATGCCCAAAATCATGTCTGTCTCCGGGTTAGCGGTGCGTTTCAGGTCTACCAACACTTTGGCCACGATGGCACTGGAAGAGATGGTGATGATCCCGGCCGCGACCAGGATTTCCTGAAACGGCCAACCCATGGCCCAGCCAAACAGCAAAGCCAGAGTCAGGTTGATGGAGATGTAAATGGTGCCGCCCACAGCAATGGAGCGGCCGGCGCGAATTAAACGGCCGATGGAAAACTCCAGCCCCAAATAAAATAGCAAGAACAAAACGCCAAGCTGCCCTAAAAAGTGAATGATGGGGGCGCTTTCTTCAAATTTGAAACTGATGGGGCCTATGGTGGGGGCTTGAGGGCCGACAAATAATCCGGCCAAAATGAGAAAGGGGACAATGGAAAAACGCAAACGATTGGAGAGCCAGGCAAAGAGCGAGATGACGGCTAATGCCAGACCTAATTCCCAGATCAGGTGATGATAATCCATTGGGTTATCCACTCCCCGCACGAATCAGCTGGTTAAAGGCTTTGATCTGGTCGCGTTCGCCAGCCACCACCAGGGTGGCGTCTTTGGTAAAAATTTCGTCGGGGCCGGGGCTGACTTTGGTGCCATTTTGGCGCACAATGGCGATGATGGTGGCCCCCGTTTGCTGGCGTACCCGCAATTCGGCAATACTTTTGTTCACGGCCGTAAAACCTGGTTCCATCTTCACCCATTCAATCACCAGGTCGTTAAGGGCGATTTCGGCCGATTCCAGCGCCTTGGGTTTGTAGGTGAGGCCGCCAATAATACCGGCGACCTGTCGTGCTTCGGCATCGGTCAGGGTGATCATGGAGATGCTTTCGTCGAGGTCTTCATACTTGAAGTGGTAGAGTTCCCGACGGCCGTCGTCATGAATCACAATCACCAATTTGTCGCCGCTGCGTGTACTGACCTGGACTTTCCGGCCGATACCTGGCAAATCCGTTTCTCGAATAATTGTTTCCACTGTGGTTTACTCCTTTATTATTTCAACGCCAAGACGCCAAGGGGCCAAAGAATCAAAGAGATTAAAGTTAAAGAAGGCATCCGCGTTCTATTTTCTCTGGTTGTGGTGAGCAAACGCTCACGTTGAACTTCTGGAAAAATCGGTACTGTTGTACGACAATGGTAAACTTCAAATCAGATTTGGCAAAAAGGTTTACATAATATGACACAAAATTCAAACGCAAAACTGGCTACTTTACAAATTCATGCGGGAGATGAGGCCAATCCGAGTACGGCCGTTTCTTCCCCCATTTATCAATCCGCCACCTTTCACTTTGAGACGCCGGAGGAGATTGCGGCAGCGACGGCGGCCCAGGCACATCCACAATTTTACGGCCGTTACGCCACCCCCAACACCAAACAAGTGGAACTGACGGTCGCGGCGCTGGAACAGGGCGAAGCGGCATTGGCGGTGGCTTCCGGCATGGCGGCCGTGTCGCTGGTCTTTTTCACCTTCCTCAAACAGGGTGATCATGTGATTGCCCAAACCACCCATTACCCCTCCAGCTACAAAGTGCTGGAACAAAAGCTGGCCGAATACGGCATAGAAACAACCTTTGTAGACCAGACCGATCCGGCTGCCTTTGCCGCCGCCATCCGCCCCAACACCCGGCTGATCTACGTGGAAACACCAGCCAACCCGGTGCTGCGATTGACGGATCTGACGGCCGTGGCCACCATTGCCCGCGCCCATGGCATCCTCACCGCCACCGATAACACCTTTGCCACGCCGTATACCCAACGGCCGCTCACCCTCGGCATTGACATCGTGCTGCACAGCGCCACCAAATACCTGGCCGGGCACTCGGACGTGGTCGCCGGAGTGGTGGTGGCGAAAGAAGAACACATTGCCCAACTATGGCACACCCACGTCATGTTGGGCGCGGTGCTGCACCCCATGGAAGCCTGGTTACTAGAACGGGGCTTGAAAACGTTTGATTTGCGCATGGAGCGGCACAACCGGAATGCGCAGGCGGTGGCCGAATTTCTGGCGGGGCACACGGCCGTGCGCGAAGTGTACTACCCCGGCCTGCCCAGCCATCCGCAACATGACCTGGCGCGGCGGCAAATGCCCGGCGGTTACAGCGGCATGGTCTGTTTTGATTTGAAAGGGGGGCGCGCCGCCGGATACGCCTTGTTGCAGCGGCTGAAGCTGATCAAACTGGCCGTCAGTCTGGGCGGTGTCCACAGCCTGATCACCCACGCCGCCAGCACCATCTCCGCCATCCTGCAAAGCGACGAGGCCATCGCCGCCAGCGGCGTACAGCCCGGTCTGGTGCGCTTGTCGGTGGGGTTGGAAGATGCGGATGATTTAATTGCGGATTTGGCGCAGGCGTTGGGGGAGGGGTGAGCATGTGATTGGGACTGTGTTATACTGTGAGGATGAGGAGTTTAATTGAGAGATGATGACGCTTGACGAAATATTGCAGGATATACATGCTCTGGAAACAGACCTGACGACATATGAGCGTAAATATGGCATCTTGTCTGAGATTTTCTACGAATCATACACCGAGGGCGAAGAACCGACAGACGACAATTGGGTACTAGATTGGACACGTTGGGCCAGCGCTTACCAGATCTGGTTACGGCGCCATGAACAATATCGCCAGGCGATCAAATCGCTACAACGTAATGCCACTCTCTCTGAAATCATAGAGAAACGTGCTCAGTATGACCCCCTTCCAATCTCTAGCTGATTACGAAAAGCACGTTTACCATATCCTCGATCAGTTTCCTCGTGTCCAGCGGTCAACCCTGACTATCATTCGGCGGCACAAATATCGAGCGGAACTGGTTGGCGAACTTTACTTTGACCGGGAGTATCGCTTATCGGTTTATGAACACATCACCTGGGAACAAGGAACTGTAGTTATTGAAGGTTATGGTTATGAAGGCTGGCATGGTACTGAAAAGCTTTAGTGGTATGACTCTCAGCCCCATCCACATGATCCCACTTTAGCCAGCACCCATCCTCATCATAAGCATGTGCCGCCTGACCCAAAACACCATCGTGTTCCCGCTCCATCTCTCAATTTCCAGCAACCCAATCTTCCCTTCCTGATTCGAGAAATGGAAAACCTGCTAGAAATGGAATAAAGATGCGTATACACTCACTCCATATCGGCTATGAGAAATAACTGCTGCAAGAAGGCACATTAACACTCGTCGACCCACTTTTGCCCATCGTAACCTGTTTGCTCATCACGTCACGGCCGTACCCCCTCCCATCCATATCTCTCCATAGTCAGGTGGTCAGGAACGGCCGTCGCCTGAATCTGGTACGTTTCTGTAACCCAGGTAAGGTGATGTCGTCTTTTACTGTGGCCGGGTTTTGGCTATGCCGCATTTTAGGGCAAGCTACCAGATAGTCGTTATCAGGTTGCTGGCCCGTAAATTTTGATCAGCCGTTACCAAAGGAACCTGTTCAGCAACGGCCGTAGCCACAATCAAACGATCCACCGGGTCAAAATTAACCGTCTGCGGCAGTTGCACAGCCAGCGTAGCGATTTACGGTGCCTTCCTGAATAGAGCTAGCGCGTTTATTCGGGCAAAGTGATGTCATCGAGGGTCACGGCCGTCAGCACCAGTTCGCTCAATTCGTCGAGTACGGCCGTGCCCTCAATCACCTGCAACCGTTCCCAAACACCCTCTTGCCCTCCCTTGCTGCTGCACGTATACTACACGTGTAGCCAGAGGTAATGTGAGGATTGGCCGATGCAGAAAAAATTAACCATTACTATTGATGCTGAAGTATATGATGGCTTATACCAGATCATCGGGCCACGCCGAATTAGCGGGTTTATCGAGGAACTGGTGCGGCCGTATGTTATTCCGCCTGACCTGGATGCTGCCTACGCGGCCATGGCTACTGATGAAGCCCGCGAAATGGAAGCATGGGAGTGGATTGAGGCCACAATAGGAGATGTGGCGAATGAAGCGGGGTGAAGTGTGGTGGGTGAATTTCGATCCCGCTGTGGGCGGCGAAATTCGCAAACAGCGCCCGGCCATTATCGTCAGCAATAACGCCGCCAATAAACACCTGAATCGGGTGCAGGTTGTTCCTCTCACCAGCGCCAAAACAGAACACGTCTATCCCAGTGAAGCATTGATCACTTTTTCTGGCCAAGCGGCCAAAGCGCTGGCCGACCAATTAACTACCGTCAGTAAACTTCGTCTCTCTAACCGCGCCGGGCAACTTTCTGCCACCGATATGCGCCGCGTGGAACAGGCCATCAAACTACAACTCAACCTCTTGTCAGATTAAGACGGCCGTAAGCTGTCAGTGATGCGGTGAGCGGTTGAAAGAGTGTACGGCCGTGCGAAAGCCCCGCTGCGACTGATGAAATACAGGACAGTAACAAGCAAGTCACACAGTGGGGACACCTGCCCGGCGCATCAGCCAAAATCTGCACCTCCGCCATCTCCGGATCTCCAATCTCCATTAAAAAGGTTGCCAACTCCCCCCTCTAGCAGTAGTATTCACCCAAATCTCACACATTGGTGGAACATGTCAACAATTGATGAACCTGAATTGATCACCATCATCGAAGGCCCCACCCCGGAATTTCACCCCACCCCGCAGGATTGGGTGCAATCCATTCACGAAGGCCCCGAAGATGCCATAGTGGCCGTGTGCCAGTTACGCACCGGCAATGGCAAAGATATTTTGGAACGATGTAAAACTGCCTGGAAAAACGGCCGTAAAGTCAAACTCGACTTCCCCGATGAACTGCGGCTGCGCCAACGGGTGGATGTCGTCTCGCTGCGCCTCTCGCATGTAGACGAAGGTGAACTGTTGCACATCTGGGTCTCCCTGCCCCTGGCTGAATTTGTAGAAGAAGTCGCCGAAGATGGCGATGACGAAGAAGATGAGGATGATGGCCTCTTCTTTTCATAAGAACGTAATTGAGTAATTGGGTAATTGGAATAATTACCCAATTACTCAATTATCCAGTTACCTGCTTATCCAATCCCCCAACGCCTCGCTCACGGCCGTCCCCGATTCCATCTCCAATACCCGCCCCGCCAATTCCTCTGCCTGCGCGATGGTTATGCCACGCACGGCCGTTTTCACTGCCGGAATAGACGGCGCGGCCATACTCAGTTCATCCAGCCCCAACCCCACCAGCAGCGGCGTCGCCAGGGCATGTCCCGCCAGTTCACCGCACATCCCCACCCAGATACCAGCGGCATGGCCCGCCTGCACCGTTTGTTTGATCAACCGCAGCACCGCCGGATGCAGCGCGTTGGCCAGCGCCGCCACCCGTGCATTGCCCCGGTCAGCGGCCATCACATATTGCGTCAGATCATTCGTGCCAATACTGAAAAAGTCCACTTCCCGTGCCAACTGATCGGCAATCGCCACCGCCGCCGGGACTTCAATCATGATCCCCACTTCCATACCGGCGGCAAAGGGAATGCCCTCTAGTTGCAATTCCGCCTGCACCTCCGCCAACAGCCGTTTCGCCTCTCGCACCTCAGCTAACGTGCCCACCATCGGGAACATCAACTTGATGTTGTGCCCGTGGCTGGCCCGCAAAATGGCTCGCAGTTGCGGCCGGAAAATGTGCGGCATTTCCAGGCAAAAGCGAATGCCGCGCCAGCCCAGAAACGGGTTCTCTTCCCGCCCTAAATCCAGGTAGGGCAACGGTTTGTCGCCGCCCACATCCAACGTGCGGATGATCAATGGCCGCCTTGCCAACCCCTCGGCCGCCGCCACATAGGCCGCCGTCTGCTCCTCTTCCGTCGGCGGCGATTGCCGATCCATAAACAAAAATTCGGTGCGGAACAGCCCCACCCCTTCCGCGCCAAATTGCAAAGCGACGGCCGTTTCCTGTGGTCCCCCGATGTTCGCCGCAATTTCCAGCCGACGGCCGTCCCGCGTTTGCGCCGGTTTCTGAGCCAAAATACGGGCCGCCTGCCGCGCCTGCAACCAACTGTCTCGCTGCTGCTGCAAATCGGCCAGCGTGGCCGCGTCCGGTTCCAGCCAGAGTTGCCCGGTATGGCCGTCCAGCGCCACCACTTGCCCATCCGCCAGTTGCTCCAGCCCATCACCCACCCCCACCACCGACGGAATGCCCAGCCCCCGCGCCAGAATCGCGCTGTGCGCCGTGGCCCCACCGTGCGCCGTCACGATGCCCAACACCTGCGCCGGGTCCAGCCGGGCCGTGTCTGAGGGGGTTAATTCCGCCGCCAGCAGGATAACGGGAGCGGAAAAATCAAGCGACGGCCGTGCCGCCCCCACCAATTCACGCAGCACCCGCTGCCCCACATCACGCACGTCTGCCACCCGGCCACACATCACCTCATCCGGGATCGCCTCATAAGCGGCCGCCACTTGCTCAATGGCTTGCTGCCAGGCAGCGGCCGCATTCAACTGCTGGTCGGCTATGCGCTGCCGGGCATCTTGCAACAAGGCCGGGTCCTGCAACATGAGCTGGTGCGCCTGGAAAATGTCTGCCTGGGCCGCCCCCATTTGCTGCCGGGCCGCCTGATAGCTTTCCTGCAATGCCAGGAGCGCGGCAGCTACGGCCGTGTCCAACCGCCCCATCTCCGCCGCCACATCCGCCGCCGGCTCTGTGGGAATGGGCGGCAGCGCCACCCGGTAGTGCCAGGCCGGGCCAATGGCAATGCCCGGCGAGGCCGGAATGCCGCCCAACCCACCGGCGTTACCCGATGCGGTAACGGTCATCATAGCCGGGACAGCCTCCTCCTCTTTATCGCCAAAATTATCGGCCGCCAGCGCTTGCAAGGCGACAATTGCCGCTTCTGCATCCGGGCCAACGGCCGTCACCGTCACCGCCTCCCCTTGCCGCGCCCCTAACGTCGCCACCTGATTCATGCTTTTGGCATTGGCAACTCGCGTCCCTTTTTGCACGGTAATATCGGCCTGAAACTGCGCGGCCGTGCTCACAAACCGCGCCGCCGGCCGGGCATGTAAGCCCATCTTGTTGAGGATACTCAACTCAATACGCACCGCCTCCCCACCGGCCATTAACCGTTGAGCATTGACCATTGATCGTTGATCATCTGTCCCCAACTGGCTTTGTTTGGGTTGTAGGGCATTGAGCGCTTCCTGGATAACGGCCGCCACCGGACTACCCGCCGCCGCCTGCACGGCCGCCGCCACCGCTCCCTCCACCAGCGGCGCAGCACACAAAAACACGTTCTTTTGCTGCTCCGGCGGCAAAAATTCCAGCGCCATCTCCGTGCTCAAAATGGCGCTGCCCAAATCCATCAGCACCACCACCCCATCTTCGCTATAAACAGACTCTATCGCCGCCAAAATTTGCATTCCGTCTGTGCCAATGGGCTGTTCCGGGTCATCCATGCCCCCGGCAGCGGCCAATGCCACCCCCTGGGCCATCTGCCCGGCTAATTCCACCACCCCGGCGGCAATCTGCTGGCTATGAGAAACAATGACGATGCTGACCATAGTGAGATTAGAGATTAGAGATTAGAGATTAGAGATTGGGAGATTGGCAATCTCTCAGTCTCCTAATCTCCCATTACAGCTTTTAACGGCCCTTCCGGGGGATAGCCATAGGCAGCGGCCAATAATTCAATCGGATGGACAAAGGGCACGCCAGTGGCGGCGGCGATATTCCAGCGGCAGGTCTCACTGTCACACACGGCAATGGGGCTGTTTACTTCACGCACAAAATCGAACAACGGCCGTCCCACGGCCATGGTAATATCATGCTTTTCCGCTTTGTAGCCATACGTCCCCCCCACGCCACAGCAGGCCGCCTGGCTTTCGATGATGGTCAGTTCGGGAATGAGGGCCATGATCTCCGCGCTGGGGCGCCCCAGCCGGTGGGCACGGTACTGGCAGGGTGGATGGTAAGCGAGTGTGAACGGGATCGGCCGTAACCCGTCCGTTTTCAATTCGCCCGCATCCAGCAAATGCAGCAGGAATTCGTGCATGTCCAAAGTGTTGGCCGTCAGCAATTGCGCGTCGGGGGTGTGGTAGGCCAGCATTTCCGGCGCTTCCTCTTTTAGCGTCAGGATACAACTGGTGGACGTGCCCACAATCACGTAACCTTGTTTGACATAATCAATCAGGTGGCGAATGTTGCTCTCGTGGTAGGCCTGCGCGGCGGCAAATTCGCCGTTGGAGAGCAGCGGCAGCCCACAGCAGTTTTGCGGCGGGACGATGACTTCAAACCCATTTGCTTCCAACACCTGCACGGCCGCTTTGCCCACCCGCGCCTCAAAATACTCGGTGGAACAGCCGTGAAAGTAGACGACTTTGCGAGTGCTTTGCACCGCATCCGGCCGCTTTTTCACCCAACGGCTAAACCGTTCACCGGAGAATCGCGGCAGCGGCGCAGCCGGCGCAATGTCCAGCAGCAATCTGGCAAAAAAGCGGCCAAACCCGCTGTGCAGCAAGATGTTGGCGATGGGGGCCAGTGGTTGCCCCAACTTACCCATCAACTCTGGCCGGGCGATCAGGTTATTGCGCAGCTTGCGGCGCAGCGGCACCTGGCCGGATTGCACGATGTGGGCGCGGGCACGGCCGTTAATCTCGGCAATTTTCACCCCGGTCGGGCAGACCATGTTGCACACCCGGCAGCCATTACAATAATCCACCGAATGGTCAGGGCTGGGCTGGTGTTCGTAGCGGAAACGCCCCGCCTGCGGGCCTTCATATTTAGGGCCGGGGAAGAGGTCGGTCACGGCCGTGACCGGACACGCCGTCACACAAATGTTGCACTTGATACAGTGATCCAGCGTCAACTCCACCGGCTTGTGATCAGACGGCGTGATGTCCAATTGTGCTTCCCAAATGTTGTTTGCCATATTTGAATTAACCACAGATGGGACGGATTGGGCGGATGAATACGGATTTTTCGATTTGTTATCCGTCAACATCCGTTACATCCGTAAAATCCGTGGTGAATTTTCTCAATTACTCACCAAATTCCCTACCACATACCCTGTCGCCAGGGCCACACCGTCAAAAGAACGTTCACGGATGGGGTCGAAACTGGCCAGGGTATTACCGGCGGCGTAGAGGTTTTGGTAGATAACACGGCCGTTAGTTGGTTGAAACTTCTCGTTCACGTTCACGCCAGAGCGGTAAATGGGGTGCCCTTGTTTATCCAGAAAATCGCGGCGGAACCAGGCCAACCGATTTTCCGGCGTGTGCAGTGGCAGCTTGAAAACCACTTCGCACACTTCACCGGCGTGGTTGGTCACAATGCCACCGCCCAAAATGCCACCGGTGGCCAGCACCACCTGATCATATCTGTGTTGGCGGGGTCGCCCGGAGGTTTCGGTATACACGGCCGTCACCCGACCACCTTCCGACTCAAAACCAATCGCCTCCATGCCGTCATACACCCGCCCGCCGTTCTTCTCAATGGCCGCTTTGAGGATACGATGCAGCCGCATCCCGGCCACAGAGGGCGGCAAACCGGGAATCTCAAAGACAGGGCGGCCCAGTTGCGCCTGCAAATCCTGATGTACGGCCGTGGCTTCTTCCAGCCCCAACACCGCCGGAAAACCCACCCGCGCCGCCTCACCCAGATACGGTTTCACCGCCTGCACCACCGCCGCCCGGAAATCGGCCTGCTGCATGAAGCGGGCCAGGTGTACGGCCGTGGTAAAATTCCGCCCCGCTAATGCCGGTAAATCCAGCGTCACATGCCGCGCCGGTGTGCCCTGCTGCGCCAGATTATCAGCAGCTACGTGAGCATAAAAGTCCGGCAGTTGTTTGAAACCAACCAGCAGCATGGGCGCATCGTCGTCTAAATCTCCGGCGATCATCGTGGCCGGGGCCAGGCAGGTGGGGCGAGCCGCGCCCACGGCCGTTGGCAGCCGCCAATTTTTGCCCAACGAACCCGTCAACGGATAGCCAGCATCGGCACACAATTGTTTCAGACTTTCCAACGCCGTTTCCAGTTGCGCCAGCCCCACCAGGGCATACGGATGCTGTGGATTGGCAGCCAGCAGGTCAGACACGGCCGTAGAGGGATTGGTCACGGCCGTGTCACTCTCCACCGGCCAATAGCCCAACACATCCACACAACCCGCGTGCCAGTGCGTGGCCCCCCACCCTTTGGCAATGAGCCGCACACCCAGACCACGCTGGCTGGCCTGCCAGGCGGCCGTCAACCCGGCCAACCCCGCGCCTATTACCAATACATCGTTCGTCATAAATTTACATTTCCCCGGAAACTGGGAGTTTCCAGGGAAATTAAGATTCATACATGCGCATGATCGCTTTCCCAGGCCGTGCCCGGTTCATACATCGCCGGGCCGAGCCGCGAGGCGCGAGGGCCGGGCAGATGGTCGGCGTTCAAAACGCTCAGGTAAATCAATTCGTCGAGCCGCTCTTGTTTCAACTGCGGCCCCCAGAGAATGGGCATCAGCCCCTTCCATCG
Source organism: uncultured Ardenticatenaceae bacterium (assembly GCA_964581605.1). Taxonomy (GTDB): domain Bacteria; phylum Chloroflexota; class Anaerolineae; order Promineifilales; family Promineifilaceae; genus CAADGU01. The sequence continues at coordinate 13,360 of CAZOPF010000088.1, forward strand.
CTCCTGCAAAAAGTCACGCAGCGTGACATTCGTTTCTTCAACCGGTGGCTGTTTCAATTCATGCCAGATGGCGGCCACGCGGTAGGTGCAGAACCCACCCTGGCAAGGCCCCATGCCCACGCGCACATCGCGGCGCACATCGTCAATGGTTTTGGCCTCGCCCTGGATAATGGCGTGTTCCACATCGGCGCGAGTTGCCAGTTCACATTCACAAATGAGTTGGCCGAATGTTTCCTGCTCTTCCACCGCCGCCAACCGTTGGCCGAGCAGATGGTGTTTACGGCCGTGCCCCCGGTCAAATGGATTGGGTACGGCCGTTTCATGGGTACGGCACGGCCGTGTTGTGCCCAACTTTTCGCACACCCTGTCTACCGTCACCTGCGCCATTTGCCGATAGGTTGTCCATTTGCCGCCGGTAATGGTGATGAATCCGGCCACCCCGTCACGGGCTTCGTGGTCAAGCAAGGTGTAGGCGCGGGTTACGTCGCGGGTATCGGCCACTTTCGTTTCCTGGTATAACGGCCGTACCCCGCCCCAACAGCGCAGCATCCGCAAATCGGCCCAGCCAGGCACGATTTTGGCCGCTTCCTGCATCATCAATTGCACTTCCCACGGCTCAATAGCAAAATGTTCGGGATCAGGCACCCCCTCATCTGTCGTGCCAATGATGGAAACGGTATGGACGGGCACAATAATGTCACCATCGGCCGGCATTTTGCAGCGGTTGACCACCGTGTTCACAATACGGTAGCTGGCGGCGATCATCGTGCCCTTGCCCGCCCGCACATGCACTTCTACTTCGGCCGTGTGTGCAATTTTGCCTGCCCAGGCCCCTGCCGCGTTCACCACCATATCCGCCTGAATGGTCACATCCTCATCGCGCACCAGGTCATAACAGAGCGCGCCTACCACCCGGTCGCCTTGCCGGATGAGCTGCTTCACTTCGTAGTAGTGCAAAATCTGTGCCCCATGTGCCTGCGCCAGTGCCGCTACCGACTGCGTGGCCAAAAAAGAGTCGGCTGAGGCGTCCGGCACACGGAAACAGCGGCTAATTTTTGGATTCAAGTGTGGCTCTTCGCGCAGCATGTGGGGAATGGAGATTTCTTCACAGGGCACGGCCGTGTCCCGGCAGCCCTGCATAAAACGGTCGCCAAAGGCATCATCATCCCAGGGTGTGACCACAAAAAAGCCACCCGTATCCTCAATGCAGTGGGGCATGATGCGGCGCAGGATAATGTTTTCCTCAATACATTCGGTGGCTGCTTTGGGGTCTTTGACGGCATAACGCCCGCCGCTGTGCAGCAGGCCGTGATACCGCCCGGTGGTGCCATGCGCCAGGTCGCGCTTTTCCACCAGGGCACAACGAAAACCGCGCAGCGCCAGGTCAGCCACCACCCCTGTCCCGGTGGCGCCGCCGCCAATGACCAATACTTCCGTCTGTAGAGTTCGCATGATGGGATGTAATTAGGTAATTACCCAATTACGCAATTACTTAATTACCTTTAGTTCCTATAATTCGCCTGCTTAAAATAATCCGGCGTCAGGTTGAGCTGTTTCATTTTGCGCCAGAGGGTGGTACGGCCGATGCCCAAATGCTGCGACATCTCCGTCACCCGCCCCTGGCAAACCCAACCGGCCTGCAAAATCGCTTCCCGCTCCGCTTCTTCCACGGAGAGAATGGGTTGGGCATGGGGGGATGCGGCCGTCACTACCCGCCCTTTGCGAATGGTGGCCGACAAATCAGCCACGCCAATCACGCTGTTTTCGCTATGATGCAGGGCGCGTTCCAGCGTACTTTCCAGTTCGCGCACATTGCCCGGCCAGGGATAGCGGCAAATGGTTTCCATCGCTTCCTCAGCAATGTGCGCCTGATTGCCGGTAACGCGGGCAATGCGGGAGAGAAAGCGCGAAGCCAGCGCCGGAATATCCTCCGGCCGTTCGCGCAAGGGTGGCACCAGGATGTTAAAAACGCCAAACCGGTAATAGAGGTTGGGCACAAAATCACCCTCGGCAACCAGCCGTTCCAGGTTGGCCGAAGTAGCGGCAATGATGCGCACATCAACGGGGATGAGGCGGGTACTGCCCAGGCGCATGACATAGCCCGTTTCAATGACGTGCAGCAGGGCGAACTGCATTTCAAAGGAGAGCGCCTCAATCTGGTTGAGCATGAGCGTGCCGCCGTCGGTCAGTTCAAATTTGCTGGGACGGCCGTCCAGTTCACTGCCCAACAACTCGCTGACCATCAGCTCATGCGGGATTGCCTTGCAGTTGATGGGCATAAATGGTTTGTCGGCCCGCTGGCTGTCATTGTGAATGGCCCGTGCCAGATGATTTTTGCCTACGCCGCTCTCGCCGCGCAGCAGCACGGGGGCACGGCCGCGGGCGGCGGTGCGTGCCTGGCGTATAACCGCCCGCATGTTGGGCGATTGGCCGGGAATATCGTCCAGCTTGAGGGTGGCCCTGGCCCCCACTTGCTGATGCACCAACCGGCGCACCTGGGCCATGGGGCGTATGACCATCATGTAGCCATCGGGGGCGGCACGGCCGTTGGCCAACACATGCAAACTCACCAATGCCTGCACTGCCTCCTGGTTGGGCAGCTCAAACGTGACCTCTACATCGCCCACTTCCGCTGCCTCCATCACCGCTCCGGCAATTGGTTCAGGCAGGGTGACGACGGCGGATAGGGGCAGGCCAACGGCCGTTTGGGGATTGATGTGCAGCAGTTCCCCGGCACGGGCGTTCACATGGTTGATCTTTCCCATCCCATCCCACGCCAACACTCCTTCCTGAATGGATCCCAGAATAGTATTCAATTCCGCCAGACGATGATTGGCTTCCTGCAAATACATATTGGCCTGCAACAAATTGCTGATGGCGCGGGCCGCGGCCATGACCAACGAGAGGCTGTGCCGGGAATGAGCGGTGGCCGGTTCGACAATACCGATGACGCCAATGATACGGCCGTTGGCATCGTGAATGGGTGCGGCCGTGGTCGCCAGTTCATGGAAAACGGCATAGAAATGCTCCGCGCCCACCACCTGCACTGGCATAGCTGTAATGAGCGCCATGCCAAACCCATTGGTGCCCACACAATTTTCCGACCAGATAGCTCCTTGATGCAGGCCGGAAACAAGTTGACCGGCCGGTAATTGCTGTTGATCGGGCATACGGCCGCGTGTGGTTGTGGGGGCATGGGAGCGGGACACAATAGCACTATCGCCCTCGATATCCAGAATACAGCCCGCGCCATCGGTGAAGACGATGGTGCAGTAGGAGCCTTCAAAAAACTGGTAGATGTCTTCCAGAAACGGCCGTGCCTGCATCAACAAATCGGCATGGGTCTTTAGCGTGGTTTGCAGCGCCGCCTCTTGCAGCGTGACGGCGCGGGGGGCCAGGCGCGGGTCTGTGCGCGGCGCACAGCGCTGCCACGAACGCACCACATGGGGGTCCGGTTCGTAGCCTTCGAGCGGCTCCACCCGGCCCGTTTTCATAAAGGCATACCAGAATTGTTTGAGGATGTCGCGGCGGATAGGGTAGTTGTTGGGCTGCATACCGGAATGATAATCGGTAATTTGGTAATTGAGTAATTGGGTAATTGCATTATTACCCAATTACCCAATTACTTCTTTATTCCACCCAATCGAAGGTGCGTGTGACCGCTTTCTTCCATTGGGCAAACAATTCGGTGCTGGCCTTGTTGCCCGGCGTGGGTTCCCAGGTGTGGTCCATACCCCAGTTCTGGCGCATTTCGTCGGTGCTTTGCCAGAAACCAACGGCATAACCGGCTGCATAAGCGGCGCCCAACGCCGTCGTTTCCGCCACTTTCGGCCGTACTACCGGCACACCCAACACATCTGCCTGGAACTGCATCAGCAGGTTGTTATACACCATGCCACCGTCCACTTTCAGCGCCGTCAGGTCTACGCCGGAATCGGCATTCATGGCGTCCAGCACTTCGCGGGTCTGGTAAGCGGTGGCTTCCAGGGCGGCGCGGGCGATGTGCCCTTTCTTGACATAACGGGTTAACCCGGCGATGACACCCCGCGCATCCGAACGCCAATACGGAGCAAAGAGGCCAGAGAAGGCAGGCACAAAGTAGACGCCGCCATTATCTTCCACCGATTTGGCGTAATCTTCGATGTGTGGTGAGAAATCGAAGAAGTCCAGGTTGTCGCGCAGCCACTGTACCAGCGCGCCGGTAATGGCAATGGAACCTTCCAGGGCATAGACGGCCGGTTCATCGCCAAACTGGTAGCAGAGAGTGGTGAGCAGACCGCTCTTGCTAGGCACAATTTTGGTGCCGGTGTTGAGGATCATAAAACAGCCGGTGCCGTAGGTGTTTTTGGCTTCGCCGGGGCTGAAACAGGCCTGGCCGACGGTGGCCGCTTGCTGGTCACCCAGGTCACCGGCGACCGGGATACGGCCGCCAAAGGGGCCGTCTTCGGTGGTATGCCCATAGACCTGGGAGGACGGCCGTATCTCCGGTAACATAGACTTGGGAATGCCCATCGTGCTGCTAATGGAGTCTGACCAGCGCAAACCATCCAGATTCATCAGCATAGTACGGCTGGCATTGCTCACGTCCGTCACATGCACTCCACCGTTGACGCCGCCGGTCAAATTCCAGATAAGCCAGGTATCAATGTTGCCAAACAGAGCATTGCCTTGATCGGCCGCGGCTTGTGCGGCGGGCACATTTTCCAATACCCATTTCACCTTGGGGCCGGAGAAATAGGTGGCTAATGGCAGCCCCACCTTGTCGCGGAAGCGGTTTTGGCCGACGCTGCCTTCCAAATCTTTGCAGATTTTGTCAGTGCGGGTGTCTTGCCAGACGATGGCGTTGTAGAGTGGTTTGCCGGTCGTTTTATCCCAAACGACGGTCGTTTCACGCTGATTGGTGATACCGACGGCGGCCAGGTCAGCGGCCGTAACGCCCGCCGCTTTCATGGCTCCTTTTACCACATCTTGGGTACGCGCCCAAATTTCCATGGGATCATGTTCCACCCAACCGGGTTTGGGGTAAATTTGCTCGTGTTCTAACTGATGCGCCCCCACTGGCTCACCAGAATGGTTAAAAATCATGCACCGGGTACTGGTGGTACCCTGATCAATTGCGGCTACATACTTTGCCATTTTTCTAACTCCTTAATTTGGTAATCAGGTGATCAGGTGATCAGGTGATCAGGTGAT
>CAZOPF010000088.1:18652-23243 GCA_964581605.1 uncultured Ardenticatenaceae bacterium
ATTCACTGTTCACTGTTGACTGAACTAAACACCCCAACGCAGCCCCGGCGTTTTCACCGGCGCGTCCCAGAAGCGCAAAATTTCGTCGTCGGCTTTGAGCAGCGTAATGGAACAGCCCTGCATTTCCAACGAAGTGATGTAGGGGCCAATGAGGTTGCGAACGATGGTCAGGCCGTGCGCTGAACACACTTCGGCCAGTTTACGATAGACGGCATAGAGTTCAGAAACGGGTGTGCCACCCATGCTGTTGACAAAGGCGATCACCCGGTCGTCAGCCTTGAGCGGCTCATCCACCAACTGCACATCAACCCAGTTGCCCTGTTCGTTGTCCCACTCACGGACGGTGCGGGTGTAGGCTTTGTCGGTAATGATTTCCAGGGCCATCATTTCGGTGATTTCGTCGGCCGTTTTCATTTCCATCCGCCGCTGGCCGGGTTCGCCGTGAATGCCGATGCCGATTTCCATTTCGTTGTCACCCAATGAGAAGGTGGGTTTACCGGCCGCCGGAACGGTACAAGAGGTGAGCGCCATGCCCATGGAACGGCCGTAGCTGTTCACCTTGCGGCACAAATCCGCACATTGCGCCAGGTTATAGCCAGCCTCGGCGGCCGCGCCGACGATCTTTTCCGCCAGGACAGTGGTGCCCACGCCACGACGCCCGGCCGTATACAGGCTGTCCTTTACGGCTACATCATCATCAATCAAAATGCTCTGCACCTGAATCCCGTCGGCATAGGCTAATTCGGCGGCCGTTTCAAAGTTCAGCACATCACCCGTGTAATTCTTCACAATGAATAAAACCCCAGCGCCGCTATTTACCGCTTTGGCACACTCATACATTTGATCCGGCGTTGGTGAGGTGAACACCTCGCCGGGACACGCGCCATCCAGCATCCCCATGCCCACAAAACCGCCGTGCATGGGTTCATGCCCACTACCGCCACCAGAAACCAGGGCTACTTTCCCTTTCACAGGGGCGTCCGCCCGCACCACATAATGCGGATCAATATGCACCTTGAGCACATCGCCATGAGCGGCCGCCATCCCCTGTAACTGCTCACGCACCACATTGTCTACCGCATTGATTAACTTCTTCATCTGTTTTGCTCCTTCGTCAATAGTTTGTAGTAGGCACTTTAGTGCCCTCAGAAGGCGATAAATCGCCTACTACAAACCTTTTTTCTAGCAACCAGAATTTGACTAAATACCACTGGCAGCAATCAGCAGCCCGGCCAGAATACCGCCGACAATGGGACCAACGACCGGAATCCAGCCATAACCCCAATCGGAACCACCCTTGCCGGGAATAGGCAGAATTTGATGGGCAATACGTGGCCCCAAGTCACGCGCCGGGTTGATGGCGTAACCCGTTGGGCCACCGAGCGAAAGGCCAATGCCCCACACGAGGCCAGCCACCAGGAAGGGTCCCAGCCCATCCACCGCACCACCAGCTCCAATAGCGGCAACGCCCAGTACCAACACAAAAGTGCCTACGATTTCTGTCAAGTTGTTCCAAACCACATTGCGGATTGCCGGGCCGGTGGAGAAAACAGCCAGTTTCAGTCCCGGGTCAGGTGTTTCACCCCAATGCTGAAAATAGGTCAGGAAGACGATGACCGCGCCTAAGAACGCACCAACCATCTGTCCTGCAATATAAATGGGTACTTCTGACCAGTTACCACTAGACACTGCAACTCCAATTGTCACCGCAGGATTGAGATGAGCGTTACTGCCAAATGCCAGGGCCACAAAAACGCCTACCAGCACGGCAAACGCCCAGCCTGTGGTGATGACAATCCAGCCAGAGCTATTGCCTTTGGATTTGCCCAATAAGACATTGGCGACCACACCATCACCCAAAATAATCAGGAACATCGTTCCCATCACTTCACCCATAAATGGAGTTATCATGTTTTCCTCTCCTGTATTTTTGATTTATCTTCTAACTCTTCATGCTATTAGCTGGCTAAGGCCCCTTCCATTGTTGTCGGGGCGGCACGGACTGCTACGGCCGTGCCTGAACTCATTTGAACTGCTTGCATGGGAAATCTAGTTGATTAGCGAAGGACACTCACCTCCTTTTGACAAAGGACATGCAAAAACGCACAAACACGTCGCTTGCTGTCCATTTCGGGCAACAAACAAGATCAAAAACACGGCCGTTTTAATCCAAGAGGAATTTACATTACGATTTCAGAATTGAGGATGCCTGCTTCTGATGGTTATGGGGAAGATGGCTCGATTTTTATGCGTTCCGGTTTCAGTGGGCATCCTGAGTTGCTTCTACAAACTCTTCCTGGGTACAGGATACGGAAATGAGGCAAGGCGACAAGTCTCACCGCCAAAAAGTTTCAAGGTGAAACGGGGAAAATGACAGGCAAGTTTCACCATGAAACTTGTCACCACAAAGGTTATTCCCCAAACCCCGGTGACCCAAAATTGGCAAGAGGCAAAGGGCGATTTATAATGCCCGTTATAGTCCCACTTGCATGGAGGAAGCATGAGTTACGAAACAATCCTGTTTAATATCCAAGATCAAATCGCCACTATCATTTTCAATCGCCCGGACAAGCTGAATGCGTTTAACGACCAGATGATTCAAGAGACAACCGACGCTTTTAAGCAGTGTGCGCGAGACAAAGAGATACGGTGCGTCGTGCTGACGGGCAACGGCCGTGCCTTTTCTTCCGGCCAGGATTTATCCGATGTTCAGGGGCGGTCGGGTAACGGCAACTTCTCCATTGGCGACCACCTAAAACATGGTTACCACCGCCTCATCAAACAAATGCTGGCCACCGAAAAACCCATTCTCGGCGCAATTAACGGCGTGGCGGCTGGGGCCGGGGTAGGCATCGCCCTGGCCACCGACATTCGCCTGGCCAGCGATAAGGCCAGTTTTATGCTCGCCTTCAGCCGGATTGGGTTGGTGCCAGACAGCGGCACCAACTGGTTGCTGCCCCGCATCGTCGGCCAGGCACGCGCTTATGAGATGGCCGTCACGGCCGACCGCATCCCGGCTGAGAAGGCGCTGGAATGGGGCATTGTCAACCGGGTCATCCCCCACGAGCAGTTGATGGAAAACGTGATGGCCTGGGCCAAACCAATTGCCACCGGGCCAACGCTGGCCTATGGGCTGGCCAAACGGGCCATGAACCGCGCCTGGGATATGAGCCTGGATGAGGCACTGGAATATGAAGCCCACATGCAAGAACTGGCCGCCCGCAGCCATGACTTTAGCGAAGGTGTGACCGCTTTCCTGGAAAAACGCGAGGCCCAGTTTACAGGGGAGTAGATATGGAAAAGATCGCTGTGATTGGCGCGGGCACGATGGGGGCGGGTATTGCTCAGGCATCCGCATTGGCTGGTTATCAGGTGGTGTTGTATGACATCAGTACGGCCGTGCTGCAAACGGCGTTGACCAACCTGCAGGCATCAATTGACCAGGGTGTGGCGCGAGGCAAGACGGCCGCCGCTGTCGCCGCGCAGGCCAAAACAGCTTGTACTCTTACTACATCGCTGGCAGATGCGGCTCAGGTTGATCTGGTGATTGAGGCCGCACCGGAGAAAATCGAGTTGAAACGGCAAATTTTTGGTGAATTGGAAAGCCATGCCCCGGCCCACACCATTTTTGCCAGCAATACCTCCAGTTTGAGCATTAACGTGCTGGCGGCCGCTACCCAACGCCAGGAGCAATTTGTAGGGTTACATTTTTTCAACCCGGCGCATGTGATGAAGCTGGTGGAGGTGGTAACAGGGGATTTTACCAATCAAACCACTCTCGGGGCGGCACTGGCCTTTGTGGAGCGATTGGGGAAAACGGTCGTCCTTTGCCAGGATACACCCGCTTTTATTGTCAATCGGGTGGCACGGCCGTTTTACGGCGAAGCGTTCCGGCTATTGGGCGAAAATGCGGCCGACCACGCCACTATTGACAAACTGATGAAGTCATTAGGCTTTCGCATGGGGCCATTTGAATTGATTGACCTGATTGGCTGTGATGTGAACTTTGCCGTCACCCAGTCCGTTTACGAAGCATACTTCCACGACCCTAAATACCGGCCACACCCCATCCAGCAGCGTATGGTAGAAAGTGGGCGCCTCGGCCGCAAAAGCGGGCAGGGCTTTTATCATTACGCTGAATAGTCGGGGGGCAACTTTTGAAAACTGTTTGTAATAAGCGATTTATCGCCGGCGGACGGCACTAACGTGCCTGCTGCAAACTATTTACGAGGAGTCCCTCTGTTGTGGCCGCCCACCCATACACGCAGTGCCACCACCTGCCCGGCCAACACTGTAAGTAATGTGTCTTGTCGTGGTACGGCCGTTGACCTCCTCCTCATAGCCGGGGAAGGGATAGTAGGTGGTCACGCCTGACGGGGCGATGGTTTTGGTGCGGAGGCCGGCCGCATCGTAGGTAAAGCTGGTGGTGCGGCCGTTGTTACCCACGCTGCTCAGTTCATTCTCCACATTGAAATTCTGGGTGTAGTCGTCCTTTTTTGGGGCTTGACAAAGCCTGTCCCCAGCAGGGGACTGTCAGGCTTATTGGTCGTTGAGGAGTTGCAGAAATACAGCAGTCGTGGGCGCGGTGGCG
>CAZOPF010000089.1:0-15657 GCA_964581605.1 uncultured Ardenticatenaceae bacterium
TGCCACTTGCCACCTGCCACTTGCCACCTGCCACTTGCCACCTGCCACCTGCCACTTGCCACCTGCCACCTGCCACCTGCCACCTGCCACCTGCCACTTGCCACCTGCCACTCACTCCGTCTCCACAATCCCCGTCGTCACCTCTTCCCCGGCTGCCACGCCAGAGGTGATTTCGGCAAAGGAGAAGTCCATCAGCCCCACTTCCACCATGCGCAGCGTCGGCTCACCATTTTCCACCACAAAGACGGCATACTGGTCAGGCGAAATTTCGCGCAATGCCTCTACCGGCACAACGACCGCATTTTCGGCACGGCCGCCAATCACTTCCACCGTCGCATTCAACCCGACGGGCAGTGTTTGTGGTTTGTTATAGTCCAGCCGCACCAGCGCCCGCACCGCGCTAACACCATTGGATTGGTACAGCGCCGGGTCTACCTGCACAATCTCGCCGGTAAACGTTTCGTCCGGCAAGGCGTCAAAAACCACGTCTACTTCATAACCCATGCCAGCTTTGTCCAGGTCACTCTCGTCCAGGTAAATTTCCAGCATGGGCTGTGACAAGTCGGCCAGGGTGAGGAATACACCGCTTACCTGTTCGCCCACATGGTAGTTCACGGCCGTGACCGTGCCATCCATCGGCGCAACCAACTCCGTACCCGCCACATCTGCCTGCGCCGCTTCCAGGTTCAACTGCGCCTGTGCCAGACTCAACCCATGTGCTTCCTGGTTTAGCTGCGCCTGCTGCAAAGCGAGTTCGGCCTGGCGCACGGCCGTTTCCGCTGCTGTTATCTCCTCGGCCGTTGGCCCCACCTGCGCCGCCGCCAACGCCTGCTGCGCACTGAGCAAATTGCTCTCCGCGCTCGCCGAACTGCTGCTGTTGGTGCTGTTCACGGCCGCGTTGTAATTCAGTTGGGCGATCTGCAAATTCTCCTGCGCCCGCAGCACCGCATCGTCCGCCCGTTCTCGTTCATTCAGCAGCGCGTCAGAACGGCGCGGGTCATTCAATTCCCATTCCCGGCCGGGATCATACGCCGTCACCTGCGCCGCCAGCGCATCTTCCAGGTCACGCTGCGCCTGCTCCACACTGATATTTTTGATGGTGATATTGGTGCTGGTGGCCGCTTCCTGCCCCCGCGCCCCGTTGTAAGACGCTTCGGCCGCTTCCAATTTGGCTTGCAGCAAGGCAATTTCATCGGGATCGGCCGTCCAGTTTTGCAAATCGGCCAATGTCTGTTGCGCTTCTTCCAGGTTCAGCCGCGCCTGCTCCACACTGATGTCATCATAGCTCACGCCGGTTTGTGTCGTGCTGGCATCCGTTTGCATGGCCGCCTGTGCCAGCGACAGTTCAGCATTGGCTAATGCTTTTTGGGCGTCCGTGTCATCCACCCGTGCCAACACATCCCCGGCCTGCACCTTTTGCCCCACCGTCACCAGCAGCTCTTCCAACACGCCGCCGGTGGTAAAGCTCAGTTCCACTTCCGTTGCCGGCATGACGGCCCCGGCCCCTGTGGCCGAGACCACAATTTCGCCCAGACGGGCCACGGCCGTTTGCACTTCCGGCTCTTCACTTTCGGCGGCGGCAACGGCCGTGTTGTTGGCGTAATAGGCATAGCCAACGGCCGTTACCAACACCACCACCAAAATGCTAATAATCCAAAACCGTTTTCTCTTCATCATCAATCTCTCCTGAAATCATTCGGGTTCGTAGCAGGCGATTGATCGCCATGCCAAACAATACCCCACCCGTTTTCAGACAGATTGAAGAAGTTGTTGGGAAATTGTTAAGATGTTTGCCACAAAAAAAGGCGCACCGGCCTCAACGGTGCGCCTTTTTACAAGGAGGAGGTTCTTCTGTTCGTAATCCGAAGTCCGAATTCCGATTACTGCTCACTGCTCACTGCTCACTGCTCACTTTTCCTCACATCACGGATGCCCATGATGCCCGGGGCCGCCAAAACCAGGCCCGCCAAATCCACCAAACCCACCTAAACCGTCACTCAGATTATTCAACACGGCCTCGGCCTGTGCCTGGGTAATGACCCCGGCGGAGAGGGCTTCGGCAACGGCCGTTTCATACACTGACTGCACGGCCGTTTGCAACGCATCCTGATCCACATAGTTCTGCACCGCCTGCCGCGCCAGCATCAGGTCAGCCTGTTCCTGGGTGATCGCGCCGGCTTCTACCATGGCTGCCAGTTCATCGGCCCGCACCTGCGCCTGAGCCGCCTGCAACTCTTCAACGGTGATACCTAATGCTTCGGCTAACGCTTCACCCTGATCACCGGCCATCAACCCACCCCGGAGATGAAAACCACTGCCGCCTTGTGCCAGTTGGTCGGCCTGCTCCTGAGTCAGCAACCCATCGGCGACCGCCTGCTCAATCTGTGCGGTGCGGACGGCCGTTTGCGCAGTTTCCAGTTCCTCGACGGTGATGCCCAACGCGGCGGCTAACGCTTCCTGGTTATCACCCTTTGCACCAAATCCGGGACGGCCGTGACCACCCCACAACCCATCGGGCACAGTTGGTACTGGTTGTACGGCCGTGTCCTCCTCTTGGGTCGGCGTTTCGGTTGGTTCCGCCACCGGTTCGTCCGCGCCATCATCCGTCTGGGCAAAGGCCGCCAGTCCACCAAAGGCCAGCGTCAGCGCCAACAGCCCACCCACCATCATATAACCAATTCGTTTCTGCATTAACATTGTTTTGTCTCCTTTTGACAATTTTTCGCCACATCGTGGCTTTCAGTAATGGTCATCAGCATAGCCACCGCCTGTTCAGAACTTGTTAAGAGCTTGTTGGGATGTTGTTTATCTGTCAGTGGCTCATTCCACACCAGATGACTTGAAGGAACAACAAATACATCTTGACAGTAATATCAATAATGATACTATCTACAAATGGCTACGGTTGAAGAAATAGTGACACACATGCGCCGTAATCCCCAAGGAATTCGTTTCAGCGATCTCTGCAAAGTTTGTGATCACTATTTTGGTCAGCCACGCCAATCAGGAGGCAGCCACCGGATTTACAAAACTCCCTGGCAAGGTGACCCACGAGTAAACGTTCAGGATGATGGCGGCAAAGCAAAAGCGTATCAGGTCAGACAAGTTTTGAAAGCAATTGATAGATTGGAGGTATCCCATGATACTTGAGCAAGATCGATATACCTATCGCGTAACCTGGTCGGCAGAGGATGAGGAATATGTGGGTTTGTGCGCCGAATTTCCCAGTTTAAGCTGGTTGGCCGGGACGCCGGAAGACGCCCTGCAAGGAATCCGTCAGGTAGTGGCGGAGGTAGTGGCCGATATGACCGCCAACAATGAATCTGTGCCCGAACCGCTGGCGCTACGGCCGTACAGCGGCAAATTTATGGTGCGCATACCACCAGAACTTCATCGGCAGTTAGCCATCGAAGCGGCCGAATCTGGCGTCAGCCTCAACCGGCTGGCCAGCGCCAAGCTGAGCCAATCCTAGCGAAAAGTGCAAACCACCAGCCCCATGATAAAATCAAGATGGCGGGATAACTGTTCAGATTGGTTCAATTTTAGAAATTGAACCAATCTAATAATCCACCCACTGCCCGCTGAGGATTTCTATGGATGTATGGCGTGAATTTCATGGGCCGAATGCGGCCTATTTGTTAGAGATGTTTGCCCAATATGAGCAAAATCCGGCCTCGCTGGACAAAACAACCCAAACCTTTTTCCAACAAAACGCGGCGCAAATCCGGCAGATCATCGCTGGCGCAAATGGGGCGGACCCTTCCACAGGCTCAGGGCAAGATGCCGTGTCCCTTCCCACCGAAAAGATCATGGGCGCGGTCAATCTGGCCCAGGCCATCCGCGAATTTGGGCACTTGGCGGCGCAGTTAGACCCCTTGGGCACAGAGCCACCCGGCGAACCGTCGCTGGCGCTGGACTATCACGGCCTGACGGCCGTAGACCTGCGCCAGTTGCCCGCCAGCCTCATCGGCGGCCCGGCAGCGGCCGATTGCGCCCACGCCCTGGAAGCAATTGAAAATCTGCAACACATCTACTCAAACACCGTTGGCTACGACTATGACCATTTGCGCGACCATGAGGAGCGCCGCTGGCTGCGCGACATGGCCGAAAGCGGCCATTTTGCCCCACCACATACACCGCTCGACGGCCGTGCCCTGCTGGAACGGCTCACCCAGGTGGAAACCTTCGAGCAATTTTTGCAGCGCGTCTACCCCGGCAAAACCCGCTTCTCCATTGAAGGGCTGGACATGATGCTGCCCATGCTGGACGAGATGATCAGCGACGCCGCCACCGTCGGCATTCGCTCCGTCCTCATCGGCATGGCCCACCGGGGGCGGCTGAATGTGATGGCCCATCTGCTGGAACGGCCGTATGCCCAACTGCTGACCATGTTCAAAGACCCCGCCCAACGCGACTTCTACGACAAACGCAACAGTATGGGCTGGACGGGCGACGTGAAATACCACGCCGGCGGCTACCACACCCTGGACTTCAACGCCGACGATGTAGTAGACATGACCATCGCCCTGGCCCCCAATCCCAGCCATCTGGAACACGTCAACCCCGTCGTCATTGGCATGGCCCGCGCCGCCGGGACGTATGTGGACGGGCCAGGCGCACCTCGCTTTAACCACGCCGTCACCTTGCCCATTCTCATTCACGGCGACGCCGCCTTTCCCGGCCAGGGTATTGTGGCCGAAACGCTGAATATGTACCGGCTACCCGGCTATCGCGTCGGCGGCACGATTCACATCATCGCTAACAACCAGATCGGTTTCACCACCGACGCCGCCGAAGGGCGCAGCACCCTCTATGCCAGCGACCTGGCCAAGGGGTTCAAAATCCCCATCGTGCATGTGAACGCCGACGACCCCGAAGCCTGTATGGCGGTGGCGCGTCTGGCCATTGCCTACCGGCAGCAGTTCCACAAAGATTTCCTGATTGACCTGATTGGCTACCGCCGCTACGGGCACAATGAGGGGGACGAGCCGCGTTTCACCCAACCGCTGATGTACCGGCGTGTTGACGACCTGCCGACGGTGCGCCAGCAGTGGGCAGACACATTGCTCAAACGCGGCGAGATTGCGCCAGGCGAGGCGGAAAAGCTGGCCCAAAGCTATCTGGCCGACCTGCAAGCGTTGTATGAATCTTTGGAAGTGGAAGAGGTGGCTGAGGAGTTGGAGCCACAGTTGGAACTGCCCCCGGCCGGAGCGGCACGGCAGGCGGCTACGGCCGTACCCCTGCCCGACCTGAACGCCCTCAACCAATCGCTGCTCACCTTCCCCGACGGCTTCCAATTGGAGCGCAAATTGCGGCGGGGTATGGGCAAACGGCAAGAGCTGTTCGCCGACCCCGACCAGCCCACCATTGAGTGGGGCACGGCCGAGGAACTGGCATTGGCGGCGATATTGGCAGACGGCACGGCCGTGCGCCTCACCGGCGAAGACGTAAAACGGGGCACCTTCAGCCACCGTCACGCCGTCTTTCACGATGCGGTCACGGGGGTTGAGTATTGTCCCTTGCAGCAGTTACCCCAGGCCAGAGCCGCCTTTGAAATCCGCAACAGCCCGCTGTCGGAAAATGCGGCTATCGGCTTCGAGTATGGCTACAACATCCAGGCCCCGGAGCGGCTGGTGATCTGGGAAGCGCAATACGGCGACTTCATCAACACCGCCCAGGCGATCATTGATGAGTTTGTGGTCTCCGGCAAGGCCAAGTGGGAGCAGACCCCCTCGCTGGTGCTGCTGCTGCCACACGGCTACGAAGGGCAGGGGCCTGATCATTCCAGCGGCCGCCCAGAGCGTTTTTTGCAGTTGGCGGCCAAAAACAGCATCCGCATCACCTACCCGACGACGGCCGCCCAATACTTTCACTTGCTGCGGCGGCAGGCGGCGGTGCTGGTAACAGACCCGCTGCCGCTGGTGGTGCTGACGCCCAAAAGTCTGCTGCGCCACCCCCGCGCCGCCAGCACCCCGCGTGAACTGGCGGAGGGGCAGTGGCAGCCGGTCATCCCGGATGCGGCCGCCTTAGAGCGGGCGAAAGACATTCGCCGTCTGGTTTTTTGCAGCGGCAAGGTGTTTGTGGATTTGGTGGAAATACAGCAGCGGATTTTGGCCGATAGTGGCACATTGGCAGTGGCGTTGACGCGGGTGGAGCAGTTGTACCCGTTCCCGGATGAGGAAGTACAGGCAGCATTGGCCGCGTATCCCAACCTGGAAGAGGTGGTCTGGCTGCAAGAGGAACCGGCGAATATGGGAGCATGGGAATTTGTACGGCCGTGTCTGGAACAGTGGATTGACGGCCGTGTACCGTTACGTTATATCGGCCGTCCCCGCCGCACCAGCCCCGCCGAAGGCTCCACCACCTGGCACCGGCGCAATCAGCAGGCGATTACGGAGTTTGCGTTTGAATTTGGAGATTAGAGATTGGGAGATTGGAGATTCAGCAATCTCTAATCTCCAATCTCCCCTACAAGGATGCAAAGTATGACAACCAAAATAACCGTCCCCGAACTGGGCGAATCAGTGGTAGAAGCAACAGTAGGCGAGTGGCACAAGCAGGAAGGAGACAGCGTCGCCGTTGGTGATGTGCTGGTGGAATTGGAAACGGATAAGGTTGACCTGGAAGTGAGCGCGGAAACGGCCGGGGTGTTGGCGCGCATTTTCCACCAGCAGGGAGCCGATGTGAAGATTGGCGATGTGCTGGCGGAGATTGAGCCAGATGGGGCGGCAGCGGATGGGGGAGCGGATAAAGCGGATGGAGTGGCAACGGCCGTCGCTCCCCCCCCGCCAACGCCTGCCCGCCAACCGGCCGTTACGCCGGTAGCACAAAGGGTAGCCGACGCGGAAGGAGTGGATGTGTCAAAGGTGGAAGGGAGTGGGGCACACGGCCGTGTCACCCGCCAGGATGTGGAAAAGCATCTGCAAAAACAGCCGCCCACCCCGCCCAAAACCCAACCCACCGCCCCACCTGCCCCATCCGTATCCGCGCCCGGCGGCAACGGCCGTCCTGAGGAACGCATCCGCATGTCCCGCCGCCGCCGTACCATCGCCCAACGGCTGGTGGAAGCCCAGCACACGGCCGCCATGCTCACCACCTTCAACGACGTGGACATGGGCGCGGTGATGGAACTGCGTAAACGGCGCGGCCCCGCCTTTTTAGAGCGGCACGGCGTCAAGTTGGGTTTTATGTCCTTTTTTGTCAAGGCGGCCGTGGGCGCGCTGAAAGCGTTCCCACAGTTGAACGCCGAAATTGACGGCGACGACATCATCCTCAAAAAGTATTACGACATCGGCATGGCGGTGGGAGCGGAGGAAGGGTTGGTCGTGCCCGTCATCCGGGACGCCGACCGGCTGTCGTTTGCCGCCATTGAACAGGCAGTGCGCGACTTTTCCGCCAAAACACGCGATGGTTCGCTGACGCTGGAGGATTTGCGTGGCGGCACGTTTACCATCACTAACGGCGGCGTTTTTGGCTCCATGCTCAGCACCCCCATTTTGAACCCGCCGCAGGTGGGCATTTTGGGGCTGCACCGCATTGACGAGCGCCCCATTGCCAAAAACGGGGAAGTGGTTATCCGCCCCATGATGTACCTGGCGCTGAGTTATGATCACCGGATTGTAGACGGCCGTGAAGCCGTGCAATTCCTGGTACGCGTGAAGGAACTGATTGAAGAGCCGGAAACGCTGCTGCTGGAAGGCTGAAACGGCCGTGCAAATAAGATGGAAGCTCAGAGATTACCCAACCGCCAACCTCTTATTTCCTGGCACCTGGAACGGCTCTTTTTCAAGCAAGAGGCCAAAGTTGGTCGAGGGGCAGGCCAAAACCGGGGAGGATGTCTGCCAGGGTGAGGGTATCGGTTAAGGTCAATTCCTGAATGGTGGTGGGGGAGCGGTAGAGGGCGATGGTTTGTTCTTCCGGTTCGACGATGAGCACGGCCGTGACCCCCACCTCAAAATACTCCTTTATCTTCTTCCGTACCTCGCTCCACCTGTCAGAGGGAGACATCACTTCCACGATCAGTTCGGGGGCCACATCCAAAAAACCGCCCGGCGTCACCTGCGCCAGCCGTTCATGGGAGATGAACAATACATCCGCCCCCCGCACGGTATCCGGGTCACGGTGTGTATAAACTCCCACTTCACCCACCATCACTACGCCAAGATTGTGTTTTTCTACAAAATTTCCTAAAAAACGCGCTATCTCAAATTCATAACGGCCGTGTGGCATCTTTGTTGGACTCAACTTCACAATCCTCCCTTCCACCAGTTCACACCGCCCCAGATCGCCCATCGCCGCCAGTTCTTCGCCGGTAATGAGCGTCTCATCTGGTAATTTGGAATGGATTAAATTTTGTTGTGCAATCATGTTTCTAACCCTGCCAGACAGATTCACCCCGCTGATCTACCCGGCAGTATACACCATTTGAGGCAAAGCCCAACACCACCGCTTACCGATTCCCGCTCACGTATTACCGATTTCCACCAACACCTCATCCCGCGCCACCGTCTGCCCAGGGGTCACATGCACGGCCGTCACCACCCCACTCAGCGGCGCTCTGATCTCATTCTCCATCTTCATCGCTTCCAGCACCAGAATGGATTGCCCCGCTTCCACACTGTCACCCACCTGCACCCGGATGTGAGTAATGAGGCCAGGAATAGGCGCTTTAACACGGCCGTCGCCACTGCGCGGGCGGCTCACCTGGGCATCCAGGTCTTTAATCTCCAACCGGTGCAGCCCGCTAAACGCCTTGATCCAGCCCAGATGGGGATCAAGGACAAACTCATACGGCCGTTCCCCCACCACCAGCCACTCCAACTCCCCATTCAGCCGCACCACCTCCGGCAACAGCACCTTCACCCGCTCCCCATCCACCTCCACCTCATAACCCGACCCATTCGGCGAAGGCAGATTCAAGGTCACCTCATACACATGCCCGTCTATTGTGACTTGTAAATTACTCATGTTGGTACTCTTTCATTCAAGTAAGCAGTAAGCGGTTAGCCATAAGCAATGGTTGGCAAAAACTGCTCACTGCTCACTACGCCTCATCCACTATCCCACTACCCGCCGACTTTCCCGATGCCAACCTGACAACAACCGCTCCGGCGCGGCCGGGTCAAACTGCTGATGCCGCCAGATGTAGGCAATGGCAGCAATCACCGCCAGATCACGCAAATGGGGCGCGGCCGGGCCATTTTCCAGCACTGGTTCTTCGAGCGAGCCGGTGTGGTAACGGCCGTACACAAACCCCGCCGCGTCTACAATTTGCTGTAACAACGAGATATTGGTCGGAATGCCCACCACCGCAAAATCGGCCAACCCCTGACGCAGACGAGACACACTGGCTGTACGGTCTGGCCCCCAGGTGGTCAGTTTGGCAAATAACGGCGCATAGGCCGCCGGCACGGAGCAACCGCTGTACGCATAGGTGTCTACGCGAATATCCGGCCCCGTAGGAACACGCAGCCGCGCCAATCGGCCAGGGCTGGGCAAAAAGTGGCGCTGCGGGTCTTCGGCATAAATCCGCGCCAGCGCCGCCCAACCGCGCAGTTGCACATCGGCCTGCGCCAAAGAAAGAGGCTGCCCGGCCGCAATCCGAATCTGCTCCCGCACCAGGTCAACGCCTGCCCGCATTTCCGTCAACGGATGTTCTACCTGGATACGTGCCTTGATTTCGCTGAAATAAAATTCACCGCCATCCGTGACCAAAAATTCCACCGACCCCACATTTTGGTAATGGAAGAGGCGGGCAATGGACACGGCCGTTTGCCACAATTGCGCCCGTTCATCCGGCATCAGGCAGGGCGCGGGTGACTCCTCAATTACCTTCTGGTTGTGGTACATAATCGAGCCTTCCCGCTCACCCAGGCAGACCAGATTGCCATAGGCGTCTCCCACAACCTGCACACTGATCTGGTGCGCGGGCAAGATCGCCTTTTCCAGGTAAACGCGCCAATCATGGTAATCGGCCTGTGACTGCTGCCCGCGCCGGATAGCTTCCGCCAACCACGCGGCGGAAGGTACCAGACGGGAGCCGCGCCCCCGCCCACCCCGGTATGATTTGATCACCAGTGGGTATCCCATGTTATCGGCCGCCCGCTGCAATTCAATGGCGTCGTCACGGCCGTAAGCCTCCGGCGAACTTTGCACCGTCAAAAAGCCAGCTTCCCGCGCCCGCGCCAACGCCGCCAGTTTATCCCGCGTCTGCTGCAAAATTTCTGGTGGTGGCCCAATAAAGGCCAACCCCGCCTCCAGACACGCCTGAGCAAAATCCGCCTCTTCGGCCAAAAAGCCATAACCCGGATAAATGGCGTCTGCCCCCCGCGCCTGCGCCAGTTGCACCATGGCCGGGCCATCCATAAAAAAGTCCGGCGAATCTACCCGTACACATTCATCCGCCAACCGCACATGCAGCGAACTCATGTCGGATGGGTCGTAAACGGCAACGGCCGTGATCCCCATCTCCCGGCACACCCGCACCGCCCGCACCGCAATCTCGCCCCGGTTGGCAATTAGAATTTTGTTGAACATCGTTTTCCTCAATAGAGATTGGAGATTAGAGATTAGAGATTCACAATCTCCAATCTCCAATCTCTAATCTCTCCTACATCGGCGAAATACCATGTTTCCGCGCCACATGCCGCTCCCGTTTCGAGAGCGTCAGTTCCAGCGCCCGGATCAAGGTGCGGCGCGTGTCACGCGGCTGAATCACATCGTCAATCAGCCCCCGCGCCGCCGCCACATAGGGATTGTTAAAGCGCGTTTCGTAATCTGCCACCAACTCTTGCCGTTTCGCCTCGGGATCGGCCGCTTCCTGCACCTCTTTGCGGAAGAGGATGTTCACCGCTCCTTCTGCGCCCATCACCGCAATTTCGGCATTGGGCCAGGCGTAGAGCAAATCGCCGCGCAATCCTTTGCTGCTCATCACGCAGTAGGCGCCGCCGTAACTTTTGCGCAAAATGACCATCAGCTTGGGCACGGTGGCCTCGCTGTAAGCATAAATCAGCCGCGCCCCGTTGCGAATGATGCCGCCGTACTCCTGGTCTTTGCCCGGCAGAAAACCGGGAACGTCTTGCAGGGTGACGATGGGCACATTGTAGGCGTCGCAAATGCGGATGAAGTGGGTGGCCTTGATGGACGCTTTGATGTCAATGCAGCCCGCCAACACCATCGGCTGGTTGGCGACGATGCCCACCACGTAGCCATTGAGCCGGGCAAAACCAACCACCATGTTTTGTGCCCACAGTTGATGCACTTCAAAGAAACGGCCGTCGTCCACCAGACTGGCAATCACGCGGCGCACCTCATACGGCTTGTGGGGGTCGGTGGGCACAATCTCTTCCAGTTCCGGGCAGGAGCGATGTGGGTCGTCGAGCGGCCGTATATACGGCGGATCATCCTGGTTATTGCCCGGCAGGTAACTGAGCAGTTCCCGCACCTGCGCCAGGCACTCCTTATCATCAGCCGCCAGAAAATGGCAAACGCCGCTCTCCTGGCTGTGCATCAGCCCGCCGCCCAACTCCTCAAAGGTCACATCTTCCTGCATTACCGCCTTCACCACCTGCGGCCCGGTGATGAACATGTAGCTCTTTTCCGTCATAAATACAAAATCGGTCAATGCCGGGGAATAAACGGCCCCACCCGCGCACGGCCCCATGATGACAGAAATCTGGGGAATGACGCCGGAGGCTTCGCAGTTGGCGTCAAAAATTTTGGCGTACCCGCCCAGGCTGTCTACGCCCTCCTGAATGCGCGCCCCGCCGGAGTCGTTGATGGCAATGAAAGGGCAGCCATATTGCAGCGCCATGCGCATCGCTTTGGCGATTTTGTTGGCGTGCATCTCCCCCAACGAGCCACCCATCACGGCCGCATCTTGGGAAGCCGCCATGACGTGACGGCCGTTGACCAATCCAAACCCCACCACCACCCCATCCCCATACCGCGACCCCTTGCCGCCCACATAGTTCTCATACCGGGGCAGCACCAGCGAGTCAATCTCCTCAAACGTGCCCGTATCAAACAACAAATCCAGCCGTTCACGGGCCGTCAATCGCCCTTTGGCGTGTTGGCTGGTGGCGTCCTTCTCTGTGCCCCGCGCCAGGCCCTTTCGTTTATCCAGTTCCTCTTTGTAAACCTGCATCTCTTTAATCATCTTCAACCTCAAGAGTACAGCAGATAGAGAAATGAACGGATTTTCTTCATCTGTTCATTTCGCCATCCGTTGTTGTCACCCCACCGCAATGGTCAACACAAAGCCATCCTCCACCCGCCACCAGCCGGTTAAGGGGGGCGTGGGTTGGGGCAAACGGCCGTGATCACAACGAATAGCAAATGGCGTCCACCATGTCGGTGGCTGGTCAACCGGCTCAACGAGGCAGCTCACAGCACGGGTGTTCACCGACAGCCCCAGGTGCAACGCCTTCAAAACAGCTTCTTTGGCGCTCCACACGGCCGTTTCCCACACCGCCCGTTCCTGCCCCATCAGCCCATACCCCAGGGCAATCTCCGCCAGCGTAAAATACTCCTCCGCAAAACCCGCCGGGCGCGGCTGAATCAGTTCCATATCAGCGCCAATGGGGGCATGGTTTTTTTCGATGGCGGCCACAAAGGCACGGCCGTGCGCATGGCTGATGGAAATGGACAATTGACAATTGGCCATTGGCAATTGACAATTCGGTACGCCATCAGGATTGTTCGTGATCGTAATCATATCCAGAGGTAGCGTCACGCCGTTTGTTTCCCAGATAATCGTTTGCAGCAGCCGTTTGGCCGTCCAGCGGCCGAGCAGCCAGTCCGTGCGCCGTTTTTCTGTTTTCAACTCCTGAAAACGGGCAATCTCCACATCCGTCAGATACTCCTCAGCCGGAACTTCATCAAGTATTTGAGTTAACCAATGAATCATGGGGAATTAGGAATTATGAATTATGAATTAGGAATAGCCGACGCTATGCACCCTTCATAATTCATAATTCATCCTTCATAATTGAACTTTGCCTGGCAAAGCTACCGTTTTGTAGCCCGTCAGGGTAACGAAAACGACGCCATTTTCATCCACTACCTGGGCGTTAAATTCTGCGCCGCCGTTGACGGCTTCGACGAGGGCAACCAGGCGACGGCCGTCCACCATCTCCCGCTCTTGCTTATAAACCGACACCGCGCCAATTGCCAGCGGCAAGGCCATCGTCTGCTGCTGCCGGATTTGCCACACGCCGGCCGTTTGGAAGCACAGTTCAATCAGGCGTGGGGCCATTAGTTCTGCCGCATCCGCCGGATTCATGTTGGGCGGCAAATTCTCCGCCAGCAGCCCAATCGCCCGGCTGCCTTCCACCTGCGCTGCCTCTAACACCTGGTAGGCCGGGCCGTGGAAGTAGATGCCGTAAATCGCAGTGGCCGGAATATCCAGGTGGGGGAGCGGGGGAGCAGGGGAGCGGAGGAGAATCTCTTCTGCCCCTCTGCCCCTCTGCCCCTCTGCGTGCTTACTCATCCGCACCGTCGCCGTAAAGTGCAATTTCTCCTGCAAACCTCCCTTCAACTCACGGCGGGAATAGAGGGCAGTATGTACCAGCAGGTCGTCACCATCAGGCACGGCCGTACCCTGCAAATACAGCGTCTGCGGTTCCATCCGGTAAAACTTGAAAGGCGCGTGGAACTGTTCGTTGGTCACGGCCGTGACCACATAATCCGGCGCAATCGTCTTTGCCAACTCTGCAAACGCCTCCGTACCCATCACCCCCGGCAGCAGCGGCGTCCCCTCCATGGCATGATCAAAGAGGAACGGCTGCTCCTGTGGATTGAGCGTCGTCACCGCTTCCCATCCCCCATACACCTTCGCCGCTGTCACATTTTCAACCACCAAAAACCCCTCTGCTCCTCTGCTCCTCGGCTCCTCAGCTATTCCCCCCGTTTCATCCACCTCATCTACCAGTAAACCCAGTTTTCCCCCCACCAGCACCTCACCGCCGCCAACCAGCAGTTCGCGGCGCACGGTGGGAATACCGGCGGCTGGCGGCAGCATCTCAATACCGGCGTACTCCATGATCTTGGGAATCGAGCCGCGTGTAGCCATGCCCATGCCACCCCAGGCCGTCCAGTCAATGGCAATCGCCTTCGTCTCGGGCCGTGTGCGCTGCAAGCTGCTGCTAATTTTGCACAGCAGGTCATTGGCCGCGCTGTAATCCGTCTGCCCGGCATTGCCAAAGCGGCCGGCCACCGAGCTAAAGACCACCGTCGCCCCCATGGGCAACTCCTGAGCGGCGTGCAGCAGGCTGTAAAAACCGTCTGCCTTAATGTCATACACCAGGTCAAACTGGGCACCGTCTTTCTGGTTCAGCCCCTTGCTGATTTCAATGCCGCCGGCATGAACCAGCACATCAATCCGGCCAAACCGCTCCCGGATTTCGGCGACGATCCCGCTTAACGCTTCATGGTCGAGCAAATTGACACTGCGGTACACGGCCGTACCACCCGCCCTCTCCACCGCTTCAATCGCGCTCAAAGCCGCTTCCAACCGTTCAATAGCTGCCAGCTTTTTCTCAATCATCACCGGCGTCGGCTTCTCGCCCGCCGCCTTCGTTTCCTCGATGAGTTGCTGCTTCAAGGCGTCCTTGTCCGTGCGGAACAGGGCAATTTGCGGGTCGGCGTGGTCTGGTTCGGGCGTCAAATCCAGCAGGTAAAACGTGCCGCCGCTGGCCGCCGCCAGGTCAGCCACAATGGCGCTGGTAATGCCCCCCGCCGCTCCTGTGACAAGGAAAACGGTATCGCGGTTTAGTTCCAGGCCAGTTTGGTTGTAATCGGCAGGTTGCTCTAAAAGGGTGATGGTGTAACGGCCGTCTCGCCAATACCCCACCTCCACACAACCTGGATCACGTAACGTCTCCGCAATGAGCAGGTCGGCAAAAGCGGCCGTCTTGCGGCTGGCTTCAAAATCTACCGCTTTGACGAGGGCGGACGGCCGTTCCCGTTTGTACGCCTTCGTGAATCCAGTCACGCCGCCGCCCAATGGCGCGACCGCCGGTTCCGGGCCATACCCATGCAGCCCACCCAACCGCGTCGCCGCCACCAGGAACGTGCCCGGTGTGTTCACGGCGTCGTACAGCGCCCGCATGGTCACGGATAGATTTTTCACCCGTATCCGGTTCGCCTCGCGCCATTCAGCCCGCGTCATCACTGCCAGATCAGGCTCGACGTCCAGCGCCGCCAGCCAATAGACGCCCTGCACTGGCACTTCAGCCAGCCAGCCTTGCACCTGCGCCGCCAGCGTTTCTGCTGGCAAGGCCACATCCAGCGGTAGCACGGTCACGCCCAGTTTTTCCAGCTTCTTGACCAGCGCCTTACCGACGCCGCCTTCATCCAGAGCCACTACCACACGGCTGGCCTCGTTGAGAACTACGCCGGTTGGTTTGCACTGGTCGAGCGACGGCCGTAACGCGGGCACAGGTATCCGGCGCGGCATCGTATCCGCATCCGCCAGGCTATATTCCGGTTCAATGTGGGGAATCAGGGGTGGCGCAACGGCAACAGCCGTCGCCGCCGCGTCACCCTCTATACTTTTAAATATGCTTCTCCCTCGCTCCTCTGCCCCTCTGCCCCTCCGCTCAAATCCGGCCGCATCTCCCGCACAAACCCGACCACCTTCGCCAGCGTGTTGTAATC
>CAZOPF010000089.1:15757-23041 GCA_964581605.1 uncultured Ardenticatenaceae bacterium
AATCCGGCCGCATCTCCCGCACAAACCCGACCACCTTCGCCAGCGTGTTGTAATCGCGCAGGCTCAGGTCATCGCGGCGGGGGATATCGAAGGCGGTACGAATCGCCAGGAACGTCTCCGCCTGCTTCACCGTATCCACCCCCAAATCCGCCTCCAAATCCAAATCCATTTCCAGCATATCGGTCGGGTAGCCGGTCTGCTCGGCCACTATCGCCAGCACCTTGTCGGCAATCGGGTCCGTGATGCGGGATGTGGGATGCGGGGCCGGTGATGGCGCTACGGCCGTTGCCAACCGCTCACTGCTCACCGCCAACCGCTCACTGCTCACTGCCAACTGCTCACTGCCAACTGCCAACTGCTCACCATGGATTACTGGCGGATTACCATTTGCCAGTACGTTTTCTACTTTTACCGGCTCTGGCATCGGCTGCACCGGAACCGGCGCGGGCACGGCATACTGGTAACTGCTCACTGCTAACTGACTGCCCAAACCCGTCCGCATTACCGGCTCCGTGCCATACTGCCAGGTGGAGGGGCACGGCCGTCGGCCCGGCGCCCCCTTCGCCACAATCCGTAAATTCCGCTTTTCCACTTCCAACTCGGCGTAATCGTAACCACTCACATCGTCCAGCCATTTCTGATAACGCGGTTTGTTCTCCACCCGATCCAACGCGCCAGGAATCCGCCGCGTCAACGTCAGCGCAATTTGCGAACCAAAACCGGCCGCCAGATGCAGCGCATATTGCACCGGATAGCGGCCGCCCCGGCTCAGATTCAATTCACCCAAATCCGGGTCCACCTCCTTGTAATTGGGCACTGGCGGCACAATGCCATGCTCCAGAATTTTCAGGGCAATCACATCTTCCACACCCACACCCATGGGATGGCCGGTAAAGCCTTTGGTATTAGCCACCACAATCTCTTTAGCTGCTTCGCCAAAAGTCTGCCGCAGCGCCACCACTTCCGCCGACGCCGAACCGCCGCGCGCCGGGGTATACGTCTCGTGGGACATGAACACCAACTGTGGGGCAATGGCGTAGCGGTTGAGGCCAAAACGAGTTTCGGCCGCAGTCATCAAGTCATTCATCACCTGGGCAATGTGGTCTACGTCCAGCCGGGAGCCGTGGAAGGCGCTGTTGCGGGTTTCGCTGCTGAGTAGCTCCACAATGCCGCGCATCCCGCGCTCTTGCACGGCGTCTTCGCTTTCCACCACCAGCGCACACGCGCCCATGCCCAAAATGGTGCCGTGCCGCCGTTTGTCAAAGGGCAAGGCGGCTTCAGCCACCACGTCATCCGTGGCGGCCGCGCCCAACGCCAGGAAGCCCGCCCCAATCCATTCCAACAGGTGGTCGCCGGTCACATCATCGGCGGCAATAACCAATACACGGCGGCAACGGCCGTTCCTGATCCAATCCTCCGCTATGGCAATCGCCTGGGTGGTGCTGGCGCAGGCCGCATTCACCTGCGTATTGGGGCCACGTGCGCCGATGTACTCGGCAAACTGGCTGTGCCCCATCGCCAGAATGCGGAAGATGAAGCGCCGGTCAAACACATACGCTTCTCGCGCCAACGTCTCGCGCAAGTCGTTGATGCGCCGCGTGATTCCCAGCAAAGTCTGATTATCGGTGCAGGTGCGGCGCAGTTGATCTAGCATTTCTAGCTGTTCCACCCGATTCTGGTAGACATAGAAGCGCTCAAAATCTTCCACAAAGCGGTCGCCGCCGGGGAAGGCGCTGGCAAAAATCACCCCTGTCTCGTCACGCAGCGACTCTGGCAGCATCCAGCGCTGCGGCAAATACGTGCCATTGCTGGCATGTCGGTAAGTCATCACCAGAGGGATGCCCGCCTCGCGCAGCGCATCCAGCCCGGCGGCAAAGGCTAACTGCGTGGTCACGTCCAGCGAATCCACCAGCTTTTGGGGCACGCCGTATTCCTCCACCAGGTTAAATGTTCCGGGACGGCCGGCCAGTTTGATCACATCGTCGGCGTCATCAATGGGGGCAAAACTGCCGCCGCCGTTTTCATCCTTCACCAGCCGCGTGATGCGTTTGCCCACCATTTTGCGCCGGAAGCGTTCGGGGATCAGGTCTACGAACTGTTCGCCCTGCAAAATGCGCCAGGCGTTATCCGGATCCATCACCGCTTTCTCCGCGCCCGGCAGCCCCAACCCCGTACCGCTGATGACGATGGAACCGAGGGGGGGATGGGCGCGGTTGTAGGGGATGTTGGGTAATTGAGTAATTGGGTAATTGGGTAATTGCGGTATGGGGGTATGGGGAGATGGGGGTATTACCTGGGGTTCGGCTACCGGGTAGCCATTTGTTTTTGCGGACATGGTTTCCTCTCTTCTTACTGCTTGCGGGCGCTGCGCCCACTGTTCACTGCTCACTGCTAACTGCTCACGGCTCACTGCTAACTGATTACCGGCAAAACC
The DNA here is from genome assembly GCA_964581605.1 of uncultured Ardenticatenaceae bacterium. Classification (GTDB taxonomy): domain Bacteria; phylum Chloroflexota; class Anaerolineae; order Promineifilales; family Promineifilaceae; genus CAADGU01. The sequence continues at coordinate 18,192 of CAZOPF010000089.1, forward strand.
GGCCGCATACAACGCACAAAGCGCCTGGTTAAAAGCGGGCAGTTCGCCGGGTTTGGGATGGTTGGTCATCAGGGCCAGCACATCGGTTTTCTCTTTGAATACGTCGTTGGCAAAGCCACGCAGGGCGCGTTTGGGGCCAACTTCCACAAAGGTGCGCACACCAAAGTCGTAGAGCGTGTGCAGCCCTTTCACCCACTGCACGGTGGCAGCCACTTGCTGTTGTAAATTATCCTTAATAGCATCTACGGCCGTCGGGTAAAAATCACCCGTCACATTGGTCACAATGGGCAACGTGGGGGGTGTTATGTGCAGCCGATCCAGCACCCGGCGCAGTGGTTCACTGGCGGGGGCAATGATGCGGGTGTGGAAGGCATGGCTGACGGGGATGAGCATGGCCTGATAACCCGCGTTTTGGAAAAGGGTCACGGCCGTTTCCACGGCCACACTCGCTCCCCCAATCACACACTGGCTACTGCTGTTGATATTGGCCGGAATCACGTAACCATCCACCTGCTTCAACGTCGCTTCCACCACCTCATACGGGGCCAGGACGGCGGCCATCTTGCCGTTGTCAGCCAATTGTAAATGAGCCATCTCGCCGCCCCGCGCCGCCGCCGCTTCCAGAGCGTCAGCAAAGGGCATAATGCCGGCCACAATCAGCGCCGCATACTCGCCCAACGAATGACCCATGACCACATCCGGGCTAAAACCAAACCGTTCCAGCAGCCGGTACATGGCAATATCCATCGTCAGCATGGCCGGTTGGGTGATTTCCGTTTGCATCAGGTCGAAGGTGGCTTTATTTACGGCCGTGCTGTCGTTCGGGTCTACAAAAATATAGTCGGTCAGCGGTTTGCCCAAAATCGGCGTCATCACCGCATCCGCCTCGTCAAACACGGCCTGCACTTCCGGGTAAATGGCCGCCAGTTCCCGCCCCATGTTCACATACTGGCTGCCCTGGCCGGGAAAAAGGAAGGCGACCTTACCCGTCGGCCGTCCCGCACCGCGATAAATGCCCTGCGCCTCCATCGCTTTCCAGGCCGGTAGCGCGTCCGCAACCATGAGCTTCTGCGCCTTTTGCAGCCGATCCAGCAGTTCGGCCTGGTCGCCAAAATCAATGAAAAGGCGTTCGTTAGCGGTAATCACGGCCGTGTCCGGCAACTCTCGTGGCGGCATCCAACCCATCTCCACACGATTGCGGTACTGGTCTAATTTTTCCTGGAGTTCTTGTGGAGTTTCTGCACCGAGGGCAACAATGCCACGAACAGGCGCAAGGGAGCGGAGGAGCAGAGGGGCAGAGGAGATTTCTCCCCCTCTCCCCTGCTCCCCTGCTCCTCTGCTCCCCTTCTCCCCCGCCATCACAAACACCTTCTTTGGCCGTGTCAATTCCCCTGGCCGATGCTCTTCCAGCACCACATGGAAATTGGTGCCGCCGAAGCCGTAAGCACTGACGCCGGCGCGGCGGGGTGTACCGTTGGTCGGTTCCCAGGCACGGCCGTCGTGCAGCAAATAAAATGGCGTCTGGCTAAAATCAATGTAATGGTTAGGCGGATTGGCGTTCAGCGTGGGCGGCAAGAATTTCTGGTGCAAGGCCATGGTCGCCTTAAACATCCCGGCCGCACCGGCGCCCGCTTTCAGATGGCCGATATTGCTCTTGGCCGAACCAAGACCGATGCTGTTGCGGGGTGCGCCGCCAAACACGGCCGTCAAACTTTCCACTTCAGCCACATCACCCACCGGGGTGCTGGTGCCGTGCGCCTCCACCAGGGTGGCCGTCGCCGGGTCCAGCCCAGCGTTTTCCCAGGCACGCTGGATGGCTAACTGCTGCCCAATGGGATTGGGGGCCGTGATACCCTTGCCCTTGCCATCGCTGGAAGCGCCCACGCCGCGAATAACAGCGTAGATTTTGTCGCCATCCCGTTCCGCATCTTCCAGCCGTCTGAGCAGGAAGAGGGCCGCCCCTTCGCCCATGACAAAACCGTCCGCGCCATCGCCAAACGGCCGTGTGCCGGTTGCACTCAACGCCCCAATTTTGCAAAACTTCACAAACGGCCCGATGCCCATATTGCGGTCTACACCGCCGGTGATAGCTGCGTCTATTTTGTGTTCAATGAGCAGTTCCATAGCCGCTTCCACGGCGGCAAAACTGGAAGCGCAGGCGGCGTCGGTGATGAAGTTAGGGCCGCGCAGGTTGAGCATGTTGGCGATACGGCCGCTGACGATGTTGGGCAGTTCACCGGGCATGGAGTCTTCGGTGATGGGCGGGTACTGTTCGTCAATGTGGTCGTGCCAGCCGGCCAGGATGGCCTGGCGGGTGGGCGCGGGCAGTCCGGCAAATTCGGACACGGCCGTCAGCGCCCGCGCATAGTTGGGGAAGACAATTCGTTCGTTGGTGGTGTAATGCAGTTCGCCGCCCATGGCCGTGCCGATGATGGTGGCGGTGCGGTCGGTGTTAAGCGGCCGTGCTGGGTAGCCATAATCCGCCAGCACATCGGCGGCAATCGTCAGCGCCCACTGCTGCCCTTCGTCCATGGCTGCGGCCACTTTGGGTGGCATCCGAAAACGCTTCCAATCAAATTGAAAACCCCGCACCCAGCCGCCGATTTTCGTGTACGTTTTGTCGGGGACTTTCGGGTCGGGGTCGTAATAATCGGCAATGGGCCACCGGTCGGGCGGCGTTTCGGTGATGCTGTACCGTTTGTTGAGGATGTTTTGCCAGAATGTGGCTGCGTTCAACGCGTCCGGCATAATCGCCCCCACCCCCACAATGGCAATGGCTCGATCTGAGGTGTCGCTCATTTTCGTTCACTCCCTTATTCTTGGAAAAGTGAGCGGTGAGCAGTAAGCAGTGAGCAGTTGGTACACCGCTTACTGCTCACTGCTTACTGCTTACTGAATGCTTTGTTCAACTGTTCGGCCGCAAAATCCATATCCGCCACCACCCCCTCTTGAGCGGCGTAGATGCCGGGCAGGTCGAGGGATTGGGCGAGATTGGGATCGGTTTGGCCGGCGCCGATAGCCCAACGCAAACCTTCGGTGGCGACTTTGAGGGCGGCGTCACGGCCGTGAATCCGGCTCAACGCCTGCCGGGTGGGGATGTCCAGGGGGATCGCTTCCGTCGGTTTATCCACGACCCGTTCGGCAAAAATGGCGGCCGTTTCCGCATAGGCGATCAGTTCACCCAGCCGGAACAGCACATGCTGGTTGCGCGTCAGCCGGTCAATGCGGCAGCGCTCCAAAACAACGGCCAATGCTCGCAGCGCCAGCGCCGCAAAATTGGCCCCGTTCTCCGGCTGCTCCTGGTGGATAAGTGAGAGGCGGTTGGCCCATTCCTTGTAATAATCACCGCGTGATTTGAGATGCAACTGCCAGCGGTCGCGGGCAATCGTCCACTCCATAATTTCCGACGTGCCTTCGTAAATGGTGGTGATGCGCACATCCCGTTTGATTTTTTCTACCAGGTACTCTTTGGTGTAGCCATAACCGCCATGCGCCTGGATGGCATCTTCGGCCGCCTGGTTGCCCGCTTCCGTAGCCATATATTTGGCAACGGCCCCTTCCGTTTGCAGCCCTTCTTCGCCGCTGTCCAGCCGTTCCGCCACCCACTCAATGTAGCTGCGAGCCGCTTCCAGCCGGGCGGCGTTGGGCACAATCAACTTGTGGGTGTAGCCTTGTTTCTGGCTCAATGGTGCGCCGCCCTGAATGCGTTCTTGGGAGTAGCGAATAGCGCGGCGCAGCGCTTCCCAGCCCGCGCCCAGGCCAAATGCGCCCACCATCAGGCGGGTGTAGCCAAAAACGGCCTGCGCCTGGGCCAATCCCTGCCCTTCTTGCAGACCAACCAGCCGGTCGGCGGGCACGTAGACATGATCGAGGAAGAGCGCGGCCGTGTTGCTGGCGCGGATGCCGTGTTTGTCTTCCGGTTTGCCACGCGTGAACCCTTCGCTGTCCCGGTCTACCACAAACCAGCTGGGCCCGCCGGGGGCCAGCGCCAAAATGGTGTACAAATCGGCCACGCCACCGTTGCTGATCCACTGTTTTTGGCCGGTGATGTGGTAGCCGGTAACGACGCCATCTTCGATGACGGGTTCGGCTTTGGTAGTCATGGCGGCTAAATCGCTGCCCGCCTGTGGTTCGGTGGCGCCGTAGGCCATGAGGAGGGCGTCGTTGGCGATACGGCCGTACCAATACTTCTTCTGCTCTGCGGTCGCGCCCACGCTGATGGGGTCGGAACCGAGGAAGGTCGCCAGCACACCGGTAGCCACGCCCAGGTCAATGGTGGCCATCAGTTCGGCCACGCGGTAAATGTCATACGCGCCGCCGCCCAGCCCGTCATACGCTTCGGGGATGAACAGCAAATGCAGCCCCAACGAGGCGGGGTCATATAGTTCTTGCAAGACTTCGTGGGGGAATTCGTCGTTGTGGTCTAGTTTGAGCAGATAATCGGGTGTGAGTTTTTTCTCGGCATACTTTTTGAGGGTGTCCAGGATCATGTCGCGGGTTTCTTTGTCCAGGCCAACGGCCGTTGCTTCCATTTTTAGCATCGCTCTCTCCTTCTGTCAGTTGGCTGTAAGGCTGTAGGCAGTCAGCAGTGAGCAGTAAGCAGTGCTCCACACTGCTCACTGCTTACTACTCACCGCTCACTTTTCAATACGGTCAGGGTCTAACGATTGTGGGATAATTCACAATCTCTGTATGGTATTGTAGGCTTTAGGGGGATCAGACCGGAGTGACAAGTGTCATGTGATACAAAGGCGAAAAGCATAATGCAGCGTGTCATTTTTACTCCGGTCTGCACTGCCTGAAGGTGTTCGGCTATCGGCGGCCGGCTATCGGCGGTTGGCAATGGGCTT
>CAZOPF010000090.1:0-5353 GCA_964581605.1 uncultured Ardenticatenaceae bacterium
CCTTACGCCTATGACACGCCGATTTGTCTGTATTGTCTTTTTGTTGGTGATGGTGGCGTGTACGCAATCGCCCGAACCGGCTGCCACCCCCATACCATTGCCAACAGCGACGACGGCGGCTACGGCCGTGCCTCCCACACTCCCCCCGCCCATCCTCACCATCAACAACACCCCCGTACCCTCGCCTACGCCTGGTTTACCCGCCGGGCACTTTTTTCGCTCCCCCGAATACGGCGTCCATCTCTCCCAATGGTGGCATGTGGATGATGTGCTGCCGCATGACCTGGAGATGACGCGGGAGATGGGTTTTGGCTGGGTGAAACACAATTTCCCCTGGCGGGACGTTGAGGGCCATGCCAAAGGGGAGTACGATTGGTACCGCACGGATCGGATTGTGGAGCAGGTGGATGAGGCGGGGCTGAAGCTGTTGGTGCGCCTGGATCACCAGCCACTCTGGTCAGTGCGGGCGCTGCCGGATGAATTGATCCGCGCCAACCAGCCGCCGGTGGATTACCAGGATTTTGGCGACTTTTGTTATACACTCGCGGAAAGGTACAAGGGGCGGATTCATGCCTACCAGGTGTGGAACGAGCCGAACCTGAGCCGGGAATGGGGCGACCAGCCACCCAATCCGGCCGAATACACGGAATTATTGAAGCTGTGTTACGAAGGGATTAAAGCGGCCGATCCGCAGGCGATAGTTGTTTCCGCCGGTTTAGCGCCGACGGGCACACTGCCGCCAGACGCGATGCCGGACACTGATTTTTTGCAAGGGATGTATGATGCCGGGGCGGCCGCTTATTTTGATGTGTTGGGGCTGAATGCGCCGGGTTATAAAGCCCCGCCAGAAACGTCGCCAGAGGAAGGACTGAACGAGGAATGGGGTGGCGGCCGTTGGTTTGTGTTTCGCCATGTGGAAGATATGCGCGATATTATGGTGGTGAACGGGGATGAAAATAAGCAGGTCGTTTTGCTGGAAATGGGCTGGATGGTGCGGCAGGAGTTCCACCCCAGTTACACCTGGCATGGCGTAACGGAACAAGAGCAGGCGGAATATCTGGCAGGCGCGTACCAATGGGCACAGGCACATTGGCGACCCTGGATCGGCCTGATGACGACGATTTATATGGCGGACGCTGACTGGCAGCCGGCGCAACATGAACAATACTGGTGGTCTATCATCTTGCCCGATGGTACACCCCGCCCGGCTTATGAGGCGCTGCGTTTGATGGAGAAGTAGCGGCAAGTTGCAGGTTGCAGGTGGCAAGTAAGAGCTGCAACTTGCAACTTGCCACCGGCAATCTCATGTTTTGGATTCTCGTTTTCTCTTACTGGATTCATTTGCTGGCTACGGCCGTGTGGCTGGTGAGTGTGGTGGTGATGGCAGGTACGGCCGTGCCCGCCTTTCGTCAGCAGCAAGTGGCTGAAAATAGCTGGCTGGCAGTGCAAAAACGGCTGCTGCCCTGGGCCAATCTCAGCCTGGTGCTGCTGCTGCTGACTGGCTTTGTGCAGATGACCAACGATAGTAATTACAGCGGCTTTCTGGTGTTTGATGGCGTCTGGGCCTGGGCAATGTTGGTCAAACATATCCTCTTTTTGGTGGTGCTGGCGGTGGCGGCGTATTGGCAATTTGGCTACTTCCCGGCGGTGGAGCGCACGGCCGTGCGTGCTGCCAAAAAACCCCAACTGGCGCAAGCGGAACAAGGCAAACTGGCCCGCCGCGAAAAACGCCTGCTTTGGCTGAATCTGGCCTGCGCGGTATGGATTTTGTTTTGCACGGCCGTGCTGACGGCCGTGTAACTACCTGACAGCTTTATTCTTCCCCCTCTAGATAGCGTTTGAGAGCAACGGCCGTGTTGGTGCGGGCGTCTTTGGCCGTGAAGAGCAGGGTGATACGGTCGCCAACGGCTTCTTGGAAGAGGCGGGTCACGGCCGTGCTGTTGTCATCAAGTTCGGCATGATAACTTTCTACAAAGTCGTCCCATTTCTCCCGGTCATCGCGGAACCACTTTTGCAGGCGCGGGCTGGGAGCAATTTCGCCCAGCCACAGATCAACCCGCGCCGATTCTCGCGTCATGCCCGGTGGTAGTTGCCGGTCTACCAGCACCCGAAAGCCATCTTCCGCCACCGGTTCAAGGTAAATAGATTTGATATGTAAGGAGATCATGAATTGGTTTACATCCAGATTTGGGGAATGGCATAAGCCTGCATTATTTGATCCTGCGTTACCAGAATCAGGTTATTGTGCTTTGCCTGAGCGAGCAATAAGCGGTCAAAGGGGTCTTTATGATGAGGCGGCAGCAATGTTGAGTCAATCATTTCTGTGGCGGAGGGGTTAATCAGTTGGATATTTGTCTGGCTCAAGAGTTCATTTTTCCAGGCATGGATGTCCAAAATGGCTAATCTACCTTTCTGAACTAAAAAAGCAATTTCCCAAAAGGTAATGGCCGAGACATATAAGGCACCTTGTTGTGCTTGTCTATCGAAAAAGGCCATGAACGCTTCGGATACGGTGGTTTTGTTCGTCCAGAAAACAAGGGCGTGGGTATCCAACAAATAGGCTTCTTGTTTCACGCATACCCCTCCCAAATATCATCTATAGGTTGCATAAATTCTTCAGGCGAAACCAGGAGTTCCGGTGTGATTTTCATGTTATCGCGCCAATTAGTTTGGTCAACCGGGATCAGGCGGGCTACTTCCTGACTGTTGCGCTGGATAATGATGATCTCGCCGCTAGCCGCTTTGTCTAAATACTCAAATAAATGTTTTCTAAAATCCGTCGCCGATACTTTAATCATGGCTGTTATGCTCCCGTATGTACATACTTATAAAATGATGTACATATCTTATTCATCAATAAGCGTCGTGTCAATAGCACCAATCACTGGCGCACTCCCTCATGTGCCTGGCGCAGCCAGTCAATCAGTTCTGTATCAATATCAGTGGGGGTTGTTAGGGCGACTTTGTGTGTCACCTGGCCGCTGCCAAAGCTGCCAGCAGCCTGCAAACGGGGCGTCGGTTCCACGCCGGGCAGCTTGATACCTACATCCAGGCGGTTTTTGGTGGTGGGTTGGAGGATGCCGAATTGTTTTCCTTTTTGCATGGAGACATAGGTTTTGCGGATGCCAAATTGGATGGCAGGGTCAATGTTGCTGAGTACGGCCGTCACCTGTTCATAAATCGGCCATAACTGCTCTTTGCCTTTGTACTGCGCTTTGATTTTCTCTTCTTCGGTCAATGCCGGGGCGAAACGGACGGCCGCCCAGGTATCATCAATGGCGATCATGGAGACGCCTTCCAGATGGGCGGTGTATACCTGCTGCCAGCCTTCATCGCGGGTTAGGTCGGTGTCTACCCCGGCGCTCTTTTTGGGGTAAGCGATCCAGAGTGCACCGCCCGGTTTGAGGGCGGTCACGGCCGTGTCAAAATGCCGGGCCAACTCGTGACTGTCTTGCACAAATAGTTGCACCAGGTTGCAGGTGTGGGGGACGGCCGTGTCCAGCATCACCGCTCCTTCCGGCAATTCCGCCAGCCGCGCCACAAATTCGGCCGGCGCATTCAACACCAAAATTTGCCAGCCAGGTTTAAGGCCATACTTCTTAATCAACACGGGATCAGTCATGTTCTACCCCCTATTGTGCTATTGCGCCTCATCTTCGGCCATCTCGGTCACTTGCCCCATTGTTTCGGCAAAGGGTGTTACCATGACAGCTTCGACGATGCCGGGTACGGCCTTGTCCGTCACTTCCTCCGGTTTAGCCAGCCGCGCTCCTAATGCCGTAATGGCCCGGTCGGTACTCCAGAAAACCCGCTCCGGCCCAATTTCTTCGAGAAATCCCGTGCGCCGCAACAGCGTTTCCACTCGCGTATCCATCGAAGTCAGCAGCAAATCGCCGCCGCCTTTCTGTTGGCGATGATACAGTTCGCGCAACACGTCCACACCAGTCGCATCAGCTAAAGGTACGCCCCGAATCGAGAGAATGAGTACCGTACCCGGCCCGTCATGCGCATCCACAAATTCCAGCAGTCGCCGTGCGGCCGCAAAAAAGAGCGGGCCACTCAGATAATACACAGCTACATCATGGTCGGGGTGCGCCAGAGGCGTGGCGGCCGTTGGCAATCGTTCCGCTTCCACGGGCCGCCGCGTAATCTGCAAAACGCTCATCTGGGCCATGAAAATGAGGGTGCTGATGCCAAAACCAATCAAAATCGCCTGGGTCAAATCCAATAAGACCGTCGCTGCCAGCGTCACCAGAAAAGCGATGACAGCATGTTTGAGCCGGTAATGAAAGTAGAAACGGATGGTGTGCCACTCATTCATGCGCCAGGCTGTCACCATCAACACCCCGGCCAGAGCAGCCAGGGGAATATGCCCGATCAGACTGCCCAACAACAAGGCCATCACCAGCAGCGCCAGCCCGTGAATGATGGGGGTGAGCCGGGTAACGCCGCCGCTTTTCACGCCCACACTGGTACGGGCGATAGCGGCTGTTGCGGGGACGCCGCCAAAAAAGGGGATGACGATATTCCCGATGCCCTGCGCCACCAATTCAATGTTGTTGTGCAGGCGAATGCCCGTCATATTCCCGGCCACTGCGCCGCAGAGCAGGCTTTCAATGGCCCCTAAAGCGGCGATAGACATGGCCGGGATGATCAGGTCTGGCACATTGGCCCAGGGGATGTTGCCCAGGTGCAGACGATTTTCCAAAACGATGGTGCGCGGAATCGTGCCGATTATCGGCACATCCCAACCTGCCAGAAGAACAACAACGGTGGCGATGATGATGCCCAACAGTGAGCCGGGGATACGTTGACCGGCTTTGAATCGGGGCCAGAGAATCATCACCAGCATGACCAAAACGGCCGTGACCACTGCCTGATAATTGGGCGTAATCTGGTGCAAAGCATAATAATGCATCTTTTCGATGATGTTTTCTGCAGGGGGGGTCTGGATGCCCAGGAAGTTGTCAATTTGCCCCAGAGCAATGATGATGGCGATGCCGCTGGTGAAACCGGCGATTACGGGGCTGGGGATGAGCGCCACCACTCGCCCCAAACGGAAAACTCCCAGCAACAAGATCATGACCCCGGCCAGCACCCCGGCAATCCAGACACCTTCTAACCCGTAGCGGGTGGACAGGACAATGAGAACGGCCGACATGGCCCCGGTTGGCCCGGAGATTTGGTAGGGAGCGCCGCCCACTGTAGCAATGAGCAGCCCGGCGAGCACGGCCGTGACCAACCCCGCCGCTGCATCTGCCCCTGACGCCACGCCAAAAGCCAGCGCCAACGGTAAGGCTACGGCCGCGACCGTAATTCCCGCCAGAAAATCTTTTTGAAATGACGAGCGGTT
>CAZOPF010000090.1:5453-8876 GCA_964581605.1 uncultured Ardenticatenaceae bacterium
TCAACTGCTGCGCCAGCGCTTCTGGCATATTCACCGGCTGCTGGCAGACGAAACGGCGGCAAACGTAGGCGGTGGCCCGGCTGTCGCGCTGCTCCCGGTTTGCCAGTAATGGAATCGTATCGCCAGTTTCGCCAACGGCAACCACCAGATGGGGCCGGTAGTAGGCAAAAACGGTCGCGATGAGTGCCTGGGTGTCAGGCGCATCTGGCTGGCCGATGATGGCGACTTCTTGCGGTTCGCCGGTGATGAATTGGGCGGCGATGAGCCATTGGGCGAAGGCGTTGGGGTGTTGCAGCAGGGGGCCGTAGAGGGCAGAGACGGCCGTTTCCGCCACATCCCCATACAACCCTTCACCGGTGTACAGGTTCAGCCGCAGCAGCACCAGCGCGGCCAGGGCGTTGCCGCTGGGGATGGCATTATCCTGCACATCTTTGGGGCGGTGGATCAGGGCTTCGTGGTCATCGGACGTGTCAAAAAAGCCACCGTGTTCGGCATCCAGGAAGCGGGTGAGCATGGTATCTGCCAGTTGCCGCGCCCAGGTGAACCATTTGTCGTCAAAGGTGTTTTGGTAAAGCGCCAGCAGGCCGTCGGCCAGGAAGGCGTAATCTTCCAGGTAACCGTTCAAGCGGCCCAGGGGTTGGCCGGATTTCCAGGTGCGCAATAGACGGCCGTCGGCCGTGTGCATCTTCCGGTACAAAAATTGGGCGTTTTGGGTGGCGACGGCCGTGTAATCTTCCCGTTTGAGCGCCCGCCCGGCTTCGGCAAAGGCAGCCAGCATCAACCCATTCCAGGCGGTCAGCACTTTGTCATCCAGGCCAGGTGGGATGCGTTGGGCGCGGGCGGCGAACAGTTTTTGTTTGAGGGTGGCGATTTTGGCTTCGAGTACGGCCGTTTCTATCCCCATTTCTTGCGCCACCACTTCCGGCTCGCGGGGGATATGCAGAATGTTGACCTCCTCCCAATTGCCATGCTCCGTCACGCCAAAGTAGGCCATGAACAGGTCGGCGTCGTCACCCAGATGTTCGCGGATTTGCACGGCCGTCCACACATAAAATTTGCCCTCTTCCCCTTCACTGTCGGCGTCATAGCTGCTGTAAAAACCGCCGCCGGCGTGCCGCATTTCGCGCGCCACAAAATCCAGTGTCTCCTCGACGATGCGCCGGTAAAGGGGTTTGCCGGTGATTTGCCAGGCGTGCAGATAGACCCGCGCCAGCAGCGCATTGTCGTAAAGCATCTTTTCAAAGTGGGGCACCAGCCAGTGGACATCGGTGGAGTAGCGAGCAAAACCGCCGCCTAACTGGTCATACAGGCCGCCGTAGGCCATCTTTTGCAATGTCAATTCGGCCATGTGCAAGGCCATGCCGTCGCCGGTTTGCTGGTAATGGCGCAGCAAAAATTCCAGCGTCATGGAGGGCGGGAATTTGGGCGCGCCGCCAAACCCGCCCCGTTGTTTATCAAACTGGTTAAACAGGATGGAAGCGGCGCGGCTGAACATGCCGGGTTCTAACACGCCGGACTGTTTTTCCAGGGCGATGGTACGGCCGATATGCTCGCCAATGTCGTCGGCCTGTTTTTCTACCACTTTGCGCTCTGTCTGCCACACCTGCACAATGCGCTGTAACAATTGCATGAAGGAGATCATGCCGTAGCGGGGGGTGGGAGGGAAGTAGGTGCCGCCGTAGAAGGGACGGCCGTCGGGCGTCAGAAATACCGTCATGGGCCAGCCGCCTTGCCCGGTAATGGCCACGACGGCCTGCATGTAGATGCTGTCCAGGTCGGGGCGCTCTTCGCGGTCTACTTTGATGTTGATGAAGTGCTGGTTCATGTATACGGCCGTCGCCGCATCTTCAAAGCTCTCGTGGGCCATCACGTGGCACCAGTGGCAGGCGGCATAGCCGATGCTCAACAGGATCGGTTTGTCTTCGGCTTTGGCCTTTTGTAACGCTTCCTCACCCCAGGGATACCAGGCCACCGGGTTATCGGCGTGCTGGCGCAGGTAGGGGCTGGTTTCGTGGATTAGTTGGTTGGTCATTTGTTCTCCAGTGAGCGGTAAACAGTAAGCGGTGAGCGGTCAGCAGTGAGCAGTCCAGACTGCTTACTGCTCACTGCCTACTGCTCACTCATTTGTCAGGTTGCCAGACGTGTGGGGATAATAACGCCAAATGAGAACAACACAAAAACAGTTAATGCTCGCCCAATGGGGCATGGTGGCGCTGATTCTAGGGACAATGGTGGTTTACATGCCGCCGTTTATCCGCTCGTTTGTGGGGGATGATTACATTCAGTTTGATTATGTCAAGCGATTTATTGTGCAGCCAGCCACGATTCTCCAGGTGTTTAATCCCAATGCCGTGCCCTGGTATTACCGCCCCACGCAAAATATCTGGTTCTGGCTGAATCAGCTGGTTTTGGGTTGGGAGCCGTTTGGGTATTACATTATTTTGCTCTGGTTTCATGCGCTGGCGGTGGCCTTGATTTATCGGGTGGGGCGGCAGTTCCGGCTGGGGGTGGCGGCGGCATTGCTTACGGCCGTGCTCTTTGCCATTCACGGGCACTGGGTGGATGTGGTGACGTGGATTAGCAGTGTGGCGATTGTGATGGGGGCCATTTTTTCGCTGGCGGCCGTGAGCGGGATGATGGGGTATCTGGCACGGCCGTCCACCTCCCGCCTCGTTCTTGTCTTTTTCATTACGGTTTTGGCTCTGCTTACCCATGAGGAGACGGTGCTGCTGCCGCCGTTTTTGTTGTTGCTGTTGGTAATTGGGAGATTGGGAGATGGGGAGATTAGGAGATTGAAGAGAGTTCCCCAATCTCCCAATCTCTCAGCCTCTCAATCTCTCATTTCTCGCCAGGAATTAGTGACATTTGGCCTGCTATTTTTGCTCACGGCCGTGCTCATCGTCATCCAATTCACCCGCCCCAACCCCACCGTGCAAATTGGCGAGCGCACGCTGGCTGATTGGCTGGTTTATCTGCAATGGCCGGAGGTGGCCGAGTTTGTGCTGGTGACTGTTTACCGGTTTAGCTTTGTGCATGGGGTGTTGGGATTATCTGGTTTTGCGGCTAATTTGTTTGTGGCGGCTGTGGGCTTTGGGCTGGTGGTGTGGCTGTGGCAGGGGAATTGGGTGGTGCGGTACTGGCTGTTGTGGGCGCTGGCGCATCTCTTTTTTATCTATTGGGCGTTGTGGTCGCAGTTGCCGAATTTGTATGCGGGGCGGCATATTTACCAGGCGGGTATGGGGCTGGCGCTGGCTGTTGGGGCGACGGTGGAGATGATTTGGAGAGCGGTGGGGCAGAGGGGAAGAGGAGCAGAGGGGCAGAGGGGAAAAGGAGCAGAGGGGCAGAGGGGAAAAGGAGCAGAGGGGCAGAGGGGAAGAGGAGCAGAGGGGCAGAGGGGAAGAGGAGCAGAGGGGCAGAGGGGAA
>CAZOPF010000090.1:8976-22704 GCA_964581605.1 uncultured Ardenticatenaceae bacterium
AGGGGAAGAGGAGCAGAGGGGCAGAGGGGAAGAGGAGCAGAGGGGCAGAGGGGAAAAGGAGCAGAGGGGCGGAGGGGAAAAGGAGCAACGAGAGGTTCTCCTCCGCTCCTCCGCTCCCCCGCTCCCCTGCTTCTCCGCTCCTTCGCTCCTCTGCTCCTTGTTTTGCTCACGGCCGTGACCATTCATAACATTGCCGAAATCCGGCCGTCACAGCGGGCCTGGCTGGCGAATGTGACGGAGGAAAAAGAGGCACGGGAGCAACTGGTTGAGTTGATACCAGAACTGACGCCGGATACGCATATTTTTTCGTTCCGTTTCCCCATTTCGCCGGACTTTACGCGCAGTGTGATGCAGGTGTGGTATGACGTGTGGCTGGAACGGCCGGGCGGCAGCCTGAAACATCTGGCCGCACACGGCCGTGCCGACCCCACCTTCATCGTCCTGGATTATGAAAACGGGCAGGTCTATAACCTGATGCCGGAATTAGCCGATTTTGCCGAGACGATCTTTTTGTGGGTAGATCAGGTTGACGAAATGACGGTTGTGAACGGGGAGAACGGCCGTCGCCTGGCCGTTCCCATCATCCCCACACCAGACGAATGGACGGGGCACAACTATACGGTCAATGTGACCGGCGGACTGGAACTGCGGACGGCCGTACTCGCCCAACCCGATATGGTCTACCGGCTGCGGTTGGATGATGCAACCTTGTTTGAGCAACCATCTTTGCCTGCGGGCAGTCCAGCAACCTGGGTAGATGTAGCGATACCGTTGGCCGAATATGAGGGTGAACGGGTGGAGATGTGGTTGGAGGCGACGGCCGTGAATGAAACCGAACAACTCGCTTATTGGGCTAATCCCCGGCTGGTGCGGTAGGCGTTAATGCCTCTTTAAGCGAGCGGACAAAGGTGGCAACGGCCGTTGCCTTATCCTCCGCCCCATCCGCTACATTGATCAACTTACTGCCCACAATCACGCCATCGGCCAGTTTACCAACTGCCTGCGCCTGTTCGGGTGTACCAATGCCAAAACCGACCGCCAGAGGAATTTCCGTTTTTGCCCGAACACGGTTCACAAAGTCGCCCAGGTTCGCCTGCACCTGCTGGCGCGCCCCCGTCACCCCGGTCAGGCTGACCAGGTAGATGAAACCCTGTGCCCGTGCCGCCACCATCGCCACCCGTTCCGGGCTGCTGGTGGGGGCCAGAAAGTGAATCAGGCACAAACCGGCATCAGCCGCTGCCTGTTCTAACTCCGCCGCTTCTTCTGGTGGCAGGTCGGGCACAATAAAACCATCCACACCAACGGCGGCCGCATCCTGCACATACCGCGCCATGCCATACGCCAGAATCGGGTTGTAATAACCCATCAGCATGATGGGGATATGCACACCGCGCTGGCGCAGGTCACGCACCATTTCCAGGCAAACGGCCGTGGTTGTGCCGTTTTCCAGGGCAATTTGGGTACTGCGCTGAATGGTGGGGCCGTCAGCCAGGGGGTCGCTGAACGGGACACCCAATTCCAACAAATCGCTGTACGGGGCAATGGCTTGCACAATAGCTAACGAGGTTTCCCGATCTGGGTAGCCGAGGGTGAAATAGGGCATCAGCGCCGCCGTTTGGGTGGTTAAGGCAGTTTGAAAAGCGGTGGTAATGTGGGTACGGCCGTGTTCGATTTTGTCCATTTTCTCCTCTTCTTCTTCGCGTTCTTCGCGGCGCATCTCTTGAATCCGCCTGATTATAGTCGAGAATTCACCCGGATTGTAACGTGCGCCGGGCAGATGCGTATAGAGTGCCAACATTGAAAGACACCTGTGGGGCAAAACCCTACAGTTAAAGGAGACAAAATGATTAGCTTTTTAGGCAATCTGGTATGGCTTATTTTTGGCGGGTTTATAGCGGCCGCCATGTACATTATCGGCGGGGCGCTGCTCTGCCTGACCATTATCGGCATCCCGTTTGGAATGCAGGCGATTCGCCTGGGGGTGGCCACTATTGCCCCGTTTGGTAAGGAGGTGGTTGCTCAAGATAGAGGGGAGGGAGGCTGCTTATTCCTGGTGATGGATATTATCTGGGCGATCTTTTTTGGCTGGGAAATTGCCCTGGCGCACCTGACTAGCGCCCTGGTTTTAGCCATTACGATTATTGGTATTCCCTTTGCCTTACAACACGTGAAGTTGGCCCCGGTCGCCCTGCTGCCCTTCCATTTCCGGCTCGAATAATTGCCATAGACATTCCATTTTTCTTGAAAAATCGGATGCCAACGTACTCTGTTTGACTAAGAAGGCGTTCAGCGTTACAAACGAACCCTATGAGCATCAAAATTCTGGTAGTGGAAGACGATAAGACGTTGCTGGAAACGTTGGAGTATAACTTGCAGCGCCAGGGGTATGAGGTGATCACGACGGAAAACGGCCGTACTGCCCTCGCCCTGGCCCGCACCCAAAAACCAGCCATGCTGATTCTGGATGTCATGCTGCCGGGGTTGGATGGTTTTGAGGTGTGCCGCATTTTGCGCAAAGAATTTAGCACCCCCATCCTTATGCTCACGGCCAAATCAGAGGAAGTGGACAAAGTAGTGGGGCTGGAAATGGGCGCCGACGATTACCTGACCAAACCGTTCAGTATGCGCGAATTGCTGGCGCGGGTAAAAGCGATGCTGCGGCGAGTGGAGTTGATTAGAGAAGAGCTCACTTTGGAATCGGCCGCAGCCATACCGGCCGTCAACAGCATAGACGCGATGCTGGTTTTTGATGATCTGATTATTGACCAAAACCGGCGAGAAATTCGGTTAAAAGGTGATGTTGTGCCATTAAAGCCCAAAGAATATGAGTTGTTGCTCTTTCTGGCGCGGCATCAGGGTATTGCTCTATCGCGTGATCTTATCCTGGAGCGGGTGTGGGGCTGGACGTATGATGGTAATAGCCGCACGGTGGATGTGCATGTGCGCTGGCTGCGCGAAAAGATCGAAACGGACCCTGGTGATGCCCGGCGCATTGTCACTGTGCGTGGCATTGGCTACCGATTTGATGGCTAGACTCAGGGCCGCTTTATTTTCCGGGCAGGCGGCGGAGTTACACGGGTAAAGCCAGTCGGGCTGAAATGTTTGATCGAGAATGTTATGAACGAGGAACGTCGCCAGATTTTACAGATGTTACAAGAAGGTACCATTACGGCCGACCAGGCCATGGAGCTGTTGCAGGCAATGGATGAAGATGGGGAGGGAGAGGAAACGGCCGTGCCCCTCACCACGGATGCCTATGCCGAACCCCTTTCTGGCGACATCCTCCCTGCCAACGATCCACCTGATCTTGACCGCTACCGCCAGTTCTGGAAAATCCCCTTTTTGATTGGTCTGGCATTTTTAGTGCTATTTGGTTTTTGGCTGCGGGGCATTTACCTTTCTTCCGAAGGCGCGATTACCTTTGGTTTCCTCTGCGTGTGGAGCTTTTTTATGCTCGCCTTTTTGGCAACGTTGCTGGCCTTGTTCAGCCGACGCGCTGCCTGGCTGCACGTGCGGGTGCAAGAAAAAGAGGGGCATCGTATTGCCATCAGCCTGCCACTGCCGCTTGGTCTGGTTGGCTGGGGCATTCAAGTGGCTTATGGCTTTGTGGACGAAAAAACACGCAGCCAACTGGACATGGCCTCTGCGTTTCTGACGGCCGCCAAAGAGGAACTCAACCACCCTGATGCCCGCCCCATGACCATTGACGTAGATGACAACGATGGCGACAGGGTGCAGGTGTATATCGGGTGATCAGGTGGTTGAGTGATCGTGTGTTTTGGTGTTCACGTGTTCAGGTTTTCACAAAAACACCCAAACACCCAAACACAAAAACACAAAAACACCCAACCACAACCCCTATGTCTATAAAAGCTGGTGATTCTGTTTGGCCCGCCGGCGGTGGGGAAGATGACGGTGGGGCGGGAACTGAGTGTGCTGACGGGCATGAAGTTGTTCCACAACCACATGACCATTGAACTGGTGCTGCCCTTTTTTGAATTTGGATCGCCGCCTTATCTGCGGTTGGTGCAAACGTTCCGGCGCATGATTGTGGAGGAGGCGGCCCAAAGCGACCTGCCAGGGCTAATTTTCACCTACGTCTGGGCGCTGAACCTGGACGGCGACCGCCAGTTTTTACAGAGCATTGTGGATATTTTCAGACAGCAGGGTGCCGAAATCTATTTTGTGGAATTGCAGGCAACATTAGCCGAACGATTGGCGAGAAGCAGGACGGGGTTTCGTCTATCGCAGAAACCGAGCAAGCAAAATGTGGTCTGGTACGCACCTGTTGCCGGATACGGCCGCACGGCAGAGTGTGGCTCATTTTGGTTGGTGATTTGCCAGGAAGCCATGGCTACCCGCCTGCCCTGACGAATGTGCCGGAACTGCATTTGTGGAAATCCTCTACTTTGGCCTGGCCCCGGACTTTATCGGGCAGGGGTACGGCGGGCCGCTGCTCACCGAAGCCATCCGCCAGGCGTGGGCCTGGGATGCCGAGCGGGTGACGGTGCAAACCTGCACCCTCGACCACCCCGGCGCGTTAGCCAACTACCAGGCGCGCGGCTTTACGATTTATGACGAGGTGGAGAAATAGGGGAGGATCACGTAATGCCAGGCAAGGGGCAAAACCGCCCCGGTCAGCCAATGCCTGACAGTGCCTCCCCTGGCATTATACGGCATAATACTGATGTTTCCATTGACAATGGAAACATTGCCGCTTATCATTCCATTATGAATGGAAGTAATTGGCAAAACAGATGGTCTCCAGAGCAGATCCGGGCGATTTTATTGGAGCAGTTTGCCACTTTCTGGCAGCGTGATCAGGGGATTGAACGGGAGCAGTTAACGGCCGTTACCCAGGCCATTCCCCTACCCCATGCCGTCATCATCTCCGGTTTGCGCCGTGTGGGCAAATCCACCCTGCTGGCCCAACTGGCCCATCGTCTGGGGGAAACAGCATTTTATTACCTCAACTTTGAAGACGAACGCTTTCTTGGCTTTCAGGCTGATGATTTCAATGATCTCTACCAGTCGCTTATCACTTTGTATGGTGAGCGCAGCAGCTTTGTCATTGACGAGATTCAAAATATCCCTGGATGGGAGCGGTTTGTGCGCCGTTTTATGGAGATGGGCCACAAATTTTACATCACCGGCTCGAATGCGGCCCTGCTTAGCCAGGAGTTGGGTAATCGTCTTACCGGCCGTTATATCCCCATTGAGCTATTCCCTTTCTCCTTCACCGAATTCATGCGCTTTCGCGGCCATGCCCTGCCGGATTTGAGCCGATTGACCACAGTGACGATGGGCCATCTGCAACAGCATTTGCATGATTATCTACAACTGGGTGGCCTGCCCGAACCCTTGCTTTACCCCGATCTACCCCTACGGCGCATTCTCTATGATGATGTCCTGCATCGGGATATTGCCACCCGTTATCGGTTAGGAGATGTGCGGGCTTTCAGGGAGTTGGCTTTTACTTTGATGAGCCAGCCGGCCAGCTTAATCTCTTTCAACAAGCTCAAACAGCAGCTACAGTTAGGCAGTGTCAGCACCGTCAAAAATTATATGGACTACCTGGAAAATAGCTGGCTGCTCTTTACCAGCAATGTCTACGACTACTCTGTTAAACGGCAGCAGATCGCGCCTAAGAAGGTATATGCCATAGATACAGGGCTGGCGCAAGCGGTCGGCTTCACCTTCTCGCCCAATACCGGCAAACTTTTGGAGAATCTCGTTTTTTTGGCTTTACGGCGGCAAACGAGAGAAATTTATTACGTCAAATCTCCAGCCGGTTATGAAATTGATTTTTACTTGCCGCAAAGTGGGCAATTGATTCAAGTGTGCCAGCATCTGGCTCACGCCGAGACGCGGGAGCGGGAGGTACGGGCTTTGGTGGATGGGCTACGGGGCTTTCAGCTTGGGCAAGGGTTGATCTTAACGGAGAGCACGGCCGTGCCTATTGAGGTTGATGGTGTACACATAGAGGTGCAGTCGCTGGCAACCTGGCTGATTGGCGGGCAAAATCAATGGGTAGCTGCCCCTGATACCGGTCATAGGTGATCGGTGGTCGGTAATCGAGGCTCCGAGAATCGTGAATTGTGATCTGAAACAGACGGCCGTGCGGGGGTATGGCCGCCTTTTTTATCCTTTAATCTCGCCATGGCACAGGATGGTTGAACTCGTGGGGGGCACGGCCGTTATCCCCGCAACAAGGCACAAAAAACTCAAGGCAAATCAGCTAAAACCTGGGTAAAGGCAGCGGCCGTTTCCAGGGTGGCGGCCTGGCGTAGTAATTGGCGCAAGATGGTGGTGTCGGTTACGGCCGTGATCCGCACCGCTACCTCCTCAGATGCCAGCCCAAACCGGGCATACAGCAAATCCAGAATTTCCTCTTGCAACGTTTGTATCCGACCTTGCTCAATCCCTTGTTCAATCCCTTGCTCAAATCCTTCGGCAATCCATTGTTGTGCTGCTGTTTGCATAACCTCGTTTCCTTCATGTGGATTACTCAACTCACTCATCAGCCCTTCAATCTCCCCATCCCCAATCTCCTAATCTCTAATCTCGCAAGGGCACGGGGCGGTTGAATTCGTGGGGGGCACGGCCGTTAAACCGGGCATACAACGCCGCCGCCACATTCGGCGGCACCATGCTGGTCACATCCCCACCCAATGAGGCAATCTCCCGCACCGTGGTGCCGCTGAGGAAAGTGTGCTCCTCGTCCGTAATCAGGCTCACCGTCTCAATTTCCGGTGCTAACCGTTTATTAGCCAGCGCCAGCCGGAACTCAAACTCAAAGTCAGAGAAAACGCGCAGCCCGCGCACAAACACCTCCGCCCCCACTTGCCGCGCAAAATCCACCGTCAGCCCCGTAAACGGCGCCACGCGGATATTGTCCAGTTCACCCAGCGCCGTTTCAATCATCTCCACCCGCTCCGCTGCCGAAAAGAGCAGCGACTTGGTGGGCACGTTGTGGTCATAAACCGCTACCACCAACTCATCAAAAATAGCCGCCGCCCGCTGCATCAGGTCAATATGGCCGTAATGAACCGGGTCGAATGTGCCAGGGTATAAAGCGCGTCTGGTTTTCATGGGTGTGGGTCCTTAAGTGAGACGCACTTTCAAAGTGCGTCTCACTTAGCTAACTAATATCCGTCGCGTTCTCCCAAAATTGGGCGATGCGTTCTTTCAGTAGGGCGTGTTCTGGTTTTTCGAGCTGCGGGTCATCGGCAAAAATGGCGCGGGCTTCTTGCTGCGCTTTTTGCAGCATCTCCATATCCAGTAGCGAGGCCAGTTTGAGCTCCGGCAGGCCGCTTTGCCGCCGGCCGAAAAATTCACCCGGCCCACGCAGTTCCAAATCCTTCTCCGCCAGCACAAAACCATCGTTGCTCTGTTCCAGCGCCGCCAGCCGTTCACCCGCGCCGTTAGCTTCGCTGTCGGAAATGAGCAGGCAGTAGGATTGGTACTCACCACGCCCCACCCGGCCGCGAAACTGGTGTAACTGCGCCAGCCCAAAGCGGTTCGCCCCTTCAATGAGCATGACGGTAGCGTTAGGCACATCCACGCCTACTTCGATGACGGAGGTAGAGACCAGGATGTCTAGTTCGCCCTCCTTGAAGGCGCGCATCACTGCTTCTTTATCGGCCGATGGCAAACGGCCGTGAACCAACCCCACGCGCAAATCGGGGAACACCTGCTCATCCAGCCGCTTGTGGTCGTCTACGGCCGCGGGCGCATCCAGCTTGTCTGACTCCTCCACCAGCGGATAAATGACAAACGCCTGCCGCCCCGCCTTCACCTCTTTGCGGATGAAAGCGTAAGCCCGTTCCCGGTCACGCCCCGGCAGCCAGCGCGTCTTAATTTCCTGGCGGCCCGGCGGCATCTCGTCCAAAATGGAAACGTCCAGGTCGCCATAGAGCGACAGTGCCAGCGTGCGCGGGATGGGCGTGGCGGACATAGACAGCAAGTGTGGATTGTACTTTTTGCCCTGGTTGCTGCCTTTGTCGCGCAGCGCCTGCCGCTGATCCACGCCAAAACGGTGCTGCTCGTCAATGACGGCCAGCGCCAGACTGTGGAACTGCACCTGCTCTTGAATCAGGGCGTGGGTGCCAATGGCCACGTGGATGGAGCCATCGGCCAGCCCGGCCAAAATTTGTTCGCGGGCGGTGGCGGGCGTGCTGCCCGTCAGCAGGCCGGTGGTGATGCCCAGAGGCGTGAGAAGTTTGCTGAGTCCTTGATAATGTTGTTCGGCCAGGATTTCGGTGGGGACCATGAGGGCGGCTTGATGGCTGGCGCGGACGGCCGTAAACATCGCCGCCGCCGCCACCACCGTTTTGCCCGCACCCACATCCCCTTGCAACAGCCGGTTCATAGGCACACCGGCGGCCATGTCGGCGGTAATTTCGCCGATCACCCGCTGCTGCGCTCCGGTGAGGGCAAAGGGCAGGATTTCCTGGAAACGGGCCAACAGGGCTTCATTTGGTTCAATTTTGATGCCCGGCTGCGATTGCCATTCGCGGCGGCTGCCGGCCATGCCCAGTTGCAGCAGGAACAGTTCGTCAAAAATGAGGCGGCGACGGCCGTTGTGCAGTTCTTGCTGGCTGTCTGGGAAATGGGTTTGCTCCAACGCCACCGGCAGCAAGTCCAGGTTTTGCCGCTGGCGCACACCGGTTGGCAGGGGATCGGGGACACGGGGCGCCCAATGGTCTACGGCCGTGCGCATAATCTCGCGCATCTTGTTGCCGTTCAGCCCTTTAGTCAGCGGGTAAACGGGCACGATGCGCCGCGTTTTGAGGGGGTCGAGTTCCAGCAGTTCCCAATCGGGTGAGCTAAACACCAGCCGCCCCAAAAACTGGTCCACTGTGCCGCTGAGGACGATTTGTGTGCCTGCTTTGAGCGATTCGGTCAGCCAGGGCTGGTTAAACCAGGTGGCCTGAATGTTACCTGTGCCGTCGCTGATGGTACTTTGCACGATGACCCGGTTGTTGGTGCGGCGGGCGCGGGTTTCCCAGATGGTGCCAATGACCGTCACAGCCTCGCCATATTGCAGCCGGTTGATCGGTTTCATCAGGGTGTAGTCATCATAGCGGCGGGGGAAGGTGTAGAGCAGTTCCCAGATGGTCGCCACGCCCAGTTTGCCCAACTGCTCGGCGATTTTGGGGCCGACCCCTTTGAGCGCGGTGACAGGTTGGGACAATCCTTCGGGGTCTGGCTCCACCTGTTTGAAGGCGCGTTTGGGGCGGGGCGCTTCTTCCGGTTCGGGCGGTGGGAGTGGCTCGTCGGGTTCGGTAATCGGTGATCGGTGATCGGTGATCGGGGGTTCGTGATGCGTGATGCGTGATGCGTGATCGGGCTTTGGTTTACGGGCTTCGGCTTGGGGGCGTTTTTCGTCCTTTGTCGGTTGTCCTTTGTCACCGGTTTTGCCCACCCGGTCGTCGCGGCGCTGTAGCTGCGCCGTCAGGTCGGTGATGGCTTTGGCGCGGGCTTCGGGGCCGGGCAGCCGGTCATACCCGGCCAATACATCGGCAATCTGCTCCACCAGGGCCGCATCCAGTTCATCACCAACTTCCTCACGCGCCTGCCCTACCCAAAAGGTAGCAAACTGACGAATCCCGCCGACGACGGCCGTGTTTTTGTACCCCTGTTTTGCTTCTAAATCTAAAACTCGTTGTAAACGATTAAATGATCGAGACATGTAGTTTAACCCGCATCCTTTTCCTGGTCGCGTTAAATTTCAGCAACAATCTCTTCTGTAAACAGTCGCATTTGTTTAGGTTTTTTCACTATTGGGGCAGCAATCCCATCTAATGTCGTGACTACCGAACCATTTTTATGATTCTCACTGGCGTAGCCGATGTGTATGCCGTGCAAGTTTTCAAGATTCACGACTGCGCCATGCTGAATAAAAACCTCAAAGAAACGCGCGTAATGATTTCCCCAATAGATCATGGCGCAGGACATGGGCGCACCTTTGCCTCTATCCTTTCCATCTATGAGAAAACGCAGGCGTGTATCATACAAAAAGCATACGGCCGTAGCCTTGCCATATACATACTCTTTCCAATGCCCCGTATTGGTAGCTACCGGAACCAGGGCAATAACTTCAGAATTAAACAACCTGTGCGCTTCTTCACATTTGCGTAGCCAATCAATGATTCTGGTACCACGCTTCTTGTCATTTCCATAAGGTGGATTCACATAGATTGTCGGAAAATTCCAGGATTCAGCCAAACCATTATGTTCCGGCAAACAGTATTCCGTGATGGCGTTCACAATTGAGAAGCGACTGGAGCAGGGGTCTAAATGAATAACACCGCCGAAAACTGCTTTCACCGCATCCACGTATTTTTGGGGTGTGCCCCAATCTTTTTTCTGGCTGATCACCTGTCGCCCGGCCGTCATAACAAATGCACCTCCCGCCAATTTTTATCACGCAACTGCGAAATGCGTCCATGAAGATCGCTCATCTTCCCGGTTTGGGGAGTGATAACATTGAACCAACTCTCTATTCGCTCACCATTGTCCTGGAAATAATTTTGTAGGGCTTGATCCGCTTCATAATCCATCTGGACTTTGGTAAATCTATTCCTTTTCTTGTCGGCCGTATAGCTGGCCAAGAAAGCATTGCGGGCTGGTTCGAGCGTGGGCTGAGGTTCAAGCAAAAGTTGGGAGATAAACTCGGAAAGACCCGTATCTGTGAGGAATATAAGCCAATCATACGATTGAGCCAATACTTTTAATTCTTTGTTATGGTTGTTTGAGGTGAACCAGTTACCATGATTGCTGACCACGCCAACCGTTAGAATGAAATCACGCAATAGTTCCGGGTCATTCGAGCCGATCACTTCCGCAATTAGCTCTTGATAGGGTTTTACGTAAATCGCCTGATTGGCTCTAAACATAAGCCCCTGCAATTCCCCAGATGGCAGGCGTATTTTGTGTAAAGAAGAAACGGATTTAGCCACATAGGCGCCCTGTTTAGCTTTTTCTATCGTTTGTGGGCCTTTTCTCATCCCTTCTTCTACGCCCACTCGTTTACACTCAAACATGGCATAGGGTTTAGCAGATTGTTCAATAACATACAAGTGGGCACGATCCTGACTGATCCTTGTAAGGGTAGCTACGATATGTGAATGTTGATTGTGGGCGATGAGGCAGGAATTCCGCAAAGTAAGGTCAGTTCTCAGAAGTGTGGTTGCTGTTTTACTTGAACCTATAGTCGCAAGCAAATCTGCATCAACGGCCGTTCGAATTCGTGCAGCCGTAATGGGAAGCCTGAAAGGAATAGCTATCTCTGCCTTTTGCAAGACAGGATGGAGAGAATACTCGACGTTGTGTTTGATTTCTGGATTTCCGTATTCAGCCAATGCTCTTTCAATAGCAATGGAGTGTTCAAACCCCCAGGTTTTAAGCAGGTAGAAAGTAATGATCTCTACCAGGGTTCCGAGGGCGCGCCCGGCAGCTTTTTTAGCGTCTTTTGTATGAAAAAAGACGGTTTGTGCCAGAATGTTTTGTAGCTTATCAACGGATTCGTAACTCATAAGTCTTGCAAGTTTCCTATGCTATCACCCCATCATCTCAACTCCATGATCACCAGTTGCGTATCGTCTACGCCATCCTCGTCCAGAAAGCCCAACACCACACCGGCTTCCACAAAGCCGCACTTTTCCAGCACCCGGCGGGAGGCGATATTGTGCGGGGCCACATGGGCGTATAACGGCCGTGTCCGTTCAATCTGCACAAATTCCGCCAGCGCCCGGCTGGCAATGCCCTGGCCCCAAAATTCCTTGCCCAACCAGTACCCCACCTCCCGCTCGCCAAACTGCTCAAAACTCACGATGTTACCGGCCACCTGCCCGTCAAAGAGAATGGTCTTTTTGATAACGCGCTCATTGCCCAGAACATTGTTCCGCCAATGGGCCATAAACTCTGCTCGCTCCCTGGCCGGAAAAGCGGCCATCTGGGTGGCCTCTGGGTCAAGCTGCTGCTCATAAAAAATGGGCAGGTCAGCTTCTATCACCTCTCGCAGCAGTACATGGTCCGTCATCATATTTTCAAATATAAGTTAATTGTTTGCCTAAACGCGACCAAATGGGCCTGGTACAAGATGTTCCTGAAGCCATTGCGTGAACATCTCTCTTGCCATTTCGCCTGATGCCACATGGAGAATAGTGTAAACTTGCTCATCTGTACTGGCGCCAAGCTGGTGGCCATTTAATACCAGAAATGTCTCCATTGCTGCATGACCAGCGCGTTTGTTACCGTCTATAAAAGGGTGGTTTTGGATAAGTGAAAAACCGAGGGCGGAAGCCTTTTCCGCAATCGTAGGGTATAGTTCCTCTCCACCAAAGGTCATGCGGGGTTGGGCCACTGCGGATTCTAACCCGCCCAAATCGCGTATGCCCACCGCGCCGCCGGATTGGGCCATCACACGGCCGTAAATCTCCAACACCTCATTGACAGTCAGGTAGCGCATTACGCCAGCCGCCGATAAAGCTCCGCATTTTTGTTAAGGATATATGTTAGGGCGCGTTGAAATTCTTCTTCCGGTCGCGCCAGCAGCTCTTCGACACTGACACGCACTAATTCTTCCGGGGCAATGTGATAATGGCTGGCCAGTTCCTTAAGTTTTTGCAGCCGATCATCTGGTAACGTGATGGTAATTTGAGTCATCATTATTTCTCCATTGCCCAAACCATATCTGGGCACAAATCCGAATGTTACCGGGTTAAGATTTGGTCTCTTGACTGGCGGCAATGGCGGCAAAGCCGACTGCGCCCAGACCCAAATGTGTGCCAATGGCCGGGGTGACTTCGGCAATGAGGGGTGTCTCACCAGCCGGGAACAGGTGGGCGGATTGCTGCTGTAGTTCAACGGCCGCTTCCGGCGCATGGACGTGCAAAATGGCAATCCGTTCAAACGGGCCAAACTCCTCCACCAGCCGCAGCATCTCCGGCAGCGCCTTCTTGCGCGTGCGCACACGGGCGATGACGTTCACCTCACCGGCGCTGATCATCATCACCGGCTTGATTTGCAGCAGCGTGCCGATGCCAAACTGCGCCCAACTGACACGGCCGCCGCGCCGCAGCGATTCCATGGTGTCAATCATGCCAAAGACGCGGGTGCGTGGGGCGCGTTCGTTCAGGATTTGCACAATTTCAGGCAGGGATTTACCGGCGGTGAGGGATTCTACGGCCGTGATCACCAACAACCCTCCACCCAACGTAATCTGCTGCGAGTCAAACACATGCACGGGGCAGCTATTTTCAGCCGCGTCCGCCCCCATCCGGGCATTGTCATACGTGGCGCTGAGGGCAGAGGCCAGGTGGATGGAGAGGATTTCCGTCGCGCCTTCCTGTGTCAACCGTTCATACACCTCGGCAAATGTGCCTGGTGAGGGGGCGGCGGTGGTGGGGTACGGTTCGTACTTCTCCAGATTGTCGTAAAACTCCTGTCGGGAAAGCTCTACCCCTTCCAGATACCCTTTTTCGCCGATGTTGACATAAACTGGCACAACGGTGATGCCATACTTCTCTACGATGTCTGGGGGGACATCCATGGCGCTGTCGGTGACTATTTTGATCATGAAATGGTTGATCAAAGATTACGCAGATTTCGCAGATAGAAAATAATCTGTGTCATCTGCGCAATCTTTGATTCTATTCCGCTCCTAAAATATAGTAATAATGCGGCTGGCCGCCGGGCAGGATTTCGACTTCGATGTCCGGG
>CAZOPF010000091.1:0-20257 GCA_964581605.1 uncultured Ardenticatenaceae bacterium
TTCGAATTGCTGTAGAGGCGTACCTTGTTTAGCCATCTCTGCTCGATAGAGGGATAATCAGGGGATGGCAAAACACAAAGACGTGGAATTGGGGCGGGAGTTGTTTGTGAAGTTGGAACGGTTGACGGGTGCGGCTGGCGCGGCCGGAGGGGAGGCTTTAGCCGCCGCGCCTGAGCTGCGCAAAATGAAGAAGTTCCGCTTTCAATTGCTGCATCGCTGGCTGGTGGCGCAGTTTGCTCCCTGTCGTGTGGCGGATATTGCCGGGGGCAAGGGACTGCTGGCCTACCTGCTGCAAGAAAGTGGCTGGCAGGCCACCGTGATTGATCCCCATTACCAGCCGTTAACTGACAAGTACAAGGACATCAGCACCGGGCAGCGCGTGAAGCTGGATGCGACGACCAGCGTACCGCACATTGACCAGCCGTTTACCAGAGAGATGGCGGCCGATTTTGATCTGCTGGTGGGGAT
This sequence comes from uncultured Ardenticatenaceae bacterium, assembly GCA_964581605.1. Classification (GTDB taxonomy): domain Bacteria; phylum Chloroflexota; class Anaerolineae; order Promineifilales; family Promineifilaceae; genus CAADGU01. Next base: position 469 of record CAZOPF010000091.1, read on the forward strand.
GCACGCGCATGGCTGCAATGTGGAGATTATTGAGGCGGCGGCCCAATTCGGCTGTGGCTTTGTCTTGTTTCCGTGCTGTGTGATTGGTGAGCCGTTTGTGCCGCCGCCGGGTGAACATTGGCTGGAAAGTCTGGCGGTGTATGCCCGGCGGCGGGGACACACCATTGTCCCGTTCCGGCTGAACTTTAAGGGGCAGAATATCGGTTTGTATGGGAAGCCGGTGGGAAAAGGGTAACGGCCGTTGTCCAATCGCCGCTTCTGACTGAAAATATCACAAAGTGATGGGATGCGGACAAACACGGATAACGCGGATTTTATCTGTATCATCGGTGCAATCTGTGGGTTCCTTTGAGGAGAGGATGATGGCAGGAACAAAACCAACGGCCGTGACCGCCGACAAAACCCAACGCTTACTCATCATTCAGTGGGAAGATGGGCATACCAGCCGTCTGCCCTATGCCGGGCTGCGTGCCAACTGTCCCTGTGTGGAATGTAAAGGGGGGCATCTCTACATGGGCACGCCGCCCGATTTAGACCTGATGCGGGGAGCGCCAGATGAAGGGGTGACGATAGAACAAATTCAGGCGGTGGGGGTATACGCGCTGCAATTCCAATGGAGCGATGGACATTACACCGGCATTTATACCTGGGAATACCTGCGCCAGTCTGACCCGGATCAATGAACCACGGAGAACCACGGATGATACGGATTAGACGGATGGGCACGGATTTTGATCGGCGTAAATCCGCTGAAGCTGTTGTATTAGTGGTGAATTTGATTTGATAGGAGGCGGGTGAGTTCCTGGTTTAGCCGTTCGTACCCGGCCAGATTTAGGTGCAGTTCGTCGGTGGCAAACTGCGGTTGCAGGCGGCCTGATTCATCGGCAAGTAAGGCGTATGCATCCAGGATGAGAACGTTTTCGGCGGCGAGGGAACGAATGGTGGTATTGACGGTGGCTACCGCCGTGTCAATATCCGGCGACCAATAGAGGCGACGCTGCCAGGGAAATTCACCGACCGGGAATACAGTGGTTAAAATGACGGTTGTGCCCATGGCGGTGGCTTGCTGCACAACTTGGTTGATGTTGTTCTGGCAGTTGGCAATGATTTGCTCCTGTTGGGCGGGGAAAAAGGCGACTGTTTTCAGATCGTTAATGCACATTTGCACGATGAGGATGTCGGGATGTAACGGCCGTACATGCGCATCAAACCGGCCGACAATCTGAGCCGATGTTTGTGCGCCAATGCCACGATTAACAAATTGTATATCGTTTAGATCCGTTGGTGCGGGCCATTGGGCGGCGCGAGAATCACCAAAGAAGACGGCCGTAATCCCGGCCATATTTTCTGTGGGCGCATGCGGAAAATAGCTCAAATTGAGCGGATCAAGCCGGGCCGCATTGGCACCCAAATAGTTCTGCATGGCATAGAGCAGCAACAGCCCATTGGCGATCAGGGAAGCGATTAGCAGGCATAAACAGGCCACCAAAAGAATCCAGGGCAAACGACGACGCATAAAATCCCTCCGAATAACAGTATGATAACGGGATTATGCCACAGAGGGAACAGTCTGGGTGATGGTTGTGAGTTACTCAGGTGCCTGGCAGCCATCCAGCAGGTGGGTGTAGTCCTGCCGTTTGCGGATGAGGGAATAATGATCGCCGTTGACCAGAATTTCGGCGGGTTTGAGACGGCCGTTGTAATTCAACGCCATCGCATAACCATAAGCGCCGGCCTGCATGATCGCCAGCAAATCACCAGGCTTTGGCGCGGGTAAGGTGCGTTCCCTGGCCAGCCAATCCCCCGTTTCGCAAATGGGCCCCACAATATCCACTGTCCACTGTTCACTGTTCACTGTGAACCGGGCAGGTAAAACAGGATGGTAGGCATCATAAAGGGTGGGGCGGATCAGGTCACTCATGCCGGCGTCTACAATGACAAATTGGGTCCCGCCCTGGCTTTTGGTGTAGGTGACGCGGGTGAGCAGGCAGCCCGCTGGCCCGACAATAGAACGGCCCGGTTCCATGACCACGCCATAACCGGCGGCAAGGATAGGCCCGGCGACGGCCGTGACCCATTCAAAAATTGCAGGCGATGGGAAACTGGAGATAGGAGTTTGTTTGTGAAAATCTTCGCCCTCAAATCTCCAATCACTATAATCAATTCCCAATCCTCCGCCCACATCCACATATTCCAACCGGATGCCACTGCTGGCTAACTCATCGGCCATGTGTACCAGGAAGTGGGCGGATTGCACGAAGGGGGGCACGGCCGTAATCTGCGAACCGATGTGCGCAGCCAGACCAACCGGGTGCAGATAGGGGTGTTCGCGGGCAAAATGGAGAAGGGTAACGGCCGTTTCCGGGGCTACGCCAAATTTGTGCCATTTTTCGCCGGTGGTCATGTAAGGGTGCGTTTCGGCATGAATGTCCGGGTTGACCCGCACGCCGATGTTCGCCACCGTATGCCGCTCGCTGGCAATAGCGGCAATCGCTTCTAGCTCCATGGCTGATTCCACATGCAGAGCGCGGATGCCATTCTCCAATGCCATTTCGATTTCGTCATGCCGTTTGCCCACCCCGGAAAAGATGATTTTATCTGGCGAGATGCCCGCGTGCAGTGCCAGGAACAGTTCGCCGCCGCTGGTTACATCGGCACCCAGCCCGGCGCTGGCTAACAGCCGCAAAATGGCGGGGTTATTGTTCGCTTTCACGGCGTAACAGGGGAGAGAGCCAGGCGCGGAGGCGACAAATTCTGCCGCCCGTGCCTGCAATTCTGCCTGGCTATAGATATAAACGGGTGTGCCGACGGCCGTTGCCACTGCGGCCACCGCCACATTCTCGCACCAAAGTTGACCGTCTTGATAATGAAAAGCTGCCATAGTCTGAAGTCCGAAGCCGGATATCCGAAGTTCGATGTCTGACTTCGGATTACCCATTACTGATAACCGATTACGGATTTTACTGGCAGCCGAAGTCTGACACAAAAAGCTCTTTTTCTACGGTTTGACCGTCTCCAGAGATGATTTTGCCAACACCGATGACGGCCGATCGGTCCGGGCTGCTGACTTCAAAGCCAAGTCCTTCGTTCAACAATGGCCCGCCTATTTTTTGCTCATTCCAGTAATAGGTGTAACGGCCGTCGCCACCGTGCCCCATCATGTAAACAGTCCGGTAGTAGATGCTGTTTTCACAGCGGGAACCGATAAGGGGGTAAATGTCGAGTGATAGGGATGGGCAACCAGTGCCCTGGCACTCTGTTGCGGCTGGTGAGGGAGTTGGCAGGGGCATGTTAACGGCCGTGTCTATGATGGGCAGTGTTGCCACATCTGCTCCCCACTCCAAACGAGGTGCATGGACATATCCCTGCATCCCTTCACCGTTTTCCACAAAAAACCATTCACTATTGGCGGAACGACCCAGCACGGTTACTGCTTCGCCAATGCCAATAAAGGTTATTTCTGGGGCGGCCGTGTCCGGTGCAGTGAATAGAGTAGATGCCACAACGGCGATGGCCAGTTTGGAGGTGACGGTCAGGGTGGCTATGGAGGTTGGGGATGGTGTAATCGTATGAGTGGGGGCAGGTGTATGGGTTGGCAAGGGTGTTGCCGTATGAGTTGGTTTTTTGGTAGCAGTCGGAGGCGGTGTGGCACTGTTGGTTGGCGTTTGAGATGGCGCAACCAAAATGGCGGCGCTGGCCGTGGGGGGGGAGGATTGTTGTTGCTGCACCCAGCCACCAATGAAGAGCAGAATGGTAAAAAGTAATGCCAGCAATAAAAGTACAGGTTTTTTATATCGGCGTGATTGTTGGCGTGAAAAAGAAGCCTGGGGCATCAATGGCAGGATGGGAGTGGGCGGCGGTGTCTGGGGATTATGTGCCAGTACAATGCGGCTGGAGTTTTGATAGGCAAAGGAGGCCCATTTGTACGGCCGTATCCCATTTTGTGACGTTTTCCGCTGCATCTGTTCATACACATAAGCAAAAATCTCATCAATAGTCACACGGCCGTTACGATCCTGATCGGCCGCGCCCATCTTTAACCCCTCAATGAAAAAATGGGTAAAAAGAGAAGGCATGGCCGAGCCGGTAACGGCATCCTCATGCCATTCATAATGTACCCGATCCGCGGACGACAGGATCACTCGTTCATGTCCATTGCGGTTAAAGGCGTCATCCGTTGTCGCCACCCGGCCGACCAAATCCTGGCTATTACGACTGCTGGCATTGCTAAAAGTGCAGTCAAACACAACAACTTGTTGCCACGACTGGCTGTCATCCATCACTTCTGCCAGATAAGAGGCAGGAATGGCCGTGGCCCGTAACAGCTTGTGTTCTGTGTCCTGGGCTGCCAGATATAGCTTTTCCTCTGTGCCAATAGCCGCATGACCCATGAAGTAAAGCAGTAACAAGTCCTCTTTAGCGCTGTCCGCGAAAAAGTGTGCCACCGCCCGCCGAATGACATCAGCTGGCTCATCTACCAGAGTGGCTACCTGATCAAACTGGCCCACATGCGGATCGCGTAATACATCTACCAGCCGATGGACGTTAGCGGTTGGCCGGGTCAGGTGTGCCAGAGCAGGATCCTGATATTCACTGTTGCTGATGATAAGTGCCCGCCGCCGCCCTTCGTGGCGGGGGGGTGTTTCCATGGCCACAGCCTTAACTGGCATTTCCACATGGGGGACCAGGGCGCAAATGGCCTGGGCAAAGGAGACGGCCGTTTCATACCTGTCGGCCGGCTGTTTAGCCATCGCTTTGTTGATGATGAATTGTGTTTCTGGGGGTAGGTCTGGCCGGGTATCTAATATACGGGGGGTTGGCTCAAACATATGCTTGACGGCCACTGCAATAGGTGTATTGGATTGATAAGGATGTTTACCGGAGAGCATTTCATAGAGGATAATGCCCAGAGTATAAATATCGGAACGGCCGTCTAACTCAGTTTCCCCTTGAATCTGCTCCGGACTCATGTAGGCCGGTGTGCCAACTGCGCCACCTGTATCAGTCAATTGGGTGGTTGCCTTTGTCACCTTCACCGTGCCAAAATCTGAAATATACGGCTCACCCCGCTGGTCGAACAAGATATTACTGGGCTTTAGATCACGATGAACAACCTTATGGGCATGGACTTCATCCAGCGCAGGCGCCAATCGCCCCATGATAAAAGCGGCATCTGCCAGGCTTAACGGCCCCTGGTGCAGCCGTTCAGCCAAAGACCCCCCGGTCATAAACCGCATTACCAGGTAAGGCTGCCCCATTTCTTCGCCAAAATCATAGACAGGGACAATGGCAGGGTCGGCGAGTGCGGCGACAACTTTGGCTTCTCGTTCAAATCGCCGCCGAAAGGTAGGGTGGTGAGACAGCTCCACCGGCAGCAACTTAATAGCCACCTCCCGCTCAAAATGAGGATCATGAGCGAGATAAACCGTTGACATACCGCCACGACCGAGTTCTGCTTGAATTCGATAACGGCCGATCGTTTCAGGTACCATCACGTGCAAAGTATAAAAAGGGGATTGAAGGGAACAATGGAGTTTTTGCGGCTTTTTCACGTAGGAAAAGGCAATCAGTACAGAAGTAATGGGTAACGGCCGTTTTGGTGTATGGGGTAACAATCAATACGTAACAGGATTTTATATGACCGAAAGCCCATTTGCCGTGCTTCAAAAAACCATCATGCTCTGATATAATAGTTTTATTATTTATGTTGAATTGCAGAGATTGGGGTGTGAAGAACAATTTGAGGAGGTAAGATGCGAAAACCTGCAATAGTGATAATAACTCTCTTATTGATGGCATTGTTAATGGTGGGATGTGGGCTGATTGGTGGTGGTAACGAAACAGAAGGCCCAGAAACGGCCGAAGTTATTCCCCCCACGCCTACCAATACAGCCACACCAACACCCACCTTGCCCGCCACGTTTACACCGCTGGCGATGAGTCACGGTGGTAGTCTGTATGTGGTGGGCGGCACCCGTTCTGTCCATATTGTTCAGGCTGGCGAGACATTGGGAGTTCTGGCTAAACAATATGGTGTTACCGTAGATGCCATTGCCGATGCTAATCGTATTTCTAACACTAATCTCATTGAAGTGGGGCAGGTATTGTATATTCCACCCTGTGAATAACGAGCCTTGTTATAGCGATCAAAAAAGCCCACAAATTGCTGTGGGCTTTTTGTTTAGATACTGGGTGGCTATTACTTTACCGTGTGGTAAGTCATGCCAGTTACATGGTTGGCATTGGTACCTCTTCCAGTTCTGGCGGCAAAGTCTGATCTTCTTGATGGCGTAGAACAACATCCCCATCCTCCACATCCAATACCACTGTTTCTCCGGCGACAAACTTGCCAGACAAAACAGCATCAGAGAGGCGATCTTCTACTTCCATTTGGATGAGGCGGCGCAACGGCCGTGCCCCAAACTCCGGGTCGTATCCATGTTCGGCCAGCCAATCGCGGGCCGCATCCGTAGCTGCGATTATTAACTCATGGTCTATCAGGCGATCATTCACCTCATCTAGAATAATATCCACAATCCGGCGAATGTTTTCTTTGGTCAACTGCCGGAAAACAACAATGCTATCTACCCGGTTTATAAATTCAGGGCGGAACTGCTTTTTTAGTTGTTCCAGCAGGGTCTTCTGCATTTCGGCATACTGTTGATTGGCTTCGGTTACATCGTCACGGCGGAAAGAAAAGCCCAAATTTGGCCCCCGTTTGATGGTATCGGCCCCGATGTTGGAGGTCATAATGATCATGGCGTTGCGGAAATTGACCTTCTGCCCTTTGGCGTCTGACAAATGCCCCTCTTCCATGATTTGCAGTAACAGATTGAACGCTTCTGGGTGCGCTTTTTCAATTTCATCAAAGACGATGATGGAATACGGCCGTCGCCGAACCGCTTCCGTTAACTGCCCGGCGTCTTCATACCCCACATAACCTGGGGGCGAGCCGACCAGCCGCGCCACATTGTGCCGTTCCATAAATTCAGACATATCCAACTGCACCAATGCGTCCTCACTGCCAAACAGGAACGTAGCCAATGCTTTGGTTAACTCCGTCTTACCAACCCCGGTGGGGCCGAGGAAGATAAAAGAGCCAATGGGGCGATTGGGGTCTTTCAGCCCGGCGCGGGCACGGCGCACCGCCTTAGAGATGGCGGTAATCGCTTCTTGTTGGCCCACAATGGATTTCCGCAACTCCTCTTCCATTTGCAGCAGCCGTTCCGACTCTTCCTGGGTGAATTGATAAACCGGGATGCCTGTCCACATTGCCAGAACTTCAGCAATGTCTTCGGCCGTTACGCTGACGGAGTATTCACCTTCATTGCTGGCACGCAGGTTATCGAGTTGGCGTTGCAGCTCATCTTCACGAGCGCGTAAATCTTCGGCATATTCATAACGGCCGTCTTCAATAGATTGTGTCCGTTCATCCCGAATTTCACGCAGTTCTTCATATGCTTCCCGAATGTCGGCTGCCTGGGGCACACGATACATGCGCACACGGGAGGCGCTTTCATCAATCAGGTCAATCGCCTTGTCCGGCAAGAAGCGGTCAGTAACATAACGAGTGGAAAGGTTGACGGCCGCTTCAATCGCTTCTTGGGTGATGAACAGGTTGTGATGCTGTTCATATGCGCCCTTAATCCCCTGCAAAATCTGGATGCTTTCATCAGGCGATGGCTCGTCCACATAAATTGGTTGGAAGCGTCGTTCCAATGCCGCGTCGCTTTCAATGTATTTGCGATACTCTTCTAACGTAGTTGCCCCAATGGTTTGCAGTTCGCCCCGCGCCAATGCTGGTTTGAGGATGTTTGCTGCATCAACAGAACTACCAGCCGACCCTGCCCCCACCAGCATATGCACCTCATCAATAAAGAGGATAGCATCGCTGGATTTCAGCTCTTCAATGACGCGCTTGAGCCGCTCTTCAAATTGGCCCCGGTACATTGTCCCAGCTACCAGGCTACCTACATCCAGTTGCAACACCCGTTTATTGTGCAGAATGTCTGGCACACGGCCGTCTACAATCCGCTGCGCCAATCCTTCAATGATGGCCGTTTTGCCCACCCCCGGTTCACCAATCAACGCCGGGTTATTCTTGGTACGCCGCGCCAATATCTGAATCACGCGCTCAATTTCCATTTGCCGGCCAATCACAGGGTCCAGCTTGTTTTCCTCAGCCATCGCCGTCAAATCGGTAGCCAATTGATCCACCATGGGCGTTTTGCTTTTTTCTTTTTTGGTTGCAGAACCACCACGTTTAGCGGGGGCGGCCGCTTCCGTTGCCGGCACCGGGCTTTCTTTCAACATACGCCGTGTCTGGCGGCGAATCTGTTCGGGGCTAATGCCAAATTTACGCAGCACATCAATTGCCAGCCCCTCATTTTGCCGGGCCAACCCCAGCAGCAAATGTTCAGTGCTGATGTAATGTTGCCCCATACGGCGGGCCTCTTCCACGGCCAGTTCCAACAGCCGCTTGGTGCTGGGTGAAAGTTCAATTTTTGTAAATGGAGTACGTGTGCCTGGCCCCCCGGATAATCGCTCCACCATAGCCTGGACACGCGCTGCGTCCAGCCCCAACTCACGCAATACCCGGCCAGCTACACCGCCTTCTTCGCGTAACAAGCCAATTAGTACATGCTCACTGCCAATATAGCTATGATTTAATCGTTCGGCTTCTTCTTGGGCCAGACTCAGCACCCGCCTGGCTCTTTGTGTAAATCGTTCCCAGTTTTTCGAGTTCACCGGTGTTTACCTCGGTTTGGCTCGCCGGTCTTGCCCTGACCATTCGGTAAAGTTACTGTTCACTGAGCAACGCCAGGTCAGACTCGACGAATTTTGGAGAGGCAACCTGCCTGATACTCAGACCAAGCTGTCGCTGCTCCGCGTCAATACGAATAATACGAACCGATACTACCTGACCCACTTTCACCATATCACGGGGATGGGTGATATGTGTTTCTGATATTTCTGAGATGTGAATCAACCCTTCTAATTGGTAATCATCATGGAGGCGGGCAAAAGCGCCATAAGGAGCGAGTTTGGTGAGGGTGGCCTCAAATACCTGCCCTACTTGATAATGTTCGTCAATACTTGTCCAGGGATCAGGTTGTAACCGTTTAAGGCTCAATGCCAGACGTTCTTTTTCCTGGTCAATGGAAAGAACCTGTACTTTTACTTCCTGGCCTGTTTTTAATACTTCGTTGGGGTTGTTAATCCGTTTCCAGCTTATCTCAGAAAGGTGGATCAACCCTTCCAACCCGCCAATGTCTACAAAAGCACCAAAGTTGGCAATGTTGATTATACGGCCGTCAAACACATCCCCTTCTTTTATCTCTGACAATAATCTGGCCCGTTTCCCCTGGCGGATCTCTGAAGCAGCATCCTTTTCCGATAAAATCAGGCGATTTCTTTCCGCATCTACTTCTACCACCTTCACCATAATAGGCTGCCCTACCGATTTTTGCAGTGCGCCAGGGCTTTGCTGCACCGCCTGCTGCCGTTCCCGGCTAAACTGTGATTTCGGTACAAATCCGCGCAGTTGCCCGATTTGCACCAACAGCCCCCCCTTATTGTGCCCGGCAATTTTCCCTTCACATGCCTCCTTTGCCTGCAAGCAATGTTCCATGTGCGACCAGTCCTGGTACTCAATGGCTTTCACAAAGGAGACGATGAGATTGCCATGCTCATCTTCCAGAGAAACCACGTAGACATACACTTCATTGCCCACAGCTAGCTGCTCGCGGGCATTGGCATCCAATGTCTGCACCTCGGCCATGGGAATGATCCCTTCCGATTTGGCACCAATATCTACTAATATCTCATTATTCCGGTGTGCTACCACCCACCCCTTGCGCGTATCTCCTGTGGCGGGCAGGTCAAACTTCTCCCCTAACAAGAAATCCATGGGGTGATTTGATTCACTCTCTGTATAGGTTAATTGATTAACCAAGTTTTTCTTCCCATCCTTTGTCACATTGCACTTTTGCCTGGATTATACTGGGTTCAGACGGGTTGGCAATATCACGATCAGGCTGTTAATGAAGTTCATACGGCCGTGTGCGCCTCCTGAAACGATGGGATATTATCCCCTTTATGCCGCAGGTAAGATGGTTTGCCCAACACCCACGCGCCTATACAATCCTGTTGGAGAGCGCACTTTTTTTGGCCGCCTTTTTGCCACGCCTGGCCGCCATTAACCGCTATGTAACGCCAGATGAATTGATCTGGGTGTTCCGCTCAGTACAATTTCGGCAGGCATTCCTGGCCGGGCAATGGGCAGAGACCCTGACGGCCGGACATCCAGGCGTGATAACGACATGGTTGGGTGCTTGGGGGATCAGCCTGCAATTATGGCTACTGCCCTCTGACCTTGCCGCTTATCAATGGTTGACCCATCTGGCCTGGTTCGCCCCAGAAAACAGCGTCATGTTTCAGCAGCTCTATACCTTTTTAACGGGCGGCCGTTTGCTCATCGCCATCGTGAATAGCCTGGGTGTGGTTGCCATCTTCGTGTTGGCGCAGCCATTATTCGGTCGGGCGGCCGCTGTGTTAGTGGCCGGGCTGCTGGCTTTTGACCCATTCCTGGTAGGGCTGTCGGGCCTCCTCCATGTGGACGCGCTCCTGGCTACCTTTGCCACCCTGTCCCTGTTAGCTCTGGCACAGGCCATCACCTTGCCCGCCAGGCCCTTTAAGTGGGCGGCCTTATCCGGCGCACTGGCTGGTTTAGCCATCCTCACCAAAACGCCCGCGCTGTTGTTGCCCCCTTTTGCCGCTTTCATTATTTTTTTGTCAATGTTCGCCGATTGGCCCCGGCCGTTCGCTTCCCGGCTGATGCGCATGATTGGCCAGGGATTAAGCTGGCTGGCTGCCTGCCTGGTGCTGGTTTTTTTATTATTCCCGGCTCTCTGGCATTCGCCCATGCAAGTAGCCGAGAAAATGACCAGCACCTCCAGCCGCCACATCGAAGAAGCCTTACGCCCCATCTTTTTCCTCGGACGGTCTGCATATGAACATGGGCCACTCTTTTATCCACTGACCCTTGCCTTCCGCTTAAATCCTATCGTATTTTGTGGCCTCATTCTTGCCATGTTGCTTATCATACGGGCCATCTGGCGGCGAGAAAACCATGACCCCTGGCTCAAACTCAAAACCTGGATTTTCATTGCGTGGCCGCTCCTCTTTCTGGCGGCTATTTCCCTGGCCGTGAAGAAGTTTGACCGCTATGCCCTGCCGGTTATCCCCGCTCTCACCATCATCGCTGCACTGGGTTGGGTTTATGTGCCGGCGCTGTACATGCGCCGCAATCAGGTTGTTCTGGCATTGGTGGGAGGGCAACTATTGTTACTGTTATGGGTGATGCCTTATCCATTAACGGCCGTAAATCCTCTTTTGGGCGGCCCGGCTGTTGCCCGGCACGTTTTTGATGTAGGGTGGGGTGAGGCGGAAAGCACGGCCGCCCGCTGGTTGGCCACACAACCAGATGCAGCCACCCAAACGGCCGTCTCCTGGATTGCCCCCGCTGTGGCCCCCTTTTTTCCCGGCCAAACCTTGCCTTCCCAGGAGTCATCTTTCCCTTTTGCCGATTACCTGATTGTGCCCGCCAACGGCCGTGACCCACAGCCCACCACCGCCCAATTGTTGCACACTATCCAATTCAACGGCCGTGATCGGGCATACATCTACCAACAGCCAGAGCCAGAACCCATTTTAACCCCCGGCCCCCTGGCCGCCCCCGTGACGTTTGGCAATGGCATTCAGATGGTTGGCACGGGCACGGCCGTCTACACCGGACAGCTAGAAACGGTCATTCGCTGGCAACTTCTTCGCTCCACCAGCGACCGTTACACCGTCAAACTCACCTTGCGTGATGATCAGGGGCAGCTTTGGGCATCCCGCGAAATGCCACTGCTTAACGCCGTCTACTTCTACCCGGCACAGTGGGCGGCCAACGAGCCAACAGATACCCGCTACACAGTCGCGCTGCCGCCCGGTTTGCCCCCCGGCACCTATCAATTGGCAGTAACCCTTTTTGCGGAAGCCACCCAGGCGCAGCTGCCCGTCTTCACGGCCGATGGCACATTTCAGGGAATGGCTCAATCGTTGGGGCAATTCCAAACACAGTTGCCGCCGCAGCCCGCTATCGCCCCGGATTTTGACCCACCCATCGCCCGGTTACAGGATTGGCAAGACGGCCGTCTGCGTTTGCTCGCTCCCAATGACTTTCCGCCATCAGCCGTCGTCAATGGGGATGTTTTATGGCTCGATTTAGTTTGGCGGGCAGATGAAACCCTGCCTGCCGGTTTGCAGGTGGAACTTACTCTGGGGGATGTTGTCGTTCGCCAGCCGTTGAGCCGTTTTGATACGGGCAACTGGCGGCCCGGCGAGATGATTCACGAAAAAACGGCCGTGCCCATCCCCCCGGATATGCCCGGTGACGTGTACACCTTAGGCATCCGGCCGTTAACCGCTGACGGCCAATCATGGGGTGATGTTGCCACCGTCGGGCAGGTCAAAGTCATTGCCCTGGATAGAGAATTTACCCTACCGGCGGCCGTGCCCATTGTGCGTGATGACTCCTTTGGCGGGCAGATGCGGCTGCGTGGCCTGGAAACGCCCCAACCAGACGCGCTCACCCTCTACTGGCAGGTAGAGCAGGTACCGGATCAGCCCATCTCCGCTTTTGTCCATTTGTTGGATGAAAACGGCCAGATTGTGGCCCAATCGGATCAATGGCCGGGCGGTTTGCCGGCACATCTCTGGGCTATCGGTCAGATTATTTCCGATCACCACACACTCAGTCTGCCACCAGACTTGCCGCCCGGCGCATATCAAATGGCCGTGGGGCTGTATGACCCGGCCACCGGCCAGCGGCTGCCCGCCTTTGCTGCCGACGGCCGTGCCCATGCCAACGACCAGATACTTTTGCCGGTAGAGGTGACAGAGTGAACAGTGAGCAGTTAGCAGTGAACAGTGAGCAGTTAGCAGTGAACAGCCCGCCAGCTGTCCACTTTTCACTGTTCACTGCCTACTGTTTACTTCTCCTCCTGCTCCTGCCTGGTTTCGCCTTGCGCCTATACGCTCTGGAAAGCCAGAGCATCTGGTGGGATGAGGGCATCAGCCTTTATCTGTCCCGGTTGTCCCTGGCTGCTATTCTGGCTGATCGAGTTATCAACATTCATCCGCCGCTCTACTTCATTATTTTGAAGGGGTGGACGACCCTCGTTGGGGCACAGGCGTTTAGCGGCCGTTACTTTTCCGCATTGGCCAGTCTGCTGCAAATTGCGGCCGTGTACGCCGTTTGCCGCCGCTGGTTTCGGAGCCGTAATCTATATGCCGTAATCTCTCAACCGATGGCGGCTCACCGATTATGGCCCACCGATTACCGATTACCCACTACCGACTATGCCCCCCTCCTGGCCGCCTTTCTGGTGGCCATTTCGCCCCTCTCCATCATTTATGCCCAGGAGACGCGCGTCTACGCGCTGCTGCCGCTGGCCTCGATGACGCTATTGGCGCTCACCTGGGAGATAGTTGACGGCCGTCGGGGGCATTACGGCCGTGACTGGCTCATCTTCGGGTTGGTTGAATGGGTGGGGGTGCATCTGCATTATGTGATGATTTTTGTGGTAGCGTATGTCTCCGCCTGGTTGCTGCTGGCTTTGCGGCGGGCCAGACCAAAGGCCGTCTGGCGCTCGTTTTGGGTTACACAGTTGGTGGTGGGGCTGGCCTGTTTGCCCTGGTTTGCGGCCGTACTGAGCAACTGGACGGCCGTCCAGGCCGAAGCCAACAGCGGCGCCTATCTGGCTGATCCGGTCCCGATGGACTTTCTGCTCAGACAGGTGTGGGTTTTCCATCATACCGGTCTGGCCGGGGCGTTGGCGCAGCCGGGCATCTGGCCGTTGGCATGGGTGGTGTTGCTGACAACGGCCGCCCTCACTCTTCTCCGCCTTGTTCAGTTGCCTGGCCCAAAGTCCGATCACCGATTACCGCTAACCGATTACCCATTACGCCGCACCACCACCCGCCTCCTCTTGCAATGGTGCCTGCCCCTGGCGGCCGCCCTGCTGGTCTGGACGGTGCGCTCCTTTTCCCATCCCCGCTACATCGCCTTTGCCGCCCTCAGCTATATCCCACTGGCTGCCTATTTGATAGTTCCAGGCGCGGCCGATTACCGCCGCCCACTGCGCCGGGCAGGGCAAGTGGTGGCGATATGCCTGTTTGCGTCCCTGGTGGCTCTCTCATTCCTGGGGCTGCACCGTTATTTTTTCGATCCCCAATCAGCCAAAGATGATATGCGCGGCGCAGCGCAATATCTGGCAGAGTCACTTGCCCCAGATGACCTGATCATCATCCCTGATGGCGGGTGGGCCTTTTTATTTGAGTACAACGGCCGTACCCCCATTGACTACCCTGGCCTGAATGACCGCCAGACGTTTGGGGCACGCCTGGCAGAGTGGACGCGAGAGCCGCGCCGTATTGCCCTGTTGACCGATGCCGCTTCCTCCCGCGATTGGCAGCAGGTGGTGCCATTTGCTCTGGAACAGGCCGGTTCGCTGCTGGAAACACGGCCGTTCAACGGCCTCGTCGTCCGCATTTACGAAATCGCCAGACCGGCTGCCCCCCCCGAATGGACCCCTCTTCAGGCTCATTTTGGCTCTATGCAATTAACCGATGGTTGGGTGGAGCAGGGGGCGGCCGCCAACACGGCCGTCTCCCTTGCCCTGCGCTGGCTGTTGCCCGCCGCCACAACCGACCGTTACCATCTGGTGCTCAACCTGACGGATGGCGATGGCCTGCCATTGGCCCAGCAAAATGAACTGCTGGTAGACGCACACGGCCGCCCCACTGAGTATTGGCCCCCAGGCGCAGTTGTGACCACGACCCATCTGCTACCCCTGCCGCCAGGGACGCCGCCACTATCCGTCACTCTCCGCCTGGGTGTGGCCAAAAGTGGCAGCGGTGGCCAGGTGGAAACGGTGGAAATGACGGATGAGGCTGGCAGGCCACAGGGGATTTTTGTGAACTGGCCGACGGCCGTAACCCTCGCTCCGGCTACCCATCCCGGTGCAAATCCATATGCCCGCCCGCCAGGGCTGCCCCGTTTGCCAGAACCGCTGGCTGTGGCCGAAGGTGTCTGGCTGACGGCCGTTGGCCAGGACAGAAAGGAGATCAGCGGTGGGCAACGGCTGCAAATTAGCCTGGAATGGCAGGCCACGCATGTGCCGTTGGCCGGGGAGCAGCCCCGGCTGGAATTGGTGCAGGGCGGGGAGCTATTGGCTGAGATGCCATTAACCCGGCACTACCCTTTGAGCCAATGGCGGGCCGGCGAGCTTGTTCTGGAACATACCTTGCTGCCCATTCCAGCAGCGGCCGAAGCCGGCCCGGCCGAACTGTTTCTGGCGCTGGCCGGGCAGCGGTTCCCCATTGGGCAGGTGGAAATCGTCGCCTCTAACCACAACTTTACCCCACCCACGCCCATGCACACGCTCGATGTGCCCTTTAGCGAAGTGGCCCGGCTGGTGGGGTTTGATCTGCCCCAACAGACCGTATCGGCTGGCGACCCAATTCCGCTGACTTTGTATTGGCAGGCGATGGGGGATGACTCTCCGGTGGCATATACCGTGTTTGCCCATTTGCTGGCCGCCGACGGCCGTCTCATCGGCCAGCACGACGCCCCGCCAGACAATGGGCAGCGCCCCACTACCGGCTGGATAGCGGGCGAATTTATTACCGATGGGCACGAAATCACCTTCCGTGAGCCGGCTTACACCGGCCCGGCGCAGATTGCCATTGGCCTGTATAACCCCATTACCAGCACACGCCTGCCCCTGGCAGATGGGGCAGACATGCTGCTGCTGCCGGTGGCTATCATGGTGGAGAATGAGCCATGAACGAAGCTGAAGAGTGGCAAGTGGCGGAGGAGAAAAGGAGCAGGGGGGCGGAGGAGAGATCGTCCGTACTCCTCCGCTCCACCGCTCCACCGCCCCTCCGCCCCTCCGCTCCACCGCTCCACCGCTCCACCGCTCCACCGCCCCTCCGCCCCTCCGCTCCACCGCCCCTCCGCCCCTCCGCTCCACCGCTCCTGCTTTTGCTGGGGACGCTGGCGTTGTATGCGTCGTCGTTGGCGTTTGGCTTTATGTGGGATGACCCTGTTTTTTATGGGCATGTGGGGCAGGCGTGGTGGCAGACGTTGTTGCCTACGCCTGATTTTCAATTTTATCGGCCGTTGACGATGTTCTATTTCTGGCAGTTCCGGCGGCCGGATGGCACGTTTGCTGTAGCGGCCATGCACGGCTTCCAGATCGCGTTTCATCTGCTCAATGTGGCGTTGGCGTATGCCATTAGCCGCCGGTTGGGGTTGGCGCGGGGGACGGCCGTTGCGGTGGCCGCACTGTTCGCCGTTTATCCATTTTCGCAGCAGGCGGTGGCCTGGGCGGTGCCGCATCATCCATTGACGGCCGTGCTGCTGAATGGAGCGTGGCTGGCTTATATGGCGGCCCGCCCGTTGGCGACCCGCCCACTGCCGCTACACCAGGCGCAACATGGCCGTCCTTGGTTTGCCATCAGCCTGGTTTTGTTTGGTCTGGCGTTGGCGGTGCAGGAAAACAGTGCCACGCTGGCCGTTATCCCATTACTGTATGAGTTGTTGGTGCGGCAGACGACCGTGCGGCCGTTAACGTTCCGCCATCTGTGGGCCTGGCGTTGGCCGCTGATTTTTCTACTGGTGGCGGCCGTGTATGTGGTGGCGTGGTTGTTTATCCCCCGGCAAGAGAGTTTAACCGGGCTGTTTTTAGACGGCCGTAACCTTTCTTTCTTCTTGCAAGGCATGGCCTATCCGCTGTGGGGTCGCCCAGGGCAATGGGCATGGGCGGCCGTATGGCCGGGGCCGGCGGTGGGGCTGGTTTCTGCGACGGCCGTCGTGGGCTTATGTGGATTGGCTGCCTGGCGGGGGCAGGGGCGGGTGGCGCTGTTTGGGCTGGGCTGGACAGTGGCCGGTATTTTGCCCATGTTGGTGGGGTTGAACTATGCCTATGTCAGTTTGGGGTCACGCCTGCTGTACACCTCGGCTGTGGGTGTGGCTTTGCTGTGGGGCTGTGCTTGGTGGCCGCGCCCCAACGAGCGGCTGGTTATTCGCGTAGCCAGTATGGGAATAATAGCTTTTATTCTAGCTCAGAGTGTGTGGCTGGTGTGGGAATTTCAGCAGTTGTGGCAAACGGGCACGGCGCATCTGGCGCAAGCGGTTATGGCGTTGGATGAGGCAGGGGACGGCCGTCTGCTCTTCCTCAACTTCCCTGACCGCTACGCCCCGAAACGGCCGCCCTATCCGGTGGGTTATTGGGGGCTGACGTTGGCGCCAGTGGCGGTGGAACTGGCCGATTTTCAGCGAGTATGGACGGGTGGGCAGGCGGCATCGCTCTCGCGGGCCATGCCCTGGCTGGATCAGGCTATGCGGGAAAATGGGGAGACGGCCGTAGATATGCGCGGGGTGATTGTGCAGCCAGACGAACTGGCAGAATTGGCAAACGAGGTGGATGGGGTTTATATCACGCGCTATGAGGCAGACGGCCGTTGGCAGTTGCAATGGGCTGGCCGTCTTTTGCCAGAGGTGGCGGGGGATTGCTATTTGGCTCGTTTTGGCGAGCAGATTTGCCTGCATCAGGTTCAAATTGAAGAAGCGGGGGACGTGTGGGAAGTGACATTGGTCTGGTCTACGGCCGGGCCGCTGCCACCGCAACTGACCATTTTTACGCACCTGGGGCTGCCCGGCCAACCACCGCTGGCGCAGGCTGATGGCGATACCTGGCGCGGTGCGTTGCCCCTGGCAAACTGGCCTTCCAACAGGCTCATCGTTGAACAGCGCACGTTGCCTCGTTTAGCAGAAAATGGTCTGGTGTTGCAAGTGGGGGTGTATGACTGGGTTGAGGGGCAGCGATTGGCGGGGGTGGAGGTGGATGGGGGGCGGCCGTTGCCCGATAATGGCTGGCGTGAAGGTGTGAAGTGAGGGGGGGGATGATCAGGGGAGTGGGGTTGCAGGTTTCGGCCATTCGGGGTCTAAAAAGGTTTGGATTTCAATCAGGTAGCCGTTGGGGTCGCGAGCGAAAAGTTGGTAGATGTTGAAGCGGGTGTTGCGTGTGGGTGGTTTTTCAATGGGCACGTGGTGAGCCAGCAAATAATTGTGCCAGGCGTCCACTTCCGGGGAGACCAGGGTCAGGATGATACCCTGGGTAGGTGGCGTATTGCCCGCTTCCGTACTCAGCGCCTGGCAGAAACCGAGGTAGGCATCACCGCCAGTAGCGTAAATCCGGCAAACCCCTTGATCGAGGACGAGGGGTAGTTGCAGGATGGTTTCGTAGAACACGGCCGTTGCTACCAGATCGGCCGTGTACAAAAAAGTCACCTGCTGTTCAATCGCTGGTCGTTGCATCAATCAATCTGGCAGGTTTTCTAACCGCGTTAATTGACCCTGACGCGCCTGTTCTTGTGCCTCCGCAATCCGTTGTTGGAAACGCGGGTCATGCAGTAAACGATACTCAAACCACTCATCCTCATCAGCAAACCCAATGAGTACGGCGGCCGGTTTACCATGGCGTGTAATCACAATCTGTTCCTTTGCGGCCTCATCAATAAAAAACGAAAGTTTATCTTTTGCCTCTTTCAGCGATACCTTTATCATGTTTTTTGTCTCCCAAAAGTTTGCAGCCATCTTTCTGCATCTTGTTTCAAGACGATAGCCAGAATTTGCACAGATTCCCCTTCGATCTGGTAGAAAATGCGTAAATCATCTACTCGTAACCGATACTCCGGCCACGCTAACTGACGCAACCGCTTGATTCTACTTTTACTTTCCTTTTATGGCTCATACCGCAAATGAACTTCAACAGCATCCTTCACCGTCGCTCGCCAACGAGCATCCAACCCATGATAGTCCTGCAAAGCATTATCGGTGAATTCAATTTCAAATCTCATTGTAGCTATTGTATGGCTTGCAAATAGCCCCGTCAATGCAGTTCCAGTATGGGGGGGCGGATTTTTTTGTTGAGGTGGTATAACGGCCGTTATGCTACCGGATGGAATCCGGTGTCTGATACATAAAACGCACTGAAAGTGCGTTAAAGAATCGTCATCCTGGCCTACCCGGCTTGCTTTAGTGCGCTTCAGCGTACTTTTTATTGCAGCCTGGGAATTCTATTCCCAGGTAAAAGGCCCCATTTGTGCTCTACCGCCACACGCGGCATACTAGTTGCCAGTGCAAAGGCCGGTTCCTTCTGGAGGACAACATGGCAATTTCCCAAAAAATTGGTCGTTATGAAATTCTGTCCAAAGTTGCGGGCGGGGGGATGGCGGCCGTTTACCTGGCGCGTGATCCGCGGGTGGGGCGGCAGGTGGCGGTGAAGGTGTTGTATGAACACCTGGCCCAAGACCCACAAATCCGCGAACGGTTCAAGCGGGAGGCGGAGACGATTGCCGCGTTGGAGCATCCGGCCATTGTGCCCCTCTATGATTTTGGTGAGGAAGATGAAAGCCTGTACCTGGTGATGCGTTATATGCAGGGTGGTACGTTGATTTCGCGGATGACGGCCGGGGGAATGCCCGTTAGCGAGATCCTGCCTATTGTGCAGCGGGTGGGGGCGGCGTTGACCGAGGCGCACAACCAAAAAATCATCCACCGTGATTTGAAGCCGGGTAATATCCTGTTTGACCATACCAATCAGGCCTACCTGTCTGATTTTGGCATTGCCCGGCTGCTGGAAGCAACGATGACGGCCACGGACGCCATGATGGG
>CAZOPF010000091.1:20357-22656 GCA_964581605.1 uncultured Ardenticatenaceae bacterium
GACGGCCACGGACGCCATGATGGGCACACCGGCCTACATGAGTCCAGAGCAGGTGCGTGGCCCTAAAGAGGTGGATTACCGCAGCGACATTTACGGGTTGGGCGTGATTTTGTTCGAGATGTTGACGGGGCAACGGCCGTTTACCGGCGACACCCCTTTGGAACAGGCCACCGCCCGTATCCTCTACCCACCACCCCACCTGCGTGACTTAAATACGGAATTGCCGGACGGCTGGGATTGGGTCATTCAAAAGGCGCTGGCGCGGGAAAAAACAGAGCGGTACCAATCCGTAGCGGAATTAGTGGCGGATGTGGAGGCGGTGGCTGACGGCCGTACCCCTTCTGCCCCTCCTGTTTTTGCAACTAACCCGGACGCTATCGCCGCCACCTTCGTTTTGACCCCTGAACCCATCGCCACCCGTCTGATAACACCGCCCGCTTCGCCTACACCGGAAATTGTGCCGCCAGTTGTTGCTGAGGGCAGCCACTCTACGCCCGTCAAACCGGGAGCAGATGAAGCAATCACGGCCGAGAAAAAAAACTGGCGTCTACGTCTCCTGGCGGCCGTTGGTGGGCTGCTGCTTCTGGGTGTGCTGGCTGTTCTGGTGGTCATTCGCGGGCGTGAGACGGCCGAGCCAACCGAAACACCCATAGCTGCTGCCGCAATTGACACAGAAACACCGACACTCACGGCCATACCATCCGCAACCCAAACGCCAACCCTGACCATCACCCCGTCGGCTACTGCTTCGGCGACGCCCACACGTACTCCTTCAGCCACCAGAACGCCAACAGCGACAACGGCCGTGACGGCAGCGAATATCCCCCAAACAGGTGCGGTGCGGGGGCCGGCCAATGTGCGTAACGGGCCGGGAGTGGTGTATGCGGTCATTGCGGCCGTGCGGACTGGCGACACGGTAACGGTACTGGCGCGGGACGCGAGCGGCGAATGGTTAAATGTGGAATTGGCTGATGGGACGGCCGGCTGGCTGGCGGCCCGTTTTGTGGACAGTGTGGCCGAGGATATTCCGTTGGCCGCCACCATTCCCGCCACGCCACGACCGACTAATACATCTACACCTACGATTACCCCTACATTCACCCCTGTACCACCTGCTCCGGGTGGCGGTGGCGGCGGTGGCGACAACACACCTATACCCACAACCGCGCCGACCTGGACGGCGCCACCCATTGAACCCACCTGGACGCCGCCTGGGTATTAATGTAGAGAGGGCGAGGCAACCGGGAATGTGTAATAACGGCCGGGGTGGGAGTGTTACCCGGTTGCCTCGCCCCTACGACAGACAGGTTGGTGTATGGTGTAGGGGCGAGGCGGTTGGGAAAGATGTAAATTCAGCGGTGATACCCCATTCCCAACCGCCTCGCCCGGATTATGTAAACGGTTCAGGGCAGCGGATGAAGAGCTGATAAACGGATGGGTGGAATGATTCATCCGTTTATCCGTTTCCCATCTGCTGCCAGGAGGAAGTAACGATGAAGAAAGTCATTTTTGTTTTAATGGGTTTTACGATCTTGCTGTTGGCTCTGGTCGCAAGTCGGTCACAAACAGAACAACCAGAATCATTACCAATTGCTCCAACGCCGGAGACAGAGCAAGCCGTTGCGCAGACATTATCCCAACTGCCGCTGTATTTCATCGAAAACCAGGGGCAGTTGGATGAGCAGGTGGCGTATTACGTGCAGGGGCAGGATACGGCCGTGTACTTCACGGCTACCGGCGTCACCATTGCCCAGACCACGCCTACTGACCAACTGTCATCCCGAGGAGTCTTCGACGAGGAATCTGCGCGTCCCTGGCTGGAAAGATTCCTCGCTCCGCAGACTTCGCTCGGAATGACAATGGGCAGCGATGCTGTTCAAGCCACCACCACTGAAGCGCAGCGGTGGAGCGTGAAGCTGGAGTTTGTGGGTGCTAACCCGGATGTGCGGCCGATTGGTGAAGACGAGACCGAGGCGATCATCTCTTACTTCAAAGGTCAGCCCGACGAATGGCACACTGGCTTGCCGACATTCAGCCGTGTAGTCTATCCTGACCTGTGGCCGGGGATTGATCTGGTATATGAAGGCAGCGCCAGCCAACTGAAATACACCTTTCTCGTGCAGCCAGGAGCCGACCCGTCTCAAATTCGGCTGGCCTACGAGGGCGCGACGGATGTAACGCTGAACGCGGCCGGGCAAATGGAAGTACAAACGCCAATTGGTGGCTTCATTGACGATACGCCCGTAGCCTACCAGGAAATAGACGGTGAGCGTGTACCGGTAGAAATGGCGTATGTGCT
>CAZOPF010000092.1:0-18275 GCA_964581605.1 uncultured Ardenticatenaceae bacterium
AGTGAGCAGTGAGCAGTGAGCAGTGAGCAGTGAGCAGTGAGCAGTGAGCAGTGAGTAGTAAGCGATAATCGGTGGTCGGTAATCGGTATTGTGTCACGTGTCATGTGTCACGTTTCAGGTATGGAGGTAAACATGAATCGAAAGGTATTCAGCATCATGGGTATTGGTCTGGTTTGTCTGGTACTGGTCGTGGTGATGAGCAGCGGGCGACTGCTGCTGGCGGCGGCGGAGTGGAACGGCGTTTCCCCCGTTCCAGAGCTGATCAGCTACCAGGGCTTTCTGGCCGATAGCAACGGCGATCCGGTGGCCGATGGCAGCTACCCGATGGACTTCGCTATTTACGACACCAGCAGCGGCGGGTCAGCGGTTTGGGCAGAAAGTCACGGCAGCGTGGCCGTCAGCGGCGGCTTTTTTGCCGTCATGTTGGGCAGTGGCAGTTGTACCAGCGGTTGCCCGCTTAATGTTGCCACCTTCTCCGGGCCGTCTCGTTATTTGCAGGTCAGCGCCGATACTGGCAGCGGCATGACCACTTTCCCGCGTCAACAGTTGGCCTCGGCCCCCTATGCCTTGCAATCGGAGCAGGCGCAGGTGGCCCCCTGGGATGGGCTGACGGGTGTGCCTGCCGGTTTTGCCGACGGCATAGATGATGTGGGCGGCGCGGCCTATGAGCATGTGATCACGGTGTCCACGGCCGGGGGTGATTACACCTCGGTAACGGCCGCGTTAGCCAGCATCACTGATAACTCATCCACCAACCGTTACCTGGTACAGGTGATGCCCGGCGTGTACACAGAAAGCGATCTGGTGGAAGTGAAAGAGTATGTGCATCTGCGTGGTTCCGGGCCAAATGTAACGGTGATCACTTCCAGCCGGACGGGCGGTACGCCGGGTAGTGGTTCGGCGACGGTGGATTTGCTGGACAACGGCCGACTCTCCGACCTGACCGTGCGCAATACCGGAACCGGCGCGTATGGCATTGCCCTTTACAGCGCACAGACCACGCGGACGGCCGTTGTGGAGAACGTGGTTGCTGAAGCCATTGGCGCAGGTGGCACCGGCCATTACGCCGCCTTCTGGAATGACGCCGAGGCCGTCATCCGCCACAGCACGTTGTTTGCCGGGGGCGCGACGGGATTTGGCACAGGGGTTAACGCGGCTTTTGGCAGTGTCAACATCAGTAGCGGTTTTCCCCAGGCGCTCATTGAAAACAGCATCCTCATCGGCGGTTCGTCTAACACGCTGGAAAATTGCACCGATAACAGCGGCACAGGCTTTGGAATGCAGCTCAGTAACTCCACGCCCCTGGTGCGCACCAGCTATATCTGCGGCGGGCATCGCGGCATTGCCCTCTACACCAATGGCAATCCGCAAATCCAAAACAGCAGTGTGAAAGTCAGTTCCACCGGCAGCGCCTTCCTCTTTGAGATTGCCGCGTCGGGCAGCATTTCGGTGGCCAATTCCGGCATCAGCTATTCGGGCAACAAGTTCACGGGCGCGGGCACCGGTCTGCGCTGTGTCCACAATTATGACCTGGGTACCTGGGCGGCCTTGAGCAATGGCACCACGTCAGGCACCGCTTGCAATTAAAGGTTTGTAGTAGGCGATTTATCGCCATTTGACGGCACTAAAGTGCCTACTACAAACATTTTTAAGAGAGGCGATATGAAATACATAAATAAAAAGTGGCTGCTGGTGTTAGTGCTGCTCACGGCCGTGCTCCTCACTGTTGGTCTGGTGTTTGCCGGGGGCGACATGCTCCCCCGCAGCCTGGTCAGCAGCGGCGGCGGGGTGGTCAGCCAGAATGGGTACACCTTGCACAGTGCCATCGGCCAGCCGGCGGTGGGCGCAGTGCAAAACGGCCTGACGCTGTGCAGTGGCTACCTTTGCGGCGCAGATGCCCCGCCAGTAACAGGCGGCGGATTCAGCATCTATCTACCAATTGTGATTCGCTAATCAACAATGCCTGTCATTCCGAGTGGAGTCTTCGGAACGAGGACTCCACTCGGAATGACAGTTCAATTACCTGAATTTTGTTTAGGAGAAAGATTATGAAGACAAAACACCTGGTGCTTTTGTTTGTGTTCTTGCTGGCATTATTGGCGCTGGTGGGGTGGCAGCACACGGCCGTCAGCGCCAACACCGCCCCTAACCCCAAACCCCCTCTGGACGAGAAATTGCTGGAAACGGCCCAAACGATGGGCACAGTTCCGGTCATCATTGGGGTGAATGTGCCCGGTTTTACCGTGGAAGCGGCCACTTCCGCGGCCGATGAAGCAGCCCAAATGGAGGCGATTCACCAGGCGCAAACGGCCGTGCTTGATTCCTTAGCCGGTTACGAAATCCACAACGTCAAGCAGTTCCCCTACATCCCTTTTATGGCCCTGCGGGTGGATGAGGCCGGGTTACGCGCCTTGCAAGATGATCCTACCGTGACCACCATTTTTGAAGACCACCTGTTTGCCCCGGCAACCAGCGACAGCACGCCCATCATCCGCTCGGACAGCGCCAACAGCCTTGGCTACAATGGGCAGGGGCGTACAGTGGCCGTGCTGGATACCGGCCTCAACCGCACCCACCCTGATCTGAACGGCAAAGTAGTCTCCGAAGCGTGTTATTCCACATTCGATCCCATTGCCCTGGCGACCAGTTTGTGCCCCAACGGCAGCACCAGCCAGACCGGAACCGGCGCATCCAACCCGCCGCCCAACTACGTGACCGGCTTTGATCATGGCACCCATGTGGCCGGCATTGTGGCCGGGGTAGCGCCCCAGGCTACCCTCATTGGTATCCAGGTTTTCACCAAATTTACTGATGTGGCCGGATCGCCGCCTGGCCCCTTTACACCTTGCGCCAACGGTGGACGGCCGTCGCCCTGTACCTATACCTACGCCTCTGACCAGATTTTGGGCTTGCAGCGCGTTTATGCCCTGCGCAACAGTTACAGCATTGCCGCCGTCAATATGAGCCTGGGCAGTGGCTCCCACACCAGCAACTGCGATAACCTCAACGCCGCCCTGACAACCACCATCCTCAGCCTGCGCACGGCCGGGATTATCACCGTCATTGCCACTGGGAATAGCGGCTATCGGGGCAGCATCAGCGCGCCTTCCTGCATCTCTCATGCTGTGAGTGTGGGCGCAACCACCTCCACACCAGGGCCAGCCACGCCCGATCTGGTGGGCGACTATTCCAATGCCGCCAGCATTATGACCTTGTGGGCGCCAGGCGGTTGGATTCGTTCGGCCGTGCCCACCTGGGCCACGAACTGCGGGCCGGGTGTGGCCCCCACCAATAACCGTTGTTACAAACAGGGCACTTCAATGGCTGCGCCGCATGTCGCCGGGGCCTTGGCTGTCATGCGTTCGGCCGTGCCCAATGCCACCGTCACCCAGCTCATCAGCGCCCTCACCAGCACCGGCCCTTCCATCACCGACCAGCGTTCGGGCGGTTTTGTGACCAAACGGCGGTTGGATGTGTATGCGGCTACCTGCCAGTTGGCCGGGTGTGACCAGGATGATTTCCGCACCCTGACGCTCAACCAGACGTTGAACGGTTCGTTAGGTTCAGGTAATGATTACACCGATGTTTACTACTTCAACGGCACGGCCAACCAGCGGCTGCGCATTAGCATGGACCGGCTGACAGGGACGCTCGACCCCCATCTGGTGTTGTTGGACCCGGCCGACAGTCTGGTGGCGCTAAATAATGACGGCGGGACGGGCACGAATGCGCTGATTGACCCGGTGATATTGCCAGTGAGCGGCCGTTATACCATCTATGCTTTGCGCAATGGTTCCAACTCTGGCACTTACCAGATTCAGGTGTCGCAAGGGACGTTTGGCAGCAATCCCGTGCCCACCTTGCTGAGCCTGAACCGCACCTCAGCTACCGTCAATAGCCCCGCCGGTTTTTGGGTGGGGTTGAGTGGTAATAACTTCTCTTCTAATTCCATTATGCGCTGGAATGGACAGGATCGGCCGACCTCCTATTACAGCAGTACGTTCATTTGGGGCTGGGTTTATGCGTCGGACACCAATACGCTGGGGACGTATAGCATAACGGTCTATACCCCCGCGCCCGGTGGCGGCACATCGTTTGGGCAATCGTTCCAGATTACCAATGCGCCGTTGGGCATAAGCGAGATGCTGGCGCCGCTGCCGGATAGTAGTGCGCCGGTGGGCGTGCAGCAGACCTTTGCCATTAGCTGGACGCACCCCATTAGCTCCTGGCGGGTGATGCAAAACATTGACATTCGCCTGAAAGATGTGACTGACCAGACGGCGTTTTGGATTCGTTTTACCGAGGGCAGCCCCACCAGCACCGTCGCTTTGCTCAACAGCAGCGGCGAATATATTGGCAGCAGCCCGTTGGTTGGTGGGCAATACGGCCAGCCGGAACTGATTGAAGTGCCAGACAGGGTAACGCTGCACATGGCCGATACCATCTTCCGTGGTTCGGGGCGCACGGTGATCATCAGCCCCACGGTGACGTTTGGCAGCCTGGCCCCCGGCCGTTACATGGTGGAGTTTGTGGTGAATAATGACGCGGGCGAGGTGCAGGATGCGGATGTGGTGGGTGCGTTTTATGTGCTGCCGCCGGGCTGCGACACGGCATTGACCGGGGTGCAGGTCAATGGGCCGGGCGTGGGTGCGGTGGGTAGCAATTACCCGTTCACGGCCGTGATCACCCCTACTGCGCTTTCTGATGTGAGCTATGTCTGGTCGCCGGAGCCGGTGAGTGGGCAGGGCACGGCCGTAGCCACCTTCAACTGGGCACAGCCAGGGATGCAGCCGGTAAATGTGGTGGCCCATCATTGCAGCGGGTTCCTGGCGGACGTGGCGACCATGGGCATTCATACCACCGTCGCCCCTGACCTGGAAATCAGCAAGATGGCCCCGGCGACGGCCGTTGCTGGCGGCCCCATTACCTACACGCTCACCATCACCAACCGGGGCGGCACGGACGCTACCGGGCTGGCCGTTAGCGATGTACTGCCACCGGGTGCGGCTTATGTCTCTGGCGGCAGCTACAATGGCAGCCAGGTCAGTTGGAACATCCCCACATTGCCCGGTTATGCCTTTGCCTCGGAGGTTATCGCCGTGGTGACGGCCAATGAGACCATCAGCAACAGCGTCTACAGCGTGACGGCTAATGGCGGCTACAGTGCGGTGGGGCAGGAGACGGCCGTGACCCGCATTGTAGACGCCCAGGTGAAGTTGACGCCGCTGCTAACGCGGACGTTGCATTACGCGGGCAGCCAGAGCGCCGACATGACCGTACCGGGCGGTTCCGTCTTCGCTGATACCATGCTGGCATATGATGAACTGGCGATGTTGCCATACCCGGCAGCGTCTGGTTATGCCGGGCGCGCCTTCCGCCTGAGCGCCTACCAGGAAAACCAGATGATGCCCGATCTGGTGTTGGCGGAAACGGCCGTGATCACCCTCACTTATGCCCAATCAGATGTGACCGGACTGGATGAAAGCCTGTTGACGGTGCATTACTGGGAGGGGAATAGCTGGTCAAGAAGCGGGGTGACGTGTGAACGAGATGTGCAGGCCAACCGGGTAAGCTGCCACATACCGCGCCCGCCGATGACGGCCTATGCCCTGTTAGAAGGGCGATCCACCCTTTACCTGCCCTTTATCACCAATGGCGCAATGGCTGCACCCGCCCTTTCGGCCACCATCACCGGCATTACATTGGTGGGCAACCAGTATCATGTGTCATTCCAGGCTACTGGTTTCACGCCGGACATTATGCACACGCATGTTCACTTCTTCTTTAACACGGTACCGCCGGAACAGGCGGGGGTGCCGGGCAGCGGCCCGTGGTATGTGTATGGCGGCGGCAGCCCGTTCACCGGGTATGGGGTGGCTGATCGACCCCAGGCGGCCACGCAGCTCTGCGTCCTGGTGGCGAACCATGACCACACTGTTATCCTGGGCAGTGGCAACTGTGTGAATTTGCCGTAGGCCTGCTATTGGAAAAGCTTTGCCTGTAGTGTTACGGCCGTAGGCACAAAAAACGGTGCAGGATCATCATTGATCCTGCACCGCTATTCTCTTGTGGCTGCGAATGGAGATTTGGCTGTTAGGCAAAATAGTTGGTCCCGCTTTCCTTATCTTTGAGGAGCGTCAGGTCTACATTCGATATGCCGGCTCTGGGTATTAGTTGATAATGCTTTTCATCTACAACATTCAACTTCAGCACGTTTTCTTGCTCGCGCACGGCAAGCTCTAATAAGGCTACATTGTTTTCACCTGTAAATTGCAGAGCAATCGGCCGACAAATCGCCATAGGGTATCGTAACTGACATAGGGTGATGTCTTGCATCACCTGTACGATGCCAAATCTATCGCCAGGTGATTTAGCCTGACACGGCAATACAAAATGTGCTCCCCGTTTATTGAGGCCAACATAGATTTCGTCTATTTCCATCTGTCCAATCCCCTGTACGGTAGTGCGAAGATGGTTTTGTACCGAGTAACAAGTGAGGCCGGTGAAAATGTCTATGAGGCGGTTATAGCGAGCGCGGGTTAATAACGCTTGCTCGTCAGTGCCCGGCGCGTAATGACGCACAATTTCCGGGGTGGCGTCGGGAATGTTGATAGGGTAGTAATGGGAGGCTGGCTCAATTTTGCCCGGCGCGGCCAAACGAAAAGCATAATCGCCAATGCCAGCGCCGACAATAATCCATTCAGCCCCGGTTGGGGCGGTTGTCTGAACTGGTAATGGTAGTTCACGACGAAAACGAAAGGAGTAGGGTATGTCGCCCAGGTTTTTGATTCGGGCAACACCTAACGCTGACGAAGCCTGCGCCAATTCATCTCGGTTGAATTTGACGATCACATCGCCTGGATGGTAGTTGCGTTGGAAAATCCACTCGATGATTTGCTCGTATTTACCCATGTGACTTCAGCAACTCCTAACCGGGCCAGCGCAAAACAACGACTTCTTCACGTAATTCTGTTTGCGTAGCAGTGGCGAACCGGGTTCTAAAAAGGTCAATACGTTGCACTTCGTACCCCAATTCAGTCGCAATCTCTGCTAATAATTCGCCAGTTTTGATGAGAACTTGCAGATAGGAAGCCTGATCGCCGACCACATAAGCAAGCTGCGCGCCGGGTTTTAGCACGGCCGTTAAATCCGCCAAATGCCGTGCCATACCGCCAAAATAAAGGCGCGTCACACGTGCATACAACTTCTCAAACCCGGACGTTTTGCCTAGCGCGATACGGCGCTGCTCAATCTGGTCAGCCAGCTTTTGAATGCGCGGATTTTCCGCAACCCAGCGATCATCATCGTCAACGGTGTAGACCCCTCTCGTGTTGGAACGCAATAAGCGTTTTTTGTGGCTGCGTAACTGTGCCATATCGGTGAAAAAGCCCAAGATTACTGATTCCAGGCGGGTGGTCCGTGTGTAATCTTTTTCATTGGGGTATGGAGGTGAGGTAATCACGGCATCTACCGAACAGGGATTGAGTATGTACGCCACATTTCGGGCATCACCTAGATAAACGGCCGTTTCCGGGTAAACCTGTCCTTGTACAGATTGCAAATCGGCGACCATCTTTTGCATTTCACGTTTCCAGAGAGCCACTACAGGCGCATCTGGCTTACATTTGCCTACACCCACTTCCGGACCAAACTTGAGATTACCAATCTGGTTAACCAGTGCATTCCCTAAAGCGAGTAATCCATATTTATATGCAGGCGCCGCCTGATATTCCCGAAGGTGATCCAGTAAAACCAGCGATTTATGCAATGGTAACGGGCTGATTGAATTGGCAATCAAGGTTTTCTCGGCTTGCGCCGATAATTGCCGCAAGGGTACTTGTGGCTCAGATGTTAAAGTAAAGTCATCAATCCCTTGCTCGTTCAACGTTTGAAGGCTCTTTGCACCGATTTCTTCTGCGAAAACCAGCAAATGTTCTGGGGTAATGTCCCAATCTGTTTTTACCGAGGATGCAAAATGGGCAAAGGGGTTGGCTTCGATGCCCACCGCCTTCATTTGATGCTGTTTGGTCTCAATAAGAGTTGTGCCTGTACCGCAGAAAGGGTCAAGCACCAGACTGTTTTCCGACAAATTGAAATCGCACAAATAATCACGGACAAGATGTGGTGGGAAGGAGAGGACGAAGCGATACCAGTCGTGAAACGGCCGGTCAACAGGCTGAAGGTCATTACTCCTGTTTGTAATCGGATCCGTTGTTTGTACCTGTATGGAGTTTGTCAGTTCAGGCCACAATGGTAAAAGTGGTTGTTTATACTGAGGCAACACTATTTCTCTCCAACTCATCACCTGCTTGAGAGAAGTGTAGTACATTGGATCTTTTTTTCAAAGGATAAGACCGCAAGAGATACCAATGGATTGGGAAAGGGGCAAACGGCCGTTCCCCCTCCCAATTTTGCGCGTGTCGGTGGTGGGGCAGAACGGCCGTGTCCCCTACATCCCTGGCACCAGCAGCACCTTGCCGCCGGTCATTTGGCTTTCGTAGTCGCGTACTGCCTGCTGGGCCTGTGATAGGGGATAACGGCTGCGTATCTCGGTTTTCAGCGCCGAGAGCATGAGCTTTTGCGCCCGTCGCCATATCAGGAAATTTTGCAGCAGATTTTTTTGCCCCACCCACGGCCCCAACCAGAAACCATCCACCGATTTGTCTTCAAAAATCAGGGAGGGGATGTTGACCTGTACGGGCTGCTGGGCAAGGCCGCCATATACCGTCACCCGGCTGTGGGCGGGCATGGCGGCCAACAGTAGTTGCGGCAGATCACCGGCAACGGCATCAAAGGCCAGCCGGATGTTTTGTTGGTGGCACAGGTCACGCAGTTGTTGGTTAAAATCGGGGTCGCTGCTGTTGAGAACGTGGCTCACGCCCTGCTGCTTCAGGTCAACAACCTGTTCCGCACGGCGCACAATGCCCACCACTTCAATCCCTTCTTGCTGCCCCAATCGGTGCATCATCAGCCCCAACGCGCTGGCGGCGGCCGTGTTGATCACCGTTTGGTGCCCGGCTTTTTTAGCCAGGTCTATGAGGGCGACGGCCGTGAGCGGATTCACCACCGACATCGCCCCCTGCTCCAGGCTCACGGCATCATCAAGCGGCAGGGCAAAATTGACCGTCGTGGTCGTATATTCGGCCCAAACGCCATCCCCCGTTTGCTGCGTCACACAGGCCACCCGCTTACCCGCCAGATAACGCCCCATCAGGCCGGTGCTGCCGCCCACCGCCACCACCGTACCGGAGCCTTCAAAGCCGGGCACTGTTGGCGTTGGCTTTTTGAAACCATACACACCCTGCAAAAACATCAGGTCTGATGGATTGATGGGGGAAGCGGCAATTTTAACCAACACTTCATTCGGGCCGGGGCGGGGCACAGGGCGCTGCACCACGCGCAGCGCGTCAGCACCGTTGTATGAATCGAGGATGACGGCCGTCATCTGTTCAGGAAGGGGGTTTGAGGTCATAGTTATCTCCAATTTCTTGCCGGGGGTTATTCCGCAATGGTAGCAACAACGCACCATCTCCACAAAGCCGGTATTGAGGGGCAGAGTCATCCTTACGGCACGGTTGCTTAGTAGCTGAGTATAGCATGTAAAACTCTGCGCCTCTGTGGTGAAAACCTCTTTGGTTCTGGTTTGTCCAGGTTAGGGTGTATTCAATCAAAGAAGGGCGAGGCAACCGGGAAAAAGCGGCGGCCGCTGTAGTGGATATGTTGCCCGGTTGTCTCGCCCCAACGATGGTTATCAATATTTTATGGCATTTCGGGGATGCACGGTTCCGGCTGGTTTGCCAGTTGAAATTGGGTTAATGAGAGACCTTGCTCATGTAGCATGGTTGCCATTTCTGCCCCTACATAACGATAGTGCCAGGGTTCGTAATAAAAGCCGGTGAGTTCAAATGTTTCCAGAGGCCAACTGAGTGTGAAGCCATAGTGGTGGGCGTTTGCCAGCAGCCAGGCGCCCTCGTTGGTTTTGTAAAAGTAGGTGTGGAACTGCAAGGAGGGGTCGCCGGTGTAAAGGGGGAGTTCGGGCGAGCCAAAATCAATGGTGGTGCCGAGTTGATGCTCACTGCGGCCGGGTGGGGCACTGATGATGTTGACGTGATCGGGGAATGCCGCTGCCCATTTGTCATAGGCGATGGCTTGGGCGCTGTAGCTGCGGTAACCGGACAAGATTTGTGGTTTTAGCCCGGCCGCCTGCATGGCTGTGACCATCTGCACCAATGGCTCTACGACCGCTGCCCGTATTTCAATGGGGTAGCCCAATGTGACATCATTTCCCAGATAATCGTTGAGTGATACCAGGTCTGGCGGGGCATAATCCCGGCTTAAACTATAGGTTTGGGTGACAACAGCCCACAGGTCGTCAGCGCGGAGCAGCCGGTTGGAGCAGGGGCCGGCCGGGGTGGCAGTGGCGGTGGCTGTGGGGGTGGCTGTGTGATCGGGGGTTGGGGTGTGGGTGCTGGTGGGCACGGCCGTCGGTGGTTGCGGTGAAGGGGTGGCGAGGCGGTGTGTGGCTGGGGTGTGGGAAGCGAGTGGTGAGGCGGTGGCAGTTGGTAACTGGGTGACGGCCGCCGGGACAACACTGGTTACGGCCGTCTGGCAACCAGTTATCCACACCATCACCATTGCAAAAAAGGCAAAAGTTAGCTGTTTCATCGAGGCTTAATTGTAGCGCAAGCCCCTTATATGCCCAAAAGTACAGTTGGCACGACAGGTAAAAAACCGTATAATTTTCTGGTTGATGGATTATTTTCCGAATTATATTCAGAGTTAATAAGGTTTTATAGAATGATTGACGAAATTGATGCCCAAATTTTGATGCTCTTGCAGGAGAATGGCCGTCTGGCAAATGCGGCCATTGCGGAACAGGTGGGGCTGACCACCTCAACCGTTTTTGATCGCATCAAGCGGTTGGAAAAGCGGGGGGTGATTCAACGATATGTGGCGCTGGTAGACGCGGCCGCCTTGGGCAAACCGATTACGGCATTTGTGCGGCTGGTGGTGGGGGCCGATGGTAATGAGAGTTATCTGGCCAGTAAACGGCAGTTTGCCGAATTGTGCCAGACCGAGCCAGATGTATTGGAATGTCATACAGTTGCCGGCGAAGATTGTTATGTACTCAAGGTGCGTGTGGCCAATACCGGTCAGCTTGAAGCGTTGATTGAACGGCTGCGTTCGCAGGCCAATGTGACCCGAACGACGACCAACATCGTCCTTTCCACTTTTAAGGAAGAAACGAAAGTGGCGGTGGCTTTGGCGCAAGATTCGGATTGAGAGAGCAGGGGTACGGCCGTATGATCGGTAATGAATGACCCAAGCTCTTCTTTGAGGTGCAACATGAACTGGAAAAATCTGTTTTTGATGGTCTTTTTAGCGGCGCTGTGGGGGCCGTCTTTTGTATTTATCAAGGTAGGCGTGGAAACCATTCCGCCGTTGACACTGGTTTTTGGCCGGGTGGCGTTGGCGGCCGTATTGTTATACCTGGTCCTGCGCTGGCAACACGGCCGTTTACCTTCCTCCCTCAATACCTGGAAACACATCTCCTTCGTGGCCCTAACACATAATGCCATCCCCTTTGTGCTATTTGCCTGGGGCGAACAATATGTAGATAGCGCTTTGGCTTCCATCCTCAACGGCACAATCCCCCTGTTTACCATTGTGCTGGCGCACTTTTTTACGCAGGATGACCACCTGACGCCTGCAAAGGTGACGGGTGTGCTGGTTGGGTTTGCCGGGATGTTGGTGCTGGTGTATCCCGCATTTCAGGCTGGCGTATCGGCAACAGGCTGGGGAGCATTAGCCCTGGTATTGGCGGCCTTTTTGTATGGTGTAGCCATTGTGTATGCCCGTAACCATTTGCGCGGGCTGCCTTCTTTGGTTGCCCCCACAGGCCAGATGATCATGGCTTCGCTCTTTTTGTTACCTGTTATGCTCTTGGTGGAACGGCCGTGGACATTACCGGCCCCCTCTGTTCCCTCGTTGTTTTCTATGTTTGCCCTGGCAGTGTTGGGTACGGCGCTGGCCTTCATTGTGTATTACCGCCTATTGGAGCGTGCCGGGGCCAGCTATCTTTCCATGGTAGCATATGTCATTCCGGTTTTTGGGATTATCTTCAGTGTCTTGCTGTTGGAGGAGCAGTTGACCCGCGAAATGATTCTGGGTGGCACGCTCATTCTTATCGGGGTGATGATTGTGAATGGCCTCTTTAGCTTCCGTGTGGCGCGCGTGCCCCAACAGGCGGGGGCGGGCGATTGATTGGTTGATGACGTTGCTTTGTCTGTTGGTAGGGGCTGGTGGCGGGTAAGCTGGTGGTTAATGCCAGCCACCAGCCACTTTTGCTGAGATAATGGCTAAATGACCAGCACGGATGTATCAATTTTGCTCACAATCTGGTGCGCCAGGTCATCCAGTAAAAAACGTTCCCATCCGCTGCCCTGGTGCGCTCCAATAACTACCAGATCGTAATGGCCATCTCTGGCTTCTTCCAACACTTCATCTACTACCAGCCCATGGCGTACTTTGGCCTGTAGGTGCAGAGGAAGTGATTCCAGAACGGCCGCATCGTGCGCCAATAATTCACCTTCCCGCGTGTGCCGGGCCATCAACTCAGCCGCATCAGCGCGTAGTTCCCAGCCAGGTACGCCGGGCGCGGCCGTCATTTGGGACATGACATGCAGAATCGTAACCTCTTCCGTTACCCGTAGCAGCGGCAAGAGCCGGGCTTGTAATCGCTCCAGGAGGGAGGGATCGCGCCCACCTTCACACAACAGCAGCCGTTTGACCGACGGTTTTTCCTGGCGGGCAATTAAAACCGGGCAAGACATATGGGCAATTACTCGTTCGGCCGTTGGCCCTAACAACCGCTTGAGCAACCTGTGGCCGGGACGATCCCCTAATACCACCAGGTCATAGGAGCCTTTTTGGGCAGCCCGGGCAATTTCATTGGCGGCCGTGCCGATACAAATCTGTTTTTGGGGCACAACCTGGTATTCAGCCACCAGGCCAGCAGCCCGTTTCAAAACAGCTTCTGCCTGCGGCCGATCCTCTTCGGCCGGGATTACCGTTAAAAGCGTCAGGCGGCTGTCCGTTTTGTGGGTAAGGAAGGCTCCCAGGCGCACGGCCGTGTCTGAATGTGCTGCCCCCCCGGTGGCTACTAAAACTTGCATCTTCAACTCTCCTATAAAAACAACAACACAATGGGTATCACCAGAATGGTGAACATGAACAACGCCAGGTTGCGATTACTGCTCATAATACCATTCACCAACGCCAGCATCGCTCGTTCATATCGCCGATAAAGCAGAGCCAGAATCACAATAGAGACAACAGTAATACTGGCCATTTCCACCAACACCACGGTAAAAGCGGGCGGGTTATTCAGCAAAACGGCCGCCAACAGGGTATCTACAAAGGTCGTAATGTTCGCGCCCATAATGTAGGGAATCACATTTTCGCGGCGCACAAACCCCCGCTGGCTCAAGGGCACCAAAATGCTTAACGACAGGCTGACCGACATGGAAATCATCGTAATGCTGGCTCCCAACAGGAACATGACCCAGGGGCGATAAACCAGCCGCGACATACGCCCCACCTGGCTTTCCTTTAATGTCATTTCCGGCAGACATTTATCGAACAAATTGAAGCTGACCATAATAATAGCTAACCCCACCAGAAAAAGTGACCAGCGTGGCAGAAAAGAGAGGAAAAAAGCGGCGATAGGGTCAAAAATAGCGTCTGTTATTGAAGTCAGTACCGTGCCTGAACGCAAATGAATCTGGTCGAATAAACCTGACTGCAAAATGGCGATGCCGACGAACAAACCAGCAGTATAGGTGGTGCCGGTAACGGTCAGGGAAAGCAGCCCCATACCCAGGCTGTTGGCCCGGTTACGGCCGCGCAACACATAAACAAAACCAATGAACAAGACAATAAAACTGGCCCCCAGCCGACTGCCGGTAATCATGGTAAAGGTGCTCATCTGGTCAATGACCCCGGCATCAAAAAATGCCAGCGCTGCCGCGGCCACAGGTGAACCACTCATCACCATATACGCAAAAATCCAGCCAAACCCCAGGCTGTTAACCGGATTGCTGACAGCAAACCGATCCTTTACCAATGGCCCCAAATCTCTGGCGCCTTCTTTCATCAGAGTAATGGCTAAAATGAACAAAAAGAGGCTGGCAATAAAAATACCAACTTTTTTCCAGGCAATTCGCTGCCACACGGAGCGTGAGGAGTGGTCGGTGGTGGCGGGCACGGCCGTTTCCATTTTCTGCCCGCCATCACCCATCTCAACCCCTATCTTGTTGGATTCATCCATTAACCTACCTCCATTGCCCGTTACGCTTGCTTTTACCAGGGTTGCCCGCCATGTGAGCCTATTGCGTGCTGATTAAGATTATCGTGCAGGCTAAGAATAAGCAACGGAACTCTTTATATCTGTCGCAACGGCCGTGCCATTGCACCTGACCAACTACTCCACCGTCACACTTTTGGCCAGGTTGCGCGGTTGGTCCACGTCGCAGCCCCGGCGCACGGCCGTGTGGTAACTGAGCAACTGCATGGGGATGCTGTTCACCACCGGAGCCAGCAGCGGCGGCGTTTCGGGCACATAAATCACATGGTCGGCTTCGGCGGCAACGGCCGTGTCCCCCTCCGTCGCCAGGGCAATCACCGTGCCCCCCCGCGCCTTCGCCTGCTGAATCTGGCTGACCATCTTCTCATACAGCGCGTCCTTCGTCGCAATCGCCACCACCGGCATCGTCTCGTCAATCAGGGCAATGGGGCCATGTTTCATCTCCCCTGCCGGGTAGCCTTCGGCGTGAATGTAGCTGATCTCCTTCAGCTTCAACGCCCCTTCCAGCGCCACCGGATAATTGATCCCCCGCCCCAAAAAAAGAAAATCGGTCGCCTTAAAAAAGTGTTGGCTCAACTCGTCATATTCCCGATCATGATCCAGCACCCGCCCCGCCAGGTCGGGCAAGTGCGCCAGATCATCGGCCAGTTGGCGCAGCCGCGTTTGGGAGACGGAACCTCGCAATTCGCCCAACACACAGGCCAGCAAATAGAGGTCTACAATCGAGGTGGTGAACGCTTTGGTGCTGGCCACGCCAATCTCCGGCCCCGCCTGCATGGCAATGTAGCCGTCGGAAATGCGCATGGATTGGCTGCCAAAGGCGTTCACAATCGTCCACAAAATCGCCCCCGACGCTTTAGCCTGTTCGCTGGCGGCCAGGGTATCGGCCGTTTCACCAGATTGTGTGATGGAGAGTACGGCCGTGTCCCCATCCACTATCGGCTCATAATAGCGAAACTCCGAAGCATACTCTACTTCCACCGGCACACGGGCGATGGACTCGATCATAAATTTGCCCACCAGCCCGGCGTAATAACTGGTGCCGCAAGCCACAATGAAAATCTTTTTCAGCCGTTTGGCCAGTTCCGGCGTCAGGTTCATTTCCGGCAGGCTGATGTGCCCCGTCTCAAAATCTACCCGCCCCCGCAGCGTGTTGATGATCGCCTGCGGCTGCTCAAAAATCTCTTTTTGCATGAAATGTTTGAACTCCCCTTTGGCCGCACTCACCGGGTCCCAGGCGATGGCGTGGATTTCCGGCACAATCGTGTTCCCGTCCAGGTCGGTGACGGCATAGCCCTGGCGGGTCACACGGGCCATCTGGCGGCTTTCCAGGAAGATCATGTTACGGGTAAATTCCAGAATGGCGGGAATGTCTGAGGCGATGAACATCTCATCCTGGCCCACCCCCAACGTGATACCCCCGGCATTCCCCAAACGGGCGCAAATCAGCATGTCCGGGTGGTCAACGCTCATCACCACCACGGCGTTGGCCCCGCGAAGTTGGCGCAAGGTCTGGCGCACGGCCGTTTCCAACGCCACCCCACTCTCCAGATACCGCTCCACCATCTGCACAATCACTTCCGTGTCCGTCTCCGAATCAAAGCGCACGCCCTCGGCCATCAATTCGTCGCGCAGTTCCCCGTAATTTTCGACGATGCCATTGTGTACCAGGACAACACGGCCGTTCATGCTCACATGCGGATGGGCATTGCGCTGGCTCGGCTGCCCGTGCGTGGCCCAACGGGTATGCCCAATGCCAATATGCCCATGCAGCGGCGACTGCGCCATCATCATTTCCAGATTGCCCAGCTTGCCCACATCCCGCCGCAAGGCAATATGTCCATTTTGGGCCAGCACCGCCACCCCGGCCGAATCATAGCCCCGATACTCCAGCCTTTTCAGCCCACCCAACACCACGGCGGACGCTTCCCGCGCCCCAATATAGCCAACGATACCACACATAATCTTGTACCTCCGTTTGTATTGGTGGCAGGTTGCAGGTGGCATGTAGCAAGTGGCAAGTGAAAACCTCACCTGCAACTTGCAACCTGCAACTTGCCACATATTATTCGGCGACCCTCGATTGTGTGTTTCGTGGGGACGCCCCTTCGTTAAGAGAGTGAGCGGTTAAGCGGTTAGCAGTCAGCAGCGGTACCACCCTCGACTGCTGACTGCTCACTGCATACTGCTCACTATAGAAAATCGGTCACTCCCCACTCCTTTTGTCGGTGGGTTACCCACGCCGGTTTGTGGAATGGTTCTCAATTGAAGGGGCTTTGATTCAGAGTGTGACCGCTCTGGAAGGCATCCGCTGATCTTTCGATTTTCCAGCGGACGTATAAACGTCCACCGTTAACCCCACCTCGCGGTGGGGAACCTTCACCTCGTCAGCGGGTCTACATCCACACCTGTCAGGTCTTCTAAGACCTGACAGGTGTAAACACAAACCCGCCCATGCGCTAATCTTGCCCTGTTAATGTGGTGTGGACTGTAGAGGGTGGCGGTTACGGCCGTGCTTAACGCCCACACACCTCCCTTTTTACACTGCTTTCGCTAATCGTCAAATGAGGCGTGAGACGTGATGCGTGACCCTTTCTCACGCATCACGCCTCACGTCTCACACCTTCCTCACCCATCTGTACTATTTTTCACAAGGGGATTGACAGTTACTTCGGACGCCATATAATTAGCTTGCCTAATAGTTAGGCGAACGAACAATATGAAAGTTGAAACCGGGTCTTGGCATAAAACCCGGTTTCTTTTGTGTGAACAATGTCTGAACCCACTTTTGTAGCGACGG
The DNA here is from genome assembly GCA_964581605.1 of uncultured Ardenticatenaceae bacterium. GTDB lineage: Bacteria > Chloroflexota > Anaerolineae > Promineifilales > Promineifilaceae > CAADGU01. The sequence goes on from CAZOPF010000092.1 coordinate 17,166, forward strand.
AAATTATCCGTACCATCCCCACCATCATGCGGGTGATGGCGGCCGAGTTGCGCAAACAGCACACACAGCTACTCCCGGCACAGTTAGGCGTGTTGGGGGCACTGTCCATCCATTCCTGTAACCTCAGCGAACTGGCCGAAATGAGCGGCGTCAGCCTGCCCACCATGTCTGGCACCGTCAGCCATATGGTGACGCAAGGCTGGATTCAGCGCACCCGCTCTCCTCACGACCGGCGTATGATTTTGCTGGAATTGACGCCCGACGGCCGTGCCCTGCTCGACCAACTCGTACAACACATCGTCGCCCACCTGGCCGACCTGTTAACCCCCTTATCAGCGGAAGAACTCACGGCCGTTGCCCACGGCCTGATCAATTTACAAAAAGTGTTCCCTCCGTTGGAACCATTTAAGAAAGAGTAGCAGGTTGCAGGTAGCAGGTGGCAGGTAATAAGAGACTTGCCACCTGCTCCTTGCCACTTGCAACCATTTACAAGGAGTACATCCATGCTTTCCAATCTGTTTGACAAAATAACCGGTCTATCGCTCCGGTTCCGGTGGATAACCATTGGCATTGCCATGATTATCATGGCCGCCGGTATCTACTCGATGACCCAACTCAACCAGGAACTGCTGCCGCGTGTGGAGTTTCCGCAAACAGTGGTCATCATCCAGTGGCCGGAATCAGAATCCGCTGACCAATTCCTGGAAGAAGTCACCATCCCCCTGGAAGAAAAATTGCAATCAGTAGATGGCGTGTTGAACGTGGAATCCACCACCAACCCCACCTTCGCCTTCCTCATCGCCCGTTATGACTTTGGCCTGAATCAGGAGCGGGTGCTGGAAGACATCAACGGAGCTATCGAGAGCGCCGGATTGCCAGACACGGCCGAACCCCAGGTACTCAACTTCAGCTTTAGCGACCTGCCGGTGGTCATCGCCAGCGTTTCTTCGTCCGAACTGACGCTGGCCGAACTGAAAGCGCTCGTCGAATCGGACTTGAAACCATCACTCGAAGGGCTGGCCCCGGTGAGCCGGGTGGCCGTCACCGGCGGGCAGGAGTTGCCGGATGAAACGGCCGTTGAACCTGTAGCTGAAGCGGCCGCTGAAGCGG
>CAZOPF010000092.1:18375-22284 GCA_964581605.1 uncultured Ardenticatenaceae bacterium
GCTGAAGCGGCCGCTGAAGCGGAAGAAGAACCGGCCCCCACCGCCACCCCTGAAGACCCCGGCCGCCTGCCCCAAATCATCATTGATGGCGCGGCCGACATGGGCATTGAGATCACCCATGCCCAGGAGATCACCGTTGACCTGCTGCGCAGCATCAGCGACCGCCCCACGGCCGACCAGGATGTGATGACCCTGCTGGCCGTCTTTCCCACTGACTTGCTGGCCTATGTGCCCGCCGAAACGCTCTCCTACCTGCCATCGGAATACATGGCAACGCTCGACCGGGCACTGATAGCGGAACTGGATGAACTGGCGGCCGACTTTGGCGGCGTGGGGCAATATACCCTGGCCGAAGCCACGGCCGCCCTGTCTGGTAATGAAGTTGCCGAAGAAGCGACAACTGAACCCACCGAAACCGAAGTCGTCACAGAAGCCGTCACCGAAACGGCCGTCCTGCCCACCTTTGCCCCCGTAGATTTGCCCGAAACGTGGATCGCCGGGGCCGCCCAGATGGGCCAGGCCATCACCACCACTGCCGACATCACGCCCGAAATCATGCAGGCCATCGCCAGCCTGGCCCCAGAGCAATTGGCGGAATTGACGCCGGAGATGTGGCGGGCGCTGCTGCCGGAAGTCACGGCCGTTGCCCTGCCCCTCGTTGAAGCTGATTTAGACCCCCTGCTGGTACAGCAATTGCAGGCCATTCAAGCGGCCGCCAATGGCGAAGCCCCACCGTCGGTCGAACTGCCCCAATCCTGGCAAGAGTTCACCGCTGGCAGGGGCATGCCCATCACCAGCACCGCCGCTTTTGCCAATTTGCCGCCGCAAGCCTTTGCCGCCATGTCCGGCAACAATGTGCCCCCCGAACTGCTGGCCGACCTGACGCCAGAAGTGCTGCTGGGGATGCCCGCCGAACTGCTCGCCTTCCTGCCGCCTGAACTCTCCGCCAATCTGGATGAAGGCATGATCCAGACTTTCACCAACATCAGCATTGCCGCTAACCGCCATGAACTGATGCTGGCGGCCGAAACAGAAGAACCGGCAGAGGAAGGGGAAGCGGCCGCAGCGGAGACAGAGACCCAACCCACTCCAGACCCCGCCGCCGAAGCTGAAGAAGCAGCCGCCGCTTCTGCCGAAGCGCCCGCCCTCACCGGCATCTGGGCCGAACCGGCCCCCGATGGTTCCGCGCCACTTTTCACAACAGCGTTTGACCTGATCAACAACGGTTTTTCGCTCAGTGCGGCCGAACTGCTGAACTTCATCCCCGGTTCCCCCAACGGTGAACAGGCGCCGCAGCTTATCGCCGACCTGTCGCCAGAGGTCATCGCCTATCTGGCTGAAAACGAGGAAGGATTCCTGCAAAATCTGGACCCGACCATTCTGGAACTGATGTCGCCGGAGACGCTCACCTTCATCCTGGCAACCTACCCCGACGCCTTTGACGCCGACCTGACGGCACGGCTGGAAGGCGTTGCGGCGGGCACAGTAACGGTTTTTGTGCCCGAAGCGTCGGTGACACGCACAGATGGCAACCCGGCCGTATTGGTGCAGGTGTTCAAGGGTGGCGATGAGAATACCGTCGCCACTGCGCACGAGATTTTTGAGGTGATGACTGCCTTTGAAGAGGCTCATCCGGGTATGAAAACGGCAATGGTCTTTGAGCAGGCCACGTTTATTGAAGAATCTATCGCCGGTGTGACCCGTGAAGGGTCATTGGGGGCGATCTTTGCCATCCTGGTCATCCTGGTCTTTTTGAGCGGCCGTATCGGGGGGCGGTATAAGTTAAGCTGGCGGGCGACATTGGTCACGGCCGTCTCCATCCCCCTCTCCATCTTCACCGCCCTCCTGCTCATGGAATGGATTCCCATCACCGTCGGCCAGAGCTTGCAAGATGTGGCCAACAGCAGCGGCAACAGCGCCCTCATCTTCATCGCCCGGCTCTTCCCGGATTCGGTGACGCTGAACATTATGACCCTCAGCGGTCTTACTGTCGCCATCGGCCGGGTGGTGGATGACGCTATTGTGGTGCTGGAAAACTCCTACCGCCACATTCAGCGCGGCGAAGAGACCAACGTCGCCATCCGCGCCGCTACCCGTGAAGTGGCTATCGCCATCTTCTCCGCTACTGTGACCACGATGGTCGTTTTCCTGCCCCTCGGTTTTGTGGGCGGCATCATCGGCTCCGTGTTCATGCCCTTTGGCGTGACGGTGGCCTGGGCATTGGCGGCCAGCTTTATCGTCTCCATTACCGTCGTGCCCGCCCTGACCTCGCTGTTCATCAATAAAGAGAACATTCCCGAAGAGCGGGAAACAGCCATGCAGCGCTGGTACACCCCCATGCTGCAATGGGCTTTAACTCATCGCGGGCTGACCCTGCTCGGTTCGACGGTGGTCTTCTTTGGCAGCCTCTATCTGCTGGCACAGTTACCGCAAAGCTTTATCCCCGCTTTGGGGGAACCAACGATTAACGTCGGCATTGAACTGCCCGGTGGCACCTCTATGCTGGAAACCAACGCGGCCGTGACCCAGTTTGAAGAGGAACTGAGCGATATTGCCGGATTGGGCACCATTCAAACGGAAGTGGGCGGTGCGGGTGGCTTTGAAGCGATGTTTGCCGGCGGCAGCGTCAGCCAAAACATGGCGAACGTGACGATTAGTGTGGAAAACCAGGATGAACTGGACGCGCTGACGAAGGCGGTGCGGGCGAAGGCGGTGGCCCAGTTTGGCGAGGAGAATGCCACCGTCTCGGCCGCGTCGCAAACGGGTTTTGGCGGTTTTGCTCTCACGCTGACCGGAGATTCACTGGAAGAATTGTTGCCGGTAGTGGAAGATGTGAAAGCGGCTATTGAGTCGGTTGATCTGGAGGGGGACGGCGTGCCGGACATTGCCAATGTGACCAGTTCGGTGGATGACCTGCTGGCGGGCAATGGCAGTGGCAGCACGGTGTATATCCGCATTGACGGCCGTCCCGCCATCAGCTTTGGTGGTGAATTGGAAACACAGAATACGTTGGGTGTGACCAACGCCGCCAAAGCCGCCATTCAAGAGCTAGACAACCTGCCCGCCGGTGCGGAAGTGAGCGAAGGGTTTGAGTCGCAGCAGCAAGTGGAAGGGTTTGAATCCATGCTTCTGGCCATTGGTATCTCCATCGTGCTGGTGTATGTGGTCATGGCGCTCACCTTCCGCAGCCTGATCTTGCCCTTTGTCATCCTGTTCAGCCTGCCGTTTGCGCTGGTGGGAGCGGCCATCGCCCTTTTCGTCACCGGCAGCGTGTTGGGCATTTCTGCGCTCATCGGCTTTATGATGCTGGTGGGTATTGTGGTGACAAACGGTATCGTGTTGATGGAGTTGGTGCAGCAGCTCCGCCATCGCGGCATGAGTACGTATGATGCGTTGGTGGAAGGCGGCCGTACCCGGCTGCGCCCCATCTGGATGACCGCGCTTACGGCCATCCTGGCGCTCATCCCGTTAGCTGCCAGCGCGGAAGCGGGGGCCATCATCGCCTCTGACCTGGCGCGGGCGGTGATGGGTGGTCTGCTGGTCAGCACCGCCCTGACGCTCATCGTGGTGCCGGTGGTCTTCTACTTGTTTGGCGATATTACGGACTGGATCGGTAAGAAGTTAGGCCGGGCCGGGTAAACGGTAATTGGTGATCAGTAATCGGTAATCGGAAAAGCCACCGCTACAAAGCGGTGGCTTTTTTTGTGGTCACGGCCGTATGGTAGGGGCGAGGCGGTTGGGAAAGGTGAAAATTCAGCGGCGATCCTACATTCCCAACCGCCTCGCCCTGTTGCCGTTAGGAAAAAGGGCGAGGCAACCGGGAACATATTCCAAACCCGGCGGTTAATTTGTGGCCCGGTTGGGAAAAAGGGCGAGGCAACCGGGAACATATTCCAAACCCGGCGGTTA
>CAZOPF010000093.1:0-21493 GCA_964581605.1 uncultured Ardenticatenaceae bacterium
TAACACGTGTGGTTTTTTGCGCTGTTATGGGCGGAGGGTTATTGTTTTGCCGACACACATCCTATTTATAAAACAAATCGGATGTCTGACGGCAACTCATAGGCGGTGGCCTGGCACGTGGCCTTGATGCGCCTGCATCTGGAAACGGATTCTAAACAGATTCTCTATAAGACGGCCGTCACATTGCCAACTCCCCTCCCATCCGATAGAATCCCCTCAGACTATTTAACTTACACAACCCACTACCCGGCCCGCCCAGGCCGGGTATTTTTATGGATTTATGACTCAACAACTTCGCAACGACATTCGCAACATCGCCATCATCGCCCACGTGGATCATGGCAAAACCACCCTGGTGGACGGCATGTTGAAACAAACCAACGTCTTCCGCCAAAACCAGACCGTCAGCGAGCGCATCCTCGATTCCAACGACCTGGAGCGCGAGCGCGGCATCACCATTCTGGCCAAAAACACCAGCATCCTCTACGAAGGCATCACCATCAACCTGGTAGACACCCCCGGCCACGCCGACTTTGGCGGCGAGGTGGAGCGCATTGTGAACATGGTAGATGGTGTGCTGCTGCTGGTGGATGCGGTGGAAGGCCCCATGCCCCAGACCCGCTTCGTGCTGCGCCAGGCCTTGCAGGCCGGCTGCAAGGTCATCGTCGTCGTCAACAAAATTGACCGCCCCGCCGCCCGCCCCGACTACGCTGTCAACGCCACCTTCGACCTCTTTGTAGACCTGGGCGCGTCCGAAGAACAGGCCGACTTCCAGGTGATCTACACGCGGGCGCTGGAAGGGCGGGCCGGTTTTGCCCCGGATGAATTGGCGGGGGATTTACGGCCGTTGTTCCACACCATCGTCAATTACCTGCCCCCCCCCCTGGTAGACCCCGATGGGCCAACGCAACTGCTCGTCACCACCCTCGAATACAGCAGCTACGTGGGCAAAATTGCTATCGGCCGCCTCACCAGCGGTACCCTACGCGCCGGGCAGCCCATTATGCACATCACCGCCGAAGGCGACATGAAACCGGGCAAAGTCGCCAAACTTTACACCTACCGCGACCTGAAGCGGCAGGAACAACATGAGGTCACGGCGGGGGACATTGTCGCCATTGCCGGTATTGCTGACGTGGGCATTGGCGACACCATTGCCGATATGAATGATCCACGGCCGTTGCCCCCCATCAAAGTCGAAGAACCCACCGTGCGCATGACCTTTAGCCTGAATGACAGCCCCTTTGCCGGGCGCGAAGGTAAATATGTCACCGGCCGCCAGATTCGGGAACGGTTGCAAAATGAACTGGAAAGCAATGTCGCCCTGCGCGTGCAAGAAACAGACAAAGCGGGCGAATTTGTCGTCTCCGGGCGCGGTGAATTGCATCTGGCGATCCTGATCGAAACGATGCGCCGTGAAGGGTACGAATTTGCCGTCAGCCGCCCGGAAGTCATCTTCCATGAGACTGATGACGGCCTGACCGAACCCATTGAACACGTTTTCCTGGAAGTGCATCAAGATTACTGGGGCGCGGTGGCCGAAATGTTGGGGCGGCGGCGCGGCCGGGCCATCAACATGCAATATGGCGATGATGGCACCGTCTATGCCGAATATCTGGCGCCCACACGCGGCATGTTGGGGCTGCGCCAGCCCTTCCTCACCGCCACCCGTGGCACTGGCATCTACAACACCCTTTTCCACGCCTACGAACCATTCCAGGGCGAAATCGAACACAACGAACTGGCCTCGATGGTCTCATTGGAAACCGGCAAAGTCAGCGCCTATGCCTTGCAGCACCTCACCTCACGCGGCATCTTTTTTGTAGACCCCACCGAGGAAGTGTATGCCGGGCAGGTGGTGGGCGAACATATCCGCGACGATGAACTGGTGGTCAACGTCTGCCGCACCAAGAATCTAACCGGCCATCGCGCCGTGCCTAAGGCGATTGTGGACGCGCTGCCCGCCGCCACCAAATTCTCGCTGGACGAAGCGATTGAATACCTGCACGAGGACGAACTGCTGGAAGTGACCCCCACCTCCCTACGCATCCGCAAAAAAGAGCTACGCCACGCCGAACGCCAAAAAGAAAGTAAACGGGCTAAATATACGGCCGTAGCCTGATCGGGTGGCAGGTGGCAGGTGGCAGGTTTCAAGTAACCTGCCACCCTCCTCACTGAATCATCGCTGCCAGCACCTGGTTCTTGCGTCTGGCATCAAAAACGGCCGTAACGGGAATGGTGAATCCGGTTACGGCCGTGCTCGTCAAACTCCCTTCCTGAACCTTAAACAACAGCGCATACCCCCCGTCGCGCAGCGCATATTGTTCCACCGTCTGCTTCTCCGGGTCAATAATCCAATACTCACCCACCCCATGTACCGCATAATCTTCAAACTTAACACCCCGATCCACATGCTCTGTACTCAGGGACAACACCTCAGCCGCAAAATCCGGCGCAGGATACCTCACCTGATCAGGTTCCATTCCGTTGCTTTGGCCTTACCGAAAAAACAAATATCGGGTAAATAATCATTGCGGGTCAGAGAAACCAGGACAGTTTCTGAACCTACAAACCCTAAATCATTCAGCTCTATAACAAAGTGGTTAAATTCATGGAAGCAACCGTATGGCGATTTCTGGCAGGGGTTTGCACAACAACTTCTCCATTGATAAATTCAGCTTTGATATCCTCGGTGAGCCAATCGTAAAAGGACTCCCGCTTGTGATGCTCCTCGTCCAAAAAGCTTTGCAGCGCCCTGGCATACAAAGGGAGCTGCGGAGAGTTGAGCAACGGCTCTAATGGCGTCAAAATCATCTCTGTCATCTTACAACCTCATACTCATATTGTATCACAGGGCAATCCCAATCATATCGGCTAAAGCTCCAACTCCTTCTATCCTCTACGGCCGTACCCCAAACCAATCTGCTATAAGGGCAGATATTGGACTTGATTTTCCAATTCTTTATCTGATGACAATCTGGCGATGAGTAAAATATCTTTTATGGCCTGGCCTATGGCCAGCGATTGTGGCACTTCCACTACATCGGCAACATGATGCCCTATTCGCATTCGCTCATAAGCATGGTTTGTCATTGTGCTGACATCATGCGTCAACAAGACCCTCCCCTCATTTTCCGCCCAGGCAAGCAATCTGTCATCGCCTTGCCCCATCAACCCCACATCCTGAACCCGAACAATGTCCAGGTCAGGTTCACGCCGTAGCAAACCACGAATGATATGCCCGTTAAAATCCTCGTCAGCTAAAAAGCGAATCATTGTTGGCTACGGGCTAACAATCTCTCTCTAAATTCTCGATAGTCCGGTCGGGACTCGATTTCCTGGCGTATTTTGGTAGCGTTAGCTTCACGCTGGCGAATATAGGCGTCAACTTCCAGGCGATTATTCAAGTAATAGGTGATGACAGCATACACATCCGCCAGTTGCAGTGAGGGATATTGGCTGACAATGTCTTCGGCCGTGTAGCCCTGGTTGAACGCATAGACAACCGTTTCCAGCCGGACTCGCGTATTTCCAACCCGAATTACACTATCTTGATCAGTATGCAATGGAACAACAGGAGCTTCAAAAACCAGCATCATATCTTTACCTCTTGTCAGGAGTATCTCAAACCAGATCATCTGTGCCAATACCTGGTTCTTGCGTCTGGCGTCGAAACCATCTCACTCATCATGCCACCTCATGCCCACATTATATATTAACAGCCCACATACCAACAGGGATCATCCCGGTTGCCATTGATGCGGATTTCAAAGTGGAGATGGGGGCCGGAGGAGTTGCCGGTGTTGCCAGATGAGCCGATAACCTGGCCTTTGGTCACAATCTGCCCCGGCACGACGTTGAAGCCGTTGAGGTGGCCGTAGAAAGTTTCATACCCATTGCCGTGATTGATGACAATGAGATTGCCATAGCCGTAGATGTTCCAGCCAGCGTAGGTGACGGTGCCGGTGTCGGCCGCAAACACGGCCGTACCCTCTGCCAACCCAATGTCCACCCCTGGATGCCCGTACCAAAAGTATTGGGTGAAGTTCCGCGAATTGACCGGGAAGATGAATGACCCTGTGCCTACCACTAACGGCTGGACCCCACTGCCCGGCCCCCTGACTGATTCAAGGGTGGGCGGCGTCCAGACAAACACCTCGCGCACTGCACCCGGCACCATGATTTTGGTCTCCGGGTAGAGCCGGTAAGGGAATTCCAGATTGTTGGGGGTGTAAGCGATGATCTCCTCCACCGGAATGCCATAAAGCTCGGCCAGACCTTCGAGGGTATCTCCTGGTTGAACATCGTGCAGCACGCCATCAATGGGCAGGATAATCAGTTCGACGCCGGTTTGCAGCAGGCTGGACTCCTGGCTGAGTTGGGGGTTGCCACCGAGAATGGTTTCGGTCTGAATACCAAACCGTTCGGCAATGCCAACCGGGGTATCACCGCGTTCGACAACGTAGGTTTCATAGTTGTGTTCAGGTAGTTTGCCCTGGTATGTGTGGGGGTAGGGAGCGGGGGCCAGGCTGTTATCGGTCAGGATGGGCACATCGTTTGTGGTAGTTGTGGTCGGAGTATCGGCTACGGCCGTGCTATGAGCAACAGGCATGGGGGTGGTGAGGGGGGGTACGGCCGTGCCTACTGCGCCGCCCCCCGTCCCCCGCACCGTCCGCCACCCAGCAAACAGCGCCAGCCCCGCGCAGAGTAGTAAAACATAAGCAGCCGCACGTTTCAAAGCAGTAGAAGAATAATCCATAGAGATGCTCCCCGCGGCACGCATCACCGCTCACGAACACGACCGCACCGGCCCTGCCAGCCGGTTCAATGGGTTCTGGCCGTAATCGTTGCTGCGGATTTCAAAGTGGAGGTGTGGCCCGGAAGAACGGCCGGTATTGCCGGTGGAACCGATAAAATCCCCCTGGTAGACAATCTGGCCGGGATAGACATTGATGCCGCTGAGGTGCGCATAGAAAGTTTCGTAGCCATTGCCGTGATTGATGACAATCAGGTTGCCGTAATCGTAATAAATCCCGGCGGCATAGGCGGCATAGGTGACGGTACCGGTGTCGGCGGCATAGACGGGTGAACCTTCAGCCATGGAGACATCAATGCCGGGGTGGAAGCCGGAGTAGTAGTTGGTGAGGCAACGGCCGTCAACCGGCCAGATGTATGTGCCTGTGCCCACCACCGCCCACTGCTGTTCCCCGCCGCTGCCACCTACGGATTTGGGTGCTCTAAAAGTAAACTGCCCCAGCGAAGCGCCAGGAATGACCAGTTGTGAATCTGGTATGAGCCGTAAAAATGGCGGTTCCAGATTGTTGGTGGGGAATCCGATAATATCGGCCACCGGTATGCCATAAAGTTCGGCTATCGAGTCCAGCGTTTCACCCGGCCTGACGGTATGCAACACCCCATCAACCGGCAAAATGACCAACTCCGCCCCGGTTTGCAGCAGGTTGGATTCACGGCTGATCTGTGGGTTGCCGCCGATGATGGTATCGGCGGAGATGCCATATTCCAGAGCAATCGAGTTGGGCGTGTCAAAGTCGGTGACGACGTGAATTTTGAAGTTGTGGGTGGGCATTTTGGCCTGGTAGGTGTGGGGGTTGGGGATGGGAGCCAGGCTGTTGTCATGGAAGACGGGCACGGGGGCAACCGGCAGGGTGTTGTGGGGAGTGGGCACGGCCGTAGCCACTACATCATTGGCCACGGGGGTGGGGGTGACGGCCGTGACCACACCCTCTTCTCTGGCCGCTACCAGACTGTCCAGCCCCACGATTTGCCATAGAACAATCAACAACAAAATCCCGGCGGCCACTACCAGATACCCGCTCAATCGCTGCCAGCTATCCTTTCTCTTCTCCATATGCCAACCTCTATCCAGGCGGCCAAAATGCTACCACACCGCCCCCAAACAACAAAAACGGGCCGACAATGCGGCCCGTATTCTAAACCTTTGCTCAGACAAAACGGGACTTTCGCCAAAAGCCCCGTTTTTCGTTCATTACATCATATCCCGCGTCAACGTCTCCAGGAATTCGTAATTCGTCCGGGTATTGCGCATTTGCTGTAACACGGCCGAAGTCGCGCTGCTGATGTCGTACCCCGGTGTATCCATCAAATGGCCCAACATGCGCCGCATGGTATACACCCGCTGTAACTCATCACCAGACAGCAGCAAATCTTCGCGGCGAGTGCTGGAACGCTCAATATCGAAGGCCGGGAAGATGCGCCGTTCTTGCAAACGACGGCTGAGGAGCAACTCCATGTTACCCGTCCCCTTAAACTCTTCGTAAATCACGTCATCCATACGGCTACCAGTGTCCACCAGACAGGTAGCGATGATGGTCAGGCTGCCACCTTCTTCCAGATTACGCGCCGTACCGAAGAAGCGTTTGGGTGGGTACAGTGCGGTGGGGTCCAGGCCGCCGGAAAGGGTACGGCCGCTGGGCTGCACCGTCAGGTTATACGCCCGCGCCAACCGGGTAATGGAGTCCAACAGCAGCACCACATCCCGGTCACTTTCTACCAGTCGTTTGGCTCGTTCCAGGGCCATTTCGGCCACTTTGCAATGTTGTTTCACTGGCTCGTCAAAGGTAGAACTAATCACCTCGCCGTCAATAGAACGATCCATATCGGTTACTTCTTCCGGCCGTTCACCGATCAACACCACCATCAGATGCACTTCGGGATAGTTCTCGGAAACACCATTGGCAATTTCTTTCAAGACAGTCGTTTTACCGGCTTTGGGCGGCGATACAATCAATCCGCGCTGGCCACGCCCAATGGGCGCTACCAGATCCATCAAACGGGTAGAGAGGATATTGGGTTTTGTTTCTAGCTTTAATTTTTGGTCGGGGAAAATGGGGGTTTGGTCTTCGTAGCGCGGCCGTTTCTTGGCCAGTTCCGGGCTGCCACCGTTGACGGCTTCAACGCGCAGCAAACTATAGTATTTCTCATTTTCTTTGGGTACGCGCACCTGACCCAAGACCATATCACCGTTGCGCAATGCCAGGCGGCGAATCTGGGAGTTGGATACATAAATGTCGTCTGCTCCCGGCAGGTAATTTTTGCCACGTAAAAACCCCATGGTCTGTTTATCATCTTCGATGATTTCCAGTACACCGCCGCGAAAATCAAAGCCCTGGGATGCTGATTTGGCTTTGAGGATCTCGTAGATGAGACCCTGCTTTTTCATAGTGCTGAAGCCAGATATGCCTGCATCTTTGGCAATCTCACGCAACTCGCCTATTTTTTTAGTTTCTAGTTCTCCAATTCCAATATCCAGTTGGCCGCCTTCTTCGAGAGACATCTTCTCTTTTATCTCCTTAAAATTGAGGTTTATCCTGAGCAATCATATGTGGCGAGGCTGGTGTGAAAAACGGTACGGCCGTTTACATACACCAGGGAGCCATGAACTGCCTGTTTCAGGCATCCTATTGTTGTGACCTTATCTGGTAAACAAGTGGGGCTGCTGCTCCAATGGCATATTCACAATATGAACCAGGTATGTTCAAGTACCTGTGCAGGGTATGAGTTGATCAATAATTGTGTAAATTTGCGAATCATTTGGGGGAAATTACGCGCAGGCTCTACCGTGCGTTTCTCTCCTGAGTGTGTCATTCAAAGCATTACAGGGAGCTTTTGGTAATCCACTTAATGGGCAGGCGGAGTATATCATGCAACGCTGGTCAAGTCAATTTTCCTGAGAGATGTAATACTCCGCCTTATGTACCAGTGAGCGATTGCCAATATAAAAGGGTGTGCGCTGGTGCAAATCGGTGGGGTCAATATCGAGAATGGGGCGACGGCCGTCTGACGCATATCCACCCGCCTGTTCGATAATAAAAGCCAATGGCCCCGCTTCATACAATAGCCGTATCTTGCCATGCGGTTTGCTTCTCTCGGCCGGATAACAAAAGATGCCGCCGCGCATGAGATTTCGATGGAAGTCCGCCACCAATGAGCCTATATAACGCATAGACATTTTTGGTGCGTTGGAGCCATTCAGCCCTTGCAGCCAGTGGGCAAACTGCTGAATTTGTGGCGACCACTCTTCGTAATAGGAACTGTTCACGCTGTAATAAAGTGGCGGCTCTGGTAGGCGCATGTTCTCATGGGAGAGTAAAAACTCGCCCAGTTCCGGATCTAATGTAAAGCCATGAACGCCTTGCCCGGTGGTGTACACCAGCATGGTGCTGGAACCATACAACACATAACCGGCCGCCACCAGCTTGCGCCCCGGCTGTAACACATCTTCCAAACGGCCGCGCTCTTCCCAATTTTTGCAGCGATAGACGCCAAAAATCGTGCCAATGCTCACGTTCACATCAATATTGGAAGAGCCGTCCAGTGGATCATAAACCAGTACATAAGAGCCTTTTTTGTACGGTTCAGGAATGGGAATGATCTCCTCGCGTTCCTCCGAGGCCATGACACACAGCCGCCCGGTGTGGTCGCAAATGCGGAAGATAATATCATCGGCGTACACGTCCAGTTTTTGTTGAACTTCGCCCTGGATGTTGATGGCTCCGGCCCGGCCGAGAATGTCCACCAGACCGGCCCGGCCCGTTTTGTGGGCAATCACTTTGGCGGCCAGGGCAATGTCGTAGAGTAAATTGGTAAATTCACCACGTGCATAATCGGGCTGATGATCCAGAATAAAGCGTTCAATAGTGACGATTTTAGACATGACGTGCGCCTCCGGTTCAGATGGGAAAGTGGATTAGTAGGAATGTGGGAAGTAGCAATATACGGCCGTATTATAATCCAGACCGTCTCATTTATGAAAGTTGGGGCAAGTAGAGTGCCAGGTAATAGGCAATCGTCACCGCCCACAACAAAGTGTCCACCCGATCCAAAGCACCGCCGTGCCCCGGCAGCAAGTTACCGGAATCTTTCACCCCGGCTTCCCGCTTGAGCAAAGAAATGCTCAGATCACCCAACGGCCCCAAAATGGTGATGGCTAACCCCAAAATGAGCAGCGGCCAAAGCTGGAGTCCCAGAAAATAACCAACCAACACCGTGAAAAATGTACCCAAAACCAGCCCACCAAAAAATCCTTCCACTGTCTTGTTGGGGCTGAGGCGGGGGGACATTTTGTGTTTGCCCAATACATATTTTCCAGCCACAAATTTACCCACAATGTAAGCCCCCGAATCAGCGACCCAGGTGGTGATCATCGCCAGCATTGTCCACTGCCAGGCATAGTTGGGGATGTTCCGCAGGTAGAAAAAGTGGCTGCCCAACCAGCCCAACAGCAAAAAGCCACCCATGTAAGCCATCCAATCAGTGGCCACGGTCTGGCTGCTTTGTCTTTCGTATGCGTAGAGCACGGCCGTCAGCATCACCAACATACTCACCAAAAAAGAGGGACCCACCCACGCTGGCTGTCCCCACTCGGCAATGATCCATTGCCCGATCACCAATGGCAGCAGCAACCAGACCAACACATGCCAGCCCAAATGGCGCGTCAATTGCACATACTCAATAGTTGCCAGCGACAGCAAAATAGCGAAGGGGACAAAATAAACCAACCCACCCAACGCATCCCCAAAATAGATGAGCAGCAGAGCCAGCGGGCCAAAAATGAGAGCCACGAGAGCGCGTTGTAGGAACATAACAGTTAGATTCGTAATAACCGCTCAAGCAGTTACCACAAATGTCATACGGGCGATTCCGTGACCAGCCCGAAACGGCGTTCACGCTGGTTAAAGGCCAGAATCGCCTCATATAAATCTTCACGGCTAAAATCCGGCCAATAAACAGGCGTCGGATAATACTCCGAGTAAGCCGCCTGCCAGATAAGAAAATTACTGATGCGCAGCTCACCGCTGGTGCGAATAACCAGATCAGGATCGGGCAAACCCCGCGTAAACAAATAGGAGCTGAATAAATCTTCGGTCAGATCATCAGGCGACACGTTATCTGCCAGAATTTGCTTCACCGCCTGCAAAATTTCGGCCCGGCCACCATAGTTAAAAGCCACGTTCAAAATAAGCCGGTCATTATTTTTGGTCAGTTCCAGGGCGCGATGTACTTTTTCTTGCAGGCTGGGGGCTACACCGCTCATAGAACCCAGATGATGCAGGCAAACGCCTTGTGCATGTAAATCTTTGAGTTCCTGGTCAATGACGCGGGAGATAATTTTCATCAGGCCACGCACTTCCATCTCTGGGCGGCCCCAATTTTCGGTGGAAAAGGCGTAGATGGTGAGGATTTTGATTTTGAATTCGACACAGGCGTTGATGATGCGGCGCAGGTTTTCGGCACCGGCCCGATGGCCGGCCTGCCGGGGCAAACCACGTTTTTTAGCCCAACGGCCGTTGCCATCCATGATAATAGCAACATGGGTCGGCATCACCAGGCTCGCCAAATCCAGAGGAGAGTTGCGCTCAGCCATATGGCGTTACACTTCCATAATCTCGGCTTCTTTGTGCTCGCCGATTTCGTCAATGTTTTTCACATACCGGTCGGTTAAGGATTGCAGGTCATCCTGGCCGCGATGGAACTCGTCTTCGGTGATCATGGATTCGTTTTTCATATCACGCAAATCGTTCAGGGCATCGCGGCGCACGTTACGCACGGCCACTTTGGCTTCCTCCACCCGTTTGTGGGCCATCTTGCTCAATTCCCGCCGCCGTTCCTGAGTCAGGCGGGGCAAATTCAGGCGGATAATTTTGCCGTCATTGTTAGGCATAATGCCCAGGTCAGATTTCAAGATAGCTTTTTCTATGGCAGAGATAGAACTGGCATCATACGGCCGTATGGCCAACTGCTGCGGTTCCGGCACCGAAATGACGGCCATCTGATTCAAGGCCATCTCCGCGCCGTACACTTCCACCACAATTTTGTCTACCAGATGGGGAGAGGCACGCCCGGTGCGAAACCCGCTCAAATCCCCCTCCAACGAAGTAATCGCGCCTTGCATTCTCGATTCCGCTTCTGCCAACAGTTCGCGTATCATCTCGTCCTCCTACCGAATTATGAAGGATGAATTATGAATTATGAAGGCATCCTTCGTCATACGCCCATGCCAGGGAATAACCTACAAGTTGGTGATGGTGGTGCCAATATCTTCCCCCATGATCCGTCGTTTGACACTATCCTCTTGCCAGAAATTCAGCACCACAATCGGCAGGTTATTGTCCATACACAGAGACACGGCCGTGCTGTCCATCACCTTCAACCGCATATTCAAAAAATCAATGTACGAAATTTTATCAAAACGCTGCGCCTGTGGGTTCTTTTCGGGGTCTTCATCATAAATTGCCCCCACTTTGGTTGCCTTGATCAGCACATCGGCATTGATTTCCATCGCCCGCAACGCACCCGCCGAATCCGTCGTGAAATAGGGGTTCCCCGTACCGGCCCCAAAAATAACGACGCGCCCCTTTTCCAGATGGCGAATAGCTCGCAAACGGATGTATGGTTCAGCAATGGTGCGCATCTCAATGGCTGTTTGTACACGGGTAGCCACACCTTTCCGTTCCAATGCATCTTGCAAGGCCAGGGCATTCATCACCGTAGCGATCATGCCAATATGGTCGGCCGAGGCCCGTTCCATACCCATCGCGCTGCCCACCGAGCCACGCCACAGGTTGCCACCGCCAATGACTAATGCCACCTGCACACCTAAATCATAAACATCCTTCACAATCTGGGCAACCTGAACGGCGCGAATGGGATCAATACCAAAGCCGGAAGGTCCCGACAAGGCTTCCCCACCCATTTTAAGCAAAACACGCTTGTATTGAATTGAATTCATTTTTGGTAATTTGGTAAATTGGTAATTGAGTAATTGGCCTTGCAATCAATTACCCAATTACTTAACTACCAACGTTATGGGGTGCCCCCGCAGCGTATGTAGATGAGCAATAAAAATTGAGGGCGTTCCTACGAACGCCCCCAACTTTATGACCGGCTAATCAAGCGATTCGCCCAACTCATAACGGGCAAAACGGCGTATGACGATATTCTCACCCGTCTTTCGGATGACATCGGTAATCATCTCGCTAATTTTGAGGCTATCATCTTTGACGAAGGGTTGTTCCAGCAGGCAAAACTCTTCATAAAATTTGGTCAGGCGGCCCTGCACAATTTTCTCGACGATATTGTCCGGTTTGCCTTCAGCTTTGGCCTGCGCCCGCAGCACATCCAGTTCGCGGTCCAGTTCTTCCTGGGGCACTTCCTCACGGGTGAGGTAACGCGGCCCCATGGCCGCAATGTGCAATGCCAGGTCATGGGCCAGGTTGCGGAACTCCTCATTACGGCCGACAAAATCGGTCTCGCAATTCAGTTCCAACATCACACCCACGCGGTTGCCAGGATGGGCATACAGTTCGATGATGCCCTCGCTGGCGGCCCGTTCGGCCCGTTTGGCCGCACGGGCCGCCCCTTTTTCACGCAGCAAATCCACGGCTTTTTCAAAATCGCCGTTGGTGGATTCCAACGCCTTTTTTGCTTCCAAAACGCCTGCGCCGGTTGCTTCGCGCAGTTCTTTAATTTGTGCTGTTGTGATTGCCATAACTTCTATTTAGACTCCAGCATGGTGGCACACGGCCGTGCCACCACGCATCTTATTCTTCACCCTCACTATCAAACTCATCTTCAAAATCGTCCCAGGCATCGTCATCTTCATCCACAAATGCCTCGGCCGCTTTGCGCATTTTGGCTAAAGTGGATTCGCCCAGCAGAACTTCATCATCCACATCTTCCATACCATCAAAAGATTTTTCATAGGCACGTTCATCATAATCTTCGCCCAACGTCTCTTTGCGCATCGCCAGACCTTCCAGGGCAGCATCAGCCATCTTGCCGGTGATCAGTTTGATAGCCCGGATAGCATCGTCATTGGAGGGGATGAGGTAATCAATCGGGTCAGGATCGCAGTTGGTATCTACCAGAGCGATAATGGGAATACCCAATTTATTGGCCTCGCGCACGGCCGTTTCTTCATGGTTCACATCAATAATAAAGAGCAAATCAGGCAGGTCACGCATATTGCGCACCCCACCCAGGCGTAAATTCAGGTGCTCAATTTCCCGCTCCACATGCAGCCGCTCCCGCTTTTTCAAAGCGTCAAATTCACCCGCATCACGCCGGGTTTCCAACTTTTTCAAGTATTCAATACGGCGGCGAATCGTTTGCCAGTTCGTCAACGTTCCACCCAGCCAGCGTTGGTTGACGAATGGCTGCATTCCCCGCGACGCCTCGCCGGAAATGGTATCCTGTGCCTGCCGTTTGGTGCCCACAAACAAAACCGCGCCACCTTGAGCAACGGTGTCTCGAATCAAATTATACGCATCTTCAATCATCACAATGGTTTGCTGTAAATCGAGGATGTGAATGCCGTTGCGTTCCGTAAAGATGTAGGGCTTCATCTTTGGGTTCCAACGGCGCGTCCGGTGTCCGAAGTGCACGCCTGTTTCCAGGAGGGCCTTCATTGAAACAATGGCCATGGGGTTATTCTCCTTGTTTTGTTTTTTGAGCGTTGGCCGACCCAACCGGCGCTCCATCCATACCCTTCTACCTGTGGCAAAACTTATGTGGCCTACAGCCTGTTCACGGCCGTTAACTAGACCGCTTGCCAGGCTGACAAAAGCACATTGTCACAGTCCAGGTATGTGTTTGATTATTAAATGGTTGTTTGCGAAAGGCCCCCTTTCCTGTCTATTGGTCGCCAGGAAATTGGACAACAAAACGCGGGGATTATAACGAAAGTGAAAAAATGCGCAAACTGCTGCTCATCTGTTGGGAAATCAGAATAATGCGCCCGGAGGGACTCGAACCCCCAACCGCCTGATTCGAAGTCAGTTACTCTGTCCTTTGAGCTACGGGCGCGGAAGAGAAGGTGTTTGAGTGTTTGGGTGTTTGAGTGTTTGAGTGTTTAGGTGTTTGAGTGTTCTGGTGTTTACATAAACACTTAAGCACACAAACACACAATCACTCTCAGGGCGAGTGGTGGGATTTGAACCCACGGTCTTCTGGGCCACAACCAGACGCGTTAACCGCTACGCTACACCCGCCAGGTGCGGCAGAATGCTACCATAAGCAGAGGGGCACGGCAAGTACAGGCACAGCACACCCAGCAATTCGAAATATGGTCTAAACCGTAGGGGTGGGACAGGCGGGCCACGTTTTGGTTTTGCACAAAGGAAGTCGTTCCCGCCTGTCTCACCCCGTTTTGCGGCCACATGGGGCGAGACGGCGCGGGCAAAAGGGCCGCTATCAGAGCCAGTTCAACCCCCGCCGTCCCGCCCCTACAGTTCATTGATTTCATAGTTCGAATTGCTGTAGCACACCAGAGAGGTGGCAAGTTGGCGCACTTCGCCTCGATCAGCCTGTTTGCTAACCGTTTTGGCTTGAGGCGGTGAAGCCACTCCGGCGCGAGGAGGCCGGACAAATAACTGCTGGAGCGGCCGATACAGCCTGAGCTGATTTTCCTTGACACACATCAGATTTTGCGCCAGTCTCTCATTTGGGTCAAAATCTCTATTAGAGGGAAATCCTGATGTCTGGCATCGGTTAACCTCGCCCGGTTTTCCTCTCTTTGGCAAATTACTTTGAAACAGCCCTGTTGATATTTAGTGAAGCGAATGGATCATTTTGATATAGCTGAGTTGGAGGCCTTGTTATCAACGCGCTGGCTTGGGCGACATCTGTCATTTCAGCCAGTTATCGGCTCTACTAATGATGAGCTAAAAAGAATGGCCATGCGTGCGGCCGTGCCCACTACCATTCCTCAGGGTGCAATTTGCATTACTGATTATCAAAGCCAGGGGCGCGGCCGTTTTAATCGGCGTTGGGAAGCACCGCCCGGTTCATCCGTGCTGTTTTCTGTACTGCTGTACCCCCAGTGGCCTGTATTGCAAAATGGCTGGCTGACTATGATGGCTGCTCTGGCCGTGGCCGAAGCGATTACAACTCATACTGGATTGGACACTGGGATTAAATGGCCGAACGATGTGATGCTGCCAGTGGGGGAGGACTGGCAAAAAGTTAGTGGTATTTTGCTAGAAGGGGAAATGACGGCCGACGGCCGTTGCTCTGAGGCCATTTTGGGCATTGGCATTAATGTAAACATCCCCGTTTCATCGCTACCGATGGGGTCAACGCCAGCAACCAGCCTTCTGGCTGTCCTAAATAAACGGTTTTCACGCGAGCAACTACTGGCAGAACTGCTGGTACGGCTGGAAGAAAGGTATGAAGCGGCACTAAACGGCCGTTCTCCCCAGCCAGCATGGCAGCAGCGTCTTATCACCCTGGGGCAGCCGGTGACTGTATCTCATACCGCCACCGGCGAACAGATAATGGGCACGGCCGTGCGTGTGGATGAATGGGGGCATTTGTTGGTGCAGGGAACAGACGGCCATATTCACACCATCACGGCCGCTGATGTCACCTTACGCAAGAAATAGCCAGTTGTTAGTAGCCGGTTTTTAGATTTTATGTTATGTTATGTTGTAATGGAATGGTTTACCAGTGCGGCAACCCGACAACGTTGGGCACCGCGGAGGATACGTTAAATGGATGATTTTGATGACCTGCGTGATGATGATTTTGGTTTTGATGAAGAGTATTCATCTGCATCCAGTTCAGATGAATCCTCAGACGAATTTGACCAATTGCGTCGTTCCAGCGCACGCAGCGAAACGATGTATAATGAACTGGCCGATGACAAACCAACAACCAGCACTGGTGGTTCTGGTTTTTCTATGAAAAACTTTTCATCAGGGCAGCGGCTGGTGCTGGCCCTGTTAGTCGTGCTTGATATCATCGTTATTGGCATTGCGCTGGTTGTGTTATGGGGCATCATCAGCGGCTGATCCAACCACCAGTCATGTGATCCGTTTCACCAGCTATTGCCACCAAGCCAGGCATCCATCTGGTAAAAGGCATATCGTTTGCCATGCAATGGGAACAGCTCACTTCACTTGATTTTGCAACGGCCGTCACCCAATGCCAGGGTGTCGGCATTATTCCCATTGGTGTGCTGGAAGCACACGCCTCGCACCTGCCGCTAGGCACCGATATGTTCACTGCCCATTTTGTGGCCTGCCAGGCGGCCAAACAGGAAATGGCCGTTGTCTTCCCGCCTTATCCCTTTAGCATCAACCATGAAACTGCCCACCTGCCCGGCGGATTAGTCATCAAACGCGAATTGGCCTTTGCCCTTTTAGAAAATATCTGCGATGAAATGAACCGTAACGGCTTGAGCAAAATCATTCTCCTTAGCGGCCATGGCGGCAATCGCTTCTTCTTACCCCTCTTTGTACAAACATTACCAGAAAAATCAAAGCCTTACGTAGTTTATTATGCCAATTTGCCAGTGGTGCCTATGGATGAAACCATTCTGGATCATCCTGAAAACGGCCATGCCTGCGAAGCTGAAACGAGCATGATTCGTCATATTGACGATTCGTTGGTAAAGATGGAGCAGATACCGGCACGGCCGTTTACCAACCTCCGCCGCAACCAGCGCATTGCCGATGTGGGCGGTTACTCCCAGATAGACTGGTATGCCATGTATCCCCATATGTACGTTGGTGACGCCCACAAAGCTACGGCCGCCAAAGGCGAAAAACTGCTTAATTTCCGTATCGAGCAATTGATAAAACTAATCCATGCTGTCAAAGTAGATACCCTTACCCCGGCCTTGGTAGCAGAGTTCAACATCCGCCAAACCAGCCCCAACATACCCGGCTACTGGGTTGAAAAAGCCTAAACCCCTCATTCGCACCCCCCCTCTGTTGCTACCCCGATCCCCCTATGATACAATTGTGAAAACTTCCACGAATGCAACCGCGCTAACCATGGCACAGACCAAAATTGCAAATCAAGGGGATCACCCGTTGTGATCGAGCAAATTCCAGACATCGTTATCAGCAGATTGCCGGTTTACCTGCGCGAATTGACCCGTTTGGCCGAAGAAGAAGGCAAAGTCAACACCTCGTCCCATGAATTGGCGCAGCGCTTAGGCATCAGCTCCGCCCAAATCCGCAAAGACCTCTCCCATTTTGGCGAATTTGGCAAACAAGGTACCGGCTACCATATCGGCTACCTCATTGACCAGCTGCGCGAAATTCTCAACTTAAAAGGGGAATGGCAGGTAGCGCTCATTGGTGCCGGTTATTTGGGGCATGCCCTGGCACATTACCAGGGTTTTGAGCATCGAGGTTTTCACATTTCCTGCGTATTTGACAACGACCCTCACAAGATTGGCGAGCAAATGAATGATCTAATCGTTCAAGACATAGCCACTTTAGAAGTGACCTTAAGAGAAAACCAGGTCAAAATTGCCATTTTGGTGGTGCCGGCCAGCGTTGCCCAGGAAATCACAAACCGGCTGGTGGCGGCTGGCGTTACTGCCATCTTGAGCTATGCCCCTATTCATTTGAACGTACCAAATGGAGTTCACGTAAGCTACAGCGACCCGGTAGTGCAACTACAACGGATGACGTTCTATCTTTGAGGGGATGCCTGGTACTTAAGGCTACAAATCAGGAATACTGCGTTGCAAAATGGGGAGTTCGGCCAGGGCTTTGCCGGCGCCCAGAGCGGTGCAGGCAAGAGGGTTATCGGCCATATAAGCCGGTACGCCCGTTTCACGGGTGAGCAAGGCATCAATTTCTCGCAACAGTGCCCCGCCTCCAGTCAAAACCATACCCCGGTCAATAATGTCGGAGGATAGTTCAGGTGGTGTCTTGGCTAACACCGAGCGCACCACATTGACAATGGCTTGCAGCGGCTCAGTCATCGCTTCCACCACTTCACCCGTGCTGATGGAAATGGTCTTGGGTAGGCCAGCTACCTGATCGCGCCCCTGTACTTGCATAGAAGTGGGGTCATCTATGTCCATGGCCGCGCCAATTTTGATTTTGATAGCTTCGGCCGTTGGTTCGCCAATGACCAGGTTATACTTTTTGCGGATGTAGCTGATGATAGCTTCGTCCAGATGAACGCCGCCCACGCGCACAGACTCGGCACAGACGATGCCATTCATAGCCACAACGGCCGCTTCCGTAGATCCCCCACCCAAATCCACCACCATGTTACCGGCGGGTGTGCCAATAGGCAGTCCCGCACCAATAGCGGAGGCCAACGGCTCGGAAATGAGATGAACGGGATCACGGGCGCCAGCGGCAACGGCCGCTTCCCGAATCGCCCGCCGTTCTACGCTGGTAATCCCATACGGGTGAGTGATCATCACCTCTGGCTTGCGTAAACGAAACCCACCAGACACTTTGCTGATGAAGTATTCCAACATTCCCTGGGTAACAAAATAGTCGGCGATCACCCCGTCTCGCAACGGCCGCATCACTTCGATGTGTTCAGGGGTACGGCCGTACATCTCCTTCGCCGCCCGCCCCACTTCCACTATCGTCGTCTTTTCGCCATCTTCACTGATGGCTACCACCGACGGCTCTTGCAGGACAATCCCCTTCCCCTGCACATAGACCAGCACATTCACCGTGCCCAGGTCAATGGCAATATGCGTTGTAAAAATTGGCACGGTTACCGATGATCCTCATCACGTGGCTGGCTAAAACCAGTCGCCATCTCTCGCCGCTGACGGCCGGCCCGTTTGCGTCCCACATCCAGACGTACCTGCGCCCGCATGAGTGAGGCTTGAATTTGGGCATATTGATCCGGGTCTTCTCGAATCCCTTCACGCATCGCCTGTTCGGCCCGCGCTCGCGCCTGTTCGGCCCGTTCCACATCAATCTCCTCCGCCTGTTCGGCCGAGTCGGCCAGCACGATCACATGATCCGGCTGCACCTCGGCAAAACCGCCGCCAATGGCAAAATAATGTTCACCACCGGCCGTGTCGCGCACAATCACTTCGCCAAAGCCCAGCGTCGTCAGCAGCGCCGAATGATTGGGCAAAATCCCCATACGCCCTTCTGTACCCGGCAGGCTCACCGACCGGATTTCGCCGTTATACACCGTCCGCTCTTGCGTCACAATATCGCATGTAAAAGACATATTTTAGTTCTCTAGTGTTTGAGTGTTTGAGTGTTTGAGTGTTTTGGTGCAAAGACACTCAAACACTCAAACACCTAAACACTTCTTATGCCATCGCCCGCAGCCGTTCTGCTTTTTCAACGGCTTCATCAATGTTGCCGACCATGTAGAAGGCCTGTTCCGGCAGATCGTCATGTTTGCCGTCCAAAATTTCACGGAAACCCCGCACCGTCTCGCGCACAGGCACATATTTGCCGTTGAGGCCATGGAATTTCTCGGCCACAAACATCGGCTGGCCCAGGAAACGTTCAATTTTGCGTGCCCGCGCTACCAGCAATTTCTGGTCTTCGCTCAACTCATCAATACCCAAAATAGCGATGATGTCTTGCAGGTCTTTGTAGGTCTGTAACACTTGCTTCACATCGCGGGCGGTGCGGTAATGATCTTCGCCCACGATGTCTGGCTGCAAAGCACGGCTGGAAGAAGCCAACGGGTCTACGGCCGGGAAAAGTCCCTTGGCAAACACGCTGCGCTCCAGTGTGATCACTGCGTCCAGATGGGCAAAGGTGGCTACCGGAGCCGGGTCGGAATAGTCATCAGCGGGCACATAAATGGCCTGCATGGACGTGATGGAGCCGCGCCGGGTAGAGGTGATGCGCTCTTGCAGCATACCCATTTCGGAGGCCAGCGTGGGCTGATAACCCACCGCGCTGGGCATTCGGCCGAGCAGTGCGGACATTTCTGAACCGGCCAGCACGTAGCGGAAGATATTGTCAATGAACAACAGCACGTCACGCCCTTCGTCGCGGAAGTATTCGGCCATAGCCAGGCCGGTGAGGGCCACACGCAGGCGCACACCCGGCGTCTCGTTCATCTGACCAAAGACCATAGCCACCGATTGTTCCACACCATATTCGCGCAGTTCATAGTAGAGGTCGGTGCCTTCGCGGGTGCGTTCGCCCACCCCGGCAAAAACGGAATAACCGGAATGTTCGCGGGCGACGGAGCGGATCAGTTCGGCAATGGTCACGGTTTTGCCCACGCCGGCGCCGCCATAGATGCCGGTTTTGCCACCGCGAATGAAGGGGGAAACCAGGTCAATCACCTTCATGCCGGTCTCGAAGGTTTCGATGGCCGTGCTCTGCTCTTGAAATTCGGGTGCATCCCGGTGAATGGGGTAATAAATGTCGGAGGAGGGGGTGGGACGGCCGTCAATCGCCTTGCCGGTCACATCAAACACCCGTCCCAACGTCACCGGGCCAACCGGCACTTTGATCGGGCCGCCGGTAGCCGTAACCACCGCACCACGCGCCAGACCATCGGGAGAACCCATGGCCACTGTGCGCACCAACCCACTACCCAAATGTTGCTGCACTTCCAGCACCAATGTACCCAATGGGCTGTCTACATGCAGGGCTTCGTAAATTCCCGGCAGTTCACTTTCTTCAAACTCCACATCCAAGACCACGCCACGAATGGCGGAAACTTTACCTGTAGCCATAATTCCTCCGAATTAGGAATTATGAATTAGGAATTATGAATTAGGAAATCTTTTCATAATTCATAATTCATAATTCATAATTACCCTGCTAAAGCGGCCGCGCCGCCCACAATATCCAAAATTTCACTGGTAATACTCGCCTGACGCGCTTTGTTGCGCTCCAGCGTCAAAATTTCAATCAATTCCCCCGCATTATCCGTGGCATTGTTCATGGCCACATACCGGGCGCTGTGTTCGCTGGCCTGCGCCTCCAGCACTGATTGGTATACCTGCAAATCGGTAAAACGGGGTACCACCACATCCAATAGATCGGCCGGGCCGGGTTCGTAGCTATAGACCCGCTCCGAAACGCCGGAGAGATCCACATGTGCCACATAATCGGCGGCCGCCATATCTGCAAAATCGAACGGTTTCAAAGGGAGAAGCTGCCTGACAGTCGGGCGACGGGCAATCAAGTTAATGAAGTCCGTGTAGGCCACAAATACCTGATCCACCTTGCCGCTCAAATAATCATCTGTCACCAACTGCGAAATGGGGGTCACGTCTAAAATAGAGGGGGCGTCAGGGATGCTGTCAAAGGAGGCCACCACGTTGTAACCCCGCCGGATCATCAAGTCGCGTCCTTTACGGCCGACGGCAATCACCTGTGTCGGCTTGTGCAGGGCACGGATAAAGCGTTCCGTATAAAGCACCATGTTGCTGTTATACGCCCCGGCCAGGCCCCGATTGCCGGTGATGAGGATAACGGCCACATTTTGAATGTTTTCACGCACGGTAAGTAGCGGATGGCCGGTGGAGCCCACGCCCGGCTGTGAAGCCAGATTGTTCAATATCTCAAATGCCTTACCGGCATAAGCGCGGGTCGCTTCTACCTGACGTTGGGCGCGGTTGGCCTTAGAGGCAGACACGGCCGCTAACGCATTCGTCACTTGCGAGATATTTTTGATACTGGTAATGCGTTTCTTTAGTTCGCGTTCGGTAGCCATAGGGAAGTGTTTTAGTGTTTTGGTGTTTTGGTGTTTT
>CAZOPF010000094.1:0-11904 GCA_964581605.1 uncultured Ardenticatenaceae bacterium
CACTCCGCAAAAGGTTCCACCAGCAGCAAAACCTGCGGTTTGTGCAAAATGGCCCGTCCCATTGCCAGCCGCCGCGCCAGGCCAGGGGCCAGCTTTTCCGCCTGTGTTTTGGCCTGGTCTTGCAGCCCCACCACCTGCAACATGGCATCAGCACGGCCGTGTGGCAACCCATACAAATCACAGAAAAAGGTCAAATTTTGCCGTGCTGACAGCCGGGGATAGAGGCCATTTTCAGCCGGTAGAACCCCCACCAGCCGGGCAAATGCCGCCCGATCTTGCCAGGGGTCAATACCCGCCAGCCGCACCGTGCCCGCCGTCGGTTGTGTTTTGCCGGTGAGCAAATCTACGAAGGCAGTTTTGTGAATGCCGATGAGTCCGGTTACGGCCGTGATCTCCCCCACCGCGGCGGTAAACGCTTCAATTTCCAGCACCGTGTTCGGCCCATCCACCTTCTGCACATGGTCCATCACAATCATGCACCCATTGTACGGAAGTGGCGGGCGCCGGGCAAAGGATGCCCACCAGCTTCTGCATCTGCCACTACCCGGCTATTTCCGAGAATGTTTACTATAATCGTAATATCTGATGTTGAGAGAGGGTGGCTATGGCAAGTAAACAGATTGAAAGGCTGACCGGCGCCCGAATTCCCACCAACCAGGGCAAGTTCCACCTGTATTGTTACCGCAGTGTGGCCGACAATAAGGAACATCTGGCGCTGGTGATGGGCGAGGTGGCCGGGCATAAAGAAGTGCTGGTGCGCATTCACTCGGAATGTTTTACCGGCGATGTGCTGGGGTCACGCCGGTGTGATTGTGGCCCCCAATTGCGCCACGCCATGCAGCAAATTGCCAGTGCCGGCCGCGGCGTGATTGTCTATCTGCGCCAGGAGGGGCGAGGGATTGGTTTGGCGGACAAGCTGCGGGCGTATAATTTGCAGGATATGGGGTATGACACGGTGGACGCTAACCTGATGCTCGGTCACCAGGCGGATGGGCGTGATTACACGGCCGCTGCCCATATCCTGCACGATTTAGGCATTCGGTCTGTGCAGCTTTTGACGAACAATCCAGACAAAATAGCTGGTTTGCAGGCGGCGGGCATTCCGGTGGCGGCGCGGCTGCCATTGGCAACGGCCGTGACCCCAGAAAACGCCGCTTACCTGAAAACCAAAGTGGAAAAGATGCGCCACCTGCTTGATCTGGAAATTGCTCCGGCGGCCAATGGGGCGGAACGGCCGTCCACCTCTCGCCCGTTTGTCACCCTGAGTTATGCCCAAAGTGTGGACGGCTCCATTGCCATTCGGCGTGGCCAGCCCACACCGCTCAGTGGGCCAGAGGCGCTGCGCATGACCCACCGGCTGCGGGCCAGCCATGATGCGATCCTGGTGGGCATTGGCACACTCTTAGCTGATGATCCCCGGTTGACAGTGCGGCTGGTAGAGGGGGAGCAGCCGCAGCCAGTGGTCATAGACGGCCGTCTCCGTTTCCCCCTCTCTGCCCAATTGCTGCAACACCCCAAACGGCCGCTCATCATCACAACCTCGCAAGTGGACGAATCCCGGCAACGAGCGTTGGAAGTAGCAGGGGCAGAGGTGGTCCGGGTGACGGCCGCGCCAGACGGCCGTGTCTCCCTGGCGGCCGCCTTAGCGGTTTTGCAAATGCGCGGCGTGGGCAGCCTGATGGTGGAAGGGGGGGCGCAGATCATCACCAGTTTTCTGACGGCCCAACTTATTGATCGGCTCGTGATCACCATTGTCCCCCGCTTGCTCGGTGGCTTGCCCGCCGTCGCTTACCTCAATGGGCATGGTTCGCCCCGATTGTTCAATACCCAATATCACCAATTGGGAGCGGATATAGTGTTGGCGAGTGATGTGGGATGGAGGTAACATGGCGATCTTGTATCATCCAATCTCCTGACCTGGACAGGCCAGAGCCAACGAGGTTTTCACCCCAGATGTCTGGGAGCAGCTTAATCTCCAACCTCTAAATGATCGTTTGCAAATAAGTTAGCGATTGGGTAATTGGGTAATTAAGTAATTGAAGCGGCTAATTACCAAATTACTCAATTACTGCACGGTTACTAATTACCCAATAACCTGATGACTAAAAATCGTTTGTGGTTTGTAGCACCGGGACAGGTGGAAGTGCGAGCGGAACCGCAGCCGGGTGCGGCGGCGGATGAGGTGTTGGTGCAAACGGCCGTGTCCGCCATCAGCGCCGGCACAGAGATGCTGCTTTATCGTGGGCAGTGGCCGCCCGATTTGCCGGTGGATGAAACGATAGAAGCGTTACAGGGCGCGTTTGCCTATCCGTTGTCTTATGGGTATGCCTGTGTGGGGCAGGTGGTGGCGATGGGGCGCGATGTGGCGGCGGGCTGGCACGGCCGTTGGGTCTTTGCCTTCCAACCGCACCAGAGCCATTTCACCGCTCGCCCGGAAACGTTGCTGCCGCTGCCCGAAGGCATGTCGCCGGAAACGGCCGTCTTTCTGCCCAATATGGAAACGGCCGTCTCCTTTGTCATGGACGGCCGCCCCGTCATCGGCGAGCAGGTGGCGGTGTTGGGGCAGGGGGTGGTGGGGCTGCTGACGACGATGCTGCTGGCCGACTTTCCCCTGGCCTCGCTGGTGACGGCCGATGCATATGCGCGGCGGCGGGCATGGTCGCGGCGGCTGGGGGCCACGGCTGTGTTTGACCCCGCCGCGCCTGAT
The DNA here is from genome assembly GCA_964581605.1 of uncultured Ardenticatenaceae bacterium. Classification (GTDB taxonomy): domain Bacteria; phylum Chloroflexota; class Anaerolineae; order Promineifilales; family Promineifilaceae; genus CAADGU01. The sequence continues at coordinate 2,708 of CAZOPF010000094.1, forward strand.
GCCCTGGCCGATATGCGGATGGCGCTGCAAACTGACACCCCCTACCCTGGCGCGGATTTGGTGTTTGAACTATCGGGCAATCCGGCGGCGCTGGATCTGGCAATTGGGCTGGCCGGTTTTGACGGCCGTGTTCTCATTGGCTCCTGGTATGGGCAAAAACGGGCGAACGTTGACCTGGGTGGGGGGTTTCATCGCGGGCATATGCGGTTGATCAGCAGCCAGGTTAGCCGCTTACACCCACGCTGGCACGGCCGTTTCCGCAAAACCCGCCGCCTGCAAACCGCCTGGCGCATGTTAGCCCAACACAACCCGGCCCGGCTCATCACCCATCGTTTCCCCCTGGCCGAAGCAGCAAAAGCGTATCAATTGTTAGACCAGGGGGGGGGGACGGCCGTGCAGATTATCTTTACCTATTCTTAAATGGTGACAGGTCATTAGTCACTGGCCATTGGCTGCCAGAGATCAATGACGAACACTCAATGACAAAGGACAAAGAACACCGCATGTATACAGTAGCCGTCAAACGAGATTTTGTGGCGCAGCATTTTTTGATTGGCGGGGAGTGGGGAGCGGAAAATGAGTGGCATTCACACCATTATGCAGTCGAAGTGCAGTTGCACGGAGAAACGCTGGATCGGCATGGGTATCTGGTGGACATCGTGGATATTGAGCGCCATCTCAACGCCCTGGTTGCCCATTACCAGGACAAAACGCTCAATGAGCAGCCCGAATTTGCCGGGCTGAACCCCAGCATTGAACATTTTGCCCGCATCTTTTGCACACAGTTAGCCAGCCGGATACAGGCAGACACGCTAACGGCCGTGACGGTGAAGGTATGGGAAAATGAGATCGCCTGGGCCTCGTTTCAGTTGTCAGTGAACAGTAAACAGTGAACAGGTCGCCTCAACTGTTTACTGCTCACTGCTCACTGCTCATTGCTCACTGCTTACTTAATGAAAATCGGCCTCCTCATCTACGGCTCGCTGGACACCATTTCCGGTGGTTATCTGTATGACCGGATGTTGGTAGCGCAGTTGCGGGCGAGTGGGGATGAGGTGGCGGTGGTCTCATTGCCCTGGGCGGGTTACGGCCGTGCCCTGCTGCACAACTTCTCCCCTGCCTTATACCACCGGCTGGCGCGTGCCAGGTTTGACCTGCTGCTGCAAGATGAATTGAGCCACCCCTCCCTGTTCTGGCTCAACCGGCGGCTGAAACGGCGGGCGCCGTATCCATTCGCGAGCATCGTCCATCACTTGCGCCAGAGTGAACAGCACCCACCGGGATTACGCTGGCTCTACCGATGGGTGGAGCGGCAGTATCTGCAAAGCGTAGATGCCTTCATCTTTAACAGCCAGACTACACAACAAGTGGTACGGGGGACAGCCGCTGTCTGCAAGATATCGGCTGTCTGGCGGCCGCATCTTGTGGCCTATCCTGGTGGGGATCGGTTTCAAGCAGTGATCACGGAAGCGGAGATAGGCCAACGCGCCCATGAGCCGGGGCCTCTGCGCGTGCTGTTTGTGGGCAATTTGATTCCGCGCAAAGGGTTGCACACCCTGATTGAAGCGTTATGTCAATTGCCGGTGGCGGATTGGCAGTTGGATGTGGTGGGCAACTCGGCCGTAAACCCCGCCTACACCCGGCGCATTTTACATAATCTTCCAGCGGCCGTAACCCTGCATGGCTCGCTGCCCGATGCAGCACTGGCCACTATGCTGCGCCGCAGCCATGTGCTGGCTGTGCCGTCGCAGTATGAAGGCTTTGGCATTGTCTATCTGGAAGGGATGGGGGCTGGCTTGCCGGCCATTGGCACAACCGGCGGCGCGGCCCCAGAGATCATCACCAATGGCATAAATGGCTACGTGATCAACATAGAGGAGACGGCCGTGCTTGCCCACCACCTGCATCACCTGCACCAAAACCGGAATCTGCTGGCAGCCATGAGTCTGGCTGCCCGCCAGCACTTTCTGGCGCATCCCACCTGGGCAGAAAGCATGGCTCAGGTGCGCCTGTTTTTAAGGCAACTACGGGGGAATCTGGGCACGCCTTGATTTTTTAGAACAGCCAGGTATATAACAAATAGCCGCCCCCCATGAGCACACAATAAATGGCAAAGATATAGAGCGTATGGCTACGCACCCATCGCAACAGAAAGTAAATACAGAAATAACCGGTCAGGGCGGCCGCCAGATAACCGGTGATATACACCCCAGGGGCATATGTCGGCGTTTCTGTGAGAATATCTACCAACGACAAAACGCCTGCGCCCAAAATGGCCGGTATCCCTAACAAAAAGCTGAAACGAGTGGCAGATGGCCTGTCCAGTCCACGCAAACGGCCGCCAGCAATGGTGCTGCCACTACGAGACAACCCCGGCAACAGGGCCGAAGCCTGAAAAAAGCCGATCAATGTGACATCGCCCCAGCTGAGATGGGGGGCAGATTTGTAACCGGCAGGCGCTCTTTCGCTGATGACCAGCAAGGCGGCCGTAACCAACAAAAAAAAGGCGGCGATAGTGGGCGAGGTGAAGACAGTTTCCAGCCAATCTTTCAGCAGCAGCCCCAGGATGACGGCCGGAATTGTGCCCACGACGATGAGCCAGCCCAGACGGGCATTGTCTGTAGCCAGCGGCCGTTTTTGCCTGACACCTTGCCATACGGCCGTGATGATCTCCACCAGGTCACGCCAAAAGTAAATCAAAATGGCTGTCAACGTGCCTGCGTGCAGCACACCAATCAACGTCAGGTCAGGCACACGCATCTGGAAAATTGTCGGCAATAACACCAGGTGCCCGTCGCTAGAAATGGGCAAAAATTCGGTCGCTCCCTGAATGATCCCCAATAAAATTGCCTCAACGATACTCATAATTTATCTGTTCCCCTGATAGTTTCCGTTTGCGGGTAATGGCTCAAAAATTCGGCCGCAAATTCAGCCATTTGTCCCTTTTCAATGGCCGCCCGCATTTGCTCCATCAGATCAATGAGGAAATGAATGTTATGGATGGAGAGCAGCACATGGGCCAAAATTTCGTCAGCTTTAACGAGATGGCGCAGATATGCCCGGCTGAATTTTTGACAGGTATAACAACTGCATGTGGCTGCAATGGGGGCGGCGTCCTGGGTGTGGGTGGCGTTGCGCAAATTCAAACGACCGCCGCGCACATAAGCCGAGCCGTGCCGTGCCAGCCGGGTGGGGGCCACGCAGTCAAAAATATCCACACCACGCCAGACAGCATTTACCACATCTTCCGGCTCGCCGACGCCCATCAGATAGCGTGGTTTATCAGCAGGCAGCAGCGGGATTGTGGCGTCCAGTGTCGCCAGCATGTGCGCTTTGGTTTCGCCCACCGCCAATCCGCCAATGGCATAGCCCGGCAAATTCAGCCCGGTGACAAAGGCGGCACTGGCAGCGCGTAAATCGGGAAAGATTCCCCCCTGAACGATGCCGAAAAGTGCCTGGTCGTCGCGGCTGTGGGCCGCCAGGCAGCGTTCCAGCCAGGGATGGGTGCGCGTCAGAGATAATTTGACATAATCGTAATCAGTAGGGGGCGGGCACTCATCAAACGCCATGATGATGTCTGCGCCCAGGTTTTCTTGAATGGCGATGCTTTTCTCTGGGGTGAAGCGGTGGGCAGAGCCGTCCAGGTGTGATTGAAAGGTCACGCCATCGGCATCTATTTTTCGGGTCTGGCTGAGGCTAAACACCTGGAAGCCGCCGCTGTCGGTGAGAATGGGGCCAGGCCACTGCATAAAATGATGCAGACCGCCCAAGTGGTGGATGAGTTCATCACCGGGACGTAAGTAGAGGTGGTACGTGTTGCTGAGGATGAGTGTGGCCCCCAGTGCAGCCAGGTCGTCTGGCTTGAGCGCTTTAACGGTGGCCTGTGTGCCCACAGGGGCAAAGACGGGGGTTTGAATGGGGCCGTGTGGGGTGTGGAAACGGCCGTTGCGGGCTGCGCCATCTGTGGCCGTTATGGCAAAGGTGAAGTCAAATCCCATAGCGGGGGGATTATAACAATGAACGGCCGTAAAGGAACAACACGTTACGTTGTGGGCAGTACCAAAGTCCGGTTTAATACGGCCGTACCCTCTCGCACAATAGTTCATAATCCCAAAAGGAAAGAAAATGATGAAATCAAAACTTTTTATCCTGATAGTTCTACACTTATTGGTCGCAAAACCGGCGCAAGGAGCAGGAGTGGTGGGCAATGGGTCGCCTGGCAGTTGCACCCAAAACGCATTGGCGACAGCCCTTAATGGCGGCGGATTGGTGACGTTTCATTGCGGTGGGGCGCATACCATTACCCTCACCAGCCAGCAAACGATCACCGCCGATACCATAATTGACGGTGCGGGCGTGATCACCCTCAGCGGCGGCGGCAGTACCCGCATATTCAACATCCAAAATGGGGCGGATGTGACCATTCGCAACCTGACAATTGCCAATGGCTATAGCCATGATGATGGTGGTGGCATTTATGCCGAACGGCTGAGTACCTTGACTATTGAAAACAGCACCATTACCGGCAATACGGCCGACAATGGCGGCGGGCTGGCTACCAACGGCTGGGGGGCGAATGATGATGGGGTGGTAGTAACGATTAGCCACAGCACATTTACAAACAATACAGCAACGGCCGCAGCCATTCCCGGCGGTGGCAACGGTGGCGGCGGCCTTTACCTTTCTGGCGGTTCGGCCGCAACCATAACGGATAGCTTGTTCAGTGGTAACGATTCGCAAAACGGGGGAGCCATTCACCTGCTGCACAGCAACTTGCATACAGTCAACGTGACATTTGATGGCAACACGGCCGTTAATACGGCCGGCGGTGGAGGTGGGGGGGCCATCTACATGGATGGCGCCAAAGGATTGACCGGCCAGCTGGAAATTGAATTGAGCCGTTTCACCAATAACAGCACGAACCAGTTGGGCGGGGCGATTTTTAGCTTTCCTGAAGGCACGGAACACACCGTCATTAACCAGAGCACCTTCGATAGTAATACCGCCAGCAACAGTGCCCAGGGCGGAGCCATTTATCACCAATCGGCCACAGGGAATGGCCCGCTCACTATCAGCAACAGCACGTTTGTGCATAATGTGGCCATTGCTAACCAGGCGGATAACGCGGGAACGGGTGGGGCGTTATGGGTGTGGAATGGGAATGTCTCCATTACCAACAGCACTTTTAGTGGCAACCAGGCGATCCATTCGCTCAACTTGCCCGGCGACGACTGGCATCGTGGTTTTGGCGGGGCGGCAACCTTTGGCGACAATACCAATACAACCATTGTGAACAGCACATTTGCGGGCAACCATGCGGGGTTTGTGGGTGGGGCTATTGCCGGGCCGGCCACTGTGCGGAATTCGATTATTAGCCAGAATACGGGCGGCAATGTGTGGCAAATCCAACAAAATTGCACAGACGAGCTGGCTAATGGCGGCCACAACATCCAGTTTCCGCAGCGGGTAACAGGAAATGGGAATGATTATGAATGTTTTGCGGGGCAAACGGCCGTGAACCCCCTGCTTGGTTCTTTAGGTAATTATGGCGGCCCCACGGAAACGATTCCCATACTGGCGGGCAGCCCGGCCATCAATGCGGCTGCCAACTGCCCCCTTACCGACCAGCGGGGGTTTGCCCGCAATGGGACATGTGATATGGGGGCGTATGAGTATGGCGGCGGCCTGCTGCTGAACAGCATCAGCCCTTCCATGTCTGGCCTGAATGAGGTGCAATCCTTCATGCTGACAGCGCGGGGAGTGGGGTTTACACCAACGACGGTGGTGCGTTGGGCGGGGGCTGACCGGGCGACGACCTATGTGAGTGAGTTGCTGGTGACGGCCGTCATCCCTGCCAGTGATGTAGATGAGGTTGGTGTGTTCAACGTGACCGTCTATGATCCGGCACGCAGCCTGGAATCAGGGCCACAACCTTTTTCTGTTGTGCCCACAATTCACCACACCCATTTACCCACAATCAAAAAGTAGGGGTGAAACAGGCGGGTGATCCCTCAGTACAGTATGGCACAGGTACATGCCGAGAACCGGCTAAAGCCTCGACTTCGGAGTGGATGCTTGAGCGGGTCTTAATTCACGGAACAGATTTGCGCCAGGCTGTACTTAGTGATCGTTTGCAAATAAGTTAGCAATTGGGCAATTGGGTAATTAAATAATTGAAGCGGCTAATTACCAAATTACTCAATTACACAATTACTGCACGGGCATGGTTCATAAAGCGGAAGTTGTCCTTTACAAATTATTGTTTGCCCCATCACCAATACCAATCGCCATATACCCTTTCATTTGCCAGTTCCAGGCCGTTCTTCATTAACTGGCTTCATTATGACGAAAAGTGAAGTTTGTAGAAAAAGCGTCGCCAGAATTCGTAGCAGATGTCATTGCGCCAGTTGATGTGTGTATCAAGTAAACAAAAAGAGCTGTCAGGTTTTTGGAACCTGACAGCTCTTACCGATTACCGGTTACTGATAACCGCTTACCGACTACGACCCAAGCCGCTTCTTAAACTCCGCCGACAACGCTGGCAGAATCTTAAACAGGTCGCCCACAATGCCGTAGTGTGCCAGTTTGAAGATGGGCGCGTCCGCATCTTTGTTGATCGCCACAATCACTTTGGAGGTGCGCATACCGGCCTGGTGTTGAATCGCGCCGCTGATGCCACAGGCGATGTACAAGTCCGGGCTGACCGTTTTGCCCGTCTGCCCCACCTGATGTTCATAGGGAATCCAGCCCGCATCTACGGCCGCCCGCGAAGCCCCCAACGCCGCCCCCAACGTCTCCGCCAGTTCCCGCACCGGGGCGAACCCTTCCGGGCCACCCACCCCGCGCCCACCAGAGACGATGATGCTGGCGTCCGTCAGGCTGACGCCGCCCTCTTTTCCGGCAAACCCGACCACTTTGGTGGGGATGCTCTCTTCGCTGACGACGGCGCTGACCCATTCGGCCGTACCGCTTTTGCCCACTGGCTCTGCTTTGGGGAAAGCGCGGCTGCGCAGGGTGATGATTTGCACCCCTTCCTTCACGTGTACGTCGGCCAGCAGCTTGCCCGCGTAGACAGGGCGGGTTACTTTGACTATACCATCCGCCACTTTCAGGTTAATGCCATCAGCCACAATCCCGGCGTCCAGGTCTGCGGCAACCCAGGCCGCCAGGTCACGGCCGTAGGTGCTGCCACCCACCACAAATACCGACGGTTTCCGCTCACCCACCAGTTTTACCGCCAACGGCCCGGCCGCTTCCACCCGGAATTGGGCTAAGGTGGCGTCATCCGCGCCGACCACCGCATCCACACCCAGATTAAAAGCGGCGTCGGCTACACCGGAAACGCCCTGCCCGAATACGAGTCCGGTGAGCGGCTGGCCTAAGCCATCGGCCACTTGCCGCGCCGCGCCAATTGCTTCCTGGGCCACGGCCGGAATTTCTCCCTGTTTGTTTTCTACAAATACCCATACGCCGCTCATATCACCTTCTCCTCAAACAGTTTGTCGGCCAGGATACGCGCCTGTTCTTCGACGGTATCGGCCATAATCATTTGCACGCTGCCCACCCGCGGCGGGATGGTGTAAATGCTGGCCCAATCTACTTTGCTGGCCGCCGTGCCGGCGCCGCCAGCAACAGCCAGGTCACCCGCGCCCCAGGTGGGGATTTCGGCCCGGCTGGCTTTGCGAATGCCCATGAGCGAGGGATAACGCGGCTCGTTGATCTCCTTGACCACGCTGATGACGACGGGCAATGCGGCCGTGACCGTTTCTTTGCCATCGTCCAGCAGCCGCTCCACCGTGATTTTGCCGCCGCCTACTTCTTTGATGGCGGAGACGTAGGTGAGCGGCGTCCAGCCCAGTTTACGGGCCACCTGCATGGGGGTCAGGCCGGTGTCGCCGTCAATGGCCTGCTTGCCAAAAACGGCCACACCCACCCCGCCCACCTTGCTGATGGCCGCCGCCAGGATGCGGGCGGTGCCGGTGGTATCGCTGCCGCTGAAGGCGGCGTCGGAGACCAGGATGGCTTCGGTGCAGCCCATGGCCAGGCTGGTCTTGAGCGCTTCCTGGCTTTCTTCTGACCCGGCCGTGAGAACGATGACGTCTGTCGCTCCGTGATTTTCCTTGAGGCGAATACCTTCTTCTACGGCATACTCGTCCCAGGGGTTGAGGACGTTGGGTTTGCCGCCCGGATCATCCCATTTCACATGGCCGCCCGCGTCTACGGTGAGTACGGCCGTGGTGCTGGGCGTTTGTTTGATGCAAACTACTACTTTCATATATGTTCCTCCAGATATGAGGAGATCAGGAGATTGGTAATCTCTCAATCTCAAATTTCCATTAAGAACGATTCGTTCAATGTCACAAATCGCTGCGCAAATTCTTCATTTTCAAAGGCAAAGGTGGTGGCCCGCCAGGAGAAGTTTTCGATGCGGGCGGATTGCAGGATGGCTTTTTTCTCCGGCAGGTAAACCTGGCGTATCTGGCGGCGGAAGATGGCGAAGATGACGGCCGTGACCACCCCACCCATCACAACACCGGCGAAAAGGCGCACGGCCGTCGCCAATTCTGGTGGCAAGATGATAAAAACGGCAAACAACGTCACCATAAAGGCCGCGCCGCTCACCAGGTATTTCAATTGGTTCAGCCGCTCCTCTTCCATCGAGCGGCGGCGCAGTTGGGCGGCACAGTCGGCGCAGATGGGCACGTCAATCAGCCGCGTGATCCGGCTCAGGCGTTTGCGAATGGTCATGGCATGGGGCGCGGGCTGCCCACAATGCACACAAATGCCGGGGAATTGCACGATTTCTTTGGGGCGGACTTTAACTTTGACTTGGGCCATGATTGGTGTTTAAGTGATTATGTGGTCAGGTGTTCAGGTAGGGGCGAGGCAGTTGGGGTTGAGCCTGTCCTGTTAGACCAGTTGTTTCCCAACTGCCTCGCCCTTACGATTGTACAAGTGGGCAAACACAAAAACTGAGTGCATACTCAGATTGTGCAAATTATAACGATTACAGAGAAGGCAGGCAATACGACGCAGTGCGTTATAAATTGGAGATTAAGAGATTGGAGATTAGGAGATTGAAGATGCGGTGGGGGGCGGTCACGGCCGTGACCCCCCCCCCCAAAGGCACAAACAAAAAAAGGGGGTGTAAGAAAATAAACATACCACGCCAAAAATTACAACAAGCGTATTTTATT
>CAZOPF010000094.1:11914-20973 GCA_964581605.1 uncultured Ardenticatenaceae bacterium
TACGCGTTTGTATTTTTGGTTTTTGTTGTTGGGGTGGGGGGGGTTCTGGGCCGTGCCCGCCCCCCCATAAGGCTCAAGCAAACTCTGGGGATGAAAGAATATCAGCTTCCCAGGCAATCTCTTCCACGATGCGTATTTGCTTTTGCATCCTGATGAAGACACGGGGACTGCCCGTTGGATATGGCGATTTATCTACCAATTCAAGGCTGGCTCGATTAAACAACGGATCATCTGCATCTAAAAAAATCAAGATGGCCTGATCGGGGATGCTGTCTAAAATGTCTGGATGCTCAAAAAGATATTGATTAAACTGTTCGCTTAATTCAAACAGTTTTTCGGAAATTTCTGACTCAGTTAATTGTTTTTCCATTGCAAGTACCTGTTGATGTAGAACTGATAGTTGAGACGCAAATCCCGAATGGCAAAATTGAAGGCATCTTCGTAATTGGCAAAAGCCATGGGCGGTGTTTTTATTTGTGACCCATCTGGTTTCAGATCATCCCGATGAACAAATTGATGGGCCGTGTCATAACGAGTAATGGGCGTCCAATTATCTTCAAGGTAGGCTTCTAATTGAACCACAAAACGCAATATCCGTCCCTGCCCTTTGGTGTATGTAATGCGCAAAGAAGCATCTTGCGGTAATGGTATGAAAAAAGTCCGCTGCTCCATTGCTGAGATGCTATCATGCAAAATAACCTGTTGTCAACGAAACGATTGAGACGAAGATGGGGGGTGGTCACGGCCGTGTACCTGAGTACCATCCTCTTATTTTACATGCTGTGGCGGGGGGTGTGGCCGTGCTGTGCGGAACGATGGTTGGGGATCACGGCCGTGACCGCCATTTACTGCCTCTGGGTGGTGTGGCGACATTTGCCGGAAAATCATCGCCCTGACGAAACGGCCGTGTTACCTCGTTTTGGTTGGGGCAACCGGCTGACGCTGCTGCGCGGGCTGATGATCAGCCTGGTGGCCGGCTTTTTACTCTCGGCCTGGCCCGCAGGCTGGCAGGGCTGGCTGCCCGCCCTGCTCTACACCATCGCCGACGTGGCCGACTACCTGGATGGCTACGCCGCCCGCATCACCAACCATGCCACCCGCCTCGGCGAACGGCTGGACATGGAGTTTGATGGGTTGGGGCTGGTCATCGTGACACTGCTGGCGGTGTGGTATGGGCAGTTGCCAGCCTGGTATTTGCCCATTGGGCTGGCGCGGTACTTCTTTGTGTTTGGCCTGTGGCTGCGGCAAAGGCGGAGCCTGCCGCTATACGCCTTGCCGCCTAGCAAGCATCGGCGCATCTTTGCCGGGTTTCAGATGGCGTTTATGAGCGTGGTGTTGTGGCCGATAGTGCCCGCTACCGGGGCGGCCATTGCCGGGACGTTGTTTGCGCTGGCCACGTCGGCCAGCTTTTTGCGGGATTGGCTGGTGACGATTGGCTGGCTTGATCTGGATACGGCCGTGTACCAACAATGGCGGCGGCGGGTGTATCGGGTGACGGCCGTTTACCTGCCGCCCATTTTCCGCCTCGTGTTGTTCATCTCGCTCTGGCAGGTTTACATAAATTACGATACGGGTGAATGGGTGGCGCTGTTCACCTCCTGGCGGCTGCCTTTGCCCGATGTGTGGGCGCAGTTTTGGGGCGTGGTGGGGGTGGTTACGGCCGTGCTGGTCATCCTGGGTATTATGGGGCGGCTGATGACGCTACTGTTGCTGTTTCCGTTGGGGTTCACCATGCTGGCACAGGGGGAAGATAACGGGATTGCCCTGGCCGTAACCTGCACCATCCTCATTTTGTTATTGGGGACTGGCACATTCTCTCTCTGGCGGCCGGAAGAGCGTTTCATGGTGCGGCGGGCCGGAGAATGAATGGTGCGATGGGTGGGCGGCCGGGCGGCCGCTCACCCATCGCGGATTACCAATAACCGTTTAACGCTCCCGGAACGGCCAGACAATCTCCATCTTGGCCTCAGGCCCTGGAGCGGTCCACCACACCTCACGCGGCGAATCGGCCATTTCATACCCATTGGCCTGAATCCAATCATACGCCGCATCATACGCCTTCAGGATGTGCGGGAAGTCACACATCTCATTATGCACAGTTACGCTGGCGGCTTTGGTGGCGGGCAGTTCTTTGACCACAATATCATTCACGGCCGTGACTTTGCCGTTCACCGGCCAGCAAATCTCAAGGGGGCCGTTTTCGGTCTCGTTAATTGGGCCATGATAAATGCCAAAGGGTTCTCCGGCCGTCTGACCGTGCTGTGTTTCCACAAACTGGGCTAAGGCCGCCAGACTGTTACGAATGGTGGCATCCAATTCAGCTACAGTGATGTGTTTGCTGATGCTGGCGATCTGCTGCCTGTTCAATTCTTTTACTTCAACTTCAAGTGTCATTTGGTTCACCTCATTTTGTAATTGGGCTATTAACTCATTGGTTGTCCGCCGGACAAGTAAAACGCGCGCTTCATAAGCCCGCCAATATCGGGTTACCAGGGACACGGCCGTATCCCTATCTGCCGTCACTAACTCCCGCACCAATGCCAGCGGCACGTCCATTTGCCGCAGCGTCCGAATGAACCGGGCCGTGGGCAATTGGTCAGGCTGGTAATATCGGTACCCGGTCTCCGGGTCCAGGTAAGCTGGCTGCAAGATGCCCAGCCGGTCATACAGACGGAGGGCTTTGATGGAGAGAAGAGAGGCTTCTGCGAATTGGCCGATTCGCATGAGATGGTTGGGCTTACTCATGCCAGGAGTATACAGCCTGCCCTTTGGGGAGAGTCAAGAGAAGATTTAACGCAATGGGCAACGCTGTTTGAATAGGGGCCTGCTGCCCTAAAACTTTCGGCAAAACAGGGCGTTGGTAGATAATGGAGGTATGGTTCAGGTGATGAAACGGTGGGGCGTGTGGCTCCCCTGGCTGGCGGCTGTGGGGTTATTGGCCTGGGTGGTGCAAACGGTATCGCTAACGGCCGTGCTAGAAACGCTGCAAAATCTGGCATGGTGGCAGTTAGCTGTGTTGGTTGTGTTGAACGCGCTGGCGTTGATATGGCTGACGGGGCGGTGGTGGCTGCTGCTGTGGGGCATGGGGTGGCGGTTGCCGTTGGGCCTGGCGGTGGGCCACCGGCTGGCCGCGTTTGGCGTCAGCTACTTCACGCCTGGCCCCCATTTTGGCGGGGAGCCGGTGCAGGTGCTGCTGGCCGAAAAGGCACATGGTGTGCCCCGCCACACGGCCGTGTCTGCTGTGTCGCTGGATAAATCAGTGGAACTGTTGGTGAATTTTGCCTTTCTCTTGTTTGGCGTCTTGATCACCCTACGCACTGGCCTGCTGCGGACGAGTTGGGGGGAGGAGGCTATCGGGTTGGTGGGTGGACTGCTGCTGTTCCCCATGTTCTATCTGGCGGCGATATGGGGCGGGCGACGGCCGTTAAGCGGCGGGCTGCGTTTGGGGCAGCTGGTGGGCAGGCGGTGGCGGTGGTATGACACGGCCGTAGCCAGTCTGGCGGCCAGCGAAGAACAGGCACACCAACTGTGCCGCCAATCACCGCGCCTCTTTATTTTGGCGCTACTGCTATCGGCGGCAAGCTGGTTGGTGCTGTTGGTGGAGTACGGCCTCATGCTCACCTTTCTGGGGGCGTCGCTCTCCCCGGTGCAGATCATTGTGACGCTGACGGCCGTGCGGCTGGCTTATCTGCTGCCCCTGCCCGGCGGCCTGGGGTCACTGGAAGCCAGCCAGGTTTTCGCCCTGAGCTTGATGGGGGCCGACCCGGCCATTGGCCTTAGCGCCAGCCTGCTCATTCGTGGGCGGGATGTGGCCTTGGGGCTGGTGGGGTTGTGGTGGGGTAGCCGGTTTGTGCGTCTGCCTAAATGAAGGATATGGCCGAAGTCAGGGTGTTCGTTACAATTACCTCTGGAGTGATGGATAATGAAACGAACAGGTCTCATTTTGGCAGCATTAGCGCCGCTGGTGGATGGCACGGCCGTGTGGCTCGGCTTTTTCTATCTGGCTGATTGGAGTGCCCGATTTACAGAGCGGCAGGTGACGAATGTAGTTACACTGACGCTGGTTTATTTTCTGTTTTGTGTGGCCGTCTATCTCATTCGCAAGCTGGAGCCACAGCTATCGGCGGCAGAAGCGAAAGTACATATTCCCGGATGGTTGACCACACGGTTAACGATGACCATATTGGCTGCCCTTTTTGGCCTGACGCTGGCGGTGCTGCTGCTGCAACAGGTGGGGTATTGGGAGTCGGTGCTGCTGGTGGATGACCGGCGGTTGGGGGCCGGGGAATCGTCGGCCTTTTTTGTCTATGCGCCGGGCGCGTTTCTGGCGGCCTCGCTGTTTTACATTTTGGTGCTGAGTGCGCCCACGCGAGAGACGATTCTGGTGGGTAGCCGCCGTTATGTGCCGCTGGCGCTGCTGGGGCTGGTGGGGGTGAATGGGATGATGTTGTTGCTGACGGCCGTGTTCCAATCCCTTGCTCTACCCTGGTATTTCCTGCTGCCCGCCCTGCTGCTGCTCTTTGGCCCGCCGCGTGTGTGGTATCTGTGCAAACGGCCGTCCTTCCTGCCGCTGCTCACCTTTTTATTGATGCTGGTGTTGTTATGGGTAATTGAGTAATTGAGTAATTGAGTAATTGTGACCCAATTACCCAGTTACCCAATTACCCAATTACCCAATTACCCTTTTCTTAAGCAGTTCCTGAATAGGCGTGGGTGAGAGCCAATACCCGTCTTTTGCCTGGTATAAAATAGACCAAGAAGTTCAACTTTGAACTGCTGAAATCTATGGAGTGAGAAGCGACTCAGAAAGAAAAACGCATGGTTCGATTACTGGTAGTCAGTCTGTTTTTGTTCTCCTTTTCTGCCTGTACCTTGATCAATGAAACGCCGCCAGCATCGCCAACGGCCGTGGCCCTCATCCCCCCCATCTCGCCCACCGCCGCCCCAACCGTTGTGCCCACAGACACGGCTACTTCGACTTTGCTCAACACAAGCGTACCCACCATCACCCCCACCCCATTTCCCCCCGACCTTTCCATCAGCCCTCAAGAGGTACGCCTTTATCCTGTGCCCGATATTTACGCCGGTGAAAAAGTAACCTTTCAAATTCTGGCGCACGTGCCCGACAACGTAAACCCCAGAGACGTCACCGTGCATTTGCTGGTCAACTACCAGGATGTGATCAGCGGTACGCTGAATGCCTCCAACTTGCAGGGCAGCGGTGTGGGGCTGTTTGAATGGGCCTGGGACACCAGCAGCGCGGTGGGCACAAACCTGGTACATGTCATTTTAGATCGGTATGACACCATTCAAAGCGGCGACGAAGATCGAGACAATAATCAGGCGGTGTTGGAAGTGACCGTGCAAGACCCGGCAACGCTGGCACAACCCCAGCGCAACGCTGCCTGGGTAACGGCCGAAACAAGCTGCTGCCTCTTGCATGTGGTTGAAGGCACAGCCGCCCACCGGGATTTGAACCAATTGATACAGGCGGTGGAAACGGCCGTGCAGCAAGCCACTGCCCGCCTGGGTGAACAACCCGCCCGTAAACTGGATGTCTACCTGATAGACCGCGTTATCGGCCAGGGCGGGTATGCCGGCTATTCCATTGTCATTTCTTACCTGGACCGCAGCTACGCTAACAACGGCTTTCACCAGATCATGACCCACGAAGCCGTCCACATCCTCGACCGCCAGTTTGCCCCAGAGCGCATCAATTCCCTGGCCGAAGGCGTAGCCGTGTGGGCCAGCGACGGCCATTACAAGCCGGAAAATATAGACCGGCGGGCGGCGGCTCTGGTAACCATTGGTCAGTATATGCCACTGGCACAGCTCCTTGACAACTTCTACCCGGTGCAACATGAGATTGGCTACCTGGAATCGGCCGGGTTCGTCAAATTCCTGATTGACAACTACGGTTGGCGGCGTTTCCGCGACTTTTACAGCAGCGTGTCGGCCGATGATGCGGCCACGCTGTCCGGCGCAGTAGACACCAACTTGCAGCAGCACTTCAACCTGACGCTGGCTGAAGCCGAGAGCCAATGGCTGGCTTTTTTGGCACAGCAACCGCCCGACCCGGCCACGGTGGCCGATCTGGAAACCACTATCCGCTTTTATAACATCATGCGCCGCTACCAGCAGTTGTATGACCCCACCGCCTATTTCCTGACGGCCTGGCTGCCTCACCCGGAAACACTGGAACGGGAAGGCAACCCGGCCGACCTGACCCGCCACCCGCAAGATGAAGTGAACGTGACGTTGGAAGTGATGTTGCAGGCGGCAGACACGGCCGTGCGCGCCGGCAATTACCAACAGGCCAACATCTTGCTCGACAGCATCGAGCGGGTACTGGCCAGCGGCGAATTTATTGACCCCCTGGCGCGTAACTATTTGGAAGTGGTGCGCGTGGCCGACAAAGCTGGCTTTGAAGTACAGCAAGTCACCCTGAATGGGAATCGAGCGGCGGTTATCGCCACCCCCACCCATGACGTCAACCTGCTCAATCTAGCCGTCGTCCTTTCCGGGGATAACTGGATATTGTCACAATAAAGCAGCGAAGCCGTGCCAGCCACGCGCCACGCATACAAGATGGATCATTTTGCTATTTATGCTACAATGCCGCTTATAGTGGGATTGATCAATTGGCGAAAAAGTGTAGAAGAGGAATCTCATGATTGAAGTGGTAGTAGACAGCATCCGTATCAGTCTGGTCTCGCAGCACCGCATTGTGGTATTGCGGGAAGTGGACAGCGAGCGCCAGTTACCCATCTGGATCGGCCCTTACGAAGCAGATGCCATTACCATTGAACTACAAGATGTGGAAGTTTCCCGCCCGGTAACACACGACCTTCTCAAAAATGTCATTGCCGCGTTGGGGGGCAAGGTGTCGCACGTGTTGATTAAGGCGCTGCATGATGGCGTTTTTTATGCCAGCCTGTTTGTGGATATGAACAGCGAATTGAAGGAGATTGATAGCCGCTCCTCCGATGCCATTGCCCTGGCCGTGCGCGTGAAAGTGCCTATTTTTGTCAATGAAGCGGTGATGGATGAGGTGGGCGTTTTACCAGAGCCAGATATTTTGGAAGAGGAAAGCGAAAGCGCCGAAGGTGAAGTCTTGGATGTCTTTTCGGACTTTGTAGATTCGCTGGATTTTGAGGATTTTGACGAGTAACCGGACGCAACTGTTTTTAGACGTTCAACTTCTTTTGGGAAGTTGAACGTCTGGCCGGAACAACCTTATAGTGTGTAGTTGAGCGTGAAACCGAAGCGTTTCACGTTTTGCTTTCTGATACAATTGCCCCTATGACAACCATAGATCGCCTGCCCCCCCACAGCCTGGAAGCTGAAGAAGCTGTCCTTGGTTCGCTGCTCATTGACCCGGATGCCGTCTTTGACGTAGCCACATTCTTGCGCCCGGAGGCCTTTTATAGTGCCCAAAACCAGACGATCTATGATGCCATCCTTACGCTTACTGACCGGCGCGAACCGCTTGACCTGATTACGCTGACGGAAGAGCTGCGGCGGCGGGAGCAACTGGAAAAGGTGGGTGGTGAAGCCACGATCATCAGCCTGATCAATGCGGTGCCAACGGCGATCAATGCGGTGAGTTACGGCCGTGTTGTGGAAGCCGCCTCCCTCCGCCGCAAACTGATTGGCGCCGCCAGCGCCATCGCCAACCTGGCCTACGAAGAAGCTGAAGACATCAACATCGTCATTGACCGCTCCGAGCAGGCGCTATTCAGCATCAGCGAGCAGCGCACCACCCGCGACCTGGTGCCGGTGAAACAAATTGCCCGCGAATACCTGGAACGCATCGAGCAACTGCACGAGCGCGGCGACGACATCATTGGTGTGCCCACCGGCTTCACCGACCTGGACCGTCTGCTCGGCGGCCTGAACAAATCCGACCTGATCATCCTGGCTGCCAGACCGGGTATGGGCAAAACAGCTCTTCAGACTGGAATAGCGCTGACGGCCGCTACCCGCTATGGCAAACGGGTGGCGATCTTTAACCTGGAAATGTCCGGCGAACAACTGGTGCAGCGCATGATCGCTTCTGAAACGCGCATAGATTCACAGCGGCTGCGGCGCGGCCAACTGCAAGAGCAGGAATGGCCTATTTTTATGGAAGCGATCGGCCGTCTTTCCGAAACACGCATTTTTATTGACGACACCCCTTCCATCACGCCCAACCAGCTTCGCACCAAATGCCGCCGTCTGTATGCCGAGCATGGGCTGGATTTGATTGTGATTGATTATCTCCAGTTGATGCAGTCCGAGCGTGGTAACAATAACCGGGTGCAGGAGATTAGCGAGATTTCGCGCAGCCTGAAAGGGTTGGCGCGGGAACTGGATGTGCCGGTGCTGGCCGCCGCTCAACTCAGCCGCGCCGTGGAACAACGCCAGGACAAACGGCCGCAGCTCTCCGACCTGCGTGATTCTGGTTGTCTGGCTGGTGATTCTTTAGTGACAATGGCCGATACCGGAGAGCGTATCCCCATTCGTAATCTGGTTGGGCACGATAGTTTTCGTGTATTGGCCTTGAACGAACAGACACTTAAGCTGGAAACGGCCGTTGTCAGCCGCGCTTTTTCCACCGGCATCAAACCTGTATATGCGTTGAAAACTCAATTAGGCCGTACCATTTGCGCCACAGCTAACCATAAATTCCGGGCCTTTACTGGCTGGAAGCGGTTGGATACTCTGGCCGAAAGTGATGAACTGGCATTACCCATGTTGGCAGAAGGAACTGTATATTGGGACAAAATTGCCTCTGTCACCTATGCTGGTGAAGAGGAAGTATTTGATCTCACCGTGCCTGGCCCGCACAATTTCGTAGCCAATGACATGATTGCTCACAACAGTATCGAACAGGATGCCGACGTGGTCATGTTTATTTACCGCGACGAGTATTACCACCCGGACACCACCGAACGGCCGAACATCGCTGAAGTCAACATCGCCAAACACCGCAACGGGCCCACCGGCGGCATTGACCTGTATTGGCACGGCAAACTGGCTACTTTCCGCAACCTGCAACGCCAGGAAATAAACCTGTA
>CAZOPF010000095.1:0-12436 GCA_964581605.1 uncultured Ardenticatenaceae bacterium
GCAGTGAGCGGTGAGCGGTGAGCAGTGAGCAGTGAGCAGTAAACGGTGAGTAGTTTTCAATTCCTAAGTAAGGCATGGTTCAGAAATCCAAGAAATCAGCCCGGCACTTTGTAGGATGATTTTGCAAATCGTCCAGAGAACGATTTGCAAAATCGTTCCACAATTTGTAAAGGACAACTCCCGCTTTATGAACCATGCCCTAATTCACAATTCTGATAGTGTCACGCAGTTTTCACCATCCCCTTGAGACTACAACGGATGGAGAAATAAGCGGATAAATTTCCAGAGAGGAATCCGTTCATTTCTTAATTTGCTGTAGTCATGGTAAAAACTAATGGCACCAACTAATTCCTGATTCCATCTTATGGACAAAACGGCCGTAACCACCGAACGAGAACTGGGCCAGATTCAGGCAGCGCGTTATGGGCTGCTGTCCGAAATTGTGCTGCTCATCGCCCAATCTACCAGCCTGCAGCGGCTGTTAACCGGGGTGGTGAACAAGGTCAAATGGGTGCTGGATTTTGAACGCTGCACCCTGGCGCTGGTGAATGAAGATGGGCAAACCTACCGGCTGGAAACGCTGCTGGAAACCCGCCGCCAGGTAGAAAAAGTCAACGAAACGGCCGTGCCCCTCCGCGATGGTTTGCCGGGTGTGGTCATGGGTGGCCGTCAGTTCCGCCTCATCACCGACATCCCCGCCGCCCGCCACGAAATCACCCACTGTACTGACGCCGCCCTGTGGAATAGTTCCCTCGCTTCCATCCTTTCCATTCCCTTGCAGGCCTACGGCCACGTGTTGGGAGCCATCACCTTTGCCAGTGTGCGCCCGGACGCTTACGGCCGTGAAGACATCAAAGTGGCTCAATCCATTGCCACCCACCTGGCCCTGGCCATAGACCGCTGGCAGCAAACCGACAAACTCCAGCAAGTCAACCAGCAGCTTTCCCGCCTGGCCTCCTTCCCCGAACTCAACCCCGACCCCATCATTGAAGCAGACCTGGCGGGTGGTTACATTCCCTACCTCAACCCGGCAGCGGCGCGGATTTTCCCGGAATGTCGTGAAGAAGGGATGCGCCACCCGCTGTTGACGGGGATTGCGGATATTGCCGCTGAGATGCGAACAGTGGGCAAAACGGCCGTCCTGCGCGAAATTGAAATTAGCGGCATCTGGTATCAGCAACTCATCCATCAGGTGCCAGATAGCCAGCTTTTGCGCATGTACATTCTGGACATCACCGAACGCAAACGGGCGGAAACGGCCGTAAAGCGCCAAAACGCTTATCTGGCGGCGCTGCACGATACCACCCTGGGGCTGATCGGCCGTCTGGAACTGCATGAACTGTTGCAAGCTATCGTTAACCGCGCCGCCGCTTTGCTGGATACCTCACACGGCTTCGTCTTTCTGGTGGAGCCGGATGGCCTGGAAATGGAGCAAAAAGTGGGCGCGGGCATTTTTGCTGAAACCATCGGCTATCGCCTGAAAATGGGTGAAGGCGTCTCCGGCAAAGTGTGGCAAACGGGCCAGCCGGTGGTGGTGGATGATTATGATGTGTGGTACGGCCGTTCCCCTGGTTTTCGTAGCCACGTCGTCAGCGCCGTCATGTCCGTGCCCCTCATCTCCGGCAGCCAGGTGGTGGGGGCCATTGGCCTGGCCTATAACCGGGAGTCGCAGCGCCGTTTTGCCCAGACAGAGATAGAGTTGCTCGGCCGTTTTGCCGAACTGGCGGCCATCGCCCTGGATAATGCCCGGCTCTATGCGGATGCTCAGGAAGCCCGCGCCGCCGCCGAAGCCGCCAACGAAGCCAAAAGCGCCTTCCTGGCCACCATGAGCCACGAAATTCGCACCCCCATGAACGCCATCATCGGCATGACTAGCCTGTTGTTGGATACCCCGCTCACGGCCGAACAGCGCGATTACACCGAAACCGTGCGCCACAGCAGCGACGCCCTGCTCACCATCATCAATGACATCCTCGACTTCTCCAAAATTGAGGCCGGTAAGCTAGAACTGGAAAGCCAACCTTTTGATTTGCGCGACTGTCTGGAAAGTGCCCTTGATCTGGTGGCGCCTCGCGCCTCCGAAAAGAAGCTCGATCTGGCCTACCTGATTGACCAGAACACGCCCGAAGCGGTCATCGGTGACATCACCCGGCTGCGCCAGATATTGGTCAACCTCCTCAGCAACGCCGTCAAATTTACGGAAGTGGGCGAAGTGGTGATCACGGTGAGCGGCGAACCCATTTCCATCAGCCGCATTCGGTTTGATTTTGAATTTCCTTCTAACACCCTTATTTACCAACTTCATTTTGCCGTGCGCGATACGGGCATTGGCATTCCCCAGGAGCGTATGAACCGGCTGTTCCAATCGTTCAGCCAGGTGGACGCCTCTACCACGCGGCGCTATGGTGGCACGGGGTTGGGGCTGGCCATCAGCAAGCGGCTGGCGGAGATGATGGGCGGCGAGATGTGGGTGGAGAGTGAGGAAGGCATGGGCACGACCTTCCACTTTACCATTCAGGCCGCCCCCGGCCCAACCCCACGCCGCGCTTATTTGCATGAAATAGAGCCGCAGTTGAATGGCAAACGGCTGTTGATTGTGGACGACAATGAGACGAACCGGCTGATTTTGCAGCGACAGGCGGAAACATGGCATATGGTGCCTCGTGTTTGTGCCACACCACAGGAGGCGCTGACCTGGATTCGCCAGGGTGAACCATTTGATGCGGCTATCCTGGATTGGCATTTGCCGCAGATGGATGGGGTGATGCTGGCCGCGGAGATTCGCCAATCGGCCGTTGGGCAGCGATTGCCGTTGGTGATGCTCAGTTCGTTGGGGTCACGGCCGTCGGGCGCAGCCGATGTTGGTTTTGCCGCTTACCTCACCAAGCCCATCAAACCATCCCAATTGTTTGACGTGCTGGTGAACCTCTTTACCGGCCAACCCACGCGGGTGCACCGGCCCGAAATTCGGGAGAAATCGCTCTTTGATCCGGAAATGGGGGAACGATGGCCACTGCGTCTATTGCTGGCCGAAGATAATACCACGAACCAAAAGCTGGCTTTACGCCTGCTGGAACGGCTCGGCTACCGCGCCGACCTGGCCGCCAATGGCCTGGAAGTGTTGGATGCCCTGAAACGGCAAGAGTACGACGTGATTTTGATGGACATGCAAATGCCGGAGATGGATGGCCTGGAGACAACCCGGCGGATTCGTGGTCTAAAGCTGTCAGGTTTCAGACAGCCGCGCATCATTGCCATGACGGCCAATGCCATGCAAGGCGACCGGGAAATTTGCCTGGCGGCGGGCATGGATGATTACGTCAGCAAGCCGATCCGCGTGGAGGAGTTGATTGGGGCGCTGCGGCGGAGCGGGGAAGTAGGGGAGCAGAGGAGCAAGGGAGCAGGGGAGCAGAGGAGCAAGGGAGCAGGGGAGCAGGGGGGCAGGGGAGCAGAGGAGCAGGGGAGCAGGGGAGCAGAGGAGCAGGGGGGCAGGGGAGCAGAGGAGCAGGGGAGCAGGGGAGCAGAGGAGAGTTCTCCCCCGCTCCTCCGCCCTTCCGCCCCTCTGCTGGATCAGGGGGCGATTGACAACCTGCGCCAGATGGTGGGCGGGGAACCGGCATATCTGGCGGAGTTGATTGATAGTTTTCTGGAAGATGCGCCGGTGCTGCTGGCGAATATGGAAAAGGCGGTGGTGGCTGGGGATACGGCCGCTTTACGCTTGCACGCGCACAGCTTGAAGTCAAATGCGGCCGATTTTGGGGCCACTGAATTAGCCGAGTTGTGTAAACAGTTGGAGATGGCGGGGAAAAATGGGGAGATGGCGGGTACGGCCGTGCTGCTCGCCCAGGCCCAAACTATTTACCCGGCCTTTGCTGCTGCTCTGACCGAACTGCGTCAGGCAAGTTGAAGGGGGCTGATCGTGCATCTATCTTACGCGCAACTGCCTCGCCGTCGAGTGAATGAGATGAATCTTCAAGAGGTTTTCCGTTTTGTTTCGCCACAGGTGCGGGAAGCTGCCGTCAAAGCGGCCGCCCAACTTCAACAGCTTGGCATCCGGTATGCTTTAGCTGGTGGCCTGGCCGTTGGCGCACATGGGTTTGTGCGGGCGACCATAGATGTGGATTTTTTGGTGGGGGAAGAAGCGTTTGAACACCATGGGGCGATTGTCACCTTCAAAGCGGGTGTGCCCATTGAAGTGGAGGGTATCCGCATTGATTACCTGTCGCCCATTGCGTTGGGGCCGCAGTTGGAGGAGACGCTGGATCACCCACTCACCAGTGAAGGATTGGCCGTCGTGCCGGTTGAGGTACTAATTTATATGAAACTGGCGGCCAAACGGCGTAAGGATTTGCTGGATGTCGTAGAGATAATCAAAGCCGGTGCTGATTTGCTGTTAGTACGTGGTTATCTCAAACAATATGCCGCCGATTTGCTGCCTCAGTTTGAAGAATTGGTCAATGAGGCATCCGCCGCGTAGGGGCAGGCCTTGTGCCTGCCCGAAAGGGTGACCGCAAGTGGGGCGACCACAAGGGTCGCTCCTACGACGTGCCAAAGGGCTATCTTATGAGCGAAATGAACGGCCGTATCCTCATCGTAGATGACAACCGCATGAACCGGTTAAAACTGTCCCGTTATTTAGAGCAGGAACAGTGTACGACGACGGCCGTAGAAAACGGCCGTGACGCGCTGCACATCCTCCACCAGGAGCCGTTTGATCTGGTGCTGCTGGACATCATCATGCCGGAGATGGACGGCTTTGAGGTGTTGGCGTGGATGAAACGGGATGTGCATTTGCGCGATATTCCGGTGATCGTTATCTCCGCACTGGACGAGATTGACAGTGTGGTGCGCTGCATTGAGATGGGGGCGGAGGATTACCTGCCCAAGCCGTTTAATCCCGTGCTGTTGCAAGCCCGCCTGAACGCCTGTCTGCAAAAGAAAAAGCTGCGCGACCTGGAACGCTCTTACTTGCAGCAGGAGATGATGCTGCGCCAGAGTGAAAAGCTGGCGACGCTGGGCAAACTGAGCGCCGGTATGGCCCATGAGCTGAACAATCCGGCGGCGGCGGCACAGCGGGGGGCGGAACAGTTGAAAACGGCCGTGACTCAAATCCAACATGCGCACCAACAACTGCACCAACACCAGCTAACGGCCGAACAACTATCTCGCCTCGTGCAGCTAGACCAATTGGCGCAGGCCCGCGCCGCCCACCCACCAGAACTGGATGCGCTGACGCGCAGTGACCGGGAAGTGGCAATTGAGGAGTGGCTGGACGGCCGTGCCGTGCCTAACCCCTGGGAAATTGCCCCCACGCTGGTGAACCTGGGGCTGGATGCGGCGGAATTGGGCGAGATGTGCGGCGTGTTCACGGCCGTGACGCTCCCCCCCTTGCTCGCCTGGCTGCACGGCAGCTACACCATCTACAGCCTGCTGGCCGAAATCCACGAAGGCGCCGGGCGCATCACCGCTATCGTCAAAGCACTCAAATCGTATGTCTACCTGGATCAGGCCCCGGTGCAGGCAGTGGATGTGCATGAAGGGCTGGACAATACTCTGGTGATGCTGCGCAGCAAACTGAAACAGGGCGTTATTGTTCACCGCTATTACCAGCCAGACCTGCCGCGTATTGAAGCCTATGGCAGCGAACTAAACCAGGTGTGGACAAACATCATAGACAACGCCATTGGCGCGATGAACGGTCAGGGTGAAATCAGCCTGCGCACTTACCAGGGGGGCGAGTGGATTGTCGTCGAAATTTGCGACAACGGCCCCGGCATTCCGCCCGAAGTGCAAGACAAAATCTTCGACCCGTTCTTCACCACCAAAGCCCCCGGCGAAGGCACCGGTCTGGGGCTGAACATCAGCCACAACATCATCGTGCAAAAACACAAAGGCAAAATGACGGTGGATTCCCACCCCGGCCGTACCTGTTTCCAGATTACATTACCCCTCCGCCTGAACGAACCTGGTAAGGGCGGGACAGGCAGGCCACCTGTTTACATTTTGTAAACAGTTCAAATAGAGGAAGTGTTGTCAACGGGTGCGGAACGGCCGTAGTTTTGCCAGGGGCAGCTTGTGCCAGGTGCCCATAGATTATTCATCCTCTTCCAGCCCCACCGCCATCAGATAGCCCCGCGCCCGTTCGGTGAGCGGGTAGCGGTTGACGAGCTTCCAGAAGCGGGGGCCGTGGTTGGCTTCTTTCAGGTGAGCCAGTTCGTGCATGACTACGTAGTCGCGTACCCAGGTGGGCATGGTTGCCAGCCGGTGACTGATGCGGATGGTGCCCTGGGAAGGGGTGCAACTGCCAAAACGGTCGTTTTGGTTCGTCACATAACGGATGGAGTGCCAGCGCAGACGGCCGTGAAAATACCGCTTGTTCAACATCTGTGCCACCCGCTCTAAATCCGTATCCGTCTGGGGCAGGTTGCGCTTCTCCACCCTTTTCGCCAGCCGTTTTTGCAGGTTAGCGATTATCGGTTGCAACTCCGCATCCGTCATCGTCTGCGGCGCCCGCACCAGCAGCACGCCTCCTTTCAACTCCGCGCTCACCGTGCGCCGCCGTCTATCACTACGCACAATCTCTACCGGCCAATCTGTAACGGCCGTCTGCCTGTCATCATCGTTCATGGTAGAGAAGTATAGCCGGTAATCGGTGGCCGGTGGTATTGAGATATTGGATATTGGGATATTGAAGATCGCCCCACCCCATTACCTCACAGCAATTCGAAATATGACCTCAGTCAGGTTCAAGTTCAAGTTGGTCAAACATAAACCTAAGTGCCGAACTCCAATCTGAGAATATCCAGTAGCGCATCAACGCTTCCACATCATTAAAAAATGGTAACTATTCAGACCTGACAGGTTTCTGCCAGAGAAGCGCACCCCGTAATCAACTTAAAAAACCTGTCAGGTCTTGAGGGGCTGTATAGTTACAAAAAAGATAGCAAAGGCTGCCTGGGCGGCATCATTGACCGCATACTGGACATTTTAACCGGTGCGCTTGTCGGTCAGCTTCTTGGACTTCAAGCGTTGAATAAATGCATCAAGGGTTAGTTCATGTCTCATACACCCAATATTAACTCACTCAATCCATATTTCGAATTGCTGCCCCCTCCATCTTCATCTTGCTCCCCTCTCCCCCATACGCTAAACTCTGCCCATGAAGTGGCGCGTGGCAGGTATTCTCCTCGTGTTAGTGGTGGTCGCGGCCGCCCTGCTGTTTTTCTGGCAGCGCTCTGGCGCGGCCGATTATGGCTTGCCGGTAGCTCTGTGCCCCGGCCCTGATTTGTATGGCTACACCTGCGAAAACAGCGCCGCTTATGCCTACATTGATGCTACCAATGACACCGGCCTCTACATTCTGGATGGCACCATCAAACTCGGCCTGCCCTTTGCCTTTACCTTTTACGGCACCACCTATACCGAACTGTTTGCCAGCAGCAATGGCAATTTGCAGTTTGGCAATGCCAACCCTGAATATCAGAATAGCTGCCTGGATGATGCACCTGCCACCGGGATGGGGGATATGGTTGCCGTCTATTGGGATGATCTGGATTTGCGCTTTGAGGGGTTTCTGGAAACAGAAGTGGTGGGGGAAGCGCCTGACCGTATTTTTGTGGTGGAGTGGGATGGGGTCCCCCGTTATGATACCGGTGATCCGTTAACGTTCGAGGTGCAACTATTTGAAGGCAGTAACGACATCGTATTTTTGTATCAGGATGTAGCCCAAGGGGAGGCGGGCAACGGCCGTAGCGCCACTATCGGTATTCAAAGTGAATTACAAGAATTAGCCCTGCAATTGGGCTGTAATCTGGCCGTAGTCGCCGATGCCGGTCAGGTGCGTTTTGCCCATCCAGAGCAACCCAATGGGGGCATCGGGCTGACCGGGCCGCTGGTCATGCCGGACGAAGCAGCCGAACCAACCGCCCCTACCCTCAAAGGCCCCGCTGCTGACCTGCTGCGCCAGCTTAACCTGCGTGGGGAGGTGGTTCTGGCTGATTTGCACCGCCAATGGATCGCCCAAACCCCGCCAGTCACGGCCGTGTGGCAGCGTACCGACCTCACCGGGGATGGTCTGCCGGAACTGATTTTGCTGCGGCACAGCACCATCGAATACCCCACCCTGGCCCAACTCATGGTGCTGACGCCGACCGCCGACGGGCAGTGGCGCTTGCTTCTCGACCACCCCCTGTCCAGCCGCCAACAACTCATCCCCAGTGCCCAATTTGCCCATACCGGCGATCTGACGCAAGATGGCTTTGATGATATGCTGTTGGTATCGCCGGATACGGGGCAGTTGTTTGTGCTGACGGCCGTCTATGATCGCCCCACACTCACGGCCGTACCGGATGCCTGTTTCGGCAGTCTGGCGGTGTTTGACATCAACAGCGATGGGCGTGATGATATTGTGCGCGATAGGTGTGCGCGTGACGGTCGTGTTTACACCATCTGGAACGGCCAATCCTTTACTAATACCCCCTGACAACGAATAAACGGCCAATTGAAAATTGTCAACTGTCAATGGACCATTGAAAACCCCTTGCCAAGAGCAGGGGAAAACGGTACTATGCACGCCGATTGTTACCGATTGTAAACCTATCCCATCATTTCATATGGAGTTAAGGAGCATGTTTGAGGTTAACGGCACCTATGCCAACCGCAAAGGTGAATACACTGTATTGGAAATCACACCACCTGTGATGCTGGTGCGCTACACCGACGGCGAAGAAGCCGAACTAAAAATCTCCGTCCAGGAGCGTATCTGGCAAAATATTGCCACCGAATATGAGGCCCGCGCCGCCAGCAAGTCGGCGCGGCGCAAATCGGCGCAGGGCACCAATCACTTCATCAAAGTGGTCAGCACGCCGGCCGTAGACGAACTGGCTTTCCCCGGTTGGGCTGAGCGTATGGTCATGGCCCCGTTGCCCGGCAGCACCGTTTCCGTCAAAGCAGGCGACCGGCTTATTATTTACGGGCAGGAAAGTCGCACCTTTTTTGCTGTTGTCACCATTACCGGTGATTCCAAATCAGCTAACCCCAAAGATTATTTCTTCACCGTGAATCTGGACGAAGTAGATTTCTTTCCTATTGATATTGACGCTACCGTTGCCCGGCCCGATAACGGTGTAGAAGCGGATATGGTGGAGTTGGAAAGCCAGCCTCGCTTCCGGCGGTTGCGGCTGGAAACAGAAGCCTATCTGCCCATCAGCGAAGATGATTTTGAACTGCTGGCCGAGGCGCTGACAGAAGTGACCGAAGAGGAAGATGTGGACGAAGAAGAGGTGGAGGAGGAGTATGAGGAAGAGGAAGAGGAGTAAGTAGTGAGCAGTGAGCAGTAAACAGTAAGCGGTTTACTACTGCTTACTGCTTATCACAAGATACATATGGCAAAAGAATATATTTTAGTCTGCGTGGCCTGGCCTTATGCCAATGCCGATATTCACCAGGGGAATGTGACCGGTTCTTATTTACCGGCGGATATTTATGCCCGTTTTCATCGGTTGCGGGGCAATCATGTCTTGATGGTTTCGGGCACAGACAGCCACGGGACGCCGGTAACGGTGAAGGCAGACGAACTGGGAAAACCGGTACAGGAGGTGTTTGAGTATTATCACGGCCGTTTCCTCACCCTCTTTCAACAACTGGGCCTCACCTACGACCTGTTCACGCACACAGACACCGAAAACCATCACCGCGTTTCCCAGGATATGTTCAAAACGTTAGGGGAAAATGGTTACCTCTACCGCCACACCACGCCCCAAATGTATTCGCCCAAAACGGGCCGCTTTTTGCCTGACCGGTATGTGGAAGGGGAGTGCCCGAATTGTGGCTACGGCCGTGCCCGTGGCGACCAGTGCGACAATTGCAACACCCTCTTTGAAAGCGCCAGCCAGCTCAAAAACCCACGCAGCCGGGTGGATGACAGCGCCCTGGAACTGCGTGACACCGAACATTATTTCCTGGACCTGCCCAAACTGGCGGCCGATGGCCTGGAAGCATGGCTCAATGATGGCAAAGAATTCTGGCGGCCGCAGGTGATCAACTTTGCCCGCAATTTTGTGGCCCAGGGGCTCATTGGCCGCGCCGTCACCCGCGACATGGATTGGGGTATCCCCGTGCCGGTGCCCGACTTTGAGGGCAAAGTGCTCTACGTCTGGTTTGAAGCCGTGATCGGTTATTTGTCGGCCGCCATCGAGTGGGCGCATAACAGTGGACAGCCGGAGGCGTGGCGAAACTGGTGGCAAAACCCAGAGGCGCGTACCGTCTACTTCATCGGCAAGGACAACATTCCTTTCCACACCGTTTTCTGGCCGGCGCAGTTGTTAGGATCAACCGGGCTGTATGATGACGGACGTGCCCAACCCCTCAACCTGCCCTACGATGTGCCCGCCAACGAGTTTATGAACATGGAAGGGCGCAAAATTAGCGGCAGCATGAATTGGGGTGTGTGGATGCTGGACGCGCTGGAACGGTATGATCCTGACCCGCTGCGTTATTACCTGACGGCCGTCATGCCCGAAACCCGCGACAGCGATTGGAGCTGGGAAGGGTATGTGGAGCGCAACAACACCGAACTGGTGGGCAACTGGGGCAATCTGGTCAACCGGGTGCTGAACATGATCCAGCGCTACTTCCAGGGGCACGTGCCCGATCCTGGTGAATTGACGGAGCAGGACAGGGGATTGCTGACGGCCGTAGACGCCGGTTTTGAAACAGTGGCCGCTCTGTACGATGCCTGCAAATTCCGCACCGCCGTGCAGGAAAATTTGCGCCTCTCCTCCCTGGTGAACCAATACCTGGAAGAGACCAGCCCCTGGACAACGGCCAAAACCGATCTGGCGGCAACAGGCCGGGCGCTGTACACCGCCTTGCAAGCCATCAGCGGGCTGAAGGTGTTGTGGTCGCCCATCTTGCCCTTTACCAGCCAGCAAATTCATACGCTGCTGGGCGAGGAGGGGCAGCTATTTGGCACACAGATGGCACAGACCTACCAGGAAAAGACGCGCAGCCATGTGGGGTTGACCTATGTGGCGGACATGGCCGTGGGCCAATGGGCACGCCACGAAATTCCGGTGGGGCGGCCGTTGCCCAAACCGCAGCCCCTCTTTAAGAAACTAGACCCGGCGGTTGCTCAGGAAGAATTGCAGCGATTAGGGACAGGCGATTAGGAGATTGAGAGAGTAGGAGACTAAGAATCTCTCACTCTCTCAATCTCCCATTCTCCGGCTTTTTATGGGACAAAGCACCCTCACGCGGTACCCAATGCCAGGCAACATTCTGGTTGTCCATGTGGCCGACACTTCCCCGGAAACGGTAGAGGATTGGTACCTCTCTTCTCTGGCGGAAATGGATGCTTATACCGGGCCGGTGAAACGACTGTATGACATGCGGGATTTGAACACGGTTTCCATTGAGGCGGTGCGCACGGCCGTGAAAGTGCGCCGCCACCCCAAAGCACACCTGGTGTATACGGCCGTGCTCACCAACAACTCCACCGTCACCGCCCTGGTACGCGCTGCCCTGGCTGTTCAGGGAAGCGGAAACTTCAAACTCTTCACCAACGAAACTGAGGCCATTGCCTGGTTACATGCCAAAGTGGTCTGACCCCCATGGCCGTCCAAAATCCCCACGACCGTTTCTTCCGCGAGAGTTTCGGCCGAATTGAGATCGCCCGCAACTATCTGGAAGAGTATCTGCCAGACGCGCTGCGCCAACTTCTGGACCTGTCACAAATGACCCTGCAAGACGGGTCATTTGTGGATGAAGAAATGCAGGCCCACCAGAGCGACATTATCTATCAGATACGGTTGCATGATGGACAAACCGCCTACATCTACTTCCTCTTTGAACACAAAAGCTACTCTGATCCACTGGTGATTTTCCAATTACTCCGTTATCTGGTGCGCTTTTGGGAACGGCAGCTGAAGGAAGGACGGGCGCTATCTGCCATCATTCCTCTGGTCATTTATCATGGGGAACGCACATGGCAAACGCCGACCGACTTTTTCAGCTTAGTGGGCGCACCGGAGGAGTTACGGCCGTATCAACCCGACTTCCGCTATCTTTTAAGCGACTTCTCTCACCTCTCCGATGAAGAAATAAAAGGGCAAATCTGGCTGCGCGTGAGCCTGTCCGTATTGCGTGCTATTTTCAACCCCCACCTGCGCGAAGAGCTGGATAACCTGATCACATTGATCTTCCAGTTACGTGAACAACGCACCGGGTTGGAATATATTCGCACAATTTTGTATTATTTGAGCAGCGCAACCGGAAAAATCAAAAGGCAAGATTTACAACGGGCCTTATTACAACAAGGAGAGCAAGGCAAAATGCTAATGAATACGATAGCTCAAGAGATATTTCAAGAAGGAATGCAACAAGGAATGCAGCAGGGAATGCAGCAGGGAATACAACAGGGAATGCAGCAGGGAATGCA
>CAZOPF010000095.1:12536-20898 GCA_964581605.1 uncultured Ardenticatenaceae bacterium
GGAATGCAACAAGGAATGCAACAAGGAATGGAAGAAGCAATGCGTCAGAATATCGTGGAACTGCTACAACTACGCCTGCAAGTACCCGAAATGACATTCCAGGAGCAGCTAAAGCAGATAGATAACCTCGACGACCTGCGACTATTGGTGCGCCGTGCGGCAACGGTAGACAATGTGGAACAATTTGCCCAGGCGCTATTCGCCCTGTAAAGCCGAGAACATATGACCACCGACGACAAAAAAATTATCTACTCCATGATCGGCGTGGGCAAAGTTGTCCCACCCAACAAAAAAATCCTCGAAGACATCTCCCTCTCCTACTTTTACGGCGCCAAAATTGGCGTCCTCGGCCTGAACGGGGCCGGTAAGTCCAGCCTGTTGCGCATCATGGCTGGTGTAGACCAGGAATTTATTGGCGAAACAGTTCTCTCTCCCGGCTACACCATTGGCTTCCTGGAGCAGGAGCCACTGCTCAACGAAACCCGCACCGTGCGCGAAGTGGTGGAAGAAGGGGCACAGGAAATCGTTGATGCCCTGAAAGCCTACGACGCCATCAACCTGAAATTTGGCGAGCCGATGAGTGACGACGAAATGAACGACCTCATCGAAGAACAGGGCAAACTACAAGACAAACTCGACCACCTGAACGCCTGGGATTTAGACAGCCGCCTGGAACTGGCTATGGATGCCCTGCGCACCCCACCCGGCGACGCCCCCATTGCCATTCTCTCCGGTGGCGAGCGGCGGCGCGTGGCCCTCTGCCGCCTGCTGCTGCAACAGCCAGACATCCTGTTGCTGGACGAACCCACCAACCACCTGGACGCCGAATCGGTAGCCTGGCTGGAACGGCACCTGCAACAATATCCTGGTACCGTCATCGCCGTCACCCACGACCGTTACTTTCTGGACAATGTGGCCGGTTGGATTTTGGAACTGGATCGCGGCCGGGGTATTCCCTGGAAGGGTAATTACTCTTCCTGGCTGCAACAAAAACAAGACCGGCTGGCGCGGGAAGAAAAGAAGGAAAGCGCCCGCGTCAAAACGTTGCAGCGTGAATTGGAGTGGATTGGCACGTCGCCCAAAGGCCGCCACGCCAAATCCCAGGCACGCATCAACCGTTACAACGACCTGCTCAACGAGAATTTCGAGCGCGCCAACGAAGAACGCGAAATTTACATCCCGCCCGGCCCACGCCTGGGTGACATTGTGATCCGCGCGCAAGATGTGCGCAAAGGGTACGGCGACCGGCTGCTGTATGAAAACCTGACCTTCGATGTGCCGCCAGGCGCGATTGTGGGCATCATCGGGCCCAACGGCGCAGGCAAAACCACCCTCTTCCGCATGATCGTCGGCCAGGAACAGCCGGACGGCGGCAGTCTGCGTGTGGGTGACACCGTGCAATTTGCTTACGTAGACCAGAGCCGCGATGATCTGAACGCGGACAAAACGGTGTGGGAAGAGATTTCCGATGGGCAGGACAATCTGGTATTGGGCGACCGGCGCATGAATTCGCGGGCCTATGTGGGGCGCTTTAACTTTGGCGGCAGCGACCAGCAAAAGCGAGTGGGCGACCTTTCCGGCGGTGAGCGCAACCGGGTGCATCTGGCGAAGTTGCTCAAATCGGGCGCGAATCTGCTGCTGCTGGACGAACCAACGAATGACCTGGACGTGAATACGCTGCGGGCGTTGGAAGAGGCGCTGGCTAATTTTGCTGGCTGTGCGCTGATTATTTCCCATGACCGCTGGTTTTTAGACCGGATTGCCACGCACATTTTGGCTTTTGAAGGGGACAGCGAGGTGCGCTGGTTTAACGGCAGTTACAGTGAATATGAACAAGACCGGCGGCAACGGCTGGGCGACGCGGCCGATCGGCCGCATCGGATTACGTACCGGAAATTGACACGGTAATGAGGGAACAGTAAACAGTAAACAGTGAGCAGTCAATACCTTTTGTTCACCGTTCCCTTTTTACTGTTTACTTCTTCAAAGGAGTTTGCATGGGTAGCCGCCCACCACGATGGATGTAAGTTGTAGCTCGATTTTCCAAATCGAGTGGCGATTTGGAAGATCGCCCTACATTTATACAGGAGGATATAGAAATGACACTGGTTTTGATCATGCGGGTGATTCACATTTTCGGCGGGGTGGCCTGGGCTGGCGGGGCATTTATGCTGGCGGGTTTTGTGACCCCGGCCGTGCAAAAATCTGGCCCGGCCGGGGGCCAGGTGATGCAGCGGATGGCGGGGCCGGGTAGATTGTCGTCGTTTATGACGGCCGTTGCTCTGCTCACCACCCTCTCCGGCCTCTACCTCTTTGATGTACGCTCCAACCATTTCAGCATGGATTGGATCAGTACACTTGCCGGGATTGCGCTTTCTATTGGCGCATTGGCCGGGGTGGCGGCCTTCTTACATGGTGGTCTGGCTACCGGGCGGCTGACCTCACGGGCGGCTAAATTGGGGCAAGAACTGGCTGCCAGCCAGGGGCCGCCACCGCCGGAAAAGTTGGCGGAGATGGCGGTATTGCAGAAGAAGTTGATGATGCATGGCCGTATCAGCGCCCTCCTCCTGCTCATTGCAGTGGGTGGTATGTCGTTGACGGGTTATGTGTAAGGCGAGGAGCTGCTATGGAAATTGTGGGGTTGGATCACGTGCAGATAGCGATGCCGCCGGGTGGGGAGGCGGCGGCGCGGCGCTTTTATGGCGACTTGTTGGGGCTGCCGGAGATTACGAAGCCGGTCGCTTTGCAGGGGCGGGGTGGGTGCTGGTTTGGTCACGGCCGTGTGCAGCTCCACCTGGGTATTGAAGCCAACTTTGTGCCCGCCACCAAAGCACATCCCGCTTTTTTGGTGGCTGATCTGGCGGCACTGGCAGAAACACTCACTGATGCCGGTTTTGCTTTCAAGCTGGATGAAACAATTCCAGATCGGCAGCGCGGCCATCTGTTTGACCCCTTTGGCAACCGGATTGAGCTGATGCAGGATGGGGATGGCTTTCAGCAACGGGAGGGGTGATCCGCTAAGGGCGCAAAGAAGCGCGAAGGTTTTGACTGAGGCAAAAAACAATGGAGT
Source organism: uncultured Ardenticatenaceae bacterium (assembly GCA_964581605.1). Lineage (GTDB taxonomy): Bacteria > Chloroflexota > Anaerolineae > Promineifilales > Promineifilaceae > CAADGU01. The sequence continues at coordinate 15,607 of CAZOPF010000095.1, forward strand.
ACGATTATAAGACACAGGTGGAGGTGTATGGGGATGGGTTGGTTCCGGCACGGCCGCCCGAATTGCAACGTATGGAGGCATATGCCCAGGAGCACGGCTTTCCCATTGTGGGGCCAGCTTCCGGGCAGTTGTGTTACCAGATTGCCCGTATGATCGGGGCGCGGCGGGTGTTTGAACTGGGGTCGGGCTACGGCTACTCCACCGCCTGGTTTGCCCGCGCCGTGCAGCAAAATGGCGGCGGTGTGGTACATCATGTTGTCTGGGACGAAAAGCTGACGCAGATGGCGCAGGGGCATCTGTCTGCTTTGGGGTACGATGGTTTGATCCAGTACCACACCGGCGAAGCGGTGGCTGTTTTGCGCCAGACCGAAGGGCCGTTTGACCTGATTTTTAACGATATTGACAAACCGGGCTACCCCGATTCGCTGCCGGTGATTGAAGCCAAACTGCGCTCTGGGGGGGTGTTGATTATTGACAATATGATCTGGCATGAGCGCGTGTGGGACATGGCAAACAACGATGCCGCCACACTTGGCGTCCGCGAATTCACCCGCCGCATCACCACCAGCCCGAACTGGATCACGTCGTTGATTCCCATTCGTGATGGGCTGATAGTGGCCTATAAAGTGTAAATTGGAGATTGAGAGACTGGGAGATTGGAGAGTAATCTCTCAGTCTCTCAATCTCCCAGTCTCCTAATCTCTTACTCTCAACTTGAAGTATGCAAACCAGACCTAAACTGCCGGTGCCCCCACCCTTGCGCGGGGCTGATCGTGGCTCGTTTGCCGAAGACACCATTAAACGGCGGCTGCGGGAGATTGCGCGAGGAGTGCTGCGAGAGAATGATCTGCCCGATGCGGCAGTAAACGCCGTCGAATCGCTCATGGATGAAATGCCGTATGCGCTGATACGGCCGTTGACCGACACCCATGCTCCCGACTTCCCCCTATGGCAGCCCGCCATTGACCGTTATCGCAGCCAGAATTGGCTGGAAATCCCCTGGTTTTTTGCCGAAACGTATTTCTTCCGCCGTATCATCGAAGCGGTGGACTATTTCCATACTGGCCTGGACCCGTACCGCGCCCAAAAAGAGGAAGCGTTGCGGATGGGGTTAACGGCCGTACCCACCCTGGCGCGTACATTGGTGCTCAGCCAAAACGCTGGTTGGCAAGAGGGGGCGTTGCGCCGTTTGCTGCTGGCGGCGCTGTGGGGTAACCAGGTAGACTTGAGCCTGTGGGGAACGGACGCAACCGAAAAACCTGACCATACGGATGACAAGGCAAAGCTGGCACATCTATTGGTGGATGAGAGCACGGCCGTGGCCGACCGCCTGTACTCCCTTCACCACATCCGCCTGGATATGTTGATAGATAACGCTGGCCCGGAACTGTTGGCCGACCTGATGCTGGCTGATTATTTGCTGGCCTGCGGCAAAGCGGGGCAGGTGCATCTACACCTGAAACTGTTCCCCACGTTCGTCTCCGATGCTACGCCCCAAGACCTGGCCCATACGCTGGAGGCTTTGTCTAAGGTGGAGGTGGAATCGGTGCGATTATGGGGGGAACGGTTGAAAATGGCGCAGGCGGACGGCCGTTTGCAAAGCCACACCCACCCCTTTATGACCTCCTCGCACCCCCTCTGGCAGATGCCCGACGAGTTCCGCCGGGAACTGGCCCAGACCGACCTGGTCATCAGCAAAGGGGACGCCAATTACCGCCGCGCTCTTGGCGACGCCCATTGGCCCTTCACTACCCCGTTTGCCGATGTGGTCAGCTATTTGCCCACCCCCACCCTCTTCTTGCGCGTCTGCAAATCAAACGTCCTGGCCGGATTAACACCAGAACAGCTAACCACCCTGAACGAACAAGACGCCAATTGGGTGACAAGCGGCCGTTGGGGCGTTATGCAATGGTCAATGGTCAATTGAAAATTGCCAATTGACCATTGACCATTACCTCACCCCGCTTCCCAAAATTCCCGGCTAATCCGCAGCCGATACACTCCCTTAAAGTCAGCCGGATCGGCGATTTCCCCCTTGCGCAGGATGTCAATGTGTCCGGCTTCGGCCAACTGCCGGGCAATCAGCCGGATGCGCTTGCTGAGCGACTGCCAATCTTCGGGGTATAGCTCCATGGCCACATCTTCCGGCCGTACTTTATCGCCCGGCCCGGTAGCGGCGCACAACTGAATGATGGTTTCGACAACTGCTTCATCACTGATTTTGCGTTTTTTGGGTTGGTTCATATGATGGGGATTTTAAGGCAACTTTGCTGGTGAGCAAAGTTGCCCTAAAATCCTTTACACCACAACCACAGGTGTCCGTATCACGTATTCCAAACATCTTGATGTATGACGGAGAACACAATGCGCATTATTCTTTATTTGGGAAAAGGTGGGGTGGGTAAAACGACAGTAGCGGCAGCTACGGCCGTGCGCTCCGCCCAACTTGGTTACAAAACTCTGGTCGCCAGCACCGACATCGCCCACAGCCTGGCCGACTCCTTCGACCGCCCCCTGGACGCCAAACCCATCGAAATCGCCCCCAACCTCTGGGCACAGGAAATCAGCGTCGTCGCCGACATCGTGAATTATTGGGACGTGCTGCAAGGTTTCGTCTCCAACATGATCCGCGAAGGGGACAAACTGAACAAAGTGGTGGCCGACGAACTATCCGCCTTCCCCGGCATGGACGAGATCGTCAGCCTGCTGCACATCAACAAACAGGCCAAAGAGCGCCACTTTGACCGTGTGATCATAGACGCCGCCCCCACCGGCGAAACGATCCGCCTGCTGACCATGCCGGACACCTTCCGCTGGTATGCCGGCCACCTGGCCCGCTATCGCACGGGGGTGATGAAGGCGATACGGCCGTTTGCCGGCCGTTTCCTCAATGCCCCCGTAGAAATCCTGGACGCCCTGGAAAAATTGGACGCCGCCACCGCCGAACTGCGCCAAACCCTCAGCGATCCGGAAATCAGCAGCTACCGCGTTGTCTTGCAGCCCGAAAAAATGGTCATGCGCGAAGCCGAACGCGCCGTCAGCTACCTGGGGCTATTCAACTACCCTGTAGACAGCGTGATCATCAACCGCATCCTACCCGAAAATCTGGGTGAAGGTGCGTTTTACCAGAAACGGCGCGAAATTCAGGCCAAATACCTGGAAATGATCGAAGCCAATTTTGCTCCCCTCCCCCTCTGGTATGCGCCCTATTACGACCACGAAGTAGTCGGCACAGAGGCTCTGTCCCGGCTGGCTGCCGACTGTTTTGGCGACAATGACCCCTGCCAGGTTTTCTATCGCGGCAAGTTGCAGGAGATTGAAGAGCTGCCCGACGGAAGCTGCATCATGCGCCTCTCCATGCCCTTTGTCACCGGCAGCGACGTGAAACTACGCAAACGGGGCGACGAAATGTTCATCACCATCGGCAACTTCAAGCGGGAGATGATTTTGCCTACGGTTTTAGCCAAACGGCGGGCGGGTGGTGGCACGTTGCAAAATGGCATCCTGGAAATCACCTTCCTGCCGCCAGAACCGGAGACAATGGTCAATGGTTAATCGTCAATGATCGTATGTTCGATGGGTGCCTGACACGGCCGTTTAGTTATCAAAGCGGGAGTCTTCTAGATTTTTGTGGAAGCTGATTTCATCATTGGCGGAGGGCACGGCCGGGTTTTCCGTTGGGCCTTTTTCCACCTGGATCATAGCCTCATATGCAGCTTGCAGCAGAGCAGGATGTGTGCGTTGAACCACGCTCCATCGGTGGCAGTGCGGACAGCGGTCAAACTTGCCAATCACGATATTCAAGCCCCACCAGTGGCGGGCAAAGGGTTTGTGGCACTTAGGGCATATTGAGCCACCGAACGGCCCATCTACGGCCGCCCACCTGGCCCTTTTTGAGCCACGACCGGACAGCCACCAGGCAAACAGGCTCGCGCCAATTATCAAAAAAAAGATCGGCCCAAAAGTTGTGGCCAGACGGCGAGTGACGTCTTGGCTGGTGATGAAGATGTGGGTGATGGTGTTGGATGTTAGTTCACGGCCGTCGGCCGTATACCCCTTTGCCCATAACAGATGAGTCCCAGGGGAGAAGTTACCAGTGCTAAATGGATAGCGAAAAGGGGGCGTTGTTTGTTCAGCTATCTGGGTATCATCAATAAAGTACAAGACACGCGCCAGATCCGGTGGCCCCGCCACGTGCATGGAAAATCGCCCTTGAATTTCCATGCCAAAACCGGCACCAAAATCGCGGCTGAGGGAGAGTTGTAAGGATTCCTGAGCAGCTACGGCCGTTCCAGCAACTGCCCATATCAGCCAGACAACCAGCCACATGTTGCGGATCATACAGTGGTTTCGGCGGTGCGCGTGGCTACTTCGTTCGCCCCCTCGCGCATCAAATCCAATAATTCATCTACCCGGTTGCGCCGGTAGAGATATTGCAGAAATTCGCGCACCTTGCCGCGCTTCTCGTTGCCTTCTAATTGTTCCCAGTCAATGCCCAGACGAGCGGCCATTTTTTGCAGCTTTTCCAGATTAAAATGTGCCAATAGATAATAGCGTAGACTGGCGCGAGGTGAGGCTGGCGTCAGCTTTTCCAGGCGGGGCAACACTTCTGGTGGCGGTGGGGTCAGGATGCGTTCAATTGCCAGGGCTAACTGGGCTGTCTGGCCGTTTTGGGCGGCATACATGACGATATCATGCGCCAGCACGTGCAAATTTTGGTTCAGACTAACGACGGCCGTTTCCGGGATTTCCAGGTCAAACATCAAATCCAGCACATCTTCCCGGCCAAATCGCTCCCAAATATCGTGTTGTAACACTTCCAGGTCGTAGACTGCCCCATCCGGGTCTTCCGTCGCTTCTACTATGGGTAATGGGGCGAGTTGGCCGTTTGGCGAGGAAGCAGCAGGCACTGATCTGGAGGTTTCAGCAAATACAGCTGGGGCTGCTGGTGCCGCCGCGGTGGCCGGATGTGGAAGATGCGGCCACAAAATGGCTAATGCCCAAAAGGCGCCACCGGCAGCCAATGCACCGGCAATCACATAAAAGAAAAAGCCAAGTTGGGCCAGCAGGGCCACGCGATCAAATGTGCCCAGAATGGTGTCGAGCAGCACGGCCGTCGTCACTGTCAGCAGCCCCACACCCCAGGGCAGCGACGGCCGTCGCAGGAACAGCACCAAAAAAACCACAATCACAGCTAACTTGAAAATGAGTACAACAGACATGGCGATGAATTTTAACACCCACCCCCATCCAGGCAACGAATGCCAGCCTTCACTTTAGCTACATTTAAGT
>CAZOPF010000096.1:0-20759 GCA_964581605.1 uncultured Ardenticatenaceae bacterium
GCAGGTGGCAGGTGGCAGGTGGCAGGTGGCAGGTGGCAGGTGGCAGGTGGCAGGTAAAAAAGCCCCTACTCCCCTGCTCCCCTGCTCCCCTGCTCCTCTGCTCGCCTGGTCACTCTTCATCGGTGTCACGGCCGTGCTCTGCACCCTCGCCGTGCTCTTCTCCTGGAGCCGGGGAGCCTGGCTTAGTCTGGCGGTTGGCGGGGCGGTGATGGCCCTGTTTTGGCCTAAAAAATTCTGGCATGGTGTGGCTTTGCTGTTGATGGCAGGTTTCATCTTCTGGGGCGGCGTTCAAACGGGTCTCGTGCCGGCATCGGTGACAGAGCGGATTACCAGCTTTAGCGAAGATTTGCGTTTTGGCGATGTGCGTGGTGTGGATATTAACGACGCCAATTATGCGGTGCTGGAGCGGCTGGCGCATTGGCAGTCAGCGTTGGAGATGGCGCGAGAGCATATCTGGCTGGGTGTAGGCTTTGGGAATTATGAACCAGCTTATGCGGAATATGCGCTGATTAACTGGCCCTATCCGTTGGGCCATGCGCACAACTATTATCTGAACACGCTGGCAGAAACAGGCGTGTGGGGGTTGGTAGTTTATGGGTTGTGGTGGGCGGCCGTGTTTTTCCAGACCATCCGGCAGTTACGCCAGGTGGATTGGCCGGTGCGGGGTATTGCGTTGGGATTATTGGGGGCGTGGACGGCCGTGACAGTCCATCATCTGGTGGACAAGCTGTATGTGAACAATATCTACATTCATCTGGGTGTGATGTTGGGGTTGCTGCAATTGTTGGAGTATGAACGCCAGCAAAACAGCACTAAAGAGGCATTGGAGATGCCACCTACTATCCGGTAAAATCTGGCAGCAATACATTATTTCAGGCGAAGGCAACTGTCTGGCAAATATGAATAATACTGGTTACACAGAAGTAGTAGGGAGAATAAAGATTCTATGGTAGCGATTTTTGCAAATACAGCCGGCCGACTTGGCATCAATTCAAAAGAGGCGGAACGGTTTATTAAGTTCCTGGTTGTGGGTGCCATTGGTTTTGTGGTGGATTTTGGCATTTACAATTTGCTGCTAGGGCCATTTGACGCTCTTTTAGCGCCTGGTACGCCATTGGACGAATTTTTACTTTCTTTGGGTTTGAGCCAGGAGTGGGTAGAGGGGACTTTGCCAGCTCTTCTGGCCGGTACTATCTCCTTTATTTGTGCCATTATTAGCAACTTTACCTGGAACCGTTACTGGACTTACCCGGATTCTCGTTCCAAACCAATTGGGCGACAGTTTGCCCAGTTTTTTGCCGTCAGCGTAACCGGCATTATCTTGCGTTTGCCCATTATTGCGCTGACTCACCTGCCCTTTACGCGCCTGGCCGAAGCTGTTTTTGCCAGCTTTAGCCCAGAACTGGCCCAACGTATTGGCGATAATCTGGCGCTGGCGCTCTCAGTGCTGGTCATTTTGTTTTGGAACTTCTTTGTCAATCGTTACTGGACGTATAGTGATGTGGATAAAAAAGAAGCGCCTTCGGGAATTCAAGGGATGGACAGTCCGTGATGCGTGAACCGTGACCAGCGAGATTTCACGGAGAATTGGCATTGATGTAACGGCCGCTATCACTCAGGGTGGTGGTATCGGCCGTTATACCCGCGAACTGATTGACGCACTCACGGCCGTAGACCCCCATAATCATTATCACTTCTTTGCTGCTAAAAACCCTGCTGCTTCTCCCATTCCCCACCCCATTCCCCAGACTGACCATGTGCAATTGCATACGGCCCCTGTAGACGAACGCTGGCTGTACCGGTTGTGGTATCGGCTGCGGCTGCCCCTGCCGGTGCAATGGTTCACCGGGCCGCTCGATCTGTTTCATTCGCCCGATTTTGTGCTGCCGCCGGTTCACGGCCGCATCCCCACGCTGCTCACCGTCCATGATCTTTCCTTTGTTCACTACCCGGAGACCTTTCCTGAACGGTTGGTAACCTATTTGAACCAGGTTGTGCCCTGGTCCATTGGTCGGGCCAGCCATATTCTGGCCGATTCTCAGGCGACTAAAGATGACCTGACGGCCGTCTGGCATGTGCCGCCAGACAAAGTAACCGTCCTGTACAGCGGTGTCCATGAACGTTTCCGGCCGGTAACAGATGAACAACAACTGGCGGCCGTGCGCCGTCATTACTCATTTGCTGACGCTCCTTACATTCTGGCCGTGGGCACGGTGCAGCCGCGCAAAAATTACCAGATGCTTATTCGCGCGTTCCAACCCATTGCGCAGATGTATCCGCACAACCTGGTCATCGTTGGCGGCCAGGGCTGGCTGGTTGAGGAGATGATGGCGGAGGTGGGACGGCAGGGGCTGGACGGCCGTGTCCATTTTGCTGGTTTTGTGGCTGATGAAGTGTTGCCCGCTCTGTATAGCGGTGCGGATTTGTTTGTTTTCCCCAGCCTGTATGAAGGCTTTGGCCTGCCTTTGCTGGAAGCGATGGGTTGTGGCGTTCCGGTTATTTCTGCTAACAACTCCTCATTGCCAGAAGTAGCTGGGCCAGCGGCTGTCCTCCTCTCCCCCCATGAACCTGATGCCTGGACGGCCGCCATGCACCGATTGTTGGCTGATCCGGCCGGGCGGACGCGCCTGGTGGCTGCCGGTTTCCGCCAGGCCCGCCGTTTTTCCTGGCAGCAATCCGCCCATCAACTACACCAACTGTATGAGCGGCTTATGGGGCCTCCGTGAAGATGTCCCCGCTCCTCATCCCGGCACAATATCATCACCGCCGCGCCCCGTTCGGCCAGGCCCACGGCCATAGCATACCCAATCCCCGTATGCGCCCCCATCACCAGGCAAACTTTACCTTCCATGATTTCTCCTTTTGCACTTTAGCTTTGCTCTTGTACAATGTGTCTTATCAATGAACACCATCCTGGCAATTTGAAAAATGAATACAGCAAACGGCCGTGCGGGAGAGTATCTGAATCCGTAATCGGTAATCAGTAATCGGTAAACGGTGAACCGATTACCAATCACCGATTACCGATTACCGATCACCGAAGGGGCAAACGGCGGACAGGCAGCTAACGCACTTCTCCGCGGCGAATCTCTCAGGTAAAAGGACCGGACGGCAGGGTGTATCTGAAAAATGCGTAACCATACGCATACCGAAGGGGCAACCGGCAGGCGAATAGTCGTCTGCTGCCAATCTCTCAGGTTAATGACAGAGGACGCTGGCAAAACGCTGTTTTGCCTTGCGTCCTTTTTTATTTCCACCGTAGGGGCGAGGCAGATGGGTATAAACTTTTCCAGCAAGACAAATCGCCTCCCATCTGCCTCACCCGTACCAATTAAGGAGTGAAAATCATGTCCAAAATCCCTGCAAATTACCGCTATTCCAATGATGATGAATGGGTGCGCGTGGAAGGTGACGAAGTGGTCATTGGCATCACTGACCATGCCCAGGATTCATTATCTGACATCGTTTACCTGCAACTGCCCGATGTGGGCGATACTTTCGGCGCGGGCGACACCTTTGGTGTGGTCGAATCGGTCAAAGCGGCCGCCGATTTGCTGATGCCCATTGCCGGAGAGGTCACGGCCGTCAACACCCCCCTCATTGACACCCCCGAACGCATCAACAGCGACCCCTACGGCGACGCCTGGATGATCCGCGCCCGCCCGGACAACATGGCCGACGTAGATGGTCTGATGGACGCGGCCGCGTATGAGAAGTTTTTGGCAGAACGGGAGTGAAGAAGTAAGCAGTAGGCAGTGAGCAGTGAGCAGTGAGCAGTGTGTCTTTACTGCTTACTGCTCACCGCTTACTGTTCACTTTCCCCTATACGGAGATAACCCATGACAACCCACGAAATAATCGAGGCTGGCGAGAACGGACATACGGCCGTGCCCAATCACGACCTGCTCCGCCCCGCCGACCGATTTGTGAAGCGCCACCTCGGCCCGCGCAGCCAGGATGTCACCGACATGCTGCACACCTTGGGCCTGCAATCGTTGGATGAACTGGTAGACCAGGCCGTGCCCGCCCACATCCGCATGAAAGGGGAATTGAAGCTGGAACGGCCGCGCAGCGAAACGGCCGTGCTCGACGAACTCCGCGCCCTGGCCGACCAAAATCAGGTTTACCGCTCCTTCATCGGCATGGGCTACGCCGACACCATCACCCCGCCCGTCATCCAGCGCAACATCCTGGAAAACCCCGGCTGGTACACCCAATACACTCCCTACCAGCCCGAAATCGCCCAGGGCCGGTTGGAAGCCCTGCTCAACTTCCAGACCATGATCACCGACCTCACCGGCCTGGAGATCGCCAACGCCTCCCTGCTCGACGAAGGCACCGCCGCCGCCGAAGCCATGACCCTTTGCCAGCGCGCCATGCCCCGCAGTAGCAAAGCCAACACTTTCTTCGTCTCCGAGCTGTGCCATCCACAAACCATCGCCGTGGTGCAAACCCGCGCCGAACCATTGGGCTACCACGTCATTGTTGGCGACCACGCCACCTACGACTTCAGCCAGCCTACCTTTGGCGTGCTGCTGCAATACCCGGCCACCACCGGTGACATCCTCGACTATGCGCCGTTTATCCAACAAGCGCATGAACACGGCGCGTTAGCCGTCGTCGCTGCTGATTTACTGGCGCTGGTGCTGTTGCGGCCGCCCGGCGAAATGGGCGCGGATATCGCCGTGGGCAATTCGCAGCGGTTTGGCGTGCCTATGGGCTACGGCGGCCCCCACGCCGCCTACATGGCCACCAAAGATGAACACAAACGCATCATGCCTGGCCGTTTGATTGGTGTCTCGATTGACGCCAACGGCAAACGGGGCTACCGGCTGGCGCTACAAACCCGCGAACAGCACATCCGCCGCGAAAAGGCGACCAGCAATATCTGTACCGCCCAGGTTTTGTTGGCGGTCATGGCCTCCATGTACGCCGTTTATCACGGCCCCGATGGGTTGAAGCGCATTGCCCGGCGCGTGCGGCTGCTGACCCAGGTGTTGGCTGCTGGATTGCGCGATTTGGGTTATGAACTGAACGCCGAACCGGTTTTCGATACGCTCAAAATCAGTGGCGGGCCTTTGGCCCAAATGCAGATACGGGCACGGGCGGAGGCCAATAAAGTCAACCTGCGCTACTTTGATGATGGGGACATCGGCATCACGTTGGATGAAGCTACCCGCAGCGACGATTTGCTCACCCTGCTGGAAATCTTTGGCGCAATACCGCAGGAGATTGACCTGGAAACGATGGCCGATGCGGTGACGCTGGATTACACGCCCGGTGTGCAACGTACCAGCGATTTTCTGACGCACCCCACCTTCAACAGCTACTTCTCGGAAACGGAGATGCTGCGTTACATTCGCCGCCTGGAAAGCCGCGACCTGTCATTGACCCATTCCATGATCCCGCTTGGCTCCTGCACCATGAAGCTGAATGCCACGGCCGAAATGCTGCCCATCACCCTGCCTGAATTTGGCTGTCTACACCCCTTTGCCCCGCGTGAACAAACCAGGGGGTATCAGGAACTCTTCCGCCGCCTGGAAAGCTGGCTAAGCGAGATCACGGGCTTTGACGCCTTCTCCTTGCAGCCCAATTCCGGCGCGCAGGGGGAATATACCGGGTTGCTGGTCATTCGTGCCTACCACCATGCCAGAGGCGACACACACCGTAACGTCTGCCTCATTCCCAGTTCGGCGCATGGCACCAATCCGGCCAGCGCCGCCCTGGCGGGCATGGACGTGGTGGTGGTGCAGTGCGACGAGGAGGGCAACATTGATGTGGCCGACCTGCGTGCCAAAGCGGAAAAACACAGCGCCAACCTGTCCGCGTTGATGGTTACCTATCCATCCACGCATGGCGTTTTTGAAGCGGCCATTGCCGAAATCTGCCAGATTGTGCATGAGTTTGGCGGGCAGGTATACCTGGATGGCGCGAACATGAATGCCCAGGTGGGGCTGACTCGTCCTGGTGATTTTGGTGCGGATGTGTGCCATTTGAATTTACATAAGACATTTTGCATTCCACATGGCGGCGGCGGGCCGGGCATGGGGCCAATTGGCGTGAAGGCGCATATCGCCCCATTTTTGCCCGGTCATCCGGTCGTTGAAGGGGTTGGCGGCGAGCGGGCCATTGGGCCGGTGTCTTCTGCGCCCTGGGGCAGCGCCAGCATCCTGCCCATCCCGTATGCTTACATTGCTATGATGGGCGGTTGGGGGCTGATGGTGGCGACGAAGGTGGCGATATTAAACGCCAATTACATTGCCGAACGGTTGGAGCCGTATTATCCGGTGTTGTATCGGGGGGCACACGGCCGTGTCGCCCATGAATGTATTGTGGATTTGCGCCACTTCAAGGAGTTGGTTCCCGTTGACGATGTGGCCAAGCGGCTGATGGACTTTGGCTTCCACGCCCCCACCATGTCCTTCCCCGTGCCCGGCACGTTGATGATTGAGCCGACGGAGAGTGAATCGAAAGCGGAGCTAGACCGTTTTTGCGAGGCGATGATTCAGATTCGCGCCGAAATTCGGGCGGTGGAAAATGGGGAGATCGCCCATGAGGACAGCCCGCTGGCGCACGCGCCGCACACGGCCGAAGCGATCATGAGCGACAACTGGAATCGGGGCTATTCCCGTGAACAGGCGGCCTACCCGGCGGCCTGGGTGCGCGAACGCAAATTCTGGCCTTACGTGGGGCGCATTGACAATGTCTATGGCGACCGCAACCTCTTCTGCATCTGCCCGCCAGTGGAAGCCTACGCGGAAGCGGCCTAGCAGTGCCAGGCACGGGGCATCAAGTATTGGTTTGCCTAAGATGTTTTGCCCTGTGCCGGGCGCTTCCGGCCCGTGTTATCCTCACGGCCGTGAGGTGAACGATAAGAAAGCAGTTAAGTTCGCGGCCGGTGAAAACTTTAAAGGGGAGCGCTCTTTTTTTGTCTGCCACGCAATTGGGAAAATCGCGTGACAGGGGAGAAAGGTAAATGAAAATTGGATTACGGCCGTCACGCACTGTTATCTGGCGTGAAACAAAAGCATTGCTGCTGCTCACCATTGGCGTTTTGATAGTGTCTGCTGCTTATGTGATTTTTCAGGTGCCGAACAACATCGTGGCTGGCGGTATCTCTGGCCTCAGCATTATCATCAACCAGTTTACCGGCTGGCCCGTCGGCCTGATGTATTGGGTTATGAATTTGCCCCTGCTGCTGTTAGGGTTTTTCCAACTGGGGCGCTGGGCTTTTTTGTATCGCACCTTGATTGCCGCTACCATCTTTTCCATCAGCACCGATCTTTTGTTGCTCTATTTGCCCCAACTACTGCCAGAGTTTCCTCTGACTGATGACCTGCTGCTAAACACCATTTATGGTGGTATTGTGGGGGGAATTGGTGCTGGCCTTATTTATCGGGCGGGCGGCACAATGGGTGGAACTGGTATCTTGGGCAGAGTGCTGCAAAAGAGAACGGGCCGGCCGCTCAGCCAGGTCTATTTTTATACAGATGGGTTGATTATCTTGCTGGCTGGCGCGGTGTTTGGGCCGGTGATGGTTTTGTATGGCTTTTTGATGTTGTTCCTCAATGGGCTTGCTTCGGACTATACGCTCGAAGGCCCCAGCACAGCCCGTACCGCCACCATCATAACCAATAAACCAGAGGAAATGATTCAGGAACTTATGCGGCGGATTCACCGAGGGGTAACGTATTGGCCGATTACTGGTGGATATACCGGGACACAACGTTTTCTGGTGTTATGCACCATCACACGGCCGCAGGTAAATGAGCTAAAAGAGGTGGTGGCTCAGGTGGATAAAGAGGCTTTTGTGACGATTGGCGTCAGCCACGAAGCTATGGGTAGTGGGTTTTCGTCCATGCCCAAATAGAGTAGACCTGACAGATTTTCACTATCTGTCAGGTCTGTCCTGGTCATCAGGCAAAAACTGGTTCAAACCGGGCGGCGGCCGTACGCAACGCTTCAGCCCGGTTGGTTTGCTCCCAAGGGGCATCAATATCATTACGCCCAAAGTGGCCGTAAGCGGCCGTTGCCCGGTAAATTGGGCGGCGTAAATCCAGGTCACGAATAATAGCGCCAGGGCGCAGATCAAAGGTTTCTTCAATAAGCTGCACCAGCTGTTCTGAGGAGTACTGGCTGGTGCCAAAGGTTTCTACATTGATGCTTAACGGCCGTGCCACCCCAATGGCATATGCCACCTGCACCTCACACCGCTCAGCCAATCCGGCCGCCACCAAATTCTTTGCCACCCATCGGGCTGCATAAGCCGCACTCCGGTCAACCTTCGTGCAATCCTTTCCACTGAACGCGCCGCCACCGTGCCGCCCCATGCCCCCATACGTATCCACAATGATTTTGCGCCCCGTCAGCCCGGCATCACCCATCGGCCCTCCCACTACAAAACGCCCTGTCGGATTAACAAAAATGCGCATCGTCTCATCCACCAATTCGGCCGGGATAATGGGGCGAATGACATGATCAATGATGCCCTGGCGGATGGTGGCATTATCTACCTCCGGTGCATGTTGGGTGCTGATCAGAACTGTTGTCACCCGGCGCGGTTTGCCGAAGCTGTATTCCACTGTCACCTGGGCCTTACCATCCGGGCGCACCCAGGGCAATGTGCCATCACGGCGCACCTGGCTCAAACGGCGGGTAAGATTATGGGCCAGATGGATTGGCAATGGCATGAGCGTTTCTGTTTCGTTACAGGCAAAGCCGAACATCATGCCCTGATCCCCCGCCCCTAGGGCCTCAATTTCGGCATCCTGGTTGCCATTTTGATGACGATATTCCAGGGCTTTGTCTACCCCCTGGGCAATATCCGCGCTTTGGGCAGCCACCGCCACCTGTACAGCGCAGGTATTCCCATCAAACCCCTTGTCGCTGTTGTCGAAGCCAATATCAGTGACTACCTGGCGCACCAGTTTGTCAAAATTGACATGGGCGCTGGTGGTGATCTCGCCTAACAACAAAACGAAACCGGTTTTGACGGCCGTTTCGCAAGCCACACGTGCATAAGGGTCTTGGGACAGAATGGCATCCAACACAGCATCACTAATCTGGTCACACATTTTGTCTGGGTGTCCCTCCGTTACCGATTCCGATGTAAACAGCAAACTGGGTGCTGTCATAAAATTGAGCATTTGATTTATACCTCCAGGTAATGACGTGATTGGAGATTAAAGTTCTCCAATCTCTAATCTCCATTAACCAACAAAAAAGCCTCCTGGTTGCACAAGAGGCTTATACTGACTATCCAGTTTCCTCTTATCGTTCAGCCATGGCTGCCGGAATTAGCACCTTTCCCTGAATTGGGGGTTGCTGCAGTTTCAACGGGCCGGTCCCTCCACTGCTCTGGATAAGATTGTGAATTTGACAAATCAATGTCGCAAAGTTGGTTGCGAGTATAGCCAATGATGTTGGTTTGTCAAACGCAGTTTAGCCGGCCTTCAAGCAGGCTCAGGCACTGGGCGGCCATTCATTGGCAATAACGGCGGTTTTGCCCTGGGCCTGGCACTTCTTATACTACTCCCATTTTTCTGGCGGTTCTGGCATTCCTAGAATGTGATAACCGGCGTCTACGTAGATGATTTCGCCGGTGACTCCGCTGCTGAGATCGCTGCAAAGCCAGAGAGCAGTTTGCCCCACCTCTAACTGGTCTACATTGCGGCGGAGGGGGGCGCGTTCTTCGGCGTAATGCAGCATTTTGCGGAAACCGGCGATGCCCGAAGCGGAGAGGGTCTTGATGGGGCCGGCCGAGATAGCATTGACGCGAATGTTTTGGGGGCCGAGGTCGGCTGCCAGGTAGCGGGTGCTGGCTTCTAACGCGGCTTTAGCCACACCCATCACATTGTAATGCGGAATGACTTTTTCCGCGCCGTAATAGGTGAGGGAGAGGATGCGGCCGCCGTTGGTCATAAGTGGTACGGCCGCACGGGTGAGCGATACCAGGCTGTAAACGCTAACGTCCATGGCCAGGCGAAAACCATCACGGCTGGTATCAACAAAACGGCCGTCTAAATCCTCTCGTTTGGCGTGGGCAATGGCGTGTACCAGTATGTCCAGGCTGCCGAAATAGTCGCCCACTTTTTGGAAGGTGGTCGCAATTTGGGCGTCGTCTTCGATGTTACATTCTTCCACAAACTCGACGCCTAGCTGCTCGGCTAACGGCCGTACCCGTTTTTCTAACTGTTCAAAGCCATAACTAAACCCTAACTGGGCGCCGTGTTCGTGCAGTGTTTGGGCAATGCCCCAGGCGATAGAATTTTTATTGGCAATGCCAAAAATAAGTGCTTTTTTGCCTTCTAGTAATTTCATTATTCTCCTGATGTTGGTGGCTGGCGGCTGGTGGCCGGTGGCTTATACCAGCCACTACCCACCAGCCACCAACCGCTATTTAGTGATCGTTTGCAAATAAGGTAGCAATTGGGTAATGGGGTAATTAAGTAATTGAAGCGGCTAATTACTCAATTACTCAATTACATAATTACTGCACGGTTACTTTGAAACAAACGGATTGCCCTTAAGCCAATAGCGCCAGGGCAGGGAAAGCCAGGGTTCTGGTGTTTGCCCCAGGCCAATGCGGGGGCCCGTGCCAATGTGGGCAGGGTCTACGGCCGTTGTTGATTCAATCCATATAACCCCATGTGGATCACACAGGTTTGCCCCATGGCAAGAATGGTCCATGGCTAAGGCCTGGGCCAGTTTGGCCGGGCCGTTGGTGAGGGCTGTGAGCGGCCGCCCGCCACGTTGTTGTTGCATCCATTCTATCCCTTCCACCGGTTCCAGAGCGCGAATCAAAACAGCATTGGCTTGCCCGGTTCGGCCGGTGACAATGTTAAACATCCAGTGCATTCCGTAAGTGAAGTAGACATACGCATGGCCGGGCGGGCCAAACATGACGGCCGTGCGCGGTGTAGGCTGCCCTTTATTGGCCCGGTTGCCGTGGCAGGCCATATCGGGGGTATCACCATCACCATATGCTTCGGTTTCCACAATGAGGCCGCTGAGGAGGCGGCCGTCTAGCACCCGCACCAGCTTTTGCCCCAACAAGGCGGCCGCCACCTCCTGTGCGGGCCGGGCAAAAACGGGGAAATGCCATCGGTTTGTCGTTGTGTCAGGAGCCATCTGTTTTCTCTAGCACGGCCGTCAGCGGCAGCCATAACAAAAAACAGGCGCCGCCACCTGTCCGGTTTTCTGCTTCAATAAGGCCACCATACGGTTCAACGATCTTTTTCACGGTGGGCAAACCAAGACCGGAACCGGCGATGTTGGCCGTGCGTGCCGCTTCGCCGCGATAAAAACGGTCAAAAATGTGTTGCTGCTCCTCCTGGCTCAGGCCTGGCCCCTCGTCTTCAATCCGCACCAGGGCAAAGGCACGATTGGCGCGTGTTTGGGGCTGCACGGTAATGCAAATTTCACCACCAGGAATAGAGTATTTAATGGCGTTGTCAATGAGATGGGTAAGAATGAGGCGAAGATGGGATTGGCTCATGCGCACGGCCGTTATTGATGCTGGCGTACCTTTCACCGTATAGCGCAGCCCCTTTTCGGCCACACTACCGGCAAAATAATCCTGCAATTCATTAAATAACGGCCATAAATCAGCACTGGCTTTCAATTCCGGCGTGAACTCAGCATCCAGCCGGGACATATCCAGCAAATCCTGAATCAACCGATTGAGATGATCGGTGGCCTGGCGCATCACCTGGAAATAGCGTGGGAAGTTTTCTGGCTTGCCTCGCTCTAATAACGAAAGATGTGTTTTGATAATGGTTAATGGGGTGCGTAAATCATGGGTGACGTTTGAAATAAACTCTGCCTTTAATCGTTCTACTTCCTTTAGTTGGCTGATGTCTGATTGCACCATCACATAGCCAGTGACTATGCCGCTTGTTTCTTTGATGGGTGTAACAGTTAGCCGGACGTTGTAGGATGTGCCGTCCTTCCGTTGGTTGAGCAGCTCCCTGGCCCAACCTTCCTGGTTAAAAAGTGACGTCCAGTTTTGCACAAACAAGAATGGGGCAGCCTGGCTGTTTAGCAACAGGCGGAAATTTTGGCCGGTTAATTCTGCCCGGCCGTATCCGCTCATTTGCTCCATTGTCCGGTTTACATAAAGAATGTTAACGGCCGCGTCTGTAAGAATAATCCCTTCCCCGGCGCTTTCCAGTATAATTTCTATACGGTCACGTTCTGCTTGTAGTTCGGCCGTGCGCTGCGCCACCAACAGTTCCAGCAAATCTTTTTGTGAAACCAGCGAGTCGTACAGCCGGGCACGCTCAATAACAACGGCCACCTTCCCGGCCAGTGTTGCCAGAAAATGCAAATCTTTCTCTGAAAAAGCATTCAGGCGCGGGCTTTCCACATTTATCACGCCAACGACGACACCTTTCACCTGAACTGGCATCACAATTGCTGACCGCATATGCGTTACCGGTATCCCGGCGTCATATAATGGTTCCCGGCTGACATCTGGCACAATTTGCGGCTCGGCCGTATGCACCGCCAGCCCAATCAAACTTTCATACATCACCGGCTTTTCCAGATAGTGTGTGGGAATGCCATGAAACGAAGCGTGGGGCCGCAAAACGCCCGTTACGGGATCCACCATCACAAACCCAAACAGATCACAATACAGGCGGGTAGTGATCAACTCTGTTGTGCGGCGTAACAATTCATCCACATCAAATATCGAGGCAGTGGCAATAGCAACCTGGTGCAAAATGGCTAACTCATCAGCCTGCTGCAACACCTGATCATGCAGGCGGGCATTAGCAATGGCGATGGCCGCCTGGTTGGCAAAAGCAGCCACCGTCTCGGCCGCTTCTGCATTGTATTTGTCCTTGTTACGGCTCTCCAGGCTGAGAATGCCTATGAGCTGATCTTTTACCATGAGTGTGGCCCCAATCCATGACTGCACACCTTCCAGTGTAGGCAAAACCAGCCAGCCGGTGTCATCTTGTGTGTTGGCAACAAATGCCCAACCAGGTGGAATAGGGATGCGATGCAGCCAGGATTCGGCGTGACGATCTAAAAATTGTCGTAGCTTTTCAGCTTCCTCAAAGCCCCGGCTGGCCGCCAATACAAATGTGTCACTGTATGGGTCTTCCAGGTGTAAGGAGACAAAATCGTATTCGATGATCTCGGCCAGATAATCAAAAATGTGGGTATACACCTGCTCTAGTGAGAGGCTGGTGGTAAGCAAAGCGCCTACTTTTTGCAGCATGGTTGCCAGTTTGAGTTGCCGCTTTTGGGCCGTATACAAATGGGCATTTTCAATGGCAATGGCCGCCTGATGGGCCACGCTCAGGCACAAAGCAACCTCGTCTGCGGTAAAGTGGCGTGCCTCGTCCCATTTGTGAATGTGCAGCAGACCAATGGTTTTATCACGGAAGATGAGGGGAATGTATAACAGCGCCCGTAGGCCAGTTTCTTTGTAACGAATGGCACGTGGGTTCAGGTAGGCGGCCTGCCATAAATCGGACACGGCCGTTGGCGTCCGATTTTTGAGCGTGAGCCGGGAAAACATGGTCTCGTCTACTGGAATAGAACTGTTGGGTGGCACCAGCACGTACTCTGGTTTTTCGTGCCAATCGGCGGTCGTTTCCAGGGCACGGCCGTCTGCGCTCAAAATAGAAATTGAACAACTGCTAATGTTCGTCAAATAACGCCGCACGGCGTCTAAAGTACGGGTCAGAACCTCATTCAATTCCAACGTACTGGAAAGATACCCGGCAATTTCCAGCAAAGTTTCCGCTTCACGGCGGCGGCGGCTTTCGGTTTCATACAGCCGGGCGTTGACCAGGGCTATTGCCCCTTGTTGGGCTATACCCTGGCACAGTTCAATTTCGGCCGGGGAATAATCACGCCGATACCGGCTTTCCCATAATTCTACAAACCCGATGGTTTGTTGATGCAGGCGTAAAGGCACAATGAGGGTTGTTTTGATCCCATACTGTGCCAGGTGGGCCTGATCCCAGTCCGGTGTGGCGGGGTCATCCAGGTGGAACAACAAAGGATGGCTGGTTTGAAAGAACTTTTCCTCACGTTTGACTTCATTCACCAGATCGTAAGATGCGCCCAGGTCATTGTGCCACTCTTTTTCATTGGCTTCCGGGCTGCGATATTCAGCCAAAATGGTGGTAAGGCCGCTGTCGGGGTTCCAGTCAGAGATGTATACACTGGTGATGTGGAACGTTTGAGCAAGCTGGCGGGCCAGTTCGGTGAGCAGGGTGTGTGTGTTCAGGTTGGCAGACACGGCCGTTACCGCTTTGAGCAGTGCCTGGTAATCTCCTCCTGCATGGACGTTCCGTATATTTTCTGGCTCGTTCATCTTGTTCCCGATTCCACACTATTTTGAAGATGATACCTGTACCCTGGTGATTCTGGCAACATTCACAATGCAGGCTAAAATCAGGCCATCAGCCATTTGAAATCACTTGTGATGTACCGTTGCGGGCATCTGCCCAAACGTAACTTCCAATTATGAAAAACCCCACAAAGTTCCCCCTTTTTTTGCTGATGGCCCTGCTGGTTGCCGGGCTGTTATTGTATTGGTTTGGTGAACGCTGGCTGCGTGCTGTGCTGCTCTATCTGTCTACGGCCGTGTGGGCCAAATATCTTGTCAGCCGCACCAGCCTCGCCTGGCGGGTTGCCAGCCGCTTTATTGCCGGTGAAACGGTTGGCGATGCGATTGCGGCCGCTCGTTTGGTTAACAGCCGGGGCATTGCGGCCACCCTCAACTACCTGGGCGAGCATGTGCATACACCCCAAGAAGCAGCCTACGCCCGCGATGAAATTGTGCGGCTGCTGGATTGCATTCACCAGAGCGGCGTCAAGGCGAATGTCTCCATCAAACCCAGTCAGCTTGGCCTGAATATTGACCCACACCTGCTGTATGAAAACCTGTACACCGTCCTGCTCCGCGCCCGGCAAACCAATAACCGCGTGCGCATAGACATGGAAGAAAGCAGCACCGTAGATACCACATTGGACATTTATCGCCGTTTGCGCGATGAAGACGGCTTTGGTCAGCATGTGGGCGTGGTCATCCAGGCTTATCTGTATCGTAGCGAGCAAGATATTACCCGGCTGATTTCGGAAGGGGGGTGGGTGCGTCTGTGCAAAGGGGCTTATGCCGAACCCCCAGAAATTGCCTACCCGCAAAAAGAAGATACCGACGCCAGCTTTATTCGTCTGGCTCAGGCCATGCTCCACATAGAAGCACGCGCACGAGGGGTATACCCCTGCTTTGCCACCCACGATGAACAGATGATCCAGGCAATTTTGCAATTTGCCCGGGCGCACCAAATTCCCGCTGAGACGTTTGAGTTTCAGATGTTATATGGCATCCGGCGAGAATTGCAGGAGCAGATTGTGGCTCAGGGCAATCAGGTGCGGGTTTACATCCCGTATGGCACGGCCTGGTACCCCTATTTTATGCGTCGTCTGGCGGAACGGCCGGCGAATTTGTGGTTTTTTATTGGCAACCTGCTGCGGACATAAACGCCTTCGGTAGTTTTTATGAAATTTTAATCGTTGTCAACTGTGTCTGGAATCTTTATAATCCCGCCTCAGTTGTGTGGAGCCGCCGGTCAGCCAACCGGAGCCACCAACCAAACAAGTGTTTAAGTGTTAGAGTGATTTAGTGCTTAAGTGTTAGAGTGTTTTAGTGCTTGTGTTTTCACGCAACCACCAAGCCACAAAAACACAAAAACACCAGGCCACCAAGGCACAAATTTCAGGAGGAAAATTCATGTCGCGTCGTCAGTTTTGTGTGCTGGGCCTCTTTTTGGCCCTGTTTGCCTTGTTCACCCCCCCCCCCATATATGGGCATAAATGCCCAGGAATTGCCCCCAGACCCCACATCTGGCACTCCGGCGCCTGCGGAACCAGAACAGCCGGATATGGCCTACCAACCACCAGCCGATGCGGATGAGTTAGGTGACTTTCTGCCGCCGGAAGGGGAGATAGTGGAAGCTCCACCTGCCCAACCGATTACGCCGACATGGCCAGTCAGCCCGACTATGCCCCTGACGCCCACCATCCCCATCACCCCAACCCTCATCACCTCAACAACGGCCGTCACCCTCACCGAACCTATCACCAAACTGGTCAGTTTTGAGGAAGGCAAAATTGCCGTTGTGTTTGAAGCGGGAACTATCACCGACACGGCCGCCATCCAACTGACCACCATCGCCACCCCCACCCTGCCCCTCACCGCCAGCCATACCCTTTCCAACCCGGTTGCCAGCCTGACCTTGCAGCGTTTTCAATTGGAGGTAGTGCAGAATGATACGATTATTTCTGATGCGTTCAGCAAACCGGTGCGTATTGTCGTTGATTTGCGGCCGTTGATGCAGCAGCTAGATACCAGCTACCAGAGCTGGCGTTATTACCTGGCCTACCGGGACGAAGCCGACCCCACCCTCTGGCATGAAGTGCCCATCACCGTTTACCAGGCCGATGGCCTCATCAGCGCCGAAGTGATGCACTTTTCCGAATGGACAGGCGGCGTGCGCCCCACCTACTGGCAGCCCAGTTTTGCCCCGCCGGCCGTCTCCACATTTAGCGGTGCAGCCACCTACAGTTATCCCATCGAAATTCCACCCGGCCGACATGGCTTGCAACCGGCCGTTTCCCTCTCCTACAACAGCCGCCAGCTGGATGGGCAAATCCATGACTTTGACCCTGGCGTGGTGGCACATGGCTGGTCGTTGAGTGAAATTTCCATTTCCCGCCGCGAAGTCAAAATGGATAATTTTGGCAACCCCTTTGAGCCGCCGCACCTGGTACATCCTGACAAATTCAGCCTGACGCTCAACGGCACCGGCTATGAGATTTACCCCGATGGCAGCACCGCGGCCGCGGAAGTGCGTTATTATGCCAAAGACGCGCCGGGGCTGTTCATCCAACGGTATTACGACGCCAATTTACCCACCGACGGTCTTTACTGGGTAGTTGTCACCGCCGATGGCACGTTGTACCGGCTGGGGTATACGGCCGATTCCGAAAAATGGCAAGATGCCCCTTACCGCCAGGTTTCCGGCCACCAGGGAGACGCCAACAACCGCTCGGCCGTTGCCTGGTATGTGGACACCGTCACCGACCCCTTTGGCAACCAGATGCAGTACACCTATTTTAACCATACCCATAACGAAACTGTGGGCTGGCACGGGAGTGACGGCGTTAACCATACCTGGACGCTGAGTACCAACCTGATACGTATTGACAACATCAAATATAACTACCCCGGCCGCGTGACCACCCTACCACCGACCCACACCACCAATCGCCTGACGGGCACACCAGCCACCGAAATCCGCTTCCGCAAAGTGATGGATGACCAGTGGGATTTGAACACCGACCCGGTAGAAAACATCTATATCTTCCACAACAGCAGCCAGCCCATCCGCGAATACCGCATTACCACGGTGGGGCAAATTGTGAACGCGGCCGACTGTTTCAACTATGACCCGGTACCAGCCGTTGCCCGCCAGACGCGCACCCAGATTGTCACGGCTATTCGCCCGTTTGCCAATGTAGACAGCGACCCGGCTACCAGCGGCGGCTGGGGGTTGCCCGCCACCACCTTTGGCTACACCTCGCTGCCCCACTTTGTGAACGGCACCGTGGGGGATTGTTTTTCCTTCCGCTACCTGCAAACAGTGAACAATGGGTATGGCGGTGTGACCACCTTCACCTACAGCAGCGATAACCGGGCGGTGGGGAATTATGCCCATCATGGGTATGCCCATTACCAATGGCCGGAGATAGGGTTCAGCTACTTTGTGACGCAGGTAGCGCACAATGATGCTTTCAACACCAGCACCACCGAATACAGCTATGCCAGCCCCTGTTATAATCAATGGGACACGGCCGTGGGCACAATGCCCGGTGCCAGCCTCTGCAACGACGCTAACGCACCCAAACACAGCCCCCTCACCGGCTTTGCCACTACCACCCAGACGAACAAGGGGTATAACAATGAAATCCTCAGCCGCCAGGTGACGACCTTTTCCCAGGCTGCTTACAGCGCTCTGGGCCGCCCCACGCAGATTGACACAGGCCGGGTGGATGCGGGCACGTTTGTGGTGTTGAACCGGGTGCAGCACAGCTACAGCACAGCCCCCTTTGGCCCCGGCCTGAACTTTGTCTACACCAGTGAGACGAGGAACTACCAATACAACGGCGGCAACACCCTCTCCACCAAAACGACTTACGAATACAACACCGCCAACCAGGGCAACGTCCAGTACGGCAACCTGACGCACATCCGGGAGTTTGATGATGCGGCCGACAGCACCCCCGTCCGCACCATTGTGCGCTGGTATTATCCCCGCGCTGAATTGACCAATGGTTTGCTCACCGGCCGTTGGGTTGTGGGGCTGGTAGGGGCGGAATCGCTCTACAGTGGTAACCCTGGCACGACGACGCAGATTAACGGTACCTGGTATTACTATGACAACGACAGCGACCCGACCACGCCGCCCACCCAGGGCACACTGATGCGCAGCCGTTCTTTTGTTCCCATCGCCTGTGACGACGTGCCTGCGCCCGGCCCCGGCAGCGGCTGCGCCCACGCCCGCCAGACGATTGATACCACCTATGCTTATGATCTCTACGGCAACCAGACGAGCCTCACCAGCTATAGCGACTATGGCTACCGCGCCTTTAACAGCAGCTACAGCCAGATATACAACGCTTTTGCCGCCACGCCCCGTACCACCACCATCACCTACGAATCCACCTACAACCTCTACCCCATCTCCACCAGTAACCCATTGGGCCAGGTGACCACCTTCCAGATTTATGGCTTCAACGGCGTGGCCGTCAGCGGTTTCCAGAAGCAGCCGGGCCTGCTCAAACAGGTGACGGGGCCGGATGGGGTGACGACGAAATATGAGTATGACCCATTCGGCCGGCTGCACGCCGTTTACGACGCCAACACCACCTACCAGAACGACGACTTTGCCGGATTTGACGATACCGACCCCTGGAACGGCGACCCGGTGACGGTGTATCGTTATTGGGACAATAGTTGGAACAATACCACCACCTTCCTCAACCCGGCTGGAAACGCCCCCTTTGTCATCAGCCAGCAGCAGCGGCCGGGCAGTTTTCCACAGCCCGCCAATTCCAGCAGTGGTTTTGCCTTTAATGACCAGACCTTCTTTGACGGCTTCGGCCGCCCCATCCAGACGCGCAGCCTCTGGCATTGGGTGGAGGGGCAAGCCCTGAGTCGGGAGATCATCAGCCACACCGACTATGGCGCGCAGGGGCAGGTGGTTTGCCAGAGTGCGCCTTACGATATTCCCTCCTACAGCGACCAACCCAAGACCTGGCCCGCCTCTCCCTTCTACACCACCGGGAACTGCACCAACAAACCGCATACCACCACCACCTATGATGCCCTGGGACGGCCGCTCACCGTCACCGCCCCCGATGGCACAACCACCAGCTACCAGTACAGTATCATCAATACCGTTACGGTAGATGGTGCTTCTATTCTGGCGCACACCAAAGTAGTGGACGCTAACAACCATGTCACTGGGCAGTTTTACAATGCCCAGGGGCAGTTGGTGCTGGTGCGGGAATACACTGGCCTTTACCCCAACCAGACGGCCGACGCCGACACGCGCTACAGTTATAACGTCCAGGGCAACCTGACGGCCGTGCTCACCACCAATGCCAGCAACACCCAACCCTTGCAAGAAAACTCACTCAGTTATACGGAAATGGCCTATGATAACTACGGCCGTAAACTCACCATGAACGACCCCGATATGGGCTACTGGACTTACGCCTACGACGCGGCCGGCAACCTCATCCGCCAAAAAGACGCCAAAGGACAGGCCATCTGCTTTACCTACGACGCCCTCAACCGGCTGACGCGCAAAGCGCAGGACAGCACCCCCGCCGACGCCTGCCCTGGCACCTTGCCCACCTCTGGCAGCTATCACCTGGCCAGCTATGTCTATGACACGGCCGTCAATGGCATCGGCAAACCCCATCAGGTGAGTTGGGGGCCGAACCCGGCGCAAAACAAAGATACCTTTGCCTACGATTTGTTAGGGCGGATGACCAGCCAGACACGATTGATTGATAATCGTAACTACATCATGCAGACCCTCACCTTCGACGCCCTGCACCGCCCCCTGACCATGCAATACCCCGACAACGAAGTTATCACCATGACCTACGACCGCGAAGGGGAAAACAGCCTCACGGCCGGCGGAACTGCCCTGGTGGACACCATCACCTACAACAGCATGGGCCAACTGCGCCTCCTCGGCCGCGCCGGCAGCATCGCTGACACCACCTACCTCTACCACCCGCAAACCGACAGCAGCGGCGGCGGCGCTGGTGACAGCAACTTCCGCCTGGCGACTATTCAGCACGGCACTTCAAGCTATGGCGATAACAAGCCTGACTTCAGCTACACCTACGACCTGGCAGGCAATATCCAGAGCATCACCACCAAATACAACGACGGCAGCAACCGCACTGACACCCAGAGCTTTACCTACGACCACCTCAACCGGCTGCTCACCGCCTCGGCCACCGGCGGCGTGGCCAACTACACCCACAGCTACACCTATGATAAACTGGGCAACATGGATACCCGTGTAACCGATGGCGTCAACCTGGATTACAGCTACGGCAGCAAACCCCACGCCGTCACCAGCGTCAGCGGCGGCACCGGCATGACCCTCACCTACGACGCCAACGGCAACATGACCCGGCGCATCGAAGGC
>CAZOPF010000097.1:0-20564 GCA_964581605.1 uncultured Ardenticatenaceae bacterium
GAAATGCTGCGTCTGGCTGGCCGTCTGGCAAGTCACATCACCGAAGTTGAACATGGTGGCCAGGACGCCCCGTTTGTGGAAATTCATATCCTGCACATTCACCAGATCGGCCGAAGAGACGGTCTGGTTGAACGGAGAATTACGGGTGGAATCTATGATCCGCTGGTTGGTAAGCAGCCAGACATCATTACGATAACGGTAAAATTCGACGCCAATGAAAATCAGTCCACCGGCCAGGGTAATGATGATCAGGATGTTCCATAACCATGACAACCATTCCCAGGATGCGGTGACGCCCTGTAACCAGACAAGGGCAAACAGCACGATGATCTCGATGATAACGGTCAGCACAATGTCCAGAACAAGACGAGCCGGATGCCGCCGCAGTAGTTTGATCACTTTTTCGTCTTTTTGTAAGGTCACGGGGTATTTTTCCGCCATGATTAACCCTCCTCATTGAATTAGTAAAAGGTATTTAATCCCTGACAGAGCCAAGTATAACAACGGCCGTAACTCCGGCAACCAACACCCTGTTATTCAATTGTGTTACCAAACCAGAAAATTAGGGCTTGTGTGTTGCCATTATTACGCTACTATCTTGGCATCACATCTTATTCTAAAAGGAAAAACCCAGATGCAACGCAAGCGAAGATTTATTTTGTTCCTGATGATGGTTGTTTTGTCGTTTTTACTGCCATTGGTCGTGTTCGCCCAAAATAGCGGTAGTCAAGATTCTGCTGAAACGATGCAAGAACAGGCATTGGCCTGGGCGGCCGAGCAGGGGGGAATTACGTCGCTACTGCCTGTTTCTGGGTCAACGTTTTTGGGTGAGGAGTACCCGTTATTAGTTGGCGTGGATGACGCCAACACCCCAGCTTATCAGATTGCCCCCCTCACCAACATCAGCATCACTGCTTTTAGCGGCGCTCAGGTGTGGGGCGCAGCCTACGATCAGGTGAATAATCTGGTTTATTTCAACAGTGGCGCAACGCTCTATGAATGGCCAGTTGGTGGAACGATCAACCCGTTAGGAACTATTGTTGATCCCGCAGGCGCCACTCAAAGTATGGTTGGGCTGGCTTTTTATAACGGTCAGTTGTACGGCACGAAAAATATTGCCAATGAGGCGATTTGGGCTATTGACCCTACCACCCTCATTGCTACCGTCTATATTGATTATGCAGATGCGGATCTGGATTGTGGTGGTTTTGCCGCCGATCCGAATAATGGTACTTTCTATTGCACCAATGATGATGCCACACCGTATGGTGCTGGTTTGCTGATTATCAATCAGGATGCCAGCGTGACTCCGGTTGCCCCATATCCGGCCGGCCAGACTGATATTGATGGTCTGGCTGTGAGCGATGATGGTTTTGCTTACCTGGTTATTGACGAGCCAGGTTTTATTTACGTGTATGATTTTGCGGCCGGTGCTTACACCGCTCCGCTTACCAATCCCTGGACGACGGCGGAAGTGTTTTCGGCCGGGGCCTGGATTTGGGATCTTGTTGACCCGCCGCCAGTCATTGAGGTAAATCCGGCCGAATTGAGCCAGGTGCAGGTAACAAACAGCCAGGTGACACGCACGTTGACCATTTCCAATACCGGTGACAGTGATCTGGAGTGGACGATTGGCGAAGCAGGTTTGCCGGCTTCTCTTTTAAGCCCGGCAGGTGGTGGGGCTGTGTATTACACTGACCGTTCACTGTTTGACACGGCTTTCCCAGGACTTCCTGTAGAGGATTTTGAGGCCGGGCTTTGGGCGGATGGTGCAATTTTAGGTTGCCCAGCGCCATTTGATGCGCTGACAAATAATGCTTGTTTTGCGTCAGGTGGTATCTTGCCGGGCGTCACTTTTCAGGATAACCCCTTAAATGAGGCAGGCGGTGGATCAGTTGATGGTTTGGTTGGCATAGGCGCTGGCGCGTATGGGGCTATTAGCAAAAACATTGTGAGTAATACGTTTGTAGATAGTTTTGAGATTATCTTTGATCCGCCTGTCCGTACGGCCGGTATGGATCTGACTCATTATGTCTCGGATGAGATCACGGTTGATATTGCGCTTTTTGATGCCAGCGACAATCCTATTGGAACAACTACGGCGATGGCGGGGAATGCGGGCATGTTTTGGGGTGTTTATTCGGCGACGCCGATTGGCCGCATCAATATCTTCTCGCCTTCGGCCAGTGGTGATGGCGCGGAAGGGGTTGACAATGTGGCTTTTGGCCAGATAGGCAATTGTGATCCGCCAGTGGATTTGCCCTGGGTGAGTGTGAATCCAATTACCGGCACGGTGGCTGGCGGCACGGCCGTTGACGTAGACGTAATCTTTGACAGCACCGGGCTGGCGGCGGGGGTGTATACGGGCACGTTGTGTATTAACAATAATGATCCGCTACGGCCGTTGGTGGAAGTACCCCTGACGATGACGGTGATCACCTATGGGGTGGATTTGTCTGGTAACCGGGCCGCTGCCGGGGAAGTGGGCACAACCGTTACCTATACCATCCAACTGACCAATACCGGCAGCGTGACCGACACGTTTGGCCTGACCGCAACAGGCGGGGCGTGGGCAACGACGATAAGCAGCAGCAGTGTGGCGCTGGCGGCCAGTCAAACGGTTTCATTGACGGTACAGGTGGAAGTGCCGGGTGATGCTGAGGGTGGGGATAGTAACATGACAACGGTCACGGCCGTGTCTCAAACCGATCCTGGGCAAAGTGATTCGCTGTTGTTGACGACGACGGCCGTAACCACGCAACAGTTCATTTACCTGCCGGTGATCATCAAACCATAACAACAGGGTGCCAGAGATGGAGATTGGAGATAAAACTATTTCCAATCTCTTATTTCCGGCAATAAACAACTTAAAAAATGGAGTGCAGCATCAGTGAAAATGGAAACAGAAGTCAAATTTCGCAGCCACGAATGGTTTGGTAATCGAGATGTGTTGGGGTTTACCCACCGCAGTTGGATTAAAAATCAGGGGCATCCCGATCAGATGTTTGACGGCCGTCCCGTCATCGGCATCTGCAACACCTGGAGCGACCTGACGCCCTGTAATGCCCACTTCCGCATCCTGGCGGAAATGGTCAAACGCGGCGTCTATGAAGCCGGCGGCTACCCGCTGGAATTCCCCGTCATGTCATTGGGCGAAGTGCTGATGCGCCCCACCACCATGCTCTATCGCAATCTGGCGAGCATGGACGTGGAAGAGACGATCCGCGCCAACCCATTGGATGGTGTGGTCTTGCTGACGGGCTGTGACAAAACCACCCCCTCCACCGTCATGGGGGCGTGCAGCGTGGACATTCCCACCATTGTGCTGCCCGGCGGCCCCATGCTCAACGGCAAATATCGCGGCCGGGACATAGGCTCCGGCACCTCCGTCTGGGAATTTACCGATGACCTGCGCAGCGGCAAAATCTCCATGGAAGATTACATGGAGGCGGAGTCGTGCATGTCCCGCTCCGACGGGCACTGCATGACCATGGGCACAGCTTCGACAATGGCCTGCATGGTGGAATCGTTGGGGCTGACGCTGCCCGGCGCGGCCGCCATCCCCGCCGCCGATTCCCGCCGCCGCCGCCTGGCCCACCTGACGGGCAACCGCATTGTGCAAATGGTGAAGGAGGATTTACGGCCGTCCCACATCCTCACCCGTGCCAATTTTGAAAACGCCATTATGGTCAATGCGGCCGTCGGCGGCTCGTCTAACTTTGTGGTGCATCTGCTGGCGATTGCCGGGCGGGTGGGGGTGGAACTGGCGCTGGCTGACTTTGACCGCCTGGGCAGCCACCTGCCGCTGCTGGTGAACTTGATGCCCTCCGGCCAATTTTTGATGGAAGATTTTTATTATGCGGGTGGTGTGCCGGTGGTGGTGCAAGAATTGGCGGAACGGCTGCACCTGGAGGCGTTGACGGTGACGGGCAAATCTATTGGGGAGAATACGGCGGGTGCGCCTTGTTACGGCCGTGACGTCATCGCCCCCTTTGAGCAGCCCATCAAACGCAATGCCGGGTTGGCCGTGTTATATGGCAATTTGTGTGAAGATGGGGCCATCATCAAACCGTCGGCGGCCACGCCCGACCTGATGAATCATCGCGGCCGGGCGGTGGTCTTTGAGGATATTGATGATTACCACACCCGCATTGACGACCCCGACCTGGATGTGGACGCTGACTGTGTGCTGGTGCTGAAGCAGGTGGGGCCAAAGGGGTATCCGGGGATGCCAGAAGTGGGTAACTTTGGCCTGCCCGCCAAATTGCTGAAGCAGGGGGTGACGGATATGGTGCGGATTTCCGACGGCCGTATGTCTGGCACCGCCTATGGCACCGTCGTCTTGCACGTGGCCCCGGAATCAGCCATTGGCGGCACGCTGGCGCTGGTGCAAAACGGGGACATGATTGAACTGGATGTGGACGGCCGTCGGCTGCATCTGGACGTGCCCGATGAGGAACTGGCCCGCCGCCGCGCTGCCTGGCGACCCCGCCCACCGCACACCGAACGTGGCTACGTCAGCCTCTTTCTGGAACACGTGCAGCAAGCCAATCTGGGCGCGGATTTTGACTTTCTGGTGGGGAAATCGGGCGCGGCCGTCGCCCATGGCAATCATTGATGCCTGATGCGTAATGCGTCGAGCGCACCCTGGCTCTCGGTGACAAACCGGGTTATGAGCTGATAAGCCAACTCCGCTTATCGCCTATACCGGCCCCCGAACCGGTGCTGGCCGGTGCTGGCTTCCCGAAAGCAAGCCAGAGAGCACCCAAATCTAACATTTTCAACGAGCTTTGAGATATTTTCTTGTGATGCAAGTTGATTCGCGTAAGTTTTGTCAGTCCATCAGGATTGCGTAAACAAGATGGAGAAAATGTAAAGATGATTGAGACTCCCGAATGGGTAAAAGATGCTGTTTTTTACCAGATATTCCCAGACCGTTTTGCCAAAAGTGATCGTGTGCCCAAAGGCCGCCTGCTCCCCTGGGACACACCCCCACCGGATAAGGGATACCAGGGTGGCGACCTGTTGGGCGTGGTGGAGCGGCTGGATTATTTGCAGGAGTTGGGCATTACGGCTATTTACCTGAACCCCATCTTCCAATCCGCCTGCAACCACCGCTACCACACACACGATTATTACCAGGTAGACCCGATGCTGGGGGGGAATGCCGCCCTGCGGGAATTGGTGGATGAAGCCCACAAACGCCACATGCGCCTTGTGCTGGATGGTGTCTTTAACCACGCCAGCCGGGGCTTTTTCCAGTTCAACGATATTTTGGAGCAGGGGCCGGCGTCGGCGTATATTGACTGGTTTACGGTGGTGGATTGGCCGTTGCATCCGTATGACCAGACCAAACCGCACAATTACCTGGCCTGGGTGGGGCTGCGTGATTTACCCAAAATCAATACGGACAATGCCCAGGCGCGGGAATTTTTGATGCAGGTGGGTGAGTATTGGGTGCGGGAGTTTGGCATTGATGGCTGGCGGCTGGATGTGGCCGCGGAAATCACCACGCCTGGTTTTTGGGAGGAGTTCCGGCAGCGGGTGAAAGCCATCAACCCGGAAACGTATATTGTGGCCGAAATCTGGCACGAGGCCAAAGAGTGGCTGCAAGGGGATATGTTTGACGCCACTATGAATTATGAATTTACCGCGCCGGTGATCGCTTTTTGTGGCGGCGACCGGGTAAGCGAGATGTTAGTCAAGGATCGGGGGTATAAGCCGTATCCGGGGATTGACGCGGCGGGCTACGGCCGTGCCATCCACCGCCTGCTTGCCCTCTATGACTGGGACGTGACTCAGGTGCAGCTTAATTCGCTGGACAGCCACGACACCGCCCGCCTGCTCTCCATTGCGCGGGGGGACAAGGACACCGTAAAACTGGGTACGCTGCTGCAAATGACCTATCCCGGCGCGCCCTGTGTCTATTATGGCGACGAGATCGCCATTCGCGGTTCGGCCAATACCGAAGAGCGCTTCCACGACCGGGAGGCGCGCTGGACGTTTCCCTGGCAAGACGAGAACCAGTGGGATAAGGAGATGCTGGCCTATTTCCGTGAAGTGATCGCCCTGCGCCACGCCCACCCGGCGCTGCGGCGGGGCAGTTACCATGAACTATACGCCCAGGGCGAGGTGTATGCTTTTGCCCGGAAGCTGGCGGATGAGGTGGTGGTCACGGCCGTGAACGTCTCCACCCAACCTCAAACTATCGCCATGCCAGTAAACGAGTTGTTGGTATATGGGGCAGTGTTACAGCCGATATTTGGGGAAAAAGATGAGGTGTTGGTGGGGGACGGCCGTCTCCAACTAACCCTGCCCGCCCGCTCTGGGGTTGTTCTAAAGTAATTGGGTAATTGGGTAATTGGGTAATTGAGTAACTGGGTGATTACTCAATGACCCAGATAGGCAGCCAGGAACCGGGCTACCTGTCGCTCCGCCCACCAATTAAACCGGCCAGGTTGCCCTTCAGCAAAACCAACATGCCCCCCTTGCGCGGTAATGGCTGTGGTCAGGCATGGGTTTGCTGCCAATACGTCGTAAGGTATGTCCGCAGGGTGAAACAAGGGGTCATCTAAAGCCCGAATGATCAAGGTAGGCACGGAGATAGTTGCCAGGAAACGGCCGCTGCTATTTTCCCGGTAATACTCCCATACATCGGCATAGCCATATAGGGGAACGGTCAAAGCCTCATCCAGTTCTCGAAAAGTTTCGGCCGCCAATACCTGTTCCAAATCCACCAACCCTTCTAACAACGGAGCGCGAGCCTGCATTTTCTGGCGCAATGCCCGCATAAAGTACGTGTTGTACATACGGCCGATGCTGTTTTCAATCGCTTCCATGCTGCGATCCAGGGCAAACGGTGGCGATACGGCCGCAGCGGCCGCCAGTGGACAGTTCCCCCCCTGTTCCCCCAGATACTTCAACAAGATATTTGCGCCCAACGAGAAACCCACAGCGCCAATACGCACCTGCGGAAACCAACTCTGGAGGTAATGGATGACATGTATGAGGTCGCTGGTCTCTCCCGCATGGTAAGTATAAGGTTTTCGGTTAATCTGACCGCTGCACGAACGATAATTCATGCCCACACAGCGCACCCCGCGCCCGGCAAGTTGTCGGTAAGTTTCATAGGCGTAGCTGGAGCGCGCACTGCCCTCCAGACCATGTAACAAGATGACAAGCGGCGCGTTCTCTGGGGGTAAAACCCCGGCCACTTCTGGGAAATCGAGATCGAGAAAGTCACCATCTGGCGTATCAATACGCCAACGATGAAAGACGATACCTCCCTGGGAACGGCCGTAATGACCAGCGACTGTTTGCATATGGGAGTTGGCAATACCTCTCGCTGGTTGAAATGGTTCTAATTCAAATTGTGTCATTACCCTGATTTTGTGTAATTTTGGCGGGCAGGGCAACTTTTTCACAGCTAGCTGTCCTAAGCGAACCCTGGGAAATCAGCCATCACCGCTGATTGAGATTGGTGGCTGTTTTGCGCAAAAGCACGTTCGAGGTGGCTGCCAATTACCGAGAACCGCTCACCGATCGGGCGGCACATAATCGGCGATCTCGTCGCCGTAGAGGATGTGGTAGCGGTAGCCCTGCTCGGTGAGGAAACGTTGGCGGTTGGCGCTGAACTCCTGGTCTTTGGTGTCTTTGCTGACCAGAGTGTAAAAGTAGGCCAGCGTGTTTTCCTGTTTGGGGCGCAGGATACGGCCGAGCCGCTGCGCTTCTTCCTGGCGGCTGCCAAAGGTACCACTAATTTGAATCATCACGTTGGCTTCGGGCAGGTCAATGGCAAAGTTGCCCACCTTGCTGATGATGAGGGTTTTGAGACGGCCGTTACGAAACGCCCCCAACAACTCCTGCCGTTGCTTCACCGACGTCTTGCCCGTAATCATGGGGAAACCATACCGGCTTTGCACCTCTTCCAACTGCCCCAGGTACATGCCAATAATCAAGACATTATCGCCAAAATGACGCGCCAGCAGCCGGTCTAACACCGTGAGCTTCTCCGGGTTTTCGGCCGCAATACGCGCCTTTTCCCGTTCCTCGGCCACCGCATAACTGACGCGGGTTTCTGGCAACAGCGGAATACGTACTTCGGTGACGTGGGCAGTGGCAATCCAGCCCTGCTTTTCCAGTTCGCGCCAGGGCACGTCATACTTTTTGGGGCCGATGAGGGAAAACACATCTTCCTCTTGCCCATCTTCCCGTACCAGCGTGGCCGTCAGCCCCAGCCGCCGCCGCGCCTGCAATTCGGCCGTGACGCGAAAGACGGGCGCCGGCAGCAAATGAACTTCGTCATACACAATCAACCCCCAATCCCGCTCATTAAAGAGGGAAAAGTGGGGATGTTCTTCGTGCAAAGGCAGGTTACGGCCGCGTGTGCCCCGTTTACGGAAGGTCATCGTCTGGTAGGTGCTGATGGTGACGGGCTTGATGCTCTTGCGCGAGCCAGTATATTCGCCAATTTGTTCAGGGGACAGGCTGGTTTTATCCAGCAGTTCGTCAATCCACTGGCGTGCGGCGACGGTGCTGGGGGTGAGGATGAGGGTGCTGGTTTGCAACTGGTTCATCACCGCCATGCCCACCATGGTTTTGCCCGCGCCGCAGGGCAGGACGATGACGCCACTGCCGCCACTGGCGCTGCCCTGGGCGTGGAAAGTGGCGGCGGCCGTATACTGGTAGTCACGCAGTTTGAACGGTTTGTTTTGTTGGGTAATGGGGCGCAGGTTAAAGGTCAGCGTCTCGCCGTCCACATAACCGGCCAGGTCTTCGGCGGGGTAGCCAATGATGACGAGAGCTTGTTTGATGTGGCCACGCCGCGCCGGGTCCATGCGCAGGGTGCAATGGTCGAGTTGGGTAGCGATATACGGCCGTAACTGTTTGTGCCGCCCCAGTTCGGTGATGATCAACGGGTCGTTGGCTACCAACAACAGGTCATTGTCTTGCCGCACCAGTTTCACCAGCCCATAGCGGCCAATGTAGTCGCGGATGTCGTGGCACACATTATCCGGCAAGGGGTATTTAGCCAGCTCTTCCAACCCGGCCAGAATGGATTCGGCCGTCAGCCCGGCGGCAGCGGCGTTCCACAGGCTCAGTGGGCTGATACGGTAGGTGTGAATGTATTCCGGGCTTTTTTCCAGTTCGGCAAAACGAGCCAGCAAATCGCGCCCTTCCGGGTAACGGCCGTTGTCTACTTCCAACAACACCGTGCTGTCGCCTTGCACAATGAGGGGGTTTTGGGGGTTGTACATAGGGAGTAATTGGGTAATTGGGTAATTGGGTAATTGGGTAATTACCCAATTGCCCAATTATTTCACTTCTTGATTCCTTCTTCAATCTTCACGCCCCGTTCTGCCAGCAGGGTGTGGACGGTGGCTTCGTGTGGGGAGGGGACAATGGCCAGGGCGCGGCCGGGCGCGTTGAAGGGGGCCAGGTATTGACCCAATTCGGCGTCCTGGAGCAGTTCGTCACGGGTGGGTACATCCTTGAATTCGATCAGGGTGAACGTTTCCTGGCGGGCGTTGCCGTAGTAGTGGCTCCACGCCTTCAGCTTCACCACCAGGGCGCCAGGCAAGGGGCCGCTGTGGATGGCCGTCAGGTCAATCAGCAATTTTTCCAGCCCTGCCTTGTCGGAAACATTAGCTTTTACCTGGGTGGGGGTCAATTCACGGCCGTGTCCCGTGTCCACACTGAGCGGGGCGATGATGCCCTGGGCGTAAATGCTGGGCGTGTGATGGTTGTAGGAGATACGGCCGTCGCGGTCAATGATAACGCTGTTAGGGGCGGCCGTAACGCCGGCGGCCGTGCGCAGCGGCGGCCAACCGGCCTGGCGCAGCGTGTGAGCCAGGTGATCGCCTTCTTCTTTAGATAGAAAAATGGTGGGGGTCACGCGGTGGCCTTTGTCTGCCAGTACCGGTTCTAGCTGGTCGGCTACGGCCGGATTGGCCGTTTCCAGCAGCCGCACATGTTGGCGAATGGTGATCCGCTGGTGCAGCGCCTCCCACTCTTCCAGGCTGCGCCGCACATTCTGCGGCAGCGGCTGTTTGCCAATTGTCTCCAGCCAAGTGATGGTACGCGCTACCGGCCATTGGTTTTTCTGGCCGTTGTAGACACTGGCGCGGTTGATTTCATAGGTAATCACGTGGTCGCCTTCTTTGATGGCGCGGGCAAAATGGTCGAGCGCCAGCAATAACTCATCGTCAAAGGGGGCCATGACCACAATTTCAAAGTTGGGCTGCACAACAACATTGCCTTCACCGGCGGCAAATTCTGGTTTTGGCCCGATTCCCAGCAGCCATTCACCCATGGGCGTCAGACGGTAGCCGTCCACCTTCGGGGTGCCGCTTAAGTCTACCGGCGGTTTTTGCATGTAGCCCAAATCTACCAGCCCCATCCAGTGCAGCGGCCCGGCGATGACGTGGTTGATCAAATCGGTTTCTACTTTGTTCCAGCCCTCTTTTTCATCTTTGAAGTTGCCAAAAGTGACGCCGTAGGGATTGTTGCTGCCTTCATACGGAAGAGAGGTGTAACTGCCATAATAACTCCAGCGGCTTACTTTGCGCTCTTTGATGAAGAAGCCGTAATCTTCGCTTTTAATCGTCTCAATCAACTCAGAGGCGCTAACCCAGCCCGTTCCCATTTGGGTGATGTGGTGCAGGATGGTTTTGCGCACATCCACCAGCCCTTGTGGCGCAAAGTCAGTGCGGTTACCGCGCTGGAAATGGTGTAGATTGGGCAGTTCGTTCCAGGCGCCTTCATCGCGCCAGGCGCGGAAGGCAAGTTGGGCACGGTCGGCCATATCCATTTGCCAGAAGGGGGAATCGGGCACGGCCGTCAACCCTTCACTGGCATATCGTTGTTGTGCCAGTTGTACTTTGGGTAGCAGGCCGCGCAGGAAATAGAGACGGCCGTTGTCCGTTTCTTTTTTACCGCTGCCCAGGTCGGTGGGGAAGCTCATCTCGGCGGCAATCGCTTTCAGGTCGTCTTTGTACACCTGGTATTGGGTGGTCAGGAGCAGTTTGCCTTTGCGGCGCAGGTAACGGCCGTAGCGTCCCAAATCGCGCAAAAAGCTCTGGCTGGAGCCACGAACGATCTGCGTCGGTTCAATGGCCGCCGGGTTGGGCAGTTCGGGCAGGGTGATACTGTCCAGATAGGGTTGGATGTACTCAGGTAAGAGGATGGTACGGCCGTGCAGCCAATCCAGCGTGGTGCGGCTGTCTTCCAGAGGGCGCTGGCTAAAGACCAACCCCTTCATTGCCAGCCCCGCCAGCAAATCCTCAAATGTCGGTTTCCCTTTGTAATGCGGGTTTGCCAGATAAGCCGGTTGGCGCTCGCCATCCACAAAAATCACGTGGTTGGACGGCCGTGATGGTTGCAGCATATCGGCGTGGAGGGACATCATCTGCCGCAGGCGAGTATGGGTCATCTGCCCATTTTTCTGGTGTAGGGTCGCCAGCGCCATTTTTTCCGGCTCGTTTAAGTGGCGCAGCGCGTTCCGCACTCGTTCGGGCCGGGCCATTTCGGTGGCCAGCCAGGGCACGTTGTCCCCTTTAGCAACTTTGGGCTGCTTGCCCAGACTGGTCAGCATCTCTTTAATGGTGTTGGCGTTATAGCCATCCAGAAGCGTTTCGAGTTTCACGGCTGGTTGACCCATCAGACCACATCCTTTGTCACACGGGGGGTATACCCGCGCCCTTCCAGCCGGGCAAGCAGGGTATCTACCATCTCCGGGCGAATGGCAATCAGGCGATAGGAAAATTCATGCACCAGGGAACCATCCAACAAACCGGCGGCACGCAATTCGGCCAGCGCCATATCGTCGCTAAATTCCATCACGGTGAGGTCATCGTAGAGGTGGGCCAGGCCAAAGCGGCGGTATGCGTCTTCCAGATATTCCAGACCGGCGTCTGGCAGCCGCCAGCCGGATTCCAAAAAGAGACGGTTGAGGGTGTCTGGCGTTTCGCCAGCCACAAACGCTTTTTCCAGGCTGGCGATGTC
Organism: uncultured Ardenticatenaceae bacterium; assembly: GCA_964581605.1. Classification (GTDB taxonomy): domain Bacteria; phylum Chloroflexota; class Anaerolineae; order Promineifilales; family Promineifilaceae; genus CAADGU01. The sequence continues at coordinate 12,004 of CAZOPF010000097.1, forward strand.
CAGGCGGTAGGTGAAGGGCTGATGGGGCACGGCCGTGCCCCATTGTGTCATCAGCGCCAGAAAACCACCCATTTCGTAGCCAGGCGAAATATGCACGGTGCGGTCATCCAGCCAGATGGCTTCACCGGGAGAGGTGCTTTGGGGCACGGCCGTGTCTGGCGCAAACGGCGACAGTAAATAGCGCCCGGTATCCGTCAGCCGAAAGGCGACCACATCATCCGGGCTGCCGCGTAGTTCCACCATGTTCATCCAATACAGCGGCCCGTAAATGGCGGCGCGCACCATCTCGCCGCTGGTTTTAAGCCAGTCGCCCTCTTTGTCTGGCCTGAGCGGTTTGTCGCCCTGCTGGAAGCCCCATGTCTCTGGCGCTAACAGCGTGTAATAGAAATCAGGTTGCATCTGGAACAGGTCGCGCACAAAGTCAGACAGGCTAAACCATTCGTCCTGCCGGTCACTGTCTTCAGCCAGACCGCGCAACAGGCGGAGCAACGTTTGCCGCCCCATGACAAAATTCATCAGCAGCGCCTGGTAGGGCATTTCGGGGTCGGCCAGACGCCAGATGGTCATGTCTGGCGTTTTGTTTAGTGCGGCGCGGGCTTCCCAGGCATCGATCACATTGACGCTCCAGACCCGGAAGAGGGTGCTTAGGAGTTGTTGGCGGGGCAGGCTGACGAGCATATTCCACTTTTCTGGCGAGAACGTCAGGTTGCGTTGTGCGTCCAGCATCACCACCTGTAGCCCTTGCAAAAGGGTGATGATCCAGCCCAGGGTATGCGGGTCGCCTACGGCCGTAACCAGCGCCGGCGCGGATTTCTCATCTATCAACTGGCGGCGAAAGGGCACCGTTAACTTCTGGGGCCTATAGAAAGCCATATACATGTTGTAGGCTGGCAGTTTTTTCACTTCTTGCGGCAGGTAAGGCCAGTTACCCACCCAGGGCGATGCGTGTCCTTCTGGTTTGTGCTCGCCCTCCAGCGGCATCAGGCGCAGCGCACCGCCCGCGGCCAGGTAATGGGCCACCTGTTCCACGTTTTCCAGGAACGGCCGTGCCGCTGGCAGGCTGCGCTTGAGCGGCGACATGATTGCTTTGCGGCGGGGAACGAGGACGATAGACGGTACCAGGCCGTCATGCAAATTGAGAATCGGGTGATGGTGTGCCTCATGCCCATGAGCGCGGCAGCGATAAATCAGGCCATACCCCTCCAACTCTAATACCAGTGGCGCTACCGGGTCTTTATGATTGAGCGCAATACGCCACACGTGGTCCCATTGTTCTTGATAAATGGCGTTGTTGATGTTGTAAAGAGCATGTGTTGCCGACAGCAGTTGGCGGGCTTTTTCGGAGAGGCCGGTCAGCATATACGGGTCTTCACGCGCTTTCAGCAGGAGCGTTTGCATTTGCGCCACCAGGTCATCTTTGGCCACGCCATTGAGCCGCCAGCCGCGCCGCTGCGCGACCTGCCGCAGCTCTTTCACCGTCAATTGCCTCAAGGCTTGATCAAGCTGCTCCTCTTCCTCTTCATGCGCCTGCTGCAGCAACGCCCTCAAATCGGCCGGGAAATCTTCAAAATCCTCATCCTCCCAATCATCGTCGTCCCAATCATCGTCTCCAGCATTGCCAGAGAAAAAACGGTCTATCATACAAACTCTTCCCCTCCTGGTTAACTATTTGTCAGTCACCCAGATGCCGGTAATGTCTTTGCTTTTTCGCCAGAGCTACAGGGGGTAAAGAATTGAACGGATTGCCTTCTGGAAAATCCTCCATTTATTTCCCCATCCGCTGTAGCCTTAAGGAAGTGGCGAAAACGTTAGGACGTTAACACCAGTCGTAGAAATCAATTGGACTCTACTTCCCTTTGTAAACAGCCACGAATTATACGAATTATGTGGGCGATTGCATAACGCCACGGAAATGTTTCACTTTTGGCTAAAAATCTGGCGGTGGGGGCTGCGGCTGCGTAGGGCAAAAACCACCTGCGTAGTCTGGTAGCCAGCCGGGTCTTCAAACGGGTGACATCTGTCACAGCAAGAGGCAGCAATACTCACTTGACCGGTTGCTTGCCAAAGGTGAAAGATCAAATCAGCTTTGGGCCTTTGCTATTGTTTTTCCACCTTGCCGCCGGCAACCTCCTCACAGGTGGCGTTCTTATTCAGGTCTGGAGAAACCCATATGAATACGATTTCCATTCCCCTCCCTATGATGTATGCCGACCATCATGTGCTGACCGTGCGCCAGTTGTTATTGGCGCTGCCTGGCGTCGTTGAGGTGTATGCCAGCAGCAGTTTCCAGATTGTTGAGGTGTCGTTTGATGAAACCCAGGTAACCGAAGAAAAAATCCGCCTGGTGTTGGCCGAGGCCGGGTATATGGCCGAACTGCCGGTGGCGGTGGAGTTTGGCAGCAGCCAGGCTTTTGAAAAGGGCAAGCCGTTTTTCCGCCACACGGCCGTATTCCCTCAAACCGACCGCACCATCACCTTTGCCCAGGATGTGCCGGAAATGGCACGGCCGTTGTGGCCCTGCCCTGGTTTGAATCAGTAAGCAGTGAGCCGTAAGCGGTAAGCAGTAAGCCAACTGCTCATTGCTTACCGCTCACGGCTCACTGCCCTTATCCCCGAAGGAGACGACCATGGCGAAGAAAATGCGAACCCCCGAAGAGCGCACCATTGATCCGGCGGCGCAGCAAATGCTCGTTTGGGCAGATGAATTGGAAATCGGCACGGCTTTTAGCCGGGCTGACCAGATGGTTCCCTGCAACATTGGCGGCGCGGGCATGTGCTGCAAAATTTGTGGCATGGGGCCGTGCCGCCTGACCAAAGAGGGTGACACTGGCGTTTGCGGCGCGACCATAGACACGATTCAGGCGCGCAACCTGATCCGGGCTATTGCGGCGGGGGCGGCCGCTCATTCCGATCACGGCCGTGACATGGCCTTCATCCTCAAAGCGGTCGCCAACGGTGAAACGGAAGGCTACCGCATCCGCGATGTGGCCAAACTGCGCATCGTCGCCCGCAAATACGGCATCGAAATTGAAGGGCGTGCCCCGGAAGAGATTGCCGACGAACTGGCCGACCTGTACATTGCCCAATTTGGGCAACAAAAGGGAGAAGTGGCGGTGATCGGCCGTGCCCCCGAAAAACGGCTCAAGCTATGGCGCGAACTAGGCGTCATCCCGCGTGGCATTGACCGCGAAGTGGTAGAAGCCCTGCACCGCACCCACATCGGCGACGACCAGGAGCCGGAACATATCCTCAACCACGCCGTGCGCACGGCACTGGCCGATGGTTGGGGCGGCAGCATGATGGCCACGGACATCTCCGACATCCTCTTTGGCACGCCTGCCCCCATTTTGGGCGAAGCTAATCTGGGTGTGCTTAAGGAGGATATGGTCAACGTCATCGTGCATGGCCACGAACCGACCTTGAGCCAGATGATTGTGGCGGCGTCGCAAGACCCGGAAATCATTGAATATGCCCACAAAGCGGGGGCAAAGGGGGTCAATCTGGCCGGGATTTGCTGCACGGCCAACGAGATTCTCATGCGCCAGGGCATTCCCGCCGCTGGGAACTTTTTGCACCAGGAATTGTCTATTCTCACCGGCTCGGTGGAAGCTATGGTGGTAGATGTGCAGTGCATTATGCAGGCGTTGGTGGGGCTGGCGGAGAAGTTCCACACGAAGGTGATTACCACCTCGCCGAAGGTCAAAATTAAGGGGGCCACACACATTGAGTTTGACGAAAAACATGCGCTGACGACGGCCAAACGCATCCTCAAAGTAGCCATTGACAATTACGCCAATCGCGGCCGGACCAAAATCCCTCAGGTGAAGGAGAAGCTGATTCCCGGCTTTTCGCATGAGTACATCAACTACATGTTGGGTGGCAGCTACCGGGCTTCGTTCCGGCCGTTGAATGATGCCATCAGGGACGGCCGTATTCGCGGTGTGGCGGCTATCGTCGGCTGTAACAATCCGCGCAGCAAGCAGGATTACCTGCACGTCAAAGTGACCCGTGACTTGCTGCAACAGGATGTGCTGGTGGTGGAAACGGGCTGCGGGGCGATTGCCGCCGCCAAGCTGGGGCTGCTGCTGGGTGAGGCCGGGCTGGATCAGGTGGGGCCGGGCTTGCGCGAAGTGTGCGAGACCATCGGCATTCCGCCAGTGCTGCACATGGGGTCGTGCGTGGACAACACGCGCATCCTCACCGTGCTGACACAAATGGTGGAGGAGGGTGGCCTGGGCGACGATATTGACCAGATTCCGGCGGTGGGCCTGGCTCCGGAGTGGATGAGCGAGAAGGCGCTGGCGATTGGCACCTACTGTGTCGCTTCTGGCGCTTATGTGATGTTTGGCGGCGCATCGCCGGTGAGTGGGATACCGGACAAGGTGAGCGGCAGTGACGCTGTCTCCCACTACATCAGCGCGGGGTGGGAGAAATTGTATGGCGGTAAGCTGGAATTTGTGGGCGATCCGGACGAGATGGTGCGGCGGGCGCTGGTGCATATTGACAAGAAACGGGCGGCGTTGGGCTTACGGCCGTACAACCCCCACAACTTTGGCGGCAGCGGCGATGAGCGGGTGCTGGAATTAGAGGCGCTGCCGCTCGCCGTGAAGCGCGAGGCGCTTTACGGTAATCGGTAGTTGGTGAACGGTAACCGGACGGCGGCTGGCCGTTAGGGACACTTCTTAAAAAACATTTCTCAAGGAATATAATACACCTTTACGGCCACCCAATCCAGCGAGAAATCACGCAGCGTTGAGCTGGCCACATTCACAATCCGCACCCGGAAGTTAGAAGAAGAAAAACTGCCAGGAACCCAGATAGTGCCCCAACCATCGGTAGGGCCACCCAGGTAATAACTCTGCTCCGAAGTAGTTAAAACCGGCGTTTCTTTTGCCAGAGTCCAGGTTGAGCCGCCATCCCGCGACAAAAGCACACACAGATGAGGCGAGCCAGAAATATTATCCACTTTTGCATCTAAGCGAACTTCAATGCCGGTGATAGCTGCGCCTGGCGGAATGGAGAGGTAGCTAAAGTTATAATAGCGGTGACGATCTTTGGTCGTATCTGCGCAGGAACTGGCTATTGATGTGCCACTATTATTATCAACGGCAAACGCCCCATTGTTTGTATAGGCCTGGACAGCATAAAGCCATTTCCATCTCCGGTAGATTCAGCTAAATTAACCGAGGGGTTGACAAACCCGGTATTGGCTGGCGTGGTATACCAGATTTGTAGTTTGGCTGATTTAATGATGCCTTCTCGCTCAATAGCAAAGACGCGGCGATGATCATTTGACGGCATTCCTGGCTGTGGCTGGACAATAATCGTTAGTGCATTACCGCTTTGCCAGCCAGACTGGTTAACAATCTCCTGAATAATGTTTTTCAGGTTAGGGCTATATTTCTTTTCATTTAGAATCCAATCATCAGTGGGTGAAATACTCCATAACACGGCTGCCTGAGTCAAGGGACGATTATCTGGCCGTATAGTGTTGTCAAAAGTAATGGAATTCGAGGTTAATTCACCGCGAAACTGTACGTTGGTGGCGAAATCCTGATAAGGGCCATCCACCGTAAATTCGATTTGTGCTTTTGTAATGACCGCTCCCGGTGGAACTGCTACGTTTGTAAATCGAAAGCCACTAACAATATTTGCTCCATCAGTACAATGACCCAGATACACCTCGTTCCATGTAATGCTATAGCGACTATCTGTGGTGGAACAGGGAGTAGGATTTAGGGCAGGATTGACAGCGGGGTTAGGGCCAGCATCATCGCTGCTTTGGGTGACGGGGATGGTCACTTGAGGCGTGGGAGAAGGGGTAATTGTAGCGGCGCGAGTAGGTGTGGCCGTAACAATTGGGCCACTCACTGGCGCTACCTGGATAGCATCAGCCGCGATAAAGTGGCCGTTATCATCGTCAATTGTCGCATTGCTCAATTTGATATACTCTCCAAGGCCGTTCATATTAAACTCATAGCGTCCAATGTAAACCCAGTGGTCGGGGTGATAGCTGTTTGGATAGGCCGCCTGTACTACAATTGCTTCGTGCATCTCGCTGTTGTGATAAATTTGATACTTTGCCCCCAGTGAACCCGGATCGAGTGTACCGGGAATATGAACGTAAACGTCATAGAATCCGGCAGGAGTAAGAGAGTTAGGGGTAATAATCCATTTGGCCGCGCAGCTGTTGCCTAGCCCGCCGGAGGAAGCAGTGGTAATGGTGAAATCATAGCTGCCATTGATACCCCCGCTGGCACTTTCTTCCATGCAGCCGCTGGGGATGGTGCTGTATTCCGAATCGCTGTCATCAATGGTGCGCACCGCTACCGGCGCAGTTGGAGCAGGTGTGGGTGTTCCGCCTGGAAATTGAGCAGGACTGGCCGGCCGGGCCGGATATTGGAGCCAGAGATCATAACTCGTTGCCCCAGCAGGTGTTCCTTGTGGGTTTACATATACAGACCAGGGATCAACAGTGCCAACTCCCCCCGCCCAACCATATGGGTTTATTGACCTGTTTCCACTTAGCTGGCGAACTTCAAAATGTAAATGGGCACCACAAATTGGATTTAGATAAACCGGTGGGCATTGATTGTTCCCATCCCCATAAATATAGCCAGTATTACCACTGATTCCGATAATGCCATCACGGCTTGCCGGATCAAATATCACATCATCTCCAAATTTAACAGTTGCAACGCTCAAATGACCATATATCAATTCATAGGCTGGCCCATCATCGGGTGCTATCCTGACATGTAGCCCATAACTATCCTGATGATCTGATGGGGTTGCCCATTCTGCTCTGGTAACATCTCCACTGGCAGCCGCTAAAACTGGTTCATAATGTAGCCCATAGTCAATGCCAGCGTGTTCATCATATCCGTAGTAACCGCAGTTATCAATGCAGGTTGAACCATCATAATGCATTGTCCACGTATTTCCATCACCATTTAATAGAGGGGATTGATGATCGAAGACTTTAAGCGTGGTAGCGGAACCGTAATAAAGCAGGCCAAGAAAAGGTGATGGTGGTTGATATGCCTGTACAACATTTTCCGCCTTCGCTGTCAGAATCCAGATGATAAGACTCAGGCAAACACAAGAGTTTACTATAGTGAATGAAATCATTTTCTTGGTCATGGTCTTTCTCCATTCTCATTATTGACTTGAAATACTTAAAGGGAGCCAAACAGGATCAGTTGGATCCATGGTTCCTGTAGTTTCAAGTACTATATAAATAGCCTCATTTTTGATGTCCACTAAAAAAAGACCTGTTTGTTCATTCCATGCCGCAAAGAAAGCAATCCAATTACTGTCAGGAGACCACATTAAGGTTCGGATTGCTCCCAGATCTCCTTGTTGAGATATTTCTCGTATATCTTGACTAACCTTATCAATGAGAAAAATGCCTGAGCGTTCGCTTTCAGAAAAACCAACGACCAACTCTTGACTATCCGGAGACCAGGCAGGTTTACCCATGTAGGTAGCTCTAGCTATTTCTTTCGATGTCTGTGTATTGACATCCCATAAATGGAGAACTGTATTGTCTTGTGTAAAGGCCAGTTGTTGGCTATCTAATGACCAGGCAGGTTCACTAATGTGGGTCGACTTTGCCACCTCACTCAATGTTTGCGTATTGGAATCCCACAGGAAGAGGGTTGATGCACCTTGAGTAAAAGCTAGCCTTTGGCTATCTGGCGACCAGAAAGGGGGGCTAAGATAATAAGCAATGTCAAAAACGGGAATCGTTACCTCAAAGGTTTCTAGGGTGTCTGAATTCACCAGATAAAGCCCGTATGCAATTGATTTGTTAAAGGCAAGCCAGTGACTATCTGGGGACCAAACCATCCTTAAGTCGTATGTAGTTTCACTTGCCACTTGGTTGACTGTGCCTGTATCCATATTCCAGAAATCAAGATTGCCTGGAAATCGACTGACTGCTGTCTGACTTCCATTTGGCGAAGTAGCGATGTTGGCAATCAGATCTGGAAAACTGGCGAGTAATTGAGGTGGTGAACCATCCAGATCGCCAGACACAAGTTCAGCATCTTCTGCGTAGACGAATCTTTGACTGTCTGGTAGCCAATTTAACTTGTAGACCGAGTGTTCATTGTCTATCAGATTCTCAAACAAGCCATCAGCTGGTGTGTAGAGATGAATCTTGGAAATATCTTGGAAATCATACCTGTCATCCCCATTAGAATCTACCACCGTAAGGAGTATTATCTTGGTTCTGTCAGGTGAAACTATCATGGACGGACTGCCAAACAAATCTGCTACCGATGTTTCAATTTGCCATTCAGTAGAATTAACCGGCAAAGTTGAATACAAATTTGTTGGGAGGTATGAACCTGGGCCATCAGGTGGAGGGAATGGACTCCATAAGAAAGCAGGATAATCTGTCACAGATTGTATAGGGGAAGAAGGTGTAATCTCTGCTGCCTGGGTAATTGTAGGCGATGGCATTACCTTTGTAGCTTCTTCAGGCTCGGAGGTTGGTGTGCTCGTAGGAGAAGTTGGCGTCTGGCTGGGTTCCAGGGTAGCCGAGACAGCAGTAA
>CAZOPF010000098.1:0-20480 GCA_964581605.1 uncultured Ardenticatenaceae bacterium
CGGCCGTTTCTATCTGGCCAGACTCTTCTTCAATGACAACGGGGCGCAGGTTGATTTGGGGAGGGGGTATCGTTGCGTCCGGTACGGCCGTTTCTGGTTTAACTGGTCTGGTGGCTACAACGGATGGTGGGGTGGGCGATAATTCTTGGGAAAGCCGCCATAACCGATTGGACAAATGGTTGAGCGCCCGCAGCAAATCCTCCCAGCTAATTTGCGCGATTAAACATGCGCCCCAAATAAGTAGACATAAGTAGAATATGCCAGTCAAAATAGGGCCAAAAAAGTCGAGCAGGGGGGCAGACAAAGCCCATCCCAACAAACCACCCCCTTGCCCCCCATAAGCGTCCGGCAGGGTAGATTGGGTGATGATGAAAGAGAGGGACAGCAGCGTGAGTAGAATGAGTTCAAAACCGATGACCTGGCTGGCATGAATGTGATACGGCCGTCCCACCTTACGCAACATCAGATGAATCCCGGCAGCCATGACCGTTAGCAGCAAGGGATAAATGCCCCACCCAAACAACTCGCGGAAAACACAAATGGCAACACCAGGGCAGCCATCATTTGGCAGAGTGAGCAAGGCCAGAAAAAGCAAGGCGGCCGCCATAAAAAGTACGACCCCACCAAGTTCTACCCGGTATGGAGTAAGGCTCTTGATGAGGCGCTCGTCCCAGGTTGGCGGTGGGGGGGGGGCTTCAGATTTGCGGGGGGGGCGGGTGGGCGCAGGTTTGGGGCGGGCCATAGGTCAATAATCAGTTTTCGGTAATCGGTAATCAGTTATACCGTTGATTACAGATACTCAACACTGACCATTATTTTAGCCGGAAACGCCACGTAAACTCAAGGCCAGCCTTTTGGCCGTTCCGTCTACAAAGAGGATGCGTGCCCGCACCTTTTGTCCACAGCGGACAACGTTCCGAGGGTGCAAAAACGCACCTTCAGCCAGTTCTGAGATGTGGATTAGCCCTTCCAATTCATCCTCAATTTGCACAAAAGCGCCAAAGTTAACCACTTTGCTAATAACGCCTTCTACTATTTGTCCGGGCTGGAAGCGTTGATTTACTGTTTGCCAGGGGTCTGATTTCAGGCGTTTAAGGCTAAGAGCAATACGGCCGTTTGCCGGATCCACGTTCAATACACGTGCCGTTACCTTCTGCCCTGGCTGAACGATATCTTTGGGATGTACAACCCGGCTCCAGGAAAGTTCAGAGATATGGATCAACCCTTCCACGCCGCCTAAATCTACAAACGCACCAAAATCAGTCAGGTTGGTTACAACGCCTTGTGTTTGTTTGCCTGGTAATAAGTTTCTAAACAATCGTTCACGATCATCGGCTTTTACCAATGCCGCACGCTCAGACATGATAAGGCGGTTTTGTTCAGCATTGAGTTCAATGATTTTGAGGCGCAACAGTTTATGCTGCCGTCGTTGCAAGGCGCGGGCACGGTCAGCTTCATGCCGACAAGGTGGAAAATCAATCAATTGCGAAGCAGGCACAAATCCTTGTAAACCATGCCATTGCACCAATAGCCCACCTTTATTAAAGCCAATGGCCCGTGTTTCAATGGTTGCATCAGAATCAAACAGTTCCCGGGCTAATTGCCATGAATTTTCTGTGGGGGCATCTTCGGCCGTAATACGCTGCTCATCAAGGTTGGGCATGTCCTGTTCATCCCAAAACAACTCTGTTTCTATTGGATTTACTGGTGCAGCTACTGGTTCCTGACTGAATAAGGCTGACCAAAAAGCCTCATTGGCTGGCGGTTGAGGGGTGTTTGCAGGTATTGGCTCTTTATACATTTTTTGTACTCTCAATCTTTGCAGGCTACAACATCATCCCCGACGTTATGTAATAATGTTGTAGACACTACTCAGGCTGTTATGGTGGACTCCACTTTCATAATTATAAAGTTTGAAAAGTTCATGTCAAACCTTGATATTGAGCAGATCGTCTGCCAATGGCTGTGTAGGTGTTGCCACAATGGGGCAGGCGCTGCCGGAGAGGGGGACTGGCTGGTAATACCACAAAGGATAGTCTGGCTTAGGAACGGCCGTTGCCCCTCGTCCAGTGCATAGGCCTTAATAATGAGCCAATGTTCCTTCAGCACGCGCCCGTTCCACGGCCCATCGAAATAGCCACAACGAAAGAGGAAACAATACCACACAAAAAATGCTCAACGCCATAATATCAGCCCAAAGTTCAGACCAGGCTGCTCCGTTTAACATCGCCAATCTCATGCCATGAAGCGCATAAGTAAGGGGCAAGAAGTAGGAAAATATCTGCAACCAGGGGGGCAAAATGGCTATCGGGTAGAAAACACCTCCTAACAAATTAGCCGAATTTGATAATATGCCCGATATAGGATCCCCTTTTTTGATCACCATAATAATACTGGCCGCCATAATGCCAATGCTGGCAAAAGAAACAATGCTCAATGCCAGAATCACAATCGCCGCCGGGATATTGGCCTGGCTGAGGTCTAAAGTAAGAAAAATCATCCCAAACAGCAGGTAAACAAAAACGCGAAAGGTGGTATAGGTGTAGCTCCAAAGAGCAGAGCCAACAATAACTAACGAGATTGGCGTGGGGGTCATCATGGTTGCTTCTAATGTGCCTGTGATCTGGGCCTGGCGTAGTGCTTGTGAGAATCCGGTAAGCCCCAGGCTGAAATAGCCGCCCAGGGCAATACCAATGATGACAAATGAAAAATAATCGCCGTTGTATTCACCCAAAAAGGGGTCGGTGATACTGCTTATAAACTGGGAAAGGAAGAAAAACAGGAGTGAACGGAAAATGACACCACCAATGGTGATGAGGAAAGCAAACCGATAACTGGCTTCGTTATAGAAGTCTCGGATAAGGAAGGCCCACAAACGGGTAAGGGTGGTCATGGTGGCGTGTCTGGGTGGTTGTGTGTTTGGGTGGTGTTTGGGTGGTCAGGTGTTTTGGGTGTGATATGCAAAGACTTCTTCTAGGGTGGGGGGCGCGCTGTTAATGCTCTGGATGGGTATGGCAAGGGTGTGTAAGGATTGCAACACGGCCGCCAGCAGGCCGTCTTCTTCGGCTGCCTGAAATGTTAACTGACGGCCGTCTACCATGAGCATGGGAAATTGTTGTTGCACTATCTGGCTGACGGCCGTATCTACTACACCCAGCTGAATCACATATTGACGCTGTGGGCGTAATTCCTGGCGCAGCGTTTCTGGCCGGCCAATCGCCTGGATGCGCCCCTGGTGCATCAGCGCCACCCGGTCACACAATTTCTCTGCCTCTGCCAGATCATGGGTGATCAGGAAAATGGTCATACCGTGTGCCTGGCGCAGGTGCATAATGAGCTGGTGCAGCTTTTGCGTCGCTGTAGGATCCAGGCTGCGGCTGGGTTCATCTAAAAATAGCAGGCGCGGCCGATGCAGCAAAGCACGTGCAATCGCCAATCGCTGCCGCATCCCGCTGGAAAAGGTGCTAAACAAGCGCCCGGAAACATCATCCAACTGCACATCCGCCAATACAGTTTCCACGCGCTGCTGCGCGGCCCGCCCGTGCAAGCCATATAGCGCCGCAAAAAACTCCAGATTCCGCCGGGCGCTCAAACGCCAATAAAAACTACGCTCATCGGAGACGACGAGGCCAACTGACGCCCGAATGGCGCCTGCTTGTTGCAGATCATACCCGGCCACAACGGCCGTGCCGCTGGTGGGATGCAATAACGTGCATAGCATTTTTACCAGGGTCGTTTTTCCGGCACCATTTGGCCCTAACAGACCGAATAACTCGCCATCTGGTATGGTGAGGGAAATATCTTGTACGGCCGTGACCGGCAAGCTGCTTACGGCCCGCCGCCAACCCTGTGGTGGTCGGTATGTTTTTGCCAGCTGGTAGGTAACTACGGCCGTGTCGTGCATTATGGGCATTCTGGTCGGGTAAGAAAAAGCTCTTTTTCTACTGACAAATCACCCGATGTGACACGCCCGACCCCAATAATCGGCCCCCCCTCACTACGCACTTCAAAGGTATAACTACTGGCAGCATTAGCTGTGCGTAGTTCATCGTTCCAATAATAACTGTAACTGCCGTTTCCCCCTTGCCCTTCCATAAAAACCATCATTGTCCAGGCTTCTCCATCACAGGTTTGTGTGCCTTCAAGCTGGTACAGGCTGAAAACCAGGTTGCTGGTGGAAGGCACGGCCGTAACGGGGGGGGTGACCACCGCTACAACTGGCTCATGCACTCGCAATGTGTTCACATTTCCCGGCCAGATCAACCGATCCAAACTTACAAAACCGCGTTCCCCATTTTCATCACTCACATACAGCCAATTACCCGTCTGGGATCGGGCCAATACCCACACCCGTTTCCCGGCTTCAATAACGGCCAATTCAGCAGAAGCAGCATCTGGCAAAGCAAATAAAGATAGGTTTGCCTCAGCAATCGCCTGGTCAACGGATTCGGGCGTACTGGTTTGGGTTGGGCTGGGGGTAATGGTGGCAGTGGTGGCGGCTGTAGCGGTAGCCATAGCAGTAACAACCTCAACAACAGTAGAGGTCGCTGAAGCGGCAGGCATGGCAGGCACGGCCGTATTGGTCATCACAATCAGAGGTGTAGCAGTATCGGTAGGCATGGCTGTTACCATTGCCAGTGGCCTCGTAGGGGTGGATGAGACGGCCGTTGGCCCCATCCCCATACGGCGCAACACGATGCCAGCCATCACCAGTAACAACAACACAACCACAATTCCACCTATCCAAATTACCGGCAGGCGTGATTGTTTTGGCAGGCGGGATGGGGCGCTCTGCATTGCTTCTGCTCTGGCCTTCACTCCTTCAGAATCAGGGAATTGTGGATCGATCTCTCGAAGTCGCCGCAGCTTTGCCAGGGCTAACTGTGGTTCATTCTTTGCCAATGCCGCCAAAGCGGCCGTATACAATGTGGCACAGGCTCCCTCTCTGGCCCGTTTCTCCACCAGCTTAGGGTCCGTAACAGGTAAATTTTCTTTAATGAGTTGAATAGAATTCCATTTTGCTAACGCCTGCTCATAATCGCGCACCTCAAGTAACCCCACAGCTTCATCGTAAAGTTGGCCAAGCTGATTGCGCAAATCTGCCTGTTGCATCCCCATGCGCACCTTAAATTCCAGTTCATTCACCGGGTATTCTGGGTCATATTGGCGAATGGCGGCAATGGCCGCCAGACTGTCTATAAAATGTCCATCGGCAAACTCTCTTTCAGCCTGTTTACAGAGCTGGCTGAGGGCATCTCGGCGCAGACTGCTGACCTTGTGATGCTGATAGTCAGGGTCCGTACGGCGCAGTTCGTCCAGTTTCACCACACAATCCTGCCAGGCACGCTCGTCAAAGGCATCGCGGGCTTGCTGCCACAAAATTCCCAGGCGATCTAAATGGCGGGTAGCTAATGTATCGGCCGGGCCTTGTAATTGCAGCCCAACTGTATTGAGCGCATTGCTCATCTCACCGGCCGTCTGGAAACGGCCGTCTGGCTCTTTGGTTAGCGCCCGTTCAATAATGGCAACCAGTGAATGAGGTGTGTTCATCTCCACTGCCCGAATGTCTGGCACCGGCTCATTTACCTGTTTAATCATCACCTGATAAGTAGAATCATCATGGAACGGGGGATCGCCACTGAGCATTTCATACAAGATAATGCCCAACGAATAAATATCAGAACGATGATCCGCTTCATCACCACGAACCTGTTCCGGCGACATATAAGCAGCCGTGCCCAAGGGCATAGCTGAAAAAAGTGGCGATTGGTCGCCTATCATCCGGGCAATGCCAAAATCAGTGAGCGTCGGCTCGCCCAATAAATCCAACAGCACATTAGCCGGCTTTAAGTCACGGTGAATCATCCGCCGTTGGTGAGCATAATCTACCGCGCTGCAAATTTTGGCCATAATACGCACAGTCTCGGCTAACGGCAGGCGCATTCCAGCATTTTTCAGCGCCTCCAACCGATGGGAGAGCGGCTCGCCGGGAATGTACTCCATAACCATGTAATAGGTACTGCCCTCATGGTTAAAGTCATGTACCTGAATAATGTTTGGGTGACGCAATTGGGCTATGAGTGAGGCTTCTTGCTCAAATCGCTTGATAAACTCCGGGTTATCAGTCAGGTTTTGATTGATGATTTTGATGGCAACACGCCGGTTTAAATTGGGGTCAAATGCGCGATAGACAGCCGACATCCCACCTCGCCCTAAAATTGCTTCAATCTTATAGCGGTTGCCCAGGGTTTGCCCAACCCAGGCTGGCCCATAATTGGTCATACACAAACTCCGATGTTACTGCGTTTTGCCCGGTTGAACTGTGTTGGCTGATACTTCCAACATGGTTATATTATGCCCTACTTGGCGTAGGGATTCCAACAAGGTGTACCAAAGCCAGGTACTTCTTGAGCGGGAAACATAAATTTGCACCAGCGAACGTTTTTTTTTCATCATCAGTTGGGTTACAGGCAAAATCCTTTTGGCGCACTAACACAGGAAGAGTGGACGGCCGTATCCTTTTTGCCACCGGCCATAGAGCAATGGCATGCCGCCGGTCTCACCCATCTGCAACTACTTGGCCCCAAAGGAAGTGGCAAAACGACAACCTTGCTCAAACTGGCGGCCGCGCTAAAAGCACAAGGGCAGATAGTTGTGTATGAATACCTGCCCGATGGCCAGCATCACTTCACCACCGAGCCGGTTAGCGGCACAGCCTTCCTGTTAGACGAAGCCCAACGGCTGCGGCGGCGGGAACGCAAACGATGGCTGGCCTGGGGCACGGCCGTTACCCTCATCTTCAGCAGCCATACTGACCTCTCCACCCTGTTCCGCCGCGCCCGCCTGCCACTGCACACCCACAGAGTAGATGAAAGCATCACCTTGGTGCATTATCGGCAGTGGGTAAACCGGCGGCTGGCGTATTTTGCCCTGCCAGGGCAGCGGATAGAGTTGGATGATTCGGCCGTTGCCGCCCTTCACCACAGCTTTGGCCTCGATATGCGCGAAGCCGAATACTTTCTATACGAATTATTCCAGCACCCCTGGCCCAAACCGGCTACAGACACACCCTGGAGGATTACGGCCGCCGACATGGCCTCCTTCTTGCCGAAATGATGCGCTGCGTCAAAGATCCAGGTACAATCCTTTGCACACTCGTTTCCCTATGATAGACTTTTATCGTTTTACCTCTTTTGCACCTTAACGCCCATGTGTTAAGAAAACCTTCAGCAGGAGAAAAGCACATGTTATCCCCATTTGAAAAAGCCGCCTTCATCTTTCTATTGGTGGTATGTGTCGTTGCCACCATCAACACCTTTAGCCTAATGGCCCGCATTGTTGGGCGCGGGCAGGGCAGGCTGGGCACAAACCAGGTTATCCGCCGTGTGCGCGCAGGTATCCTGGCCCTCTTTTCTCAGGGGCGTATCATTCGCCATCGCCGCCGTACATCCATCTTTCATTACCTGGTTGCCTGGGGCTTCATCTTCTATCTGCTCGTGAACGGTGTAGAAATAGCCGAAGGATTGATTAGCGGTTTTCATGTGCCAGACAACGTTATAGGCAATGTGTATCGGTTAGCGGCCGACCTGTTTGGCACACTGGTACTTATCGGCATCTTCTATTTTCTGCTGCGCCGGTTTGCCTTTGGTGATCCCGCCCTCACCGCCAGCGATAATGTGCTGCTGCACCCTGATGTCCGCGCCGGGGCCATCATGCGCGACTCCTTTATCGTCATCCTCTTTATTACCTTGCACATCGGTTTTCGGCAAATAGCGGCCGCCTCATTGGTTGCACTGGAAGGGGGCAGCGACCCCTGGCAACCTACTGCCACCCTCATTGCCCAAACTTTGCTTAGTGGTCTGAGCGACCAGGGTTTAAGCAGCCTGTGGCACTTTAGCTGGTGGATGGCGGTGGGGCTGATTGTTATATTCCTGCCCTACTTCCCCTACACCAAACATGCCCATCTGTTCATGGGGCCCGTCAACTTTATGACACAGCCTGAGCGCAGCTACCTGGGAGAAATGCACACACTTAATTTTGAAGATGAGTCTATTGAGCAGTTTGGAGCGGGCAGCCTCTTTGATCTGAGCCAGAAGCAGATTTTGGATGGCTTTGCCTGCATTATGTGTAATCGCTGCCAGGAAGTATGCCCGGCCTACAATACTGGCAAGGAACTATCCCCGGCCGCTATTGAAATTAATAAGCGCTATCTGTATCGAAATGATATGACAGGGCTGGCCGGAGGCACGGCCGCGCCCATTCCCCTGCTTGACACCATCATCAGCGAAAGTGCCTTGTGGGCCTGCACCGCCTGCGGCCATTGCATTGAGGTTTGCCCGGTTGGTAATACCCCCATGCTAGACATTATGGATATGCGCCGTGATCAGGTTTTGATGAGCAGTGCGTTCCCCGCTCAGTTAAAGGGTGCATTTGTTGGCATGGAACGCATGGGCAACCCCTGGCAATCCACCGAAGACCGCATGGCCTGGGCCGCGCCACTGCCCTTTGCCGTGCCCCTGGCCGAAGAAAACCCGGACTACGAATATCTGCTGTGGGTTGGCTGCGCTGGCGCTTTTAACCCGGATGCGCAAGAAGTAACTCGCGCCGTGGCCACTATTTTGCATGAGGCTGGCGTCAGTTTTGCCGTCTTGGGTGATGCCGAAAGCTGCACAGGGGATTCTGCCCGCCGTGCTGGCAATGAGTATCTGTTTTATGAAATGGCGCAGGGCAATATCGAAACACTCAACGCCGCCGGAGCCGATAAGAAGCGCATTGTCACCAGTTGCCCGCATTGCTTTACCACTATTGGCAAGGAATACGGCGAGTTGGGCGGCCATTACCAGGTATTCCACCACACGCAGTTGATTGCCGATCTGGTAGGCACAGGCAAACTGCGGCTCAATGGCAAAACGCTGGAAAAGGTCACATACCATGACCCCTGTTACCTGGGGCGACACAATGGGGTGATCGCCGCACCACGCACGGCGCTGGCGCAGGCAGGGGTGGCACTGTTGGAAATGGGACGGCACGGCCGTGATTCATTCTGTTGTGGCGCAGGCGGGGCCCAGTATTGGAAGGAGGAGGAACATGGGGGTACGGCCGTCAACGCCACCCGTTTTGCCGAAGCACAAACGACTGGTGCGGCCACATTGGCCGTTGGCTGCCCCTTCTGCGCCACCATGATGAGAGACGCCAACCGTGAAAAAGGGGAACCGATGCGGGTGCAAGATGTAGCCCAGGTTGTCCTGGCCGCAATGGAAAAACAAGAAGTGTAGGGGTTGGAGACTAGTATCAGCAACTAGCCACCGGCCCCTACTTTATTTGTGGTAGCTTTCCCCGGCAACGATGGTGCCGGCGCGGTATAGCTGTTCGAGCAACAAGAGGCGGGCAATTTCATGGGGAAAGGTGAGGCGAGAGAGGGAAAGTGAATCCTGGCAGTTTTGCAGCACTTCCGTTGACAAACCAACGGGGCCACCAATAAGAAAGGCGATACGGCCGTACAACCCAATCTGATTCCGCACAAATTCCGCCAACTCGATGCTGTCTAACGGCCGTCCGGTGGAAATCAACGCAATGCGTCGGTTCACCCCCTCTGTTGCCTTCAACAATGCCTGTCCTTCCTTCTGCATCGCCACGTCATCCGGCACCCCTTTACCCACCACATCCTTCACTTCCACTAACTGCACATCGGTATACCGGCCCAGCCGCTTCAAAAAATCATCCTGAATAAAGCGGAATTGCACGGATTTGAGCTTGCCTACGGCGGCAATAGTAATATGTCCAGAGAGTTTTTCCATATGAGAATCGTGATACGTGATGTGTGAAATCATATCACGAGTCACGCTTCACGCCTCATTTTTCCCTATAGCGCAGCAAACGCATCCCGTTCAGCGAAACGAGGACGGTGCCCCCTTCATGGCCCAACACAGCCACCGGCAGCGATAACTCGCCAAAAATGATAAAAAATAGCATGACCACAATGGCTGAAATAGCAAAAACCAGATTAACAACCAAGGTGCGGCGCGTCTGTTTGCTCAGGCCAATGACGTAAGGGATATTTTTCAGGTCATCACCCATCAACACAATATCGGCCGTTTCCAGCGCCACATCGGTTCCGGCTGCACCCATGGCCATGCCGATGTCCGCAGCTGCCAGGGCCGGGGCATCATTCACGCCATCTCCCACCATGATGGTGGGGCCATATTTTTCCTGAACCTGCCTCACGGCCGTGACCTTATCTTCTGGCAATAAATCGGCAAACACTTCATCCACCCCAGCTTGTTGGGCAATATGCCGCGCCACCCGTTCATGGTCGCCAGTCAACATGACAATACGCTCAATGCCCCGCTGCCGCAGATCGGCAATTACCTGGGACGCATCCGGGCGGATCACATCGGCATAGGCAATCACGCCTAACACACGGCCCGACGCCGCTTGGGGTTCGCCGTCGGCCACCACCACGCTCGTCTTCCCTTCATCCTGGTACCCGGCCACCACCACCTGCGCCTCGGCTAAACCAGCCAGGTTATGCTCCGCAAACAGGCGTAGATTGCCCACCTGGACATGACGGCCGCCAGCCTCCAGATGGCCGTCCACCTTCGCCTGTACCCCCTTGCCCGTCACTGAACTAAAGGAGCGCACAGTGGGCACAACCAGCCCCCGGCCGTTCGCAGCCTGGATGGTGGCCTGGGCTAAGGGATGTTCCGATTTGGATTCGACGGCCGTAGCCAGCGCCAATAATTCATCTTCAGTTACATTTGCCAGGGGATGAATGTCCGTCACCTGTGGTTTGCCCACCGTCAACGTGCCCGTCTTATCAAAAGCAATCACCCGAATCGTGGCCGCATTTTCCACATAAATCCCCCCCTTAAACAGCACACCCCGCTTGGCCCCATTGCCAATCGCCGACAGCACCGTTGCCGGTGTGCTGATCACAATCGCACACGGCGATGCCGCCACCAAAATCGTCATCGCCTGATAAAACGCCTCATCAAACGGCACATTGAGCAGCGTCGGCGGAATGACAATAAACAACGCCGTCAAGATGATCACACCCAACGCATAATACTGTTCCG
The DNA here is from genome assembly GCA_964581605.1 of uncultured Ardenticatenaceae bacterium. GTDB lineage: Bacteria > Chloroflexota > Anaerolineae > Promineifilales > Promineifilaceae > CAADGU01. The sequence continues at coordinate 11,076 of CAZOPF010000098.1, forward strand.
CCTGGTCAATAAAACGCTGTGTTTCCGCCTTTTCGCTGCGCGCCTCTTCCACCATTTGAATCAGGCGGGCAATGGTCGAATCCTTCGCCAGCCTGGTCACACGCACATCCAGGCTGCCCGTCTGGTTGATCGCGCCCGCCAGAATCAGGTCGCCATTTTGTTTGGCCACCGGAATAGATTCGCCGGTAATGGCCGATTGGTCCACACTGCTTTCACCGGCCACCACCAACCCATCCAGGGCAATACGGTCGCCCGGTTTCACAATCATCAGGTCGCCGATGTTCACTTTTTCAATGGGTAGTTCGATCTCCCGGTCGCCGCGCATGATCCGGGCCGTAGACGGCCGTAACTGCATCAACGCCCGAATTGCATGCCGGGTGCGGTCCATGGCAAAATCTTGCAGCACATTAGACAACGAAAAGAGGAAGAGCAGCATCGCTCCCTCAAAAAATTCGCCCACCAACGCCGCGCCTATGGCCGCCAGCACCATCAGCAAATCTACATCTATCGTTCGCTGCCGCAGCGACTCGATCCCCCCCTTCAAGCCATAATAGCCACCAAAAACATAGGCTACGCCATACAAACCCATCACCAGCCAGGCGGCCGCCTGCTGGCGATACAGAATCCAGGCGGCCATCATGCTGACCAGGGTGATGACGGTAAAGATCGCTTCGGTATTATGGCTGAACCAGTGCCACATCTGGCGGCGGTTGGAGGGGAGCGCGATGGTATCGGCGATGGTTTCAGGCACGGCCGTGTCCACTTCCACTGCCGCCGATGGTTTCACCACCACCCCCATTTGGGTAATATGACGGGTAATGTCCTGAGCATTGGTCCGGCTCCCATCAAAAGCAATAGACAGGGTGCCGCCCATATAGCTGGCAGACACACGCTGAACGCCGGGCAACTGGCCCACCCGTCGTTCTAATCCCACCGCACACGACTCACACGCCCGCCCACCCTGCCGCCCCAGCCGCAGCGTACACTTCTCCCACCGTCGGCTGAGCAAAGGCAACATCGCCTGCGACAATTCATCCACTCGTGCCGGGTCAATTTGGGCCGGATCGTAATCAATACTCAGCTGGTGATCACCGGGGATCAAGTTGATTTGCACAATGCCCGGCTCCTCAGCCACCAGGTGGTTAACCACTTCTGCACAATTCTCATCTGAAGATATAGATTGTGAAGATATGGATTGTAAAGATTTGGCTCGTTCGTTCATTATCTAGTCCCGTTAACTTACACGGTTCATTTTACGCTAAAGGGGAACGGCCGTAGCGTGTGTTTTGCCACCTTTTGCCAATGACAAACGGCCGTATGAATCCCCATCAACAATTAAATGAACAAGGATTAGTTTTTAATTTAACTCTGGTTAAAAATTGTAGCACAAAAAAGAGCAATTGAGTAATTGCCCAATTACTCAATTACCCAATATCACAATTACAGTCCCAAAATATGCCGGGCAATGACCAACCGTTGGATTTCGCTCGTCCCCTCACCAATCGTCATCAGCCGTGTATCGCGGTACAGCCGCTCCACCTCAAATTCGGCACTGTAACCGTAGCCACCATGTACCTGAATGGCAGTGCGGCACACCCGCTCGCTAACCTCGGTGGCGAACAATTTAGCCATCGCCGCCTCTTTGGTATACGGCTTGCCCTGCCCCTTCAGCCAGGCTGCCCAATAAACCATCAGCCGCGCCGCCTGCAATTCGGTGGCCGCGTCAGCCAACATCCACTGCACCGCCTGATGCTGCTTGATGGGCTGGCCGAATGTCTCGCGTTCGTGGGCATATTTGACGGCCGCTTCATACGCCGCCTGCCCCAACCCCACCGCCAACGCGCCAATGCCCACCCGCCCACTATCCAGCGTGGCTAACGTTTGCTGCAAACCGCGCCCTTCCGTGCCCAACAGATTAGCCAGAGGCACACGCACTTCATCAAAGGTGACAGCGTGGGTGGGTGAACCCTTCAACCCCATCTTCTTCTCAGCCGGAGCAATGGTGACGCCAGGGGTGTTTGCAGGCACAAGGATGTGGCTGAGCGAACGGCTGCCGCCGGCGGTATCAGTACGCACCAACACCACCATGAGATCGGCGACGGAGGCGTTGGTCATCCACATTTTTTGGCCGTCAATGATCCAGGAGTCGCCTTCTTTGACGGCCGTTGTCCGCACCCCGCCCTGCAAATCTGACCCCGCCCCCGGTTCCGTCAGCGACAGGCAGGCCAATTTGCCTTTGCCGGTTGCCAGATGCGGCAGCCATTCTTGCTTTTGGGCTTCGCTGCCATATTTGACAATAGGCCCCAACGCCAGCCCATTATGCGCCGAAATGGCCAGCGCGGTGGAGCCACAGCCCCAGCCCAACTCCTCAATGGCGATGGCCGCGCTGAGGGCGTCTACGGCCGCGCCACCATACTCCTCCGGCACTTCCAGCCCCAACAGGCCGAGGGGTCCCATTTTGTGTACGGCCGTCCAGTTAAACTCCCCCGTCTCATCTGTATGGCGGGCCAAAGGTTTTAGCTCCTTCGCCACAAACTCATGCACCACATGACGAAACTCGCGCTGTTCTTCCGTTAGTTGAAAATCCATGTAATCTCCTCAAATTCAGTGGGTTTTAAGCACAATTATAAGCGCAGCTTTCAGCGCCAACCACTAAAAAAGCAGATGGCAGTGCCACAAAAAAGTTGTGAAAGTTAGCTTTAAGTGACGGCAGCCACCAGAGCAACTTGCTATATGCCACATGCAACTTGCCACCATATGAAGTGCAACTGTATGGCCTCGCTGAGTATATGTTTGTCAGACTACACTAGACCGTTATGACCTCTTTTGGTTTGGGTGCTTTGCCGTTTTTGGTCGCTTTTTCTGGAGCAGCCAATTCTTCCTGGTGTCTGACGGCCGCGGCCACAAACGCCTTGAACAACGGATGCGGCCGATTGGGGCGGCTCTTAAATTCGGGGTGGAACTGGCTGCCCAACATAAAGGGGTGATCGCGTAATTCGGCAACTTCTACCAGACGGCCGTCCGGCGACATCCCGCTCAACACCAGTCCATTCTTTTGCATAATCTCCCGGTACTTGTTGTTAAACTCCCAGCGGTGGCGGTGCCGTTCATCCACCTGTTCCACCCGATACGCCTCATACGCCTTCGTACCCGGTTTCAGCACACACGGATACGCCCCCAACCGCATCGTCCCCCCCATGTTAGACAAATCATGCTGGTCAGCCATCAGGCTGATGATCGGCATTTCCGTCTGGCTATCAAACTCCGTGCTGTTGGCATCATCGCTACCTAAAATATTCCGCGCCAATTCAATGCACATCACCTGCAATCCCAGGCACAACCCCAGATAGGGCACCTGGTTTTCTCGTGCCCAGCGTGCCGTTTTGATCTTGCCTTCAATGCCCCGTTCACCAAAACCACCAGGTACCACCACCCCATCCAATCCTTCAAATTGCTCCCAACCCTTCCCCTTTTCCAGGTCGCCGGAATGAATCCACTCAATCTCCACATGGCGATTGTTGACGGCCCCGGCATGGTACAACGCCTCGCGCACACTCATGTAAGCGTCGTGCAGTTCCACATATTTGCCCACAATGCCCAGGCGGATGGTTGGCTTCGGCCGTCGGATTTCCTCAATCATCTGCTGCCATTCCAGCATATCCGGCCGTGTCACCGTTTCCAGCTTCAGCCGTTCCACCACAAAACCATCCAGCCCCGCTTCATACAGTAGCAGCGGGATACTGTATAAAATATCGCTGGTAGGCGCGGGGATAACGGCCCGCTCTTCCACATTACAAAAGAGGGCAATCTTCTGCACATGCTCATGGGGAATCGGGTGGTCGGCGCGGGCGATGATCACATCAGGCTGAATACCAATGCCGCGCAATTCCCGGACGCTGTGTTGGGTAGGTTTCGTTTTTAATTCGCCGCTGGCCCCTACATGTGGCAGGAAAGTAACATGCACATAGAGTGTGTTATCTTGTCCCACATCAGAGCGCATCTGGCGCAATGCCTCCATAAACGGCAGGCTTTCAATGTCCCCTACCGTGCCGCCCACTTCCACCAGCACCACATCCGCCTCACTCTGGCGGGCCACCAGGTGGATGTTGCGTTTGATCTCGTCGGTGATATGGGGAATGACCTGAATGGTGCCCCCCAGGTAGTCACCGCGCCGTTCGCGGGCAATCACTTCGGCATATACCCGCCCGGTGGTCACGTTGGAAGCCTGGCTGAGGTTGATGTCAATGAAGCGTTCATAATGCCCCAAATCGAGGTCGGTTTCTGCCCCATCCTCCGTCACAAATACTTCGCCATGTTGGTAAGGGGACATGGTGCCAGGGTCTACATTGATGTAGGGGTCTAATTTTTGCACGGCCACTTTCAGCCCGCGTGCTTTGAGCAAACGGCCGAGGGCGGCGGCCGTCACCCCTTTGCCTACGGAACTGACAACACCACCTGTAAAAAAGATAAATTTGGTCATGGTTTTCCTCCAAAAACGAAGGAGGGGCATGTCACTTTGGGCGACATGCCCCTCCTTTGATTACGTTCCTTAGGGCGAATGGTTGATTCGCGTTGGTTTGTGTCTAAAGTAATCTTTCCAGATCATCGGCCGCTCGCTGCATATCCAGAAAAATGAGGCCCAACTTGGCCTGTGCCCGCGCCAATACCGTTAATACGGCATCTTCACCAATAGCGCGGAGGACAATAATACCGGCGCTGCCTTTAATATGAACCTGTTCCAGGTCACCACGGGCCAGTTCGCTGGCAATCCGATCACCAAGAGAGAGCATGGCGGCGGACATGGCGGAGATACGGTCTTCATCTACCCCGGCGGGCAGTGATGAGGCCATAATGAGGCCGTCTACGCTGACGACGGCGGATGCTTCAATATCTGGTGTGCCAGCTTGCAGGTCTCGCAACCTGTCAACCATCATCTCTGTACGCGATCTCATCCAGACTCTCCTTCTCTGTGATTAGGACATGTTGACATTTTTGGGGATGCTCTGGTTTCCTTTGATGGTGTCAACACTACCTAGTTGGGGACAATTTTCCTAAACACCTGTTAGAGATAACTTCTTCTGAATTGGGTAGTAACTTTATATACATTATGTTAGGAAAGAACGAGGGGATAATACCATAAGGGTTAGGGGCTGTCAAACAATGATAAGGCGGGAAAGGGGTAGGAAAATAGGGGGAGTGGGCGTGGTGCGTGAGGCATAATCCATGAGGCGTAATCCGTGACCTGAAGTCCGTAAACCGATTTCTGATAACAGATTCTGGCTGACGGGTCACGGATTACCGGACTGGGGTGTTGCCTGCTGTAAATCGTGCCATGCCTGACGGATGGCTTGCAGTTCGGTCTCGGATTCGGGGAGTTCGCCGTAACGCACTTTGATATAGGCGTTGGTGATGAGGCGGGTATCGGCCTGGTTTTGCGGCCAGGCTTGAGCCAGCGTGGATAGGTATTCGTAAGGGGTTTCGGTTTCTAGTTTGGGGTAGCCGTACGCTTCGGCGAGGTCCATCATTTGTTTGTAGATGCGACGGATGGACACGGCCGTGCGCCAACCCCGCCATAGCCCCAACCGGCCCAACATCTTTTGGAGTAGACTGGCCCCTTCGTCAGGAGTGGTTTGCGAGATATGCCCAGAAGTGGTCGAACGGCCGGTCACGGCCGTTTGCCGATACAGTTGTTGCAGCAGTAATGCCACTACCAGGATGACGGCCACTACCAGCAGCATGATAATAATCTGCACATTCACGCTCACACCCCCTTCAATGACAACTTCTTCTTCAGCAGCAAACGGGAGCAAGGGTTCAAGAGGCTGTAGTCGCCGGGCCATTTGCTGCATGAGCAACATGAGATTGGTCAACCAATCCCATGAAATGCGGGCGGCGACCATTTGGGCCAGTAAGAAAAAGGGTTGCAACAGGTAACTGAGGGCAGCAACGGCCGTAATCACCGTAGCCCTTAATGCCAACCATAACGGCCCCAGCACCCCCATCACTGCCGACGCCGATTCGCCGCTGGCGAGAAGGGCAACCGCCCCGGCCATAAACACAATCAGCAAACCGGCCGAGAGGATGAGCAGCAGCCAGCGTGGCGTGAGCGACGCACTGTGCCCCGTTTCGTCCTGGGCTATTTCTTCAGCGCGGGTGAGGGCTACGGCCGTCAGCCCCGCCAGAAAAAACAGCAGCAGAAAGGGCGTAGCGCCACCATACAAGTTACGGCCGCTTACATAGGCTACTATTGGCGCAATGATCAGGCCACCCACCCGCAGCCGCAGCCCCATACGGCCGATGCTCATCTCCCGGCCGGCCAGTTGAATTCCCCGCGCCCACATCAACACCACCAGGAAAAAGATGGTCACATCTCGCAACCAGAGTACATTCCCCGTTTCATTCATGTACCGAAAGAACAGACCCAGCCAGCTTACATCCCACCATGATTGCGGTTCATACACCAACGTGCGCAGCGACAGGAACAGCAGCAACGCCAGCCCCACCGCCATGACCACCTGCTGGTGTTGGGGGGGCACAAACAGGACGCCCATCAGCCGCACCAGACTAAAGGCCAGCAACATGATGACCAGCAGCCACAGAAAAAAGAGGCCTGGCGGCCACAAACGCGCCCAATCCATAATCGCCAGAGCAAACGGCGTTAACAAGGCCACATCCATCACCGCCCAGCACAAATACAACAGCTCATGCTGGCAGATGGCCCACAGCTTCAGGAGTTTCTCCTGGCGGGTTGTCTCTGGTTGGTTAAGGGCAAGACCTTTTGATTGCATGATCGGTTATAAACGGGCGCGGATTTTCGCAGATTTACGGGATTTTCGCGGATATTTATTCTGATAATCCGCGTTCATCCGCGTTTGTCTGTGTCCTATAAACCTTCTCTTTCAAATGATATTTCCACCGGTTCCGGCGTGGGAATTTGCCCCAGAGCGGCTTCGGTGGCGGTGTGATGTTTGATCCCTTTTTGGAAGGCGGGCGTGTTGGCGGGAATGTGATAGGTGAGGATGTTGCCCAACCCTTTGGGCGGCGGCTCATCGGCCAGCGATACCAGCGTCACCCGCCGTCCGGCCTCTTTCAGCCGAATGAGAGTTATCAGAATTTCTTCGGTGACAAATGCCGTGACCAACACGAGCGTACTGGCCCACGGCAGCCGGGAACTTTCGCGCAGCATCATCTTTTCAATGGAGCCGGTGCCAAATTCAGTGACGGCCGCTAATGCTTCCAGCACACGCCCCAATTGTTCTGGTGAACGGCCGGGGGGCACCCGAATCGGCTGATCGGAGTTGGGTACTGCGCCATTGGCATACACGCCCACGCCCCAGCCTTGTTGGATGCCATAATTGGCAATGGAGCCGGTAACGCTGACGGCCCGTTCCAGTTGTTCCGGGTCGAAACCAAGCCAATGTTTGGCATAGGTAGCCACGTTCAAAAAGACGGCGATGGTCATGCCGGTGGAGGGATCATACACTTTGGTTTGCAGATGGCCGCGCACGGCCGTAGCCTTCCAATGCACATCCCGAAAACGGTCGCCCGGTTGGTAGTCTCGAATCCCCTGTGTTTTGATAGGGTCAGTAAACAGGCTGCGTAACACTTTTACTTCGCCAAACGGCTCTTTGGGCGGCAGCCCCAACTCCGCCAACGGGTAAATTTGCGGGTACACCACCAGATGATCATGGTAGGCATGGTCACGGGTGAGCGTGAACAGCGTAAAAATGTCCCCCGAAGCATAGGAAACGGGGCCAAGTTTATAAAAACCGCGCTTGGGGAAGCGCAATGTCACCTGCCGCTCCACCGTTTCCCGGCCGGCCATTGAAAGGGTGATCTGCCAGGTGTATTGCCCGATGATCTCGCTGGCCGTTTGCGCCAGCACACTTTCCTGCTCAATGGCTATCGGCAGCGTGTCCCGGATTTGTACCCAGGTCAGCGGCAGCGGCTTGTCGTTGACCATGTACATGCTCATTTGTATGGGTTCACCAGGGAAGACGCGGGTGCGGTCAAAACTGCGTTCATAAGCCACACCCACCAGGGCCACGTTTTTCCACAGGCGGCTGACTCCGGCAATGAGCAGCAGCGCCACGCCCAGGGCGATCATCGGCGCGGAACGGCCGGCCAGCAGTCCCACAATCACAAAAAGGAGAGCCAATGGCACCCAGGCATCGCTGAAAATGCTATGTTCTCGTTCACGGAAAACCAGACCACGCGCCTGGGCAACCGAGGCCACATCCATGCCTCCCGTGCGCCAGACATTGGCCCGCGCCTGTTTTTGTATCTCTTTCTGGGTTTCCCGCGCCAGGAGTTGGATGTGGTAGATGTTTTCGCTCATGGATGTTCAAGGGGGGCAGGTGGCAAGTTGCAAGTTGCAGGTAATGACTTGCCACTTGCGACCTGCTACTTGCTACCTGTCCTCCACCGGCACCGTTACTGTGTTCACGATGTCGCGGATGATGTCGGTGGGTTGGCGGCCGCGCAGACGGGTTTGCGGATTGACGGCCAGGCGGTGGGTGAGGACGTAGGGGGCCAACTGTTTCACATCGTCGGGGATGACAAAGTCACGGCCGTGAATGGCCGCCCGCGCTTTACTGGTGTGATACAAGGCCATGGTAGCACGCGGGCTGGCACCTAAGGCAATATCTTCATGGCTGCGCGTGGCCCGGCAAATGTTGACCACATACTGCCGCACGCTTTCCTCCACCCGTACTGCTCGCACGTCGGTTTGCATGGTCATAACTTCGGTCGGTTCCACCACTTTTTCCAGTGTTTCCAGTGGGTCTTGCCGTTCAAAACGGAGCAGCAGGTCATTTTCTTCGCTGGCGGATGGGTAGCCGATGGCAATTTTCATCAGGAAACGGTCAAGCTGCGCTTCGGGCAAGGGGAACGTGCCTTCCAGTTCAACGGGGTTTTGGGTAGCCAGGACGAGAAACGGCCGTGGCAGTTCATGGGTGGCAATATCCACCGTCACCTGCCGCTCCTGCATCGCTTCCAACAGTGCCGATTGGGTGCGTGGTGTGGCCCGGTTGATCTCGTCCGCCAGCAGAATCTGGGCAAAAATGGGGCCGGGCCGGAACTCAAACTCCTGTTTTTTCTGGTTGTAGAAGTAGATGCCGGTCACGTCGGAGGGCAGCAGGTCGGGGGTGAATTGGATGCGGTGAAAGGTGCAGCCAAGCGAGGCGGCAATGGTTTTGGCCAGGGTGGTTTTGCCGGTGCCAGGCACATCTTCCAGCAGCAAATGGCCGTTGGTGAGCATGGCAATGAGGGCCAGGTCAATTACTTCGTCTTTACCGACGATGACTTTCTGGATATTTTGGCGGAGGCGGGTGGCGGTTTGGGAAATCATAGTGTTTGAGTGTTTGGGTGTTTGGGTGTTTGGGTGTTTAGGTGTTTGGGTGTTTG
>CAZOPF010000099.1:0-4545 GCA_964581605.1 uncultured Ardenticatenaceae bacterium
ATAAATTTCTGATTGCCCATAAGGAGAAATTTTCATGTGCCTGACAGATTCTTTTGTCTGGCGGCAGCGATGGCAAGCGTTGTCGCAAATTTTATCGGTACTGTCTGCCCAATATGAAGAAGCGGCTGTGCAAGACCCCTGGATGCAAAACACACACTCTCTGGTAGAAAGCCTGCACGCCTTTGCTCGCAGCCAGTTTGAATTCTTTTTCGATGGTTTTAGCAATGGCAAGCTGTTGCCCAGCATGATTTACCCGGAGGAACACGTTATTCGGGCCACTCTGGATCAGGTGGCGTATGACATGGCCGTTATTCAAGCGGCCGCCAGCCAACGGCAAACCCCGGCTTACCGACCCGTGCTGGAAAAAGCGGATAAGCTGGCACAGTTAGCAATTGATGTGGCTGTAGATAGCCATTTGCTGGCAGAAAAATGCACGGCCGTTACTTACTTTCACAAATCACCATACATCCGTGTCATCCCTTATGCGCCCGTGGCCCTGGTGGGCGTTCCGCCCACCTGTCTGACAACCCCCCGTGATTTCCTGGCAATTCCCCATGAAGTCGGCCATTACGTTTACCATCACGCCCCTGGTCTGGCGGCCGAACTCCACACCTTCATTCCTCTCGACCCGCCCTGGATGAATAGCTGGATTGAAGAGGTTTTTGCCGATGTGTATGGCTGCCTGGTGGCCGGGCCAGTGATTGGCCTTAGCTGCCAGGATATGATCTACGATAATGCGTATGCCAGCCTGGTGGCCGATGATGGTGAACACCCGGTAGATGCGATTCGGCCGTATGCTTATTCTACGGCATTGGAAGAATTGAACTATGATGCGGCCGCGCCTGCGCTCACTACACGCTGGCAAACACGGATGCGTGCCCGGCACAGCCCCACCGCCTTTGTGCCTGCTGGCAGCGCCACACCCGCCAGCCTGGACGATGCACTCGCGGCCGTAAACCAGGCCACCGTCCGCTTTGTCAACTACCTGGAAAACACACGCCATGTACAGCAACCGGCCCCCTGGTCAACCGATACCCCCAGCCTGGCTGAACTGTATGCCAGTTATGAACACTGGCTGACCAATATCCCAGATACGGCCGTCTACACCCTCCAAGAACTGGGTAATGACAAAACCGGGTTGGTGCATAATGGCAGCGTGCCCGTCAGCGTTCGCCGCAAAGGGCAAACCCGCACCTGGCGCGACTGGTTCAAAACCCAGGCGGCCGCCCATGATGACCCCATCGCCTGGAACGCCTGGCTGCCCATCTTCACCAGCGGTTTCTGGCCCACCAAAGGGCCAGATGACAATAGCGACGGCGGCAATCCGTAGGGTAGTTCCCGCTCAAGTAAGGTGAGGCGGCGAATCACCTTACTTGAGCAGCGCATCTTCATACGCCCAAAGGCCGGGCAACCCGCCGGTGTGTAAGAAAATGACGTGCCAATGGGGCGAGAAGCGGCCGTTGGCAACTAAATTAAGCAAACCCGCAAATGCTTTTCCGGTGTAAACGGGATCAAGCAAGATGCCTTCTGTTTGGGCCAGGGTGCGGATGGCAACGGCCGTTTCCGCCGCCAGCACACCATACCCTGGCCCGGCATAAACCTCTGGTATGAGGGGCACCGTGGCTGGTTGAAAGGTGTGGTTTTCACCCAAAGTAGCAGACAACGCGCTGGCCAGCCGGGCGATGCTGTCTGGAAAAGCCTTCCACAATTTGCCAATATCAATGCCAACCAATTGGATTGGCGACCCAATCAACCGCAAACCGGCCATCAATCCGGCGAGTGTGCCACCTGTGCCGGCGGCCGCCACCACGACCACCTGCTCCGCCGCCAACCCTAATGTGGCCACTTGCTCCGCCAGCTCCAGCGCCCCCACCACATAACCCAGGCAACCTGTAACTGAATGCCCCCCCACGGACATGAAATATGCACCTCGCCCAACCACCATCAGCGAGAGTAATTTGACCAGCCGGTTGGTTTGTTCCAGTGTCAGGCTGGCGTCCCCCCCACCGCCGAAGGGAATGAAGTGCAATTTAGCCCCAAAGAGATTGTCTAAAATGAGATTGCCTTGTAATGTAGACGGCCGTCGGGCAAAAAAGAACAGGTGCGCCTCTAGCCCTAAAGCGGCACAGGCAGCGGCCGTCATGCGTGCATGATTGGATTGTAAACCGCCAAACGTAACAATTTTCCGTTTGCCCTGGTTTAGCGCCTCTGCCATTAAAAACTCCAGCTTGCGCCCTTTGTTGCCGCCCAGCCCAGGGCCGTAGCCATCATCCCGTTTCACCCACAGCTGTGGGCCACCAAGCTGCCGGGTAAGATGGGGTAATGGTTCAAGGGGCGTGGGAGTACGGCCGTAGCGCAGCCTGGGAAGTTGCTCCAGTTTTTGGATGGATGGTATGGTGGTGGGATACTGGCTATGCGAATTCATTTCTGAGATAATACCAGGACTCATAGAACAGGGTGTAACGGACTTTAGGATCAAAATGGCCCGAATGCAAGCGTTATATCCGTATAAAACAGCCTGGCCGAACAGCGCCACAGGTAAGTGGCGCCACAGGTAAGTGCCATCACTTGAACCTTTTGCCCCCACTCTCTATCATTGGGCAGTATCTATGGTTACAAAAATTCGTTGGCGGATAGCCATTCCATTTTTTCTTTTCTTTGCCTTGATTTTACTTGTTTTAGGCCTCTTGTTGGTCCAGCCCACGTGCCTGGGCAGTGCCCGTTGTGTCTGGCGGTATTTGTTAGAGGCCGCCATTGTTACGGCCGTGACCACCTATGTTTTAGCACTGCAGCTAGAACTTTATGCTAATAGATATACCCGGCACATCGCTGAAGTGGCCCAGCGTATCACCGCGGGTGATCTGGAAGCGCGTGTATTGGGCTACACCAGTGATGAAGGTGGCGAGATGACAAAGGCGTTTAGCGAAATGGTGGCTGCCCTGCGCGACCAAATTCACACCCTGCAGGCCGAAAATCAACAGTATAGTACCATCCTGACCAGTATGACTGATGGCGTCTTGATCACTGGCGAGAACGGCACAGTGCGCCTGCTCAACCCGGCTGCCACTCGCCTGCTCGAACCAATGTCTGAGCGGGCCATCGGCCGTTCGTTTGCCGAAGTGGTGCGCCATCATCATCTCATTGAGCTATGGCAAAAAGCCAGCCAGACGCGGCAAGAACAGGTGGAAATGGTGGAGATCAATCGGGGCGTATTTCTGCAAACGGCCGTTATCCCATTTGAGGAAGAAGGTACCCGCCGTTTCCTGGTGATTCTGCATGATCTGACGCAGATTCACCGGCTGCAAACAGTGCGCCGAGATTTTATTAGCAATATCTCCCATGAGTTGCGGACGCCTCTGGCATCACTCAAAGCGGTCATAGAAACGTTGCAGGATGGGGCACTGGATGACCCGCCGGCGGCCGAACACTTTTTGCACCGTGCGGAAAATGAAGTAGATGTGCTGACGCAAATGGTGGAGGAACTGCTCGAATTGTCGCGGATTGAATCCGGGCAGGTGCCGTTTCGGTTTCAGGCGACGGCCGTATCCAATCTCCTGCTTGGCCCCATGGACAGATTGCGGCCGCAGGCACAACGCAAAGGGATTGAGATGGTTCTGGATGTGCCGGCCAATCTGCCAACGGTACTGGCCGACGAAGAGCGAGTGCAGCGGGTGGTTACCAATTTGCTGCACAATGCCGTGAAATTTACACCTGATGGCGGCCGGGTAACAGTGCAGGCCAGCCTATCGCCAGAGCATGAAAACGAGCTTCGGATTTCTGTAATAGATACCGGTGTCGGGGTGGCTGAGGAAGATTTATCCCGTATTTTTGAACGTTTTTATAAATCAGACCGGGCGCGTACCCGCAATGGCGGCGGCACTGGCCTGGGGCTGGCCATTTCACGCCATATTGTGCAGGCACATCACGGCCGTATTGGCGTCGCCAGCCAGGAAGGCAAGGGCAGCACCTTTTATTTCACCCTGCCCATCTCTCGGTAAACATTTCATATTCACTCAGGGGGGCGGAATTTTTGTTGATGGCAAATCAATTGCCGCCGGTTGCCTGTGAATGCCTGCGAATACAATTCCCACCTGCTATGAAAAGTGCGCCTTAGCACACTGAAGAAATTGCACGGTGACAGACAGGCTGTTTGACAACGCACTTTCCATGCGTTTGTGTATCTCAGGCGCCGGATTGCATCCGGCGGCATGGCTATGTGGGCGCAGATGCAGCCGCCTGACGGCGGGGCAGCAAAATCTGTTCGACTAACATCCCCATGCCAATGGCCTGCCAGATTTCAATGGCTTGATCATACAGCGGTAACGCTTTCTCTGCTTCATCGTTTTCTACTAACCAATCACCTTGCCGGTACAACACACGCGCCACGCTATAGCCATCACCGATAGCAGCATAAAGGCTCAATGCCTGCCGGTAATACTCCCAGGACAAAGCCATTTCTTGCCGCCCTCTTTCCAAATCCCCAAATGAGAGCAGCACGTTGGCTTCGCCCAACCTGTCCCCCACCTGCCGGAACAGCGCCAACGC
>CAZOPF010000099.1:4645-20439 GCA_964581605.1 uncultured Ardenticatenaceae bacterium
ACGGAAATTCTGCACGTCGCCGATGGCCTGCAGCACGTTGGCTTCGCCCAACCTGTCCCCCACCTGCCGGAACAGCGCCAACGCCTGCTCGTAGCTGGCTAAGGCCGCGTCCATTTCTTTACGGAAATTCTGCACGTCGCCGATGGCCTGCAGCACGTTGGCTTCGCCCAACCTGTCCCCCACCTGCCAGAACAGCGCCAACGCCTGCGCCAACATTTCCAGAGCGTTGCTCTGATCGCCATCGTAGTAACACATCTGGCCGACGCGGTAGAGCATTTCGGCCTGTTCGGCGGGATCGGCTTCCAGGTCTAATAAGGCATAGGCCTGGTGGTAATGGGGCCGGGCCAGAACAAAATCGGAGCGATCCTGGTACAACCGCGCCAGCCGGTAATGCAAATCAAAACGGGCGCGGGGATCATCGTGTGGGCTGGCTTCATATTCTGCCAGCAGCGTTTCGTATTGGTCTACCAGTTGTTGCCATTCGGCCAGCGAACTGTAGCTCCAGGTGGGGGTGGTTTCGGTGGCGCGGGTAGAGGGGCTGCCGGGCAGTCGCAGATCAAAAACGCCGCTGTGCCCGGAGAAGATGTTGGGCGCTTCCAGGGCCAGTTTGCCCCAAAGTTGTGGTTGTATCCATAAAATGAGGGTGTGGGGATAGGCGGCCATTTGGTCGCGGCGCTGATCCAACAGGCGGATGGCCTGGGGGCCGGCCGATTCAATGTCATAGAGGCAGACGACGGCGCGCTGCTGTTTTTGGGTGGGGGTCAGCGGTTCCAGGTAGGCTTTGACATCAGGTTGCCGGGTAGTCAGCGTGTGTTCGTAAACAGGCAAGGGCGCTGTCCGCCGCCGCAGTGCCTCTACCAGGGCGGCGCGCGAGGCCGGAGTGCTATACCGGGCAATGACAAACGCGCCACGCTGTGACAGTTGCGCCACCGTCACCAGCTTTTCAAATTCCCGACCGGCTAAGAGTTGTACCAGCGGGTCATCAGCTTGGGAGAAGTTGATAGAGTTCACGGGAAGGTTGGGAATGATAGATGGGGTGGTTAACCCTCTAGCTTTTCCACCAGCAATTCACGCACCAGAGGGTTCACATCGGCCCAATAACCGCGTGTATTGGCATATTCCAGCAGGCTGCCGTTTTCTAACAAGGCTTGTTTTTCTGGCGTGGTGTCATCCAGGTCTTTATTTGGGTCTTGATGCAGGGTGCGCAGCAAGGTGAGCTGCTCCCGTTTAAGCAGGGACATATAGTCGGCGCGCAAGGCTTTACACGCTTCTCCCAGGTGTGGGAGTTCGACCTTGCCTGCTTTGTCTACTACGGCGTTCAAGATGGCTTGTTGGCTCAGCTGCACGGCCGTGCGCGCGTGCCCACCCGACCAGCCAATCAATTGCTCTTTAACCCCTTCCGCCCACAAATCAGGCGACATACGGCGGTCTAAAATGGCGGCCATCGTCTCGTACCCCTTCTGGTCTGTTTCGCCATTACGGTGTACCAGGCTGACGTTAGGCAGTAAATAGGCGTTGTTGAAACTGTGCCGGATTGACATGTAGCTGTTGTGGTAGCGCATGGCTACCGGAAAGGTGTAAATGATCGAAGGGTAGGGATCGGTCAGTGTGCGGGCATGCTCTTGAAAGAGACGGCGGGTAGAGTCCAGGTCAAACTTGTCTAAATCTTCCACAATAAAGAGCAGGCGTTTGCCGCTTCTCTGTTCCAGCAAGTGGGTTAACTGTTTGATATTATCCAGAATATCTACAATTCGGCCTTCAAACTTCTCTTTGACCTGATTGCGGGTGAAGGCTTCTGTACCGATTTTGGTTTCCAGTTCGGCCACAAGTAAACTGAGCTTGATGGTAATGCTGGCTTCCTTGTCGGCGGGAATGGGGTCTCGGCTAAATAAAAAGTCCCGTAGCGGCTGGTAGATATGCTCCATCAACTTTTCCCAGCCTTCACTGACCACACCTTTGGCGATAAACTCCTGTTGGGTGGCGCTTTCCAGCATAGCCAGATACATGGCAAAGATGACCTCGGTATGATTAACCGAAGGGCTTTGAAATACGTCGTAAAGCGGGGTGAAGATGCTCCAAAATTCATCTTTTAGGAGCGTACTCAGGTAGGCCAGTTCGGATGATTTACCGGCGCCGCGATGCCCGACAAACAATAACTTTTGGGGGCGGTTAGCCTGGGCGACAGTCATTTGTAAATGGGCTTTGATCTTGTCCACGGGGGAGTACGGCCGTTGCACAAAGAGTTGGGGTACCTGCTCCGGCGTAACTGACCTGAGGGGGTCTAACAGGTTGAATGCTTCTGCTAATGTCTTTGCTGTCATTTCTTACAACGCCTCTTTAACACCACAAAACAGGTCAAGAAGTCGTGCTTGCATCTTTTTGCTACCTCACAGTTCACTTACCGACTGAATAGCGCAGGTATTCTAACATGCGCCAGAGCCGTTCACAAACGGCCGTCATCCGTTTATCCGTTTACCGTTCGCCAATTACCAAATTCAGCGGTGGCAAACACGGCCGTGTTCGCCATCGTAAACCCACCCTAAGTTAGCGATTGGGTAATAGAGAATCATGCGGGTAATTACCAGGGCTGAAGTCAATCTTCTTTAATAAAAAGTTAACAGCGTGTGGCTATTAACAAGTTGTTAACAATTTGATAACCTACTTTAACAAAGCCATAGCCAGACGTTAACCAATCAGTCGCCAAATCTTAACTGACCGGGGGTACACTCCTATGCAGTATCTTAAAAGGCAAAAGAGTGCGCCCTGGTTTGGGAGCAATGGGAAGAGGCGACCTCCAACAACCAATACAATGATGTGAGCTGATAAGGCCCTAAGGATTTTTAGTAACCCTTAGGGTCTGTGCCTTCGCCATTGCCCCAAGACCAGCTATCCTTTGCCACAAACTAAATTCACGTAGGAGAAGAAAGATGCGTAATAAAGTTTTGTTTGTTTTATTGGCTTTGGCGGCCGCCTTCCTGGCGGCCTGTTCCAGCACTGGCAGTGATGAGCCTGAAGTGATCACTGAAACGGTGACGCTGGAAGTAACACGAGTAGAGACGGTGGTGGAAACGGTAGTAGAGACCGTGACGGAAACAACCGTGGAAACCGTTGTGGAAACGGTCGTTGAGCAGGTGGAAGTGTTGGCTTTGCCGATGGTAGACCCGTTGGCCGTCGAAGGGGACATCATCACCGCCGGTAGCTCCACTGTCTTCCCCTTGACGGAACGGATGGCCGAACGGTTCAAGGAAGAAGGGTACGGCGGCAACATCACCGTAGATTCGGTGGGCACGGGGGCGGGTTTTGAGCGCTTCTGTGTGGCAGGCGAGAGCGACATCTCCAATGCCAGCCGGCCGATCAAGGAAGAAGAGATCGCCTCCTGTGAAGCCATCGGCCGTACCCCGATTGAGTTCCGGGTGGGCACCGATGCGTTGGCTGTTGTCGTCAACCCGGCCAACGAGTTTGTGGATGGTCTGACGATGGAAGAGCTGGCGCTGGCTTTCTCCACCGCCGAGACCTGGGCGGATGTGCGCGCCGGTTTCCCGGCTGAACCGATCATTCGTTTCAGCCCTGGCACAGACAGCGGCACGTTTGACTACTTCGTGGAAGCGGTCTTTGACGAGAACGAAGAGCCAATCCTGGCGGCCAGCAATCTGCAACTGTCAGAAGACGACAATGTACTGGTGCAAGGCGTGGAAGGGGATGTCAATGCCATTGGCTACTTTGGCTATGCCTACTATGAAGAGAATGCAGACAAGCTGAAACTGCTGCCGATTGATGGCGTGGTGGCCGGGGCGGCCAGTCTGGATGATGGCACTTATCCATTGGGACGGCCGTTGTTCATCTACTCCGACGCTACCGTGATGGCTGAAAAACCGCAGGTGGCCGCCTTCATCAACTTCTATCTCACCTATGTCAATGAAGAGGTGATCGGTGTGGGGTATTTCCCCGCCAGTCCAGACGCCTTAAATGAGGCCAAGCAAAACTTCATTAGCGGCGTGACCGGCGGTTCGGCGAGCGCGGAGACAACGGCGGGCGTTACGTTACCTGCTGTAGACCCGTTGGCCGTCGAAGGGGACATCATCACGGCGGGTAGCTCCACTGTCTTCCCCTTGACGGAACGGATGGCTGAACGGTTCAAGGAAGAAGGGTACGGCGGCAACATCACCGTAGATTCGGTGGGCACGGGGGCGGGTTTTGAGCGCTTCTGTGTGGCAGGCGAGAGCGACATCTCCAATGCCAGCCGGCCGATCAAGGAAGAAGAGATCGCCTCCTGTGAAGCCATCGGCCGTACCCCGATTGAGTTCCGGGTGGGCACCGATGCGTTGGCTGTTGTCGTCAACCCGGCCAACGAGTTTGTGGATGGTCTGACGATGGAAGAGCTGGCGCTGGCTTTCTCCACCGCCGAGACCTGGGCGGATGTGCGCGCCGGTTTCCCGGCTGAACCGATCATTCGTTTCAGCCCTGGCACAGACAGCGGCACGTTTGACTACTTCGTGGAAGCGGTCTTTGACGAGAACGAAGAGCCAATCCTGGCGGCCAGCAATCTGCAACTGTCAGAAGACGACAATGTACTGGTGCAAGGCGTGGAAGGGGATGTCAATGCCATTGGCTACTTTGGCTATGCCTACTATGAAGAGAATGCAGACAAGCTGAAACTGCTGCCGATTGATGGCGTGGTGGCCGGGGCGGCCAGTCTGGATGATGGCACTTATCCATTGGGACGGCCGTTGTTCATCTACTCCGACGCTACCGTGA
Source organism: uncultured Ardenticatenaceae bacterium (assembly GCA_964581605.1). Lineage (GTDB taxonomy): Bacteria > Chloroflexota > Anaerolineae > Promineifilales > Promineifilaceae > CAADGU01. The sequence goes on from CAZOPF010000099.1 coordinate 9,401, forward strand.
TGGCTGAAAAACCGCAGGTGGCCGCCTTCATCAACTTCTATCTCACCTATGTCAATGAAGAGGTGATCGGTGTGGGGTATTTCCCCGCCAGTGATGAAGCGCTGAATCAGGCGAAGGTTAACTGGCTGAATGCACAATAAGTGAACAGTAGACAGTGAGCAGTAAACAGTAGACAGTGAGCAGTAATCGGTAATCGGCAAATGTCGGTTGCCGATTACTGCTACTAATCAATCAGCAACCGCAGGAACGCACATGACGGACAAGGGGTTATGGGTTGGTGACGAGAAGATAGAGGAAAAAGGGATGGCAATTCATACACAGGCAACGCCATTAGCCAAAACAGAGATTACGGCCGCTACGCTGGCGAAAAAACCGCGCGTTGGCGAGATGTTGATTCAGGGGTTTTTGTTTCTTTGCGGGGCGCTTTCTATTTTAACGACGGCGGGCATTATATATATTCTGGTAACGGAATCACTCACGCTTTTCCGCAGCCAGCAGTGGGAAAATACGAACAAGCGGATTGTGGCCGAGGTGGACGAAACCACGACCTTGCTGGAAGTAGGTACGGCCGGGGCCACATTGGCCGCCGAGAACATTATTCGTCTGGGGGAAGAGGTAATGGTCGTGGTGGCCGTCAATGGCAGCATTATTACCGTGCAGCGTGGCGCTCAAGAGACGGCCGTTGCCGCTCATCCTGCCGGTCAAAACATTGAGAGGGCCAGTTCGGTCACGGTATGGGAAACCTTTACCACCACGCGTTGGACGCCGCAATTGGGCGAGTTTGGCATCTGGCCCCTGCTGTATGGCACGTTGGCGACCAGTATTATTGCCATGTTTGTGGCGCTGCCGGTGGGGTTGGCTACGGCCGTGTATCTGAGTGAATATGCCTCGGAACGGGTGCGTAGCACCTTGAAACCCATTCTGGAAATCCTGGCCGGTATTCCCACCGTCGTTTTTGGCTTTTTTGCCTTGTATTACGTTACCCCCTTGCTGCGTTCCTTTTTGGGTGACAATGTGGTGCAGATTTTCAACGTCATGTCCGCCGGTATCGTGGTGGGCATTTTGATTGTGCCCCTGGTGAGTTCGATGAGCGAAGATGCTCTGCACGCCGTCCCGCGCTCCCTACGTGAGGCGTCTTATGGGTTGGGGGCTACTAAATTGGAAACATCGCTGCGGATCGTAATGCCCGCTGCTCTATCTGGCATTATGGCCGCTGTAGTGGTTTCTATCTCCCGGGCCATTGGCGAGACAATGGTGGTCGCAATTGCCGCTGGTTCAGGCCCCAAAAACTTTACCTTAGGGAAGGATGGCCTCTTTAGTTTTATCCTCAATCCGTTCCTTTCGGCCGAAACGATGACCGGCCATATTGTGCGCATCAGCAGCGGCGACCTGAGCTACAACTCGATTGATTACAATAGTTTGTTTGCCATTGGGCTGTTGCTGTTTGTGATGACGTTGTGCTTGAACATTGTGGCCCGTTATTTTGTGAATAAATACCGGGAAGTGTATGAGTAAAGAAGTTCAACTTTTGCAGAAAAGTTGAACTTCTCCGGGTTTATATGAACAAATTAGATAACCAACCACAACATTTTTTTCAGGAAGAGGAGTCGCCTTATCCCCAGGGGGAGGCGCTGAAACGGCAAATAAACGGCCGTAACCGGCGTGGCTTGTGGTGGCGCGTGGGCTTCATGGCGGCCCTGGCGTTTGCCATTATCTGCCTGGTGGCGTTGATGGTGACGATTGTCAACGATACCTTTGGCTATGTGATCATCGTGAGCACAATTGACCCTGACCGGCTGGCGCTGGAAGTGGTGCAAAACCAGATGCTGACGGCCGCCGACACCTTTTCCAGCGAAGATGACAACGAACTGGCAGCCGGTATTGCCGCTGATCCCAATGGGATTGGTTTTTTCGGCAATGCCTATTACCAGCAAAACAGCGACCAGGTGAAGTTGCTGGCTGTGGAAGGGCTGCTGCCCAATGAGGAAACGGCCGCGTCTGGCGCCTACGCCCTCGACCGCCCCCTCTTCCTCTACACCACCGCCGACATCTTGGCGGAAAATCTGGCCGCTAATGGCTTTATCAACTACTTGTTAACACATGTTAACGAAGAAATTGAGCAGGTGGGATATTTGCCCACCAGCCAGGAAGACCTGAATTATTCGCAGCAAAACTGGATCAAGGCGAATCCTGATGTGGGTTTACAGCCGGGCCAATGGGCGGCGCTCAATCCATCGGGCATTGACGGCCGTTTTAGCATTGCGGGCAGTTCCACCGTCTTTCCGCTCACCGAACATATGTTGGCCGAATATACAGCCGCCGGGTATGAGGGCACATTCACCAATGAAAGCCTGGGCACCACCGCCGGGATTGCCGCTTTTTGTGCGGGCGAGGTGGATATTGCCGCCGCCAGCCGCCCCATCGAATCTGGTGAATTTGAAACGTGCCGGGAAAACGGCCGTTTCCCGCAAGAATACCGTGTGGGCACGGATGCGCTGGCGGTGGTGGTGAATCCGCAAAATAACTTTTTGAACGACGTTTCGCTGGCCGAATTGGGGCAAATTTTTGCCACCGCCGAAACCTGGGCAGACGTGAACCCGGATTGGCCGGCCGAACCGATCCACCGCTACATCCCTGGCGCTGATAGCGGCACGTTGGATTTTTTCACCGACATGATTTATGACACGGAATTAGCCAATTTACCCAAAGAGGATTTGGCGCAACTGTTGGCGAAGAACATCTCCGTGGGGCGCGGCCGTGCCCTGGAACGAGAACAGCGTTTTTTTGAAGATGCGCTGCTCTTTGAAGTGCCAGAGTTGTGGAATGAAGTATGCGCTGCTCCGGCAGAGACACGGCCGCCTGGCTGCACCGCACCAGTACGCACCCAGGAAGATGTGTATGATCTGGTGCTGGCCGAAGTGGTAAAGCCAGATGTGGTAGAGATTTATTCGCTGTATGAAAGCATCTTTCAGCGCGGCACCATTCAAGAATACGCGGCCGAGGTATACCCCAATGGCGACCTGGTATTTCGCTCCTGGTTAACGGCCGATTTTATTACCAACCGGCAATCCAGTACGCCGGAACTGTCAGGGGTACGGCAAGCCATTTTAGGGTCATTGTGGGTCATCGCGGTGACCATCTTGTTTTCATTCCCGGTGGGGGTGAGCGCAGCCATTTACCTGGAAGAGTATGCGGCCGACAACCGCCTGAACCGCATTTTACAAACGAATATCAATAACCTGGCCGGCGTCCCCTCGATTATCTATGGGATGTTGGGGCTGGCGATTTTTGTGCGGGCGCTGGAAGTGATTACCAGTGGGGCCGCGTTTGGGGTGGTAGAGAGTGGGGCAACGGCTAACGGCCGTACCATCCTCTCCGCCGGTCTCACCCTGGGGCTGCTCATCCTGCCCCTGCTCATCATCAACGCCCAAGAGGCGCTGCGGGCGGTACCCAATTCGCTGCGGCAGGCCGGGCTGGCCCTGGGCGCCACCAAATGGCAAACGACATGGCATCATGTACTTCCCGCTGCTCTGCCGGGCATTCTAACTGGCACCATCCTGGCTATCTCTCGCGCTATTGGTGAGACAGCGCCGCTGGTGGTGGTGGGCGCGTCTACGTTTATCGCCCTGGACCCGGAAGGGCCGTTCTCAAAATTCACAACCCTGCCTATTCAAATTTATCAATGGACATCCCGGCCCCAGGCCGAATTCCGCAACATTGCCGCCGCCGCCATTTTGGTCTTGTTAGCCCTATTGCTGGCGTTAAACGCCACAGCTATTTATTTGCGGAATCGCTATTCTGTAAGAGTGTAGGGCGATTTTGCAAAATCACCCTACGAAGAAGGTCACTATGACAAACAGTTCTCAATCCAATGGGCATATTGCCATTAAAGCCAATGGTATGCATGTCTACTACGGCAGTTTTTGCGCCGTGAAAAATATTAATTTGCAATTTCCCACACACCAGATTACAGCACTCATTGGCCCGTCCGGCTGTGGCAAAAGCACGGTGCTGCGCTCCTTCAACCGTATGAATGATCTGGTTGCCAGTGCCCGCGTAGAGGGCGAAGTGCTGTATCACGGCAACAACATCTACGATACCAGTGTAGACCCGGTGGAGGTGCGCCGTCACATCGGCATGGTGTTCCAGAAGCCCAATCCTTTCCCCAAAAGCATTTATGAAAATGTGGCCTGGGGGGCCAAAATTAACGGCTATAAAGGGGATATGGATGGATTGGTAGAGAGTGCGCTGCGCCAGGCAGCTTTGTGGGATGAGGTGAAGGATAAGCTGGATCAGAGTGGTTATTCCCTCTCCGGCGGGCAGCAGCAGCGGTTGTGTATTGCCCGTACCATTGCGGTGAAGCCGGAGATTATCTTGATGGATGAACCCACGTCGGCGCTGGACCCGGTGGCAACGCTCAAGATTGAAGAGTTGATTCAAGAACTCAAGAAAAATTACACCATCATTATTGTGACCCACAACATGCAGCAGGCGGCGCGGGCTTCGGACTACACGGCCTTTTTTAATATGGATGAAGACCGGGCGGGGTATCTGGTGGAGTATAACGAGACGAATGAACTGTTTACGAATCCGCGTAATGAGATAACGGAGCAATATATTACGGGGCGGTTTGGGTAAAACGATCCGCGAAGAACGCGAAGTAGGGGCGAGGCAGTTGGGAAAGGTTTCATCTAGCAAGCGTAACTTACCTCCAACTGCCTCGCCCGTACCATGGGGATGATCATGATAGTACGAGAACATTTTGACCGAGATTTGCGACATTTGCAGGATGAGATTTTGCGGATGGGTAGTGAGGTGGGAGAGAATTTGGTCACGGCCGTAGCCGCCCTGCGCACCCGCGACCTGAAACGTTCCCAACAAATCATTGAGGCTGACCACTGGGTCAACCAACGGCAACTGGCGCTGAATATGGAGGCATTGACGCTCATTGCCACGCAACAGCCCACGGCCAGAGATTTACGCCTGATTGCGGCTGTGATGAATATTGCCAATGAGTTGGAGCGCATCCATGATTATGCCAAGGGGATCGGCCGTATCAGCCTGATGATGAACAGCGACCCCATACCGGCCAACTTGATGGACGAATTTCCGGCGATGGCGGAGAAAACCCATTCCATGCTGCACCGATCACTAGACGCCTTCATCAACCGCGATGAGGCATTGGCAAAGTCCATACCGGCCGAGGATGACGTGGTGGATGACCTGTTCAATATCGCCTTGAAGAAGATGACAGAAGCATTTATGCAAAACCTGACTTCTTATGAGGACATCAACCGCCTGGGTTGGGCCAACCACAATCTGGAGCGTTCGGCCGACCGGGTGGGGAACATTTGTGAATGGGTGGGATATATGATTACGGGTAAGTTTGAAGAGTACGCCTGAGGTAAATAAAACAGGAGACGGTCGTTTTAGAAACGGCCGTCTCCTGTTGCCCGGCACATTTACGGTTTTAGCACCGCTGGCAAATTAATCGTATATAGCGTAGGTGACTGCACCATATGGAACCACCACGCCCCCTGTCCATCCGTCCCTACAAACAGTTTATCTGGCGCACTAAAATTTGCATCCACCGAACGGACCCGCGAAGGGGTGAATCCTTGTGTCATATGGAACCATTTGCCAGAATAATCCGGCGAAACCCACATGCCCTGCCCCACACTACCCGCAAAAATATCGCCTGTGTCAGCCAACGCGTGGTCAATGGAGCGGAAAGATAGTCCCACCAGGGCCTCATTATCCACTGCCTCCCAGGTCACACCGCCATCTATACTCCGCGAAAGGCCAGCAACAACCGTGCCGCCCGTATACGCCGACACACCCGCATTGGCCGCATACACATGTGTCCCCTGTGCAGCATCTGGCGCATGACTCAGATCGTACACCAATGTTGAAGGTTCGCCTATAGCCGTAGCCCAACTATAGCCTGTGTTACTGCTGTAATACACCCCATCACCATAAGTTGCAGCCACCAACCGATCCGTCACACCAGGTACCCGTTCAATGTCCAGGATGATTTTTTCGGTATTCGCCCCATCCACCAATGCACGATACCAGTTGGCGCCAGCATCATTACTAACATAAATGCCATCGGCCGTAGCAAGTGCCAGACTATCATAACTCCCTGTACGCGACTCAATGTCAAAGATTGACCAGGCAGACGGAGGTAAATTTGTTACTGAGGTTGGCTGCCAGGACACGCCTTGATCATAGCTTTCAAATACCGCCCAGTTACTATAAAACGTACCGGCATACAGTACCACCCCCCCCAGGCCAGGGCCAGTCGTCGCCTCCAGGGCATAGACAAAGGGTAAAAACAGCCCTTTATTAGCCTGGGCCCACGTTTTCCCCCCATCCATGCTGCGGAAGATGCCAGACCCCCACGTACCGGCATATACCATCATGGGATTCAGAGGATCAGCTTCCATATCCAATACATACGTCTTCTGCATACCACTTGTCTGTCTAACAAAGGTTGTCCCCGTATCGGCGGATTTATACACACCGCCGCCGAAATAAAAATTGCCCTCCGGGTAATTAACGGGGAAATCATACCGCCAGTAGGTCTGCTGCGAACCAACATAAGCAACGGCCGAATCTGATGGATGCACAGCTAACCCCCAGGTGTTAAAACCAGGAAATGCGCTATCAGCTCTCGCCCAGATAGCGCCACCATCTACACTTTTCCACACGTAGAAATCCCCGGTAACAAAGATGATGTTGGGGTCAACGGGTGAGTATTCGATGTTGTGCAGATAATTTTCACCCAACCCGGTGTTGGCAGTATTCCAGACCTCGCCGCCATCGGTTGTGATCATTACACCCTGTCCATAGGTAGCAGCCAGCACGGTATTTGGATCATTTGGATGCACGGCAAAGTGCGTTACCACGTTGGTAACAGTGGCGTTTCCGCCTACCATCGTCCAATCCTGGCCGCCATTGGTGGAGCGGAAAATACCGCCATTAGCTCCCCAATCTCCTCTGGAAGCGTAGGCAATGTTGGGGGAGGAGGGTGAAAAGGCAATGGCCCGGCCGCTGGCCAAAGTAGCGCCGGGCATATCTAATGCTGTCCATGAATCTCCACCGTTTTGGGTTATATAAAATCCCCAACCGGCTACGGCCGCTATCAAACGATTGCCATTGGTGGGGTGAACGGCCAGATAACGGGCCGGTACCCAATCAATTCCCAACGGTATACGGCTATCATCGCTGGTATCAATAAGTGGAACGGTAACATCCATATCTTGTTTGGGGTTGATGGTTGCTTGATCAGATGTGTCTGCGATGATGGCCGCTTCTGACTGTGGTCGCGGCCGTAATGTATAAGTTGAGCCACCTGCCTGATGCACCCACTCGCCATCTATCAACGTCGCGGCCGTGCCAAAAATCGCTTCCGGCAATGAGCGGAGCAGCGTCCAATTATTGCCGCCATCGGTGCTTTTATACACCCCATCGCCCCAGGTGGAGATATAAACCGTTTGGGCACTGGCCGGAGATATAACCAGATTAGTCACTTCCAGGCCACCGAATGTACCCAGACCATTTAACTGGGCTGTCCAACTGCTGCCCCCATTGGTGCTTTTATAGACACCTTCAGTAGTCGCTGCATAAACAGTATTGGGAGATGTTGAATCAATCGTCAGTTCGTTGATGGAGGGAGACGGCCGTTCCGGCCCCCGATACAACCATTCATCCGCTTCTATTACCGAAAATTTGAGATCGCCGCCTGGCCCGGCATTAAAAGTTGCTACCTCAATATAATAAGTTGTGCCCGCTCTGGCGCTAAACTCCAGATAACTGTTCCAGCCTAGCCCGCTATCATCATCACAAGCCACATTCGTCAAACTACCGGCCGTGCCCGTCCACACGGCCAACATGGTGTCGTAAGTACCACCACCCACATACGTGCTGCCATTCGTATGAACCACAAGGGAAGTATCGGCCGAGGGCGTATAGCGATACCAGACCGATATATTGCCTTGATTTGCTGAACCACAGGGATAAATCGGATCGTCCACACTGGTTGAACCAGAAGTAGTTGTCACCTGGTTCAGGTAAGGCAGGGTGCTGATGTGGCGCGCATTGGTAAAAAGATCATGTGGCGGCACACTGTTGACTGCAAACGGGAACCCTTGTTGTGTTCCCGTTCCGCCGTCAAGCACGGCCGCCCACGCTCCCGTGTATTGCAGCGCATTGCCGGTGGTATGCTGCCCCCAAACAGTAAGGGGCACGGCCCAAGGGCCAGAAGCCAGCGAGCCATCCATTTGCCAGTCTACCCAATACGTGCCCGGCGCCAGATGAATAATGCCCCCTACGCTGGCAACGACAGCCATAATGGGACGGTCTGTTGCTGCTCCTGAGTTCGGTTCCGTTACCCGATAGGCACTTGTCCAATAGCTACCGGCCAGACGGTTGGTAACAGTATCACCAAAAATGACCATACTACCTGGAGCATCTGGAACACCATCCCAGATACGGAAATTTACGGCCGTAATCGTTGAGGTTGTTGATGATCCTGTCTGGTAGCTATAGAAGGTAAAGGACTCCACATCCCATCCATTTGCGTCCGTCACGGTAAAATCATCGGCCACCCGAAACCCGGCCGAAACCTGATGTCCATAGCCGTAGGTGCTCATACCGAATAAAACCGACTGCAAAATGCTCTCATCTGCCCCACCTGCTCCACTGAGCGGGCTGTTCACAAAGGGGCCATTTTCATAGACGGATTGCACGGCATCTGTTTCAGCGACGACGGGCTGCGACGCCTGATTACCCGCCAACAAGACGGCGACCAACAAGAAAGCCAGTAAACACACTGGCCCTCCGAAGCCTGAGATACCTGACAGATTTTTCATCACATCCTCCTTGTAGGGCAATTTTTCAAATCGCCGCCCGATTGAGAAAATCGGGCTACACTTTTCATTGTTTCAAGTTATGGCGGCGGTGGCGTATTGGTTGGCGTTGGCGTTGGTGGCGCAGTAGGTGGTGGCGGAGTAGGCGGGGGGGCCGTTGGCGGCACGGCCGTTGGTGGCACGGCCGTTGGCGGCACGGCCGTTGGCGGGATAGGTGTCGGCGGGGCGGTTGTTGCCGTCGGTGGCACAGGCGTATTGGCCGGGCGCGTCGCGGTGGCAATTGGTCGTGTCACAGTGGCTCGTACGGCCGTTGAGGTGGGCGTGAGTGATTGCGCTGGCGTAGCTGTAACGGTTCCTGTGTCCTCCACGTCCTCTTGCGCGGCAACCCGTATCTCCCGGAGATCGCTTTCCAGCAGGGGGGCCTCCACATCATCTGATTCCAACCGGATAAACCAGCGATATAAGCCAGGTGTCTGTAAAATATCGCCCAGGATGAATTGCAGGCGGAACAATGAACCAGAAACCGGCTTTTCCGCGGACATCGCCCGCATTTCTTCACCATCGGCCACAAAATAGAGAGTGAAAAATTGATCGGCCGCTAACGTTTCTGGCCAGCGCCAGGTAAACTGCACTTCATCGGTGAGGGCAAATGTTTCCTCATCCGGCCGTACCAGGGCAATTTCGCCAGTAACGGCCGTATTGGTTGGGGCGGCTGTGGCGGTGGGCGATGCCGGCACAATGGTATTGGTTGGCGTGGGTGCGGCCGTGCTTTCGGCAATGGGTAATGGGATTGTTGTAGCATCTGTGACGGCCGTTACCCCTGTTGCCTCTGGTGTAGCAGGGGATGATTGGGGGCGCAGCCACAGCTGCCAGCTGCCAACTGCACCAACGAACAGCAGCAGCAACAGCAGCAGGGCATATGGCCAACGGCGGCGTGACTGCGCCAATGTAGCCGTTGCTGGTTCTGTTACCACCGTTGACGGCGGCGGCGGCACAATTTTGCTGCCACCTGTTATCAGTTTGCCGGTTTCCGGCGGCTGCCAGAGCCATGCCCCGGAAACAGCCATTTGCCCTGGTGCTCCCGCCAGTTGCAGCAACTGATCCAGAGCGGCTACCAATTCTTCGGCCGTTTGGTAGCGATTCTCCGGTGCTTTTTGCATACATTTTTCAATGACGGCGATGACTTCCGGCGGCAAATCGGGCCGGATGAAACGCAAAGGGCGCGCTTCTTCATAAATCTGTTTATGCAAGACACCCCACTGCCCATCGGCCGTAAACGGCCGTGCTCCGGCGAACAGTTCATACAAAATAATGCCAAGCGAATAAAGGTCGCTGCGGCCGTCCACCAACTCCCCTTTCACCTGTTCCGGCGACATATAATGCGGCGTACCAAGCAATACATTTGTTTGCGTTAACCGGGGATTGCTCTCCACCACCGCAATACCCAAATCCGTCAGCAGCGGTTTGCCGTTTGCCTCCAACAAGATATTGCTCGGCTTCAAATCCCGATGCACAATGCCTTTGCGATGAGCGGCCGCCAGCGCATCCGCCACCTGCCGCGCCAGGGCCAGGGCATAAGGGGTAGTCAAAATCTCCTTCCGACGGCCCAACTCCGCCAGTTTTTCGGCCAGGGTGCCTTCGGCCACATATTGCATGGCGATGTACGGCTGCCGCGTATTCGTATTGCCAATAGCATACACCTGTACCACATTTGGGTGGTGCAACTGAGCCATTGCCTGTGCTTCGCGCCGGAATCGCTCCACAAAACCACTATCCTGGGCAAAATTCGCCAGCAATATCTTCAGCACCGCCTGGCGGCGCAAATCAGTATCCAGCGACAGAAATACATCTGCCATCCCACCCCGCGCCAGATGCTGTATTACCTCATACTGGCCAATCTGTTGTCCAATAAAACTATTTGGGTCAGTCACGTGCTTTTGTCCTTGATGGAATCAGGGGAAACAGGCACCATTCCTGATACCAAAACTGACGTTCCTCCCTTACAGGATAACATGTTCAGGACAAAAGTACCAGAACCAACTAGGCAACATCACTGGCAAAATTGACGGCCGTCCCCCCCTTTACATACAATCTCACCCACAATTTACGTTCAAGAGGAGAAACCAGATGAAAGTATTGTTCATAGGCGGTACAGGGATTATCAGTTCG
>CAZOPF010000100.1:0-20392 GCA_964581605.1 uncultured Ardenticatenaceae bacterium
CTCCCCCTTCGGCAAGCTCAGGGTTGTGTCTGGCCGGCACCTGAACCACCACGTTAGTCGCTGCGAGGTGCCCGTCGGCAAGCGACAATCCAGCGGAATGCCCAACTCGGAGTAAGCTCACATGGGACTTCTAACCTTCATCCTCAACGTCACCCTGGACGGCTGCGTCGACCACCAGGAGGGAATCGCCGACGACGAGACACACGCTTTCTTCACCCGCCTTATGGACGATGGCGGGGCGATGCTTTGGGGCCGCGTCACCTACGAGATGATGGAGGGCTACTGGCCGGCGGTCGCTCGCGGCGACGAGGAGGCGCCGCCGGCGATGCGCGAGTGGGCGGTCAAGCTGGAGGCCAAGCCGAAGTACGTGGTGTCGTCGACGCGAACGGACTTCCCGTGGACCAACAGCCACCACATCGGCGGCGACTTGCGCACGAGCGTGCAGCAACTCAAGGATGCGACCCCTGCCGGTGTGCTCCTTGGTAGCGGCAAGCTCGCGACCGAGCTGGACCGGCTGGATCTGATCGACGAGTACAAGTTCCTCGTCCATCCCAGGATCGCCGGTCACGGCCCAACCCTTTACGAGAGCGGGCTGCCCAGCACGCGACGGCTCGAGCTGGTCTCGGCGACGCCGCTCCGCAACGGCGCGGTTGCTATGCACTACCGGCGCGTGCACGGCTAACATCCCCTGCAGTGGACTGGCCTATCGGCCAGCCACTGAGCTTTATCGTTAGGTGGGATGGCTACGCCGCCCGACCTGATGTGCCTGGCTCACGGGTGCAGTGGGGGCGGCTACCGCCGCCTAACTTCCCACTGCACCCGGTGGCAAAGCCGCAGGTGAGCCGGGCACATTAAGTTCATGTTTGTTTGGGAGAGGGATGTTTAACGGCCGTACCCCACCCCGCCTCTCTTTGACTCTGCCAATAAAGTCACCACCTGTTCCTCGTGGTGCATTTTGAGCAGGTGGGCGGTTTTGGTGGAATCTTCCAGAGGAGTCACCGCTTCATCTATTGCCACAATGCGTTGATTCGTCACGGCCGTGACCGGAACATGCGCCAACCCCACCACCGGACTGCGGCGGGCGACCTGCACTTTACCGGGGCTATTTTCCTTTTCCGGCATCTCAATCCAGCGCGGCAGCAGCCGACGGCCGTACCCATCCGCCGTTACCAACAGTAGCTCATCCCCTGGTTGGGCCAATGCCGCCCCCACTACCCGGTTATCCCGGTCGGCGCGGATGACCTGCGTGCCGGAGCCACGCAGAGTTTTGACCGGGTAGCGGGTGGCCCGGCCCGTTTCGGTGATCAGTGTCAGTTCATCTTCCATTTCCGCACCGGCCGCCAGCACGGGCACACCAAGCAGTTGGTTATCAAACATCAGGGGGACGGGCGCTTCGATGTTTTCTTGCATGACGCGCATGGGGTACGGCCGTGCCAGCCCCAACGAGGTCACAAGCAGCAGTTTGTCATGCCGTTTCACTTCGTCCCAGCGGCTCAGGCTGCACAGATATTCCCGCTGCCCCAGCATGTATACATCCCCCATGCGCACGTTCACGCTTTGCCGTTCGAGTAGCTGCCGCGCCGTCAGCAGCAGGAAGCGGTAGTGGGAGGTGATGATGAGCAGGGGTTCGTCGAGGGTGGCGGCAAGGGCGGTGTGAGCTGGCGGAGGGGCGGAGGAGAGAAGGGGCAGAGGAGATATTTCGCCTCCGCTCCCCTGCTCCCCTGCTCCTTTGCTCCCCCTCTCCCCTACTAAGGGCACGGCCGTTACCGTTTGCCCTTCTCCCAAAAAGACCAGGGCGCGGTCGGCGGCAGCGGTTACGTCTTCGATGACCCCTTCTTGAATCTGGATGCGGCGGCGCAGCAAGTCCAGATTGACCGGGCTGATTTGCGGGCGGCTGCTGCCGGATTCGGGCATGTGGGCGACATCATCGGCGGTGTACGGCCGTGCCTCCACTTCCCCTTGCGTGATGCCATGCCCAATCACCCCCAACCCGGCAGTGACACTGCTGAACGTATCAATCACCCGCACCTTCTCATCGCCAAACTTGCGCCGCAGCATCTCGTCAAAAACCGGAATTTGCGACGAGCCGCCGGTACGGATGACCACATCAATGGCCGCCGTTTCCAAACCGGAAGCGGCCACCGTCTCGTCAATGTGCCGGTCAATGGCCAGGATTTCTTGCTGGATAATGCGCTCAAATTCCCCCCGCGTTACAAATTCAATCACCTTAAAACCGGGACCTTCCAGATGAATGGGCGCACCGCGTTTGTCTGATAGCTCCCGCTTGGCCCGCTCCACAATGTCAAACATCTGCTGCCCGTAATTGCTAGAGACCAGACTAATGAGCGACTCGATTTGGTGGCGACGCTGCGCGGTCTGGGCAATATCCTCCAACATCCGCCGGTTTTGCGCTGTTTGCAGTTCCAGGATCGTTTGCCAGTTGGCGAAGGTGTCAAAAATCCAGGGCGGCACCTGCAATTTTTTGTCGCGGGGGCCAAAGTAGCTGCCTTCGCCAAAATGGGGCGGCAGTTTGGCCCGCACCAGCTTCTGGTCAAACACATCACCGGCTACGGGGATACCTCCCGTGGATAAGACCCGATGCCCTTTCTGATCCAGGTGCATCACCGTCAGGTCAAGCGTACCACCGCCAAAGTCAAACACCAGGACGTTTTGGGGCTTATCGTTTTCGGCGGCGTAGCTGTAGGCGGCGGCAATGGGTTCGTATTGGAAGTAGACGGTTTCATAACCCGCTTTGACGGCCGCTTGCAGCAGCCGCGCCTGCGCCAGTTTGTCCTTCTCCGGTTCATTGGCAAATCGTACCGGACGGCCGAGCACCACCTCCTTGAGTTCCCGCCCCAACAATTTTTCGGCGCGGGTTTTGGTGATGTTCAGGTAGAGGGCGATGAGGTTTTCCAGAGAGTAAAAGTGTTGGCCGACAATGCTGCCCGCATAATCGGGGTCACGCAGGCCGGTTTTGATGGAGAGGAAGAGGCGGCCGGGCGCGAGCACATCCACATAGACGTAGGCGTCGGTGACGTAGAACATATCCGCGCCACGAATTTCAATTTCACCCACCCACACTTTTTTGGTCTTGACGGAACGGCCGCTGTTTTGAGCGAAATAGGTGTCTACGGCCGCCCGCCCCACATGCAGCGTTTGTTCATTGGTGGCATACACGGCCGTGCGAATCACTTTGGGGTTGTTATTGGCCGGGTCCAGAGGCAGAACGTGAACGGTACGGCCGTCATACACCGCCATGCCCGAATTGGTCGTGCCAAAATCCATGCCCACCATCATGCTGATTCCTCCTTTTGCCGCCAGGGGGCTACACCCAGAGCGGTCTAACAGGTTACCGGGGTCAAATACGCGAACTGCCAAGTCTATTCCCGGACGGCCGTTTCGTCAAATAAAAACAAGTCGTTCGTATCTATTCACCGCAGAGAGCGCAAAGATGTAAGAAAAAACTTTGCATCCTTCGCGTTCTTTGCGGTTAAATTCCAGAGAAACTGAACAGTTGCCACTTGAGAATTGCAGAAGAGTTTGCCACAAGTTTGCCCACCACACACGGGCATGGTTAAAATCCCCCCCTTTGTGGACACTTCACAAATCGAAAACCTACCAGGGCAAAACGGCACAACTTTTTTCTTCCTCTTGTGCCACTTTGCCCCTTTGCGTAAATAAAAATGTTACTGGCAATTGATATAGGCAATACTAACATCACTCTGGGCGTGTGGCACGAAGATGTCTGGCAACAGCATTGGCGGCTGCAAACAAACCCCACCCGCACGGCCGATGAATACGGCCTGCTGCTCAAAGGTCTGCTGCGCGATGCCGGTGTTGCCACCATTCACGGCGTCATCATCACCTCCGTCGTACCTGCCCTCACCCAAACCCTCACCGAAGTGAGCGACCTTTATCTGGCCTGCCGCCCGCTCATCGTCACCTCCCGGCTCGACCTGGGGTTGGCCATCAAAGTGGATGCGCCGGAAGCCGTGGGCACCGACCGGCTGGTCAACTGCGTGGCTGCGTACTATCTCTTTCCCGGCCCCAGCATTGTCATAGACATGGGCACGGCCACCAAGCTGGATGTGGTTTCAGCGCGGGCTGAATTTCTGGGCGGCGTCATTGCCCCCGGCCTGCGCCTGGCGGCCGACGCGCTCGCCAGCCGCGCCGCCAAATTGAGCCATGTGGCCCTGGAAGCGCCGCCCGCCGCCATCGGCCGCAACACCGTTCACGCCATGCAATCCGGCCTCATCCTGGGTTACGTCTCCCTCATCGAAGGCATGGTGGCCCGGCTGCGTGCCGAACACCCTGACCGGGAACAGCCCATTCACGTCCTGGGCACAGGCGGGTTGATCGGGTTGATTGCCCCACACACGGCCGTCATCCACCACATTGACCCCTGGCTGACGCTAACCGGCCTGCGCCTCATCCATGAGCGGGTGATCGGGTGATGAGGTGAAGAGGTGACCAAATAAAGAACATGCGCCAAAACATCAAAACAATTTACCGATTACGCATCACTGATTACCGATTACGCCTCACGCCTCACGCCTCACGCCTCACGATGCACGGCTTATCGCTCACGGCTTACTGCTTACTGCTCACTGTTCACTGCTTACTCCTCCTCACTGCCTGCCAGATGGGCACCCCCCCCCGCCTGGCCGCTGAAGCCACCCGCACTGCCTGGACGCCCACGCCCACGCCGGAAAAAGTCGTGTTGCCGGTTGACGGGACACCCGTGCCGGCCCTGACCCAAGCAGAAACCATAACATCGGCCGTGCCCAATGCGTCCATTTCTGTTTGGGTGAACGAAACCTCCCCCGAACACCGGGCCGCCTTGCAACAAATGGCGGATGAATTTTCGGAGTTGGCTCAAGTAGATGTGGAATTGATGTTTATGTCGCCGCCATTGCTGCCGGATTTGGTACACACGGCCGTACTCTCCGGCACCCTGCCCGACATCATCATCCACCCCCTCGAATACACCGCCGGTTGGGCCGAACGGGGGATATTGAACGTGGCGGCAGCGGAAACGGCCGTGACCCAAATCGGCCGTGACACCTTCGACCCCGCCGCCCTGGAACTGCTCACAGTAGACGGCCAACTCGCCGCCCTGCCCAGCAACGGCTACAAACAACTGCTCATCTACCGCACCGATTGGTTTGAAGAGGCCAACCTGGATGTACCCGACAACTTCGCCGCTATGTATGCCGCCGCCGAAGCCACCACCGACCGCGAAAATTTACGCGCCGGTTTTGTCATCCCCACCGAATCCAACCTCATCACCACCCATCAGGCCTTTGAGCAAATCGCCTTAGCCAATGGCTGCACCCTCATTGACGAAAAAGGGGAAGTGCTGCTGCCCGAACCACCCTGCCGCGAAGCACTGGACTTTTACTTCCGCATCGTCAACCAGTTCAGCCCCATCGGTGTGCAAACCGACACCAGCACCCGCAATGCTTACCTGGCCGGCCGCACCGGGCTGATCATGGCCGGGCCGGAGATGCTGCCCCTGCTGGCCGGGCTGGACGACTCTCTCCCCCCCACCTGCCCCGAATGTGCTGGCGACCCCCAATTCCTGGCCGAAAACAGCGCCATCCTGACCGAAATTGAAGGTGAAAATGGCGGCTCGGCCGGGTTCAGCAATATCACCAACCTGGGCATTACCAGCGCGGCGGATGTGGGCACGGCCGTCGCCTTTGCCAACTTCTGGTTCAATGAAGGGTACGACACCTGGCTGGGCGTTAACAGTGAACGCAAAGTGCCGCTGCGGTGGGGCACGGCCGTAAACCCTACCCAATTCATTGACACCTGGGGCCACACCGGCGCCCCCTCTCTGGCCGACCTGTACGGTGAGGAACTTATTGCCCAACTGCGCGATGGCGTGGCCGCCGCGCCGCGCTGGGGTATTCGCCAGGGGCAGGGCAGCCTGCTCACCACCCTCTATGAAAACCTGACCATTTCCGTCACCCTCCAGGAGATGCTGAGTGGTTATTTTAACCCTACCCAAACCATCATCGAGGCGTACAATAGGGTCACTGACGAAATCCCCAACTATCAGTATGATAGAGACCTGGAAACGGAATTTCAGGCAGAAGAAACACCAGAAAGTGAAGAGTAAAGTAAAGAGCATGGGTCAATCTTGAAGGTTGAACCGGTCTGACTACCAAATATCTCAATACCACCATGACTACTCAACCATACATTGAAGAAACCTTTGGCGTCTTGACGGATGATGATTTGTACCTGGATTGTATCCTGGTACGGCCGTCCAACATCCCCGACGAAGAACTTCAATCGTTGCGGGTGTGGGTGCCTAAATTTCCCCTCACCAAAACCAGCGTCATCACCTGTGCCCGCCAGGAAGTGCAGTATTACGGCGTGCAGCGTAAAATGGCGCACCTGGTCTTTGACTTGCGTGGCACAGGCGAAAGTGAAGGGGCCATGGGGGATGAGAGCTTTGACCATGACCTCCATGCCATCCGCGAATGGGCTAAAGAGCGGTTTGGCCAGATCAATGTGGGTTTTTTAGGGACGCCGAACTCAGCTTACGGCCGTGTCAACCTCTGGCCCCTCGGCCCCGGCTCCATGATGGAAAGCTACCAATACCCGGCCGTCAGCGGCGAAGTGACCCCGCCTACCATTCTCTATCTGGCTACCTACGGCAACTTTGGCAAAACAGATGATGTGGTCTGCACCCGGCTGGCCCAGGCCGGCTACGAACTCTTTGGCCTTGACCCACTGCGTTACCTGCTGCACGCCAGCAGCCAGGGCCGCCTCAAACCAGAAGACCTGACAAACGACCTGAAAATGCTGATCCAGATGTTGCCCAGCCAGCCTTTGATCATCGGGCAGCCGTTGGCGGCGGGGCTGGCCTTATTGTGGGCCAGCCACGTACCCCAGATCAAAGGCGTCATAGCTATTGGCCGGGCGCAAGCCAGCTTTACCCCCGCCCACATCTTCCACAACAACAACCCTTACACCTATTTACTCAGCCGGTATGTGAAAAACATCGCCCCTCGCCCGGCCGCCCTGGTTATGCTCACCGACCACGCCATGGGTGGCGATGAGCAGGAATTCACCGCCCTGTACCAAAGCCTGCAAGAACCACGCCGCCTGGAAAAGATGGAACGCCTCAGCTTTGCCGCCCTGCAAGACCTCCTGCAATGGGTCCACCACTCCGGCAAATGAATTCACCATCTTTGCCCACTACTCAATTACTGAAACAGCAAGCCGAATGGTTGGCCCCAGCGCGGGCGCGACTGCTGCGGGGAGCGGGCATTGCTCACCGGCGGCGGATTTTGGATTTGGGAGCGGGTTATGGCGCGGTGACGGGGGAGTTGGTGCGGCGCGGTGGGGGGATGGTGGTGGCGCTGGACCTGGAAGTTACGGCCGTAACCCCAAGTGTGGCTGCCCCTGGTGTATGCGCAAACGCCTGCCAGTTACCTTTTGCCCATGAGTCGTTTGACCTGGTTTTTTGCCAATGTGTGCTGCTGTGGGTGGGGGATATGGTCGCGGCCGTGGCCACCGAAATCCACCGCATCCTGCAACCCGGTGGCATACTGGTGGCGTTGGAACCGGACTACGGCGGGATGATCGAATACCCACCAGAAATTGCCAGCCGCGACTTGTGGCTATCTGCGCTGCAACGGGTTGGCGCAGAACCATTGATTGGCCGGAGGCTGCCCGGACTGCTGGCGCAACAAGGATTTCAGATACAGACCAGGCTGCTGGATGAACTGGCTCCCCCTTCCCCCTTGCGCTTTGGCTTCCTGCGAACCTTACCCCTGACGGAAGAGGAAACGGCCGTCCTCCATCACATCGAACAATTAACCATCCCCCCCCAGGTTGTGCATTTGCCATTTATGTTGGTCACGGCCGTAAAAACGTGATGCGTAATGTGTGACCAGAAGAATGTCAGGCATGACGTTCTGTTTCCACCACCAATGGAAAATAAACATGTACCGTACACCCCTCTCCTGGCGCGCTGCTGAGTTCCACACGGCCGTGATGGGCCTCGACCAGCATCTTGACAATGTACAGGCCCAATCCCCGCCCCTGCCCGTCCATCTCATTGGCCAACGCTGCCCGGAAGTACAGGTCAAAGGCCAACGCCTGTTCCGCGGCCGCCATGCCCGGCCCGTTGTCGCGGACTTGCAAGACGGCCGTATCATCTTGCACGGCCGTGCTGACCACAATCCTCCCTCCTTCCGGTGTGTACTTAACCGCATTGGTCAATAAATTTGCCATGATCTGCTGGAAGCGGCGTGTATCCAATGGCGCCGAAATGGACGCGGGAAATAATTCCAGCGCCACTGTTTGTTTTCGTTTTTGGGCCAGATGTCCCATCAACGCCACCGCCTGGCTGACCTGCTGGCTGAACTCCACCGTTTCTAGCTTTAGCTTCAAACTGGCCTGCTCAATGGCGTCTAAATCCAGAAAATCGTCAATGAGCGCCTCCATGCGCAGAATCTGTTGTTGAATGACACGGCCGTATTCCGCCATCTTTATGGGATCGGCCGTAGCGGACAAATAACTCAACAATTCGCCATACAAACGAATGGTACTCAGCGGCGTCCGTAAATCATGCGCTGCAATAGACAAAAACAGCGACTTGAGCCGGTTCAGCCGTTCAAGTTCCGCATTGGCGGTGGAAAGCTGCTCCTTTGCCAGCATGAGTTCGTTGCGGCTCTGGGTCAGCCGCTGTTCCATTTGCGCCTGTTCGGTTACATCTTCGGCAATGAGCAGCAATGAATCCCCTAATTCGGCTGAATGAACCGGCGTCACCGTCAAATCTAGATAGGTAATCAGCCCGTCCGGCCGCTGCCGATGCACCCGGCCAAAAGCAAAAAAGGGCAATGACCCATCCAACACGGCCCGTAACCCGGTTTCCGCGCCCTGAAACTCCCACAACAAATCTTCAATGCGCTGCCCCACAACGGCCGTAACCGGCTCATTCACCACCACCGAAAAATTAGGCGAGGCATGGAGCACCGTTAAGTCGGCCGCCAACAAGGCATACGCTACCCGGTGAATATGATTCAGCACCGTTGTGACCTGTGCCGCCAATAAAATCTTCTGGGCGTCAAAGGGGGGTACGCTCATCTCGTTCATTCTCCCTCAATTTGCCGGGCCAGATGGGTAAAAGCCTCGTTCACTCCCTCCCCCGTTTTGGCACTGGTGAAGAAGAGGCTGCCACCCAGCGAGGCACAAAGCTGCTCGAGCTGTGCCGTCGTAATCCGTCGTTCGGCCGTTAAATCCAGTTTATTTGCCAGGTAGAGAATAACGGCATCTGCGTTCACAGCGCGTACCTGTTGGGTATAGCGAGCATACGCATCCAACGTATTTTCCCGCGTCAGGTCACACACAATCAGCGCCCCGGCCGTACCCATGATATAACTGCGCTCCGTGTGCAAATACTCATTCCCGCCCACCAGGTCCCAGATCATTAAATTCAGCAGCAATTCATCCAGTTCAACCGTTTTGCGTGACACCTTCACGCCAATGGTGCTGAGATAGCGGTCATCAAATCGCCCTTCCACAAACTGGCGCACCAGGCTGGTTTTACCAACGGCAAAATCACCGAGCAGGCATACTTTCTTTTGCACACTTCTCTTCATCAAACAAAGGTCTCCAGGTAGGGTCTTAGCGTCTCAGGGTTCTGGCGTGGGTGTGGGCGTCGCCGTAATGGGCAAAACATCGGTTCGCAGTTGTATCCAGGCAAAGGGTACCCATCCTCTCTGCACGCCGGGCAACCAGGGCAGATCAGATGCCCATTCTACCTCGGCCCAGGGGCCAAGCACAGAAATAAGGATGAGAGGCGTATCAAATTCCACCGCCACAAAAGGTTCAGAGTCCAGCGTAGGTTCACGACGCACCCAGACGTTGGCAAAGGGGGCAGCAGCGGGCGGCGTGGGCGTATAGGTCGGCGTGGGCGTGGCTGATGGCGTGAAAGTAGGTGACGGGGTGTAGGTGGGCGTGGGCGACAAGGTGGGTGTGGGTGTTTGGCTGGGCGTGGGCGTATGGCTGGGTGTGACCGTGTGTGTGGGCGTAGGGGTGAACGTGGGGGTTGTGGTGTAGGTGGGGGTGGGCGTGTAGGTTGTGGTCGGCGTGAGCGAAGGGGTGATGGAGGGGGTAATGGTGGGCGTGGGGCTGGGGAAGGCGATGGGGTAGAGGGCGATGGTGAATTGCAGATAGAAGCAGGCTACGGCCGTGAAAATCAACAACCCTATCGTCCCACCAATCAAAAACCAGCCCTGGCTGCGGCTCATGCCGCGTGGTTTGGTGGAGGGCGCCAGCACCTCGGCCGCAAACTGCTCCACCAGCGGTTTGAGTTCCGGTAAGGTAGCCGGGTCGCCCTGGTAGGCGCGTAACGGCCGTTCATACTGCACATTCAGCTCATCCACCAACTGGCGCAAGGCGGCGCGGAATCCCGGTGGCTCAATGCCCGTCAGCACCACGGCCACATAGGCCGCCCGCCCACCCTGCACAAAGATGCGTTTGTCGCCATATTGCACTTCGTTGAGGTCGGCAGATTCGGCATCTGGCTGGCTGAATGAGTCATGCACAAAATCGCGCACGGCCGTCAGCATCCCACTCACCAGGTCGGAATCGGCCGTTTCTTGCCCCGCCAGATGATAGCGGGCCATGAGCAGCCCCGACCCTTGCTGGATGATAAAAATTTCGCGCAGTTCAAAGGGCAGCGAATCCCGCAGCGCCAGTTCCGCCGCCGAGACGCCGCGCCACCGGGCCTTTAGCCCCCGCAGCAACCCATCCGGGCCAAACGTCACCCGCAATTGCGCATCCACATTTTGCTGCATCTCGCGGAAAAACTCCCCCACCGCCCGCTGCACCGTCTCACCGATGATGGGTGAGAGGGCTTCCACCATTTCGTGGCGCGATTCGCGGATTTGCACGCGGATGGCTTCGCTCATCACCGGCCCCAACGCCTCAGCCATTTCATCGCGGCTATCCCGAATCTGGCGGCTGACCAGTCGGCTAAAGACGGGCATCAGGCGTTCTTCCAACCCTTCGGAGTCGGTTTGGGCTTTGCGTTGCAGCAGGTCTACGGCCGTTTCCAGATCACGCGCCTGGGCCTCAGCCTTACGAAGCGCCAGGCGTGTATTGCTCAATTCTGTTTCCAGATCGCCGGTGCGGCCTTGCAGTCGTTCCATGGTGGCCTGCGTCTGACGACGCATGTACTCAAGCTGCTGCTCAAGTTGCTGAATCTGCTGCCGTTCATTAGACAGCAGGATAGATTGAATGGATGCCAACACCGATTCTTCGGAGGGCGAGGGGGGGGCGTCAGTTTCCAACACAGGCCGGGGAGTGCTCCTACATAGTGGCAGGTGGCAGGTAGTTGCAACCAGCCACTCGCCACCTGCCACAGTTCTCAATCCATTTCTTGTCGCAAACGTTGGCCTAAATCGGCCAGCATGTGGCCTAAATCCTGGCGCGACACTTTCTTGTTATCTAATAATGTCGCCAGCATCGCCAATTCATGGCGCAGTTCATCATCGCGTTGTTTGGTATCCTGGCGCAGGGTACGGTTTTGGGTGGTGTGGGCTTCGTCAATTTCGGCCAGCCGGTCGCTCAACTCTTTACGCATCTGGCGCATCTGGCTCAATAAATCGGCATTGAGTGTTTCCAACCGCTGCTGCATGTCACGCTGCAAGTCGCGCAATTGGGCCATCTGGTCAGTTTGTTGGCTGTCCAGGCGGGCGCTCAAATCCCGTTCCACGGTGCGCAGTTGGGTGGTGAAATCAGTGGATTGTTTATCCAGCCGCTCCGTCAACTCCTGGTGAATGGCGCGGAGTTGGGCGCTTTGGGCTTCGGTTTTGTGTTCGATGCTCTCGCTGAGTTCTTTGCGCACGGCCGTGACCTGGCTGGTAGCGGACTGGGCATTACTGTTGCTCCGGTTTTCAATCAGGTCAATCAACTCCTGGCGGATCGTTTCCAACCGGTTTTCCAGATTGCCCAGGCGCACATCGGTGGTGCGGGCCTGGGCGCCAAACAAGATGTCACGCAGCCGTTCGATGTCGGCTTCGCGGGTGGGGGGGGGCACGGCCGTGACTGGTGGGCTGCTGCCCGGCGCAGGTGAGGGGGCGGCTTCAGTCAACCCTGGTTCGTCTTCCTTCTTTTGTCTCGATAACATAGCTTTACTACCTCCTGTTAATGCCTGGTATGCTACTGTACGTACATAACCTGTCAGAACTTATCACGACAACAAACCTTTTCAGTTGTGGCTGATTCGTCAGGGGGAACCTGACTGGTGTTGATTATAGCGCACTTTGGCAAGAGGGGGGATGTGGGGCGTGATGCATGAACCGTGAGTCAAAGTCCAATAACGGATTACGCATCACCGACTTCAATGGGCACAACCAGCTGAAAAGGGAAATTCTGTAGATCGTCCGGGGAGGTGGTTTGCACGGCCGTGTTCACCTCCTCAATGTTCTGCCGCAGCCGGGCCACATTCACGCCCCGGCAAATGGGCGGCAGTGGCTCCAGCCATTGCCGTACCCGCAGCAGCATCTTCACCGCCCCGCGATAATTGCCGCGTTCAATCTGGTAGAGGGCAATGCCAAACTGCAAAATGCCCTGGTATAAATTGCGCCCCGGTGTGCTGTCTTGCCGCCACGCTTCTTCCAGCGCATCATGGCAGCGGTAGTATTCGCCCCGGTTGAACAGTTCAATCCCTTCACGAGCCAGGTCAGACAATGGCTGGTCGCAGGCGGCGTTCACTGCTTCCCGGTCAGGCAGGTGGGCATGTTTTTGCAAGATGGCGGGCAGGTCGGCAAAAAAGCGGGAGCGGGCATAGACGGCATCTGCGCCCCGGCTTTTGGCGGTCTGGAATAGTTCCACATCTTCATGCGGCCCAAAAGCGATGAGGGGAATGCGGCGGGTGGCGGGGGAAGATTTAAGGGCGGGCAGCCAGCCAAACCAGGGGATGGCCTGGTTGGTGAGGTCAAAAATGAGCAGGGCCGGCTGCCATTGGCTGATTTTTTGGAAGAGTTGCCCGTCACGGCCGTGTAACATCTCCCCTGGCGTCTCTTTGGGTGCTTGGGGGTCCACATCGCCCATATCCGCCGCTTTTTCCACCCACACCATCTGGAATCCGGCTACGGCCGCTGCCTTCTGAATCTGCGGCGTAAACATCAAATCGGCCACAAAACCCACGATAATTGGCTTCTCTGTCTCGCTCATGCCACCGATTCTAGCAAAACCAACCTGATGCGAAAACCTGCTTTTGGGTACGCATATGGGTACAATGATTGCCATCACCGAATGCCATCACCGAATGCCATCACCGATTGCCATCACCGAATGCCATCACCGATTGCCATCACCGCCGAATGGAATTCGGCGTCTGGTACAAAAAACCGGCTCAAGCCGGTTAGTGCAACCCACAACGCGCTTGAGCGCGTTTTGTGTATCAGCCTGGGGATTCCATCCCCAGGTACGAGGTGAAAAATGCGATTTCCAATTGTGATTCATAAAGATGTTGACAGCGATTATGGTGTGACTGTGCCTGATCTACCAGGCTGTTTTAGTGCTGGTGAAAATATAGATGAGGCATTGTCAATGGCTCAAGAGGCTATCGAGACCCATATTGAAGGGATGTTGATGGATGGCGAACCGATCCCATTGCCACAAACAATCGAGTTTCATATGGGCAATCCTGATTATATAAATGGCGTTTGGGCAATAGTGGAAGTAGACATTTCTAAACTCTCTGGCAAGACGCGGCGGGTGAACATTACCTTGCCGGAGCGGCTGTTGACGATGATGGACAATTATGCATCGGAACAAGGGGAATCTCGCTCTGGCCTCATTGCACGGGCAACCATGGAGTTTATTGCCACTCATTCAGCTTGATGGTCAAAGGTCTGCATCAGCCAGAATGTAGCCGGGGATCGCCAGCTCACCTGTGACCTTTTTTCTCTTTGCCAGTGCGTGCATGATGACAGGTATGTGCAGATGCTCTGTAATATGACATTTCTGGCACTTCCCGACCAGAATTCTTTCTCCAGGTATCACTTTGAATTGGGACGCACCTTTACCCCGGCTATTGCCGTTTCCTAAGGCAATTAATTTGGGGCGCGGTTCGCTGACGTAATCAAAAAAGATACCATCGTATTCACACTGCATACAGGGAATCCAGAGCGGATCGTCGCCCAGGATGGCTTTGAACACCTGCCGATATTCATCTTCACGTTCTTCTTCGACAGGTAGAAGCCATTGGACAAAGGCCAGCACTTCGGAG
Organism: uncultured Ardenticatenaceae bacterium; assembly: GCA_964581605.1. GTDB lineage: Bacteria > Chloroflexota > Anaerolineae > Promineifilales > Promineifilaceae > CAADGU01. Next base: position 14,267 of record CAZOPF010000100.1, read on the forward strand.
TCAGTTGGTTTCTGGTATTCTTCAAGGTTGAATAGCTCCATGATGCTTTGCAGATAAGCCCATAACTCTTTGCGTGTGATTGCCATAGCAAAAACTCTGTGTGGCGGTCATATTCACGCCCACACGCCAGATATTACGGACAAATCAAGCAGAAGTTATAGGGTGGTGGGTCAGTCACCGGCCACTTGCAACTGGCCACTTGCCACTCGCTCCCCCACCGGCTCATGCACCACGCCGTAGTTGATGAACACGGCCGTGACAAACAACCCCATCGCCACTGCCTGATGCGCCAGCGCCAGCCACAATGGCACGCTAAACCAGACTACACTGATACCCAGGATAATTTGCAGCAAGACCAACCCAAATAGCAGACGAATTGCTTTTTGAATGGGAGCAGCATACGGCCGTGCCCGCATCTGCCAATACACCAATCCAGCCATCACCAGCACCGCCAGCGCAAACCAGCGATGGATAAAATGCACTGTCAGCGGCGCTTCCAGCAGGTTCAACCACCAGGGTTGAATTTGGGAAAGCATGTCGGGGGGAACGAGACGGCCGTGCATCAACGGCCACGTATTGGAAACCCAGCCCGCTTTCAAACCGGCCACAAAACCCCCATACGAAATCTGAATGACCAGCACCGCAATCGTCAACGCCGACAAAATAAACGGCGACGATTTGAACAGATGCGGCACACGCGGCGGGAAGTGGTAGTAATGATTCAGCCCCACCCAAAACGTCAGCGCCAGCAAAAAGAGCGCCATGAGCAAATGAATGGTCAGCCGAAAATGATCCACATGCGGATTATCAATCAACCCACTGCTGACCATATACCAGCCCAAAAATCCCTGAAAGGCAAACAAAACCACAATGGCCACATACACGGCCGACTTGCGCCAGGGAATAACCCCCGTCACCAAAAAATAAACCAGCGGAATCAGCACGATCAACCCGGCAAAACGGGCCAGCAACCGGTGGACATACTCCACGTAAAAAATACGCTTGTATCCCTCCAACGTCATCGTCGCGTTAATTTTTTGAAATTCCGGCGTCTGCTGATACTTGGCAAACTCCGCTTCCCACGCCGCCTCGCCAATGGGGGGAAGCACACCGCTGATCGGGTTCCACTCCACAATAGACAAGCCCGAACGGGTGAGCCGCACGTAGCCGCCCAACACTACCATAAACATGATCAGCCCACACACCACAAACAGCCAGATGGTAATTGCCTTATTCTCTTTTTCGGAAAGTTGCATATTTCTATCCTCAGATGGGATTAGCGATTGCCGATTGCTTGCTTCTCAATCTCCAATCGCCGACAGCGATTTTAACAAAGTTACCAGGGCCGGGCGATGGGCATGAGTCAGGGTTAGCTGTAGACAAATGTCATTTTTTGGTTATAATTAGCACATATGTTCTGATTATCAATGAGAAGTGCAACCTTTTTCAAAAGTTGCACTTCTACCACCAACAACATTATGCGCTATTTTGTGACGCCAACTCAAGAAAAACAGATCAAATTGTGGGAAAAAATTTACGGCCGTACCCATCTCCCCGTTAAATACCCTACCCCCCACCTGGCCTGCACCCAACGGTGGGGCGAGGCGCTGGTGTACTATCTGGATGTCACGGCCGTGCCGCCTGCCCTGTTGGATCGGCTGGCCGTGTATGAAGCCCGGCGCATGGGCATCCGCTACAGCGAAGCCCGCCAGGCCGTACATCACGAATGGCTCATCCGCGCCGAAGGCTGCCGCCTGGAAACAGACACCCCACCTACCACATCACCCTGGCAGCCCGCCTTCCCCTTCCTGCAAAAAGTGCCCCAAACCATTCGCCCACGTACCCGAACATACCAACCCGCTTCTTAGTGATCTAGTGATCGTTTGCAAATAAGTTAGCGATTGGGTAATTGGGTAATTAAGTAATTGAAGCGGCCAATTACCAAATTACTCCATTACATAATTACTGCACGGTTACTTAGCTATAAAAAAGTTCAACTTCTCGGAAGAAGTTGAACTTTTTCTAAATGGGCATTTTATTTAATTATCAGTAATTGTTCAGGCCAGACAGATTTTTTACTCGTTCAACCTGACGTTTTGCAGGCCAAAAACCTGTCAGGTCTCCAGATGAGCTAAAGGTTATCCCATTATTCAAGATGGGTTCAATCTTGAAGATTGAACCCATCTGCAAAATCCAAAGTTATTTGCGATAGAACCCTTAGCCGCCAAACAAAACCGCTACCAACCCCTGGCCGTTTGCCAGGAACGTCACCAGCCCGGCAAACACCACCGATGCCATGGCCATCAGCTTAATTAAGATATTGAGAGATGGCCCAGACGTATCCTTAAACGGGTCGCCAACGGTATCACCCACAACGGCCGCCTTGTGCGCAGGCGAACCCTTGCCATTATAATGCCCTTCTTCAATATACTTTTTGGCATTATCCCAGGCGCCGCCAGAATTCGCCATCATAATCGCCAGGGCAAAACCGGCTGATAACGTACCAGCCAACAACCCCAACACCCCGGCCACCCCAAACAAGACCCCGATCAATACCGGTATGACAATCGCCAGCAGCGAGGGGGCGATCATCTCTCTCTGGGCAGCACGGGTGCTGATTTCCACACAACGGGCATAATCTGGCCGCTCGGTTCCCTCCAAAATACCTGGCTTTTCGCGGAACTGGCGGCGTACTTCTTCTACCATACCGCCAGCCGCACGGCCAACAGCGCGCATGGTCATGGAGGAAAAGTAAAAAGCCGCGGCTGCCCCCGTCATCACGCCAATCAACACGGCCGGATTTAAAATGGTTACGTTGTAGTAAGTCATAAAATCCTGCATTGTCCAATCGGCGATATTCACACCATTCAATGCCAGCTCTGCGTCACCATGCAGCACCAGCGAAAGGCGCACTTCTTCCAAATAGGCTGACAACAGGGCCATGGCCGTTAAAGCGGCTGAACCAATGGCAAATCCTTTGCCAATAGCGGCCGTGGTGTTACCAACGGCGTCTAATTGATCGGTGCGGTTGCGCACGGCCGTGCCCAACCCGGCCATCTCCGCATTACCCCCGGCATTATCCGCAATCGGCCCATACGCATCCGTCGCCAATGTAAAGCCCAGCGTAGATAACATCGCTACGGCCGCAATACCCACCCCATACAGCCCCATCGAAATGTTCGTCAGGCCACCCATCGTGTAAAAGCTCAGGGCAATACCCACCACAATCGCCACCACCGGCACGCCAGTAGATTCCATACCGACCGCCAAACCTTCAATCAGCAGCGTCGCCGGGCTGGTATTCGCCTGTTCCGCAATACCGCGTGTCGGTTTATTGGCGTGAGAGGTGTAATACTCCGTCGCCTTGCCAATAATGACACCCACAACCAACCCCACCAAAATGGAGATAAAAACCGGCCACATATTGGGAATTTCTAGAATGTATAGAATCGGAATCGCCAGCAAAGCAATCCCCACCGAACTAACATATAACCCACGAGACAACGCACTGATTAACTTACCCTGGTCAGCCCCCTCTTCTGTGCGCACCAGGTAAATAGCCATAATGGAAAGAAACACCCCTACCGCTGCCAGGACCATTGGCGCCGCGATGTATCGCAACTGCAATTCCATCACCGACATCCCGGCATCCACCGCAAAGGCCGCCCCCGCCGAAGACACGGCCGCCACACCCAAGGCCGCCGTGGCCAAAATCGAACCGGCATAAGATTCATACAGATCAGCGCCCATACCGGCCACGTCACCCACATTATCACCTACATTATCCGCAATGGTCGCCGGGTTACGCGGATCATCTTCGGGAATACCGGCCTCCACCTTACCCACCAGGTCAGCGCCTACGTCTGCCGCTTTGGTATAAATACCCCCACCCACACGTGCGAACAGCGCGTAAGTGGAAGCGCCCATGCCAAAGCTCAACATCGTCGCCGTGATAATGGGTAAAGGATTCCCCGTAGCCATAATAAAACCACCATCAGGCAACACAGATGGCAACAAATAATACAAAATCAAAAACCAGGCAGAAATATCAAGCAGGGCAAAACCAACCACAACCAGGCCCATGACAGCCCCGGCACGCAAAGCAATTTTTAAACCGGCATCCAGGCTCTTGCTGGCGGCGTGCGCCGTGCGCGCAGAGGCATTCGTAGCTGTTTTCATGCCAAAGAACCCACATAAGGCCGAAAAGAAGCCACCGGTTATAAAAGCCACAGGTACGATAGGGTTTTGCAGTTCTAAAAACGCCATCACACTGAAAATGATCAAGAGAGCTACAAAAACCATGCCCACAACCCGATATTGTCTCGAAAGGTAAGCCATAGCTCCTTCTCGAACGGCCTGGGCAATTTCAATCATTTTGTCCGTGCCCTCGCTCTCCTTCATCACTTGCCTGTAAAAATGCCAGGCAAAAAAGAGGGCTACGATAGCTCCCACGGGGCCAAGCCACCAGATAAGGGGCAACGGCTCTTGAGTCACGCTTTGCGCAGTCGTCGAAAATAATGCTTCTATCATGTGATAAGCCTCCAAAAAAGTTTCTTCTACCTCAGGGGTTATGCAGATGGAACGATCAGATAACGGTCTGCTTCCAACAAACTATCACCTTTATCAACCACTTCTTTCAATTATCAAGTCAGCGCGAGTTGCCCACCTGCATGATTTGATGTGAAAATGCCCCGTTGCCGGGGCATAAACAAGCCGATTGTAACGAATGGCACAAACGATGTCAAAAAACCACAAAAAAGCGACGCCAGGTGACGTCGCTTTTTTATTCAAGAGTTCAACTTTTGGGAACTGTTGTACTTTTGGCGCTTATTGCTCAACCTGCGCCTCAACATACTTCATATATTCGGTTTCGTTGACGGCATGCCAGGTTTGAATGTCATCGCGGAACAGTTTCCATTGTTCAAAAATGGACTTAAAGTCTGCATCAGCCTGGGAAAATTCATCAAAGAGAGCAAAAGCTGCTTGTTCTGAGGCTTGCAAAATTTCCTGGCTAAAGCTACGCAGTTGTGTGCCACCCTGAACCAGCCGTTCCAACGCTTCTTTGTTGCGGGCGTCATAGCGGGCCAGCATCTGGGTGTTGGCCTGATAGGCGGCTGTGCGCACAATTTCCTGGTATACCTCTGGCAGCTTATCCCATTCGGCCACCCCAATTTGCACTTCCAATGACGGGCCTGGTTCCCACCAGCCGGGGGAGTAATAGAATTGGGCCGCATCTTGCAAGCCTAATTTTTCATCATCATAGGGGCCAACCCATTCGGCCGCATCTATCGCCCCCGTTTGCAGAGCCTGGAAAATTTCACCACCGGCGATCACCTGCACGGTCACACCCAATTTATCCATGACCTGCCCACCCAAACCGGGAATACGCATCTTCAAACCTTGTAAATCAGCGACCGTTTCAATTTCTTTATTAAACCAACCACCCATTTGAGCACCGGTATTGCCGGCCGGAAACTGGATAACATTGAAGCGATCACGATAGTATTGTTGCAGGAGTTCCAGGCCGCCGCCTTCATAGAGCCAGGCGTTTTGCTGGCGGGCTGTCAGGCCAAAGGGGAGGGCTGTGCCAAAAGCGGTAACGGGGCTTTTGCCGATGTAGTAGTAAGAGGCGGTATGACCAGAAGGCACAGCCCCTTGTTCTACCACATTCAGCACTTCTAACCCTGGCGCCAGTTCCCCGGCCGCACGTGGAGTGATGACAAATTTGCCGCCCGTCATGGCCGAAATGCGCTGGGCAAAAATTTCGGCGCCACCAAAAATGGTATCGAGGGAAACAGGCCAGCTGGTAGCCATTTGCCATTCAACCGTGGGCAGCGCCGTGTCATTTTGCACCTCTTCGGTAAGCACAGTTTCGTCAGCTACCGTCGGGGCGGTGGTAGCGGCGACGCTGGTAGGGGTGCTGGCGGTTTCTTCTTCTGCACCGCAACTAACCAACCCCATGGTGGCAGCACCCGCCGCACTTTTGGTAGCCAATCCTAAAAATTCTCTTCGGTTCATTTCTTCCTCCTATCGGTTTGTGGGTTTCGGCCGCACGGCCTGTGGATAAGTGAAACTATTGTAATAATCTATTTTATAGGAGGCAAGAATTAAAAACGGCCGTGCCCC
>CAZOPF010000101.1:0-20216 GCA_964581605.1 uncultured Ardenticatenaceae bacterium
CGTAGCGGGCATCCAGGTAGAGGTAACGATAGGTGCCTAACGGCCGTTCCCGCCAAATAAATGAGTCTGATGTTCAGGCTTTGCTGGCTAAGGCTGATGAAGATCAGGCCGACAAGTTGTATGCTCGTCTGCAAAAGCTGGATGTGCGTGTGGTCAATGCCGAAGGCGAAGTGCTGAATGACCTGGGCGAGCCATCCAATTTCCTCGATTTAGATGATGAAGATTTGTTGGCCGATGATGGGGCGGATTACATGGTCACGGCCGTTGAAGATGACCCCGTCCACACCTACCTCAAAGAAATCGGGCAGGTGCCGCTGCTGACAGCCGAACAAGAAATCTGGCTCTCTACCCAACTCACCGCTGCCTCCGCGCTGGAAAACCTGAGCCTGCGCGCCGCCGAAGAAGGAGATGATTCGGAAGAAGAGGTGGATTTGCGGGCGATGATTCTCAATTACCGCCGTCTGCTGGAAAATGAAGCCACCGCCAGAGAAGTAAGCGCCGCCATTCATGTGGCTGCGCCAGAAATGCAGCCGCTCATCGCCGAAGCCCGCACCTTGCGGCGCGGCTGGCAGGAACAACAAACCTCGTATTTGCGCGACTACTTAAACCAGGGCATCTGGGGCCAGGACGACGCCTGGACAGACCTGGCCCAGACCTGTTTTGCCATGTTCACGGCCGTCTACCTGCTCCCCCCCGACATTGCCCGGAAAGTGGAAGATGGTGTACGGCGAGACGGCCATTTGCCCAATGCTGATACCGTTTACCAATGGCTCTCCGCAGACAAAGTAGGCCTGAAATACAACGAATACACTATCTACGATCTCGCCGAAGAAGCCAAAATTGCCCTGACCGGGGCTAACCTGCGCCTGGTCGTCAGCATCGCCAAACGCTACATGGGGCGCGGCATCCATTTACTTGATCTGGTTCAAGAAGGGAACGTTGGCCTGCTCCGCGCCGTTGAAAAATTCGACCATACCAAAGGCTTCAAATTCAGCACCTACGCCACCTGGTGGATACGCCAGGCCGTCAGCCGCGCCATCGCCGACCAGTCCCGCACCATTCGCATCCCCGTCCACATGTTTGAAACGATCAATAAGATCATCAAAATGCAGCGCGATCTGGTGCAGCAGTTGGGCCATGAGCCATCTGACGAAGAATTGGCCCTGGAACTGGACTTCCTTACTCCTGAAGAAACGGCCGCCATCAAAGATGCCATAGCCCGCGACCTGCCCATAGACCCCGTCCTCAACCGCAAATGGCGACAGGCCGTTTCCAAAATTCGGGAAATCAAGCGTATTTCCATGGATCCCATGTCTCTGGAATCCCCGGTAGGCACCGAAGACGCCACTGAAATGGGCGATTTCATCCCCGATGAAGCCGCGTTAGAACCGGTAGATGCCGCCTCCAAAGAACTGCTGCGTGAACAAATCCGGCAGGTTCTTGGCTACCTCAGCGAACGGGAACGAGAAGTGCTGGAAATGCGGTTTGGCCTTAATGATGGCAAAGATCACACCCTGGAAGAAGTGGGCAAAGAATTTGGCGTCACCCGCGAACGCATTCGTCAGATCGAAGCCAAAGCCCTGCGCAAGCTGCGCCACCCCAGCCGCAGCAAAGCCCTCCGCGACTACTTATCGTAAGGCGATTCCCCAATCGCTCTACTATCGCTCAAAAGCACGGCCGTGCCCTAAAATTATGCTGCGATCAACAAAAAGCGATCTGGTGGTTGCCAGATATAATTGGCACGGTAGTGACATCGGCCGTAGCAGATGAGGTCGTATCAGTTAGCCATTTTGTTTCTTTGGTACTTAAAATTTACACGCACTGCCTCGGCATTATACGGAGATGTCTGCCACAAATAGAGCCAAACCAGCCCACTGATTCCGCCAATGATCGCCCCGGCAGCCCAACCAGCGCCAGGTCATCACACTCAAATCAGCAGCACATAAACAATTAGGAGTAGCAATTAGCGAACCCAATAAAGGGATGAACCCAACTAACATGACTTCTGGCCCAAACCCAAATAAGCGTCTTCCATAGAAATGATCACCCGTTGCACCGCGCAGAATAATAAAAGTGCTTGCTATCCAACCAAATATTGCGAGCCTGCCCGCCCCAATCCAGGCCAACAATATGGCTAAGATAAAACCGACGATAATCCCCACAGTCCAGTTTCCTGTACGATATTTTTCACCCCAAACATTCCACCATTCGGTAAAATAAAGAACAGCAAACAGCAATCCCAAACCAGCCGTTAAACCTATGATTTGATTATTGTAGACACAGACAGGATCGACACATTGATTATCCCCCATCCATGTATAAATCCCGATTCCAGAACCGAACAGAATGCTGGCAAAAAGGCCGCCAAGCCAACCTGCGGCTTGCAAACTTGTAAACGAACCTTTGATGGAAACCATAACAATTGCCAGCCCGATGACAGCAATAACAAGACTGATCAAAACAGGTAGTACAACCTTTGCGGCGGGAGAAAAATTATTCCCTGCGATTTGGACGACAGCCAAAGACCCTCCATAGGCTATTGCAAAAATCACGATGACAGTGATCCAGCGCAGCACACCGCGCAAGGCGTTTTGTATCTTTGTAGAAGCAGCTTTTTCTTCTTCCTTGAGAAGTTCAATGTCTTTTGGCGTAGGGAAGTTAACGGCTTCAGGTAAAAGCCAGACAGGTAAATCTTTTACAGCGACTGATTCCAAAGCCAAATCGAGAGGATTTCTGTTCATCGGGACAGAGTTGCGTTCTGTGGATGATGTCGATTGGGGCGTCGTTACGATTTGGACGGCAATACGCAAAAACACCCAAGAATGCCGAGCAGCATGAGGGGAATGCATAGGAAAGCGCCAAAACCAATAATGAAGAGAACAATGTCCCAGACTGAGGTGAACATGTTGTTTTATCCTTTTGCAGCAATGAGCCAATTCCGTACACAACTTAATGACAATACACAATTGAATATTTTTTGTTGTGGACAACATGCACAAATGTGGCTGGTGGCAGTCACCCTTGATCTTAATCACACTTTCAAAAGACGTTATTAGCCCCTCCTGCTAAGGCCAATCTCCCGACCGTGCCACCCTACCCTTTGCACATCGGAATCCTTTTGCTCACCATACCAGCCACTTATGTACCGGGTTTTGGTAAATATCCATCGGCCAGATTGTACGCGGGGGGCACGGCCGTGCCAAAAAAGCGCGCACCCCCACAGTGCCCGGCACGGGGCAAATGGCGCTGGATATGTCCAGATTTGATGCCCTGTGCCGGGCACGGCTACCCCTCGCTTTTGTTGCCCCCCCCTGGTGCTTGTGATAGAATGCACATAGTAACTTTTGGAAGTAACAACATCCTCGGAAGAGAGAAAACCATCACATGGATAATCCAATCGTTGTTGATTACCTGCCCATCTTCATGCTGCTGCTGGTGGCCCTCTTTTTTGCGCTCCTGCTGCCAGCCCTCTCCCTTTTATTGGGGCCAAAACGTTCTCCTCAAAACGCCGCCCCCCACAAATACATCGCTTACGAATCGGGCATGGCCGCCATCGGTGAAGCCCAACGCCGCCTGCCCGTCAAATTTTACCGGATTGCCGTTCTCTTTATCCTGTTTGATGTAGATATTATTTTATTAGTCCCCTGGGCCGTCACCTTCCGCGATTTAGGCTTTTATGGTCTGGCCGTGATGGGGGTCTTTATGTTCCTCTTCATCCTCGGTGATGTCTGGGTCTGGAAAAAAGGGGTGCTGGAATGGGAATAGAACAAAAACTAGGCAACATGGGTGTTGTCACCCATCGCCTGGAAGATGTGGTGAATTGGGGCCGCACCAATGCGATGTGGCCTTTGCTGTTTGGGCTGGCCTGCTGCGCCATTGAAATGATGGGGTCGCAGGCTTCGCACTATGATGCGTCGCGTTTTGGCATGGAGCTGAATCGGCCGTCGCCCCGCCAGGCCGACCTCATGATTGTCGCCGGCCGTGTCTCCCGCAAAATGGCACCCGTCGTCCGCCGCCTGTATGACCAGATGCCCGAACCGAAATGGGTCATCGCCATGGGCGACTGCGCCTCCTGTGGCGGCATCTTCAACAACTACGCTATTGTGCAGGGCGTGGACGAGATCGTGCCCGTAGATGTCTACGTGGCCGGCTGCCCCCCCCGCCCCGAAGCCCTCATTAACGGCATTATGACGCTGCACGAAAAAGTGCGCGGCGAAAAACTAACCAAGTATGCCTGACCAATAGCAGCCGGGTTTTTTCACAAAAGCCCGGCTTCTTAATAAAGAGGCTCTGATGTCCCAGGATCAACTCGTTGTAGACAAGATCAAAGCCGCTTACCCGGACGCCATTGAAGAAGTGATGGACTTTCGTGGGGAGCGCACCCTCATCGTGCAACCAGACAAACTCAAAGCCGTCTGCCAATCATTACGCGATGACACAGATTTACAGTACAACTTTCTCTCTGACATCGTGGGCGACGATTATCTGCCTGACTTTCCTCGTTTTGCCGTCAGTTACCATCTCTACTCCATCCCGAAAAACCACCGCCTGCGCCTGCGCGTCTGGGTAGAAGACCCGGACGAAGGGCCACAAACGTTGGGCGCGGTGTGGGCCATTGCCACCTGGCTAGAAATGGAAGTGTATGACCTGATGGGCATTCGATTCCAGGGCAATGGCAGCCTGCGTCGCCTCTTTTTGCCAGAGGATTGGCAAGGACATCCCCTGCGTAAAGATTACCCGTTGGGCTACGAAGAAGTGCAGTTCTCGTTCAACTGGCAGGAAATAGATGCCAAAAAACCGTATGCGAAAGATTGAGGCAGTTACGAGTTGTAAGTGGCAGGTTGCAAGTAGAGGCTCAAGATGCAATTACCTTCTGGTGGTGACACCATTCAAGAACTAACGGTAGAAGAACTCCGGGCCAAAGTGGGCACGGGGATGGAAATTGAGGATGCCGAAGAACATCTTCTGTTAAGCATGGGGCCGCAGCATCCCAGTACACATGGTGTGTTGCGCCTGTTGTTGGAACTGGACGGCGAAAATGTGGTCAATATGGCCCCGGACATTGGTTTTCTGCACACCGGCGTGGAGAAAAACATGGAGGCCAAAACCTACACCAAAGCGCTGGTAATGACCGACCGGCTGGATTACCTCTCGCCCATGTCCAACAATCTGGGCTATATCCTGGCGGTGGAAAAGCTGCTGGGGGTGGAAGCGACGCCCCGCGCCCAAACAATCCGGGTGATTTTGACGGAATTGGCGCGGGTCAGCAGTCATCTGGTCTGGCTAGGCACTCATGCACTCGACCTGGCGGCGATGTCGGTGTTCCTCTACTGTTTCCGTGAGCGAGAATACATTTTAGACCTGTTTGAGATGTGCGCCGGGCAGCGGATGATGGTGAGCTACTTCCGCCCAGGTGGGTTGTGGCGGGATGTGCCGGAGGAGTTTGAGCCGGCCGTTCGCCAATTTTTGGAGTTTATGCCCGCCCGCATTGCTGATTATGAGGCGTTGACGAAGCGAAATCCCATCTGGCTGGATCGGACAAAGGATATTGGGGTGGTGGATGCGGCGACGGCCGTAGCCTGGGGCATGACCGGCCCCTCCCTGCGTGGCTCTGGCGTCAACTGGGACATCCGCAAAGCCCAACCTTACTGCGGTTACGAACAGTACGACTTTGACGTACCCGTGGCCACCGAAGGGGATGTGTATGCCCGTTACCTCTGCCGCATGGAAGAGATGAAACAAAGCCTGCGCATCATTGAACAGGCGCTAAACAAATTACCCAAAGGCCCCGTCAACATTGACGACCGTAAAATTGTACCCCCACCCCGCGCCGAACTCGGCCGTAGCATGGAAGCCGTCATCCACCATTTCAAATTGTGGACAGAAGGGTTCAACGCACCAACTGGCTACGTGTACCAAAGCGTGGAATCACCACGTGGTGAATTTGCCTGCTACCTGCGCGGCGACGGCGGCCCCAAACCGGCCCGCTGCCACTTCCGCACCCCCTCCTACGTGCATCTGGCCTCGCTGCCGCACATGTCCAAGGGGCGCTTTGTGGCCGATGTGGTTTCCATCATTGGTTCGGTGGATATTGTATTGGGTGAGATTGATCGGTAGGGGCGAGGCAGGTGGGTTCGGACTTGTCTTGAACAATGCAATGTTTCCCACCTGCCTCGCCCCCCCACAACAAATAACCATGACATTTACCGAAAAATACGCAGCAGAAATAGAGGGTATCATTGCCCGTTTTCCGCATAAAAAGTCGGCCGTATTACCGCTGATGCACCTGGCGCAGCACCACTATGGCTACATGAGCGACCAGGCTATGCGCGAAGTAGCCGCCGTTTTGGATTTAGACCCCACGCACATTCTCTCATTGGCCGGGTTTTACACCCTCTACTATGAAGAGCCGGTGGGCAAATATGTGTTGGAAATCTGCAATGACCTGGCCTGCGCCCTGCGCGGCGCGGACCAGTTTGTGGAAATGGCCTGCGGCAAATTGGGTATTGGCGTGGATGAAACAACGGCCGACGGCCTGTTCACCATCAAAACGGTGATGTGCCTGGCCGCCTGCGACCGCGCCCCCATGTTGCAATGCAATCTCAAGTTTGAAGAAAACCTGGACGAAGCCAGGTTTGACGCTCTGCTGGCGCGATTGCGTGAAGAGGCGGTCAGCGAAACGGCCGTGCCCTCCGTCGTAGAAAAGATCACAGCTTACGCAAAAGATAGTAAGCAGTTGGCAGTAAGCAGTTAGCAGTAATAAACGGCTCACTGCCTACTGCTCACTGCTCACTGCTCACTTTTTACTGATTTCATATGGCACACATACTATTACGGCATCGTGATATTGAGAATATAAAAAAGCTGGACGTATACCGGGAACATGGCGGGTACGAGGCGTTGAAGAAGGCGCTGACCATGACGCCGGCCGAGGTGACCGATGTGGTCAAAGCGTCCGGGCTGCGTGGCCGGGGTGGGGCCGGTTTTCCCACCGGCCTCAAGTGGACATTCATCCCCAAAGGGGCGCAGGAAGTGTATGTGACCATCAATTCCGACGAATCGGAGATGGGCACCTTCAAAGACCGCGAGCTGCTGGAACAAAATCCGCATCAGGTGATTGAAGGCGCGTTGATTTGTGCCTACGCGGTAGGGGCCAAACGCATCTACAACTACATGCGCGGCGAATTTATGGACGCCGGTTATGCCTTTGAAGAGGCTGTTCACGAATGTTATGCGGCCGGATTGTTGGGCGAAAACATCCTGGGCAGCGATTTTAGCTGCGATATGGCCCCCTACTATGGCGCGGGCGCTTACATTTGTGGCGAAGAGACGGCCTTGCTCAATTCGCTGATGGGTGAACTGGGGCAGCCCTGGTCCAAACCGCCGTTTCCGGCCATTGAGGGGCTGTATCACAAACCGACCGTTGTCAACAACACGGAAACGCTGGCCAATGTGCCGGCCATCATCAGCAACGGCGCGGATTGGTACAAAAGCATGGGCACGGAACGCAGCACCGGCCCCAAAATCGTCTGCCTGAGCGGGCATGTGAACCGGCCCGGCAACTATGAAGTGATCATGGGCCTGACCTACCGGGAATTGATTTTTAGCGAGCAGTACGGCGGCGGTATCCCTGGCGGCAAGAAGTTTAAGGCGATGCTGCCCAGCGGCGGCTCTGGCCCGGTGGTGAAGGAAGATGCCCTGGACGCGCCCATTACCTATGAAGGGCTGGACAAATTTGGCTCGGTGATGGGGTCGGCGTCGGTGGTGATCATGGACGAGACGACGGATATGGTGTGGATGGCGATGAAGTGCGTCCACTTTTTTAAGCATGAGTCGTGTGGCAAATGTACACCCTGCCGCGAGGGCACGTATTGGATGGATCAACTGCTGCACAAAATTTATCACGGGCATGGCACGGCCGAAGACTTGCGTGTGTTGAAAAGTGTGGCCGGGCAGATTGGCGGCCGTACCCTTTGTGCATTAGGCGACTTTGCCATCAACCCGGTTTTAAGTACCGTCAGGCACTTCCCGGAAGAGTATGAAGCGAAGGTGAAAGGGAATAGTCCGGTGAACGGTAATCGGTGAGCAGTGAACAGTAAGCAGTAAATAGTAAATAGTGAACAGTGAACGGTAAGCAGTGAGCGAATGGGAATAGCGGTTGCACCTCCGGCGAAAAGGGAAAAATCGCCAAAACGGAAAGAGAAGGTCTGGACGCAGGCTGAATTTCGGCAGCTGCCTGAGGGGCCGCCATTTTTTGAGTTGGAAGAGGGAGTGTTGTTGGAGATGGCCAGACCACGAGGCAGACATCAGGAAATCATTGGACATCTGTTTTCGGTTATTACGCCTTTCTTGCGTCAACAGCAGTTGGGTAAGATTTGGCCGGAAGTGGAAGTGGATCTAACGCCGACGATTACATATGTGCCTGATTTGAGTTATTTGACGGCCGTCAACCTTTCCCGATTTGCTGATGATGTCGCCATTCAAGGGCCGCCCGATCTGGTAGTGGAGGTGCTGTCGGCATCAACTGCCAGACGTGACAAATTTCATAAACTGCTGGCCTATCAAAAAACAGGTGTCCCCTGGTATTGGCTCATTGACGATGAACTGATCATTATCGAATGCAAAAACACACCGGAAGGCTTTTTATTGACGCAAGTCACGGTGCCACCTGACCCCTTTAACCCACAACTTTTCCCCGGCCTGACTCTAAACCTGGCCCAGTTGATGGGGGAATTAGAAGCAATCCAGACAGAAGAAGAGGATCCGCATGAGTGATCTGGTAACGTTGACGATAGACGGCACGGCCGTGACTGTCCCCAAGGGCACCCTGGTCGTAGACGCCGCCAAAAAAATCGGGAATGACATTCCCGTCTTTTGCTACCATCCCAAACTGGAGCCGGTGGGCATGTGCCGCATGTGCCTGGTGGAAATTGGGCTGCCAGTGCGTGACCGGGCTACCGGGGAGCCAGTGCTGAACCCGGACGGTACGCCCCAGGTCAACTTCGGCCGTACCCTGCAAACGGGCTGCACCATTGTGGTCAGCGAAGGCATGGTGGTGCGCACCAATACCCAGCCGGTAGACGAGGCACGCGAGAGCGTGATTGAATTTTTGCTCTCCAGCCACCCGTTGGACTGCCCCATTTGTGACAAGGGCGGCGAGTGCCCGCTGCAAAATCTGACCATGGCCCACGGCGCAGGTACCACCCAGATGGATTACAGCCTGAAGCTGAAAATGGACAAACATGTGCCCCTGGGTGAACTCATTTACCTGGATCGGGAGCGGTGTATCCAGTGCGCCCGCTGCATTCGTTTTCAGGAAGAGATTGTGGATGACCCGGTGATTCGCTTCCACAATCGCGGCCGCAGCCTGGAAATTGTCACCCTGTCCGACCCTGGCTTCGACAGCTATTGGAGCGGCAACAGTACTGACATTTGCCCGGTGGGGGCGCTGACGACGAGTGATTTTCGCTTTGGCGCACGGCCGTGGGAACTGGTCCCCGTCGCCTCCATTTCTGTGCATTCCCCGGCCGGAGCCAATCTCACATTCAGTACCCGGCGGGAAGCAAAGTCGGGCGGCCGTTCCGTCATCAAGCGCGTCTTGCCCCGCCAAAACGAAAACGTCAACGAAATCTGGATTCACGACCGCGACCGATTTGTGCATCAATTTGCCGATGCGCCCAACCGGTTGCAAAAACCATTGATACGCAAAAACGGCCAGCTTGTGGAGGCCAGTTGGGACGAAGCGTTGGAACTGATTGCCAACAAACTGAATGGATTGGGCGACAAAGCCGCCGGTCTCAGCGGCGACCGCCTGAGCAATGAAGACTTGTTCCTTTTCCAAAAATTGCTGCGCCAGGGGGTGAAAACGCCCCACCTTGACCTGGGCAATCGTACCATTTGGGGCGGCGACGTGACCGCCCAGGTAGGCATCAGCAGCGGCAGCAATCTGGGCGAATTGGGCAAAGGGGACGCCATCATCGTGGTGGCATCCGATTTGCACGAAGAAGAACCCGTCTGGTGGCTGCGAGTGAAACAGGCCGCACAACGCGGGGCGACTCTGGTTATTTTGAACGCCCGCCCCACGCGATTGGACAAATATGCCAGCCGTACCATTTATTACCAACCCGGTGAAGCGGTGGCCGCCACCCGTCAGTTGGTGAATGCCGCCAAAATTGACGTGGAAACGGCCGAACCCGACCCCATGCAAACGGCCGCCGACGCCCTCATCAACGCCCAAAATCTGGTGGCTTTCTACGGCGCGGAAGGGCTAACGTTGGCGGAAACGGACATCATTGCCCGGTTGCTCGGTAATTTGCTGCTGATAAAGGGCGATCTGCCTCATGCGGGCCGCCGGAACAATGGCTTGATTGCCGTCTGGCCGCACAACAATACGCAGGGGGCGTGGGATATGGGCATCCACCCCGCCTTTGGCCCCGGCTATCAGGCGCTGGACAACCCCGGCCAGGATGCGGCAGCCATTTACACGGCCGTGCAAAATGGTGACCTGTCCGCTTTGTATGTGGCCGGGACAGACCCGGTGGGTGACGGTTTGCTGGCGGATCGCGGTAAGCTGGATTTTCTGGTGGTGCAGGAATTGTTCCTGACGGAGACGGCGAAGCTGGCGGACGTGGTGTTACCGGCGCAAAGTTGGGCAGAGCGGGACGGCACGTTTACCAGCGGTGAACGGCGGGTGCAGCGCTATTACCCGGCCATTCCGCCGGTGGGCGAGAGCCGCGAAGATTGGCGCATTTTTGCCCAACTTGGCGAAAAGTTGGGGCTGGGCAAGACGCCGTTTGCGGCCAGTCTGGTATTTAAGGAATTGGCAACGGCCGTGTCCGCCTACAAAGGCATGGATTACCGTTCTTTGGCCCGCGTGGAAGAGCAATGGCCGATTATTGGCCGCAGTGATTTGTACTATGGCGGCACGGCTTACGATAACAAACACGGCCTGGGGCAGCAGTGGGCAGCGGCGGCTGAAACCGGCATGGTGGAATCTTTTGATGCGGCCGACTCAGCAACCAATCAGCCCAATGGTATCCGGCTGATTCGGGCGGCGGCATTGTTTACGCCGGGTACGCTGATCAACCATGCACCGGTGCTGGCCAGGCGGCTGGCACGGCCGTCGCTGTGGCTGAGTGAACAAGACGCACCCTCGTTACAAGTGGCAGATGGGGATTGTGTACAGGTGATGGTGTACGGCCGTGCCGTCTCCGCCGTTGTGCAAATAAACGAGAAGGTGGCAAGGGGTACGGCCGTGTTGCGCGGCGTGCCCTACTTCCCCGGCGTGGTGGAACTGGAAGTGAAAAGCGAGCAGTAGGCAGTCTGCTTACTGCTTACTGCTTACTGCTTACTGCTTACTGCTTACCGTTCACTGATTAAAGAGGAAACATGGTCATCAACACTGTAACTCAACTGGCTGTCTACTCCCTGGTGGTGGGTTTTATTATGACCTTTGTGGTGATTACCGGGTTCGCTTACACCACGCTGTTGGAGCGCAAATTGCTGGCGCGCCTGCAACACCGCGTTGGGCCCAATCGCGCCGGTTACATCCCCATCCCCACACGCGGCGGCAAAGAACGCCGATTGTTAGGTGGTTTCATGCAGCCAGCGGCCGACGCCGTCAAGCTATTCTTCAAAGAAGATATGACGCCGGCCATGGTAGACAAATGGACCTACTTCCTGGCGCCCATTATCACCGTCATCCCGGCCATCTTCATCCTGGCGGTCATCCCCTGGGCCGGGAATATCCCCCTTATTACCCCTGAAAACCGGGATTATTTTGCCATCGCGCCAGGCATCAACGTGGGCGTGCTGTTCATTTTAGCCATTACCTCCATCAGCGTATACGGCGTGGTATTGGCCGGCTGGTCGTCTAACAGCAAATATGCCATTTTGGGTGGCATTCGCGCCTCGGCGCAAATGATTAGCTATGAACTGGCCATGGGGCTGACAGTGTTGGTGCCCATTATGCTGGCAAACTCCATGGATTTGGGCGTCATTGTGGAAGGGCAGCGGGGCATGTGGTATGTTTTCTTGCAGCCAATTGCCGCCCTGGTCTTCTGGATTGCGGCGCTGGCCGAATTGCAGCGCGCCCCCTTTGACCTGCTAGAAGCGGAGCAGGAACTCTCCGCCGGTTTTACGGTGGAATACAGCAGTATGCGCTTTGGCATGTTTTTCCTGGCCGAGTATATGAAAATGATCATCTTTTGTGCCCTCTTTGCCGTCTTTTTCCTGGGCGGCTATCGTGGCCCGTTTGTGGATCAGGTGCCGGCGCTCGGTTTTGTCTACACGGCCGTAAAGGTCATTCTGGGGCTATGTGTCATGATCTGGATTCGCGCCTCCTTGCCCCGCCTGCGTTATGACCAACTGATGTCTTTTGGCTGGAAAGTGTTGCTGCCGTTGTCGGTGGTCAACTTCATCATCGTGGCGGTGATGATCGTGCTGGTGGAAGAGGGTGTATTGGGGTTTTAGGTGTTTGGGTGATTGAGTGTTTGAGTGATTATCTTTTTGGAGATTCTGCATGTTTGGTGAAATCATCAAAGGGCTGGGCACGACGCTGAAACATCTGTTTATGCCCCCGGTTACGATTCAATACCCGGAAGTGAAACGGCCGGTGCGGTATCGTTTTAAGGGGCGGCATGAATTGAAACGGTATGACAACGGGCTGGAGAAGTGTATTGGCTGTTCGTTATGTGCGGCCGCCTGCCCGGCGGATGCGATTTTTGTGGAGGCATCGGAGAATACAGATGAGGCGCGTTACTCGCCGGGCGAGCGGTATGCCAGCACGTATGAGATTAACATGCTGCGCTGCATCTTCTGTGGCTACTGTGAAGATGCCTGCCCCACCCAGGCGATTGTGCTGGAACATAATTATGAGTTGAGTTTTTATGACCGGGCCAGCGCCATTTATACGAAAGAGATGTTGATTGTGGATGTGCCGGTCAACGGCCGTCCTACTCCGCAAGTGGTAGAGCCTGGTGTGTATACGCGGTCTATTCCTGATATGGAGAACCCGAAGTAGGAAGTGAGCAGTACGCAGTGGGCAGTGAGCAGTGTGTTCTGGACTGCTCACTGCTTACTACTCACCGCTTACTGATTGATTTAGAGGTAAGGATATGGGAGATCCGCTGGTTTTTGGAATTTTGGCAATTGTGGCTATTGTGGCGGCGTTGATGATGGTGACGAGCCATAACGCGGTGCATAGTGCGCTGTGGCTGGTGCTGAATTTTGCCACGATTGCGGTGTTTTATGTGATTTTGAACGCGCCGTTTATCGCTATGGTGCAGATTACGGTGTATGCCGGGGCGATTATGGTGCTGTTTTTGTTTGTGATTATGCTCTTGGGCGCGGAACAACTGCGGGGAACGGCCGCTGGGTCTCGTGGTGAGCGGTTTCATCAGGCGGTGGCGGCCGTGCTGGGCATTATGCTGGTGACGGCCGTAGCCCTGGCGTTGATGAATGGGGAGAGTGGCGATACGGCCGTGCCCAACATGCCCATCACCAGCCCCCAGGAATTGGGCCTCGTCCTGTTTGAAAGCTACGTCTTCCCCTTTGAAGTGACCGGCGTTCTGTTACTGGCGGCCATCATTGGCGTGGCCATATTCACACTGCGTAAAAAGCGAGGTACGGCCGTATGACTGTCACCATTGATTGGTACGTGGCCCTCAGCGCCATCCTGTTCACCATCGGCGCGCTCGGCGTGCTGCTGCGCCGCAGCGCCATCATCGTCTTCATGTGTATCGAGTTGATGCTCAACTCCGCCAACCTGCTCTTCGTCGCCTTCGCCCGCTCCCTGGGCGATTTACATGGGCAAGTGTTGGTCTTTTTTGTCATTGTCGTCGCCGCCGCCGAAGTGGCCGTGGGGCTGGCCCTGATCGTCACCATCTTCCGCACTAAACACAGCATCAACATTGACGAAATCAACCTGTTGAAGGGATAGAGAAAAGACATCCGATTTCTTGAAGAAATCAGATGTCTGGCACAATTATGGAATCACTATTTGGTCTGGCACCCCTCATTCTGGTCTTCCCGATAATCGGCGTCTTGTTCAACGGGCTGGTTGGGCGGCGTTTTGTGGAGCATGACCGGCGCACCGGCGAACGCTGGTCGGGCTGGTTTGCCACCATCATGGCCCTCAGCGCCTTTGTCGTGGTCGTGCTGCTCAATCTAGCCCTACATGCCAATCACTTTCACGCCGAAACCGTGATGTTGTGGGATTGGATCGTCATTCCTGGGCAAGGCTTCTCTGTGCCCTGGGCCATGCAAATTGACACCCTCTCCGTGACTATGATGCTCGTCGTCACCGGCGTCGGCTCCATCATCCACATTTACTCCATCGGCTACATGCACGGCGACCCCGATTTTTCGCGCTACTTCGCCTACCTCAACCTCTTCCTCTTTTTCATGCTCATCCTGGTGGCCGGGAACAATTACCTGGTGCTGTTTGTCGGTTGGGAAGGGGTTGGTCTGTGTTCCTACCTGCTCATTGGCTTCTGGCATGAGCGGCTGGCCAAAGACGGCACAATGAAAAACGCCAACGCCGCCCGCAAAGCGATGATCGCCAACCGCGTCGGCGATGCGGCCATGATTTTGGGCATCATCCTCACCTTCTGGGTATTCGGCAGCGTTGAATTCAACCATGTTTTTGAAGAGGCCATCCATATTTTTGAATCTCACGAAGAAATGGTGACGCTCGTGGGCACAAACATCGAAATGGCTTTTAGCACGGCGCTGTTTGCCATTACCATTCTCTTTTTGATTGCAGCGACGGGCAAATCGGCGCAACTGGTGCTGCACGTCTGGCTGCCAGATGCGATGGCCGGCCCCACCCCTGCCTCTTCGCTTATCCATGCTGCCACGATGGTTACGTCTGGCATCTACCTGATTGTGCGCAGCAATGTGTTGTATGAACTATCTCGCGCTCTTTCAGTCCATCATGGCACTATCTCTTCGTCGGACATTGTGGCATTGGTGGGGGCCAGTACAGCTTTGTATGCTGGTCTTATCGCCTTCACGCAATATGACATTAAGAAGGTGTTGGCCTATTCCACGGTGAGCCAGCTAGGGTTTATGATTGCGGCCGCCGGCATGGGTGCGTATGTGGCGGCCATGTTCCATCTGATTACCCACGCTTTCTTTAAGGCGCTCTTGTTTATGGGCGCAGGGTCGGTCATTCACGGCATGGAACACGGCCATCACGAGGTGGCGCACGGGCATCACGGTCACGATGACGACGGCTTTGATCCCCAGGATATGCGTTACATGGGCGGGCTGCGCCAGAAGATGCCAGTGACGTTCTGGACGTACCTGGTAGGCGCGTTGGCGCTGGCGGGTATTTTCCCCTTTGCCGGGTTCTGGTCGAAGGATGAGATTTTGGCTCATGCCTACGCCAACCAAAGCGAATATGGCCTTTTCCTGGTGATGTTCGTGATGTTGCTGCTGGCGGCCGTCTGCACTGCGTTCTACATGGGGCGGCAGTTAAGCATGGTCTTTTGGGGCCAGCCGCGCCATGAAGCGGCCAGTCACGCCCATGAAAGTTCATCCATTATGACTTTCCCCCTGGTGCTGCTGGCCGTTTTTGGCACAGTGGCCGGGTTGTTCAACCTGCCGCGGCTGTTGGGGTGGGAGTATGAAGCCACGTTGGTGTTGGAGCATTGGCTGGAACATTCCATTCAAACGTTTGAATTGATGGAAGAGGGTATTTTAGAACATGCGCCTCATACACCTACTTCCTTGATTTTGGAAGTGGCCGCGCTTTCGCTTGTTTTGGCGTTGGCGTCTATGGGGCTGGCGTTTTTTGTGTATCGGGGTAGGCCCCAAACGGCCGCTGACCCCGACCCGACGCAGAAGATACCGGGATTGTGGAGTGTGTTCGGCCGTTTGCCGGTAGATAGTTTTTATATGAAGCTGCTCGTGCCCTGGTTCAACCGTTTTTCGGCCTGGTTGGGCTTCAAGTTTGAGTGGGGCTTCTGGCACGACTTTTTCCACGAGCGGGTTATTCGTGATACGTTTGTCTGGTTCTCTGACCTGAGCGCCAATGTGTTGGACGCACAGGGGGTGGATGGCATCGTCAATGGCCTGGGCAGCGTCACCAAATGGTTAGCCGACGGCATTCGTATGTCACAAACGGGCTATGCCCGCACGTATGCGCTCGGTGTCTTTTTGGGCACGGTGGTTTTGTTGATTTATTTTTTGTGGCCTTATGTTATGGGGCAGTAACACCGGTTAGAAACCTGTGTTACGGTTTGGAGAAGCAATGGAAAGCGAATTCAACGGTCTATTAACCTTACTCACGTTCTTCCCGTTGGTGGGGGTTTTGGTGCTGCTGCTGTGGCGCGGAATCAGTGACACGCAGATTAAGTGGACGGCGATTATTACTTCGGCCGTCACCCTGATTCTGTCTGTGGTGGTTTTAGCCAGCTACCGATCCAGCCAGGCCAGCTTGCAGATGGTGGATCATGTGGCCTGGATTCCCTCGTGGAACATTTCCTACTACATGGGTGTGGATGGCATTAGCATTTTGATGGTGTTGTTGACCACCATTATCTCGCTGTTAGCCATTATCTCGTCGTGGAGCGCCATTGATACGCAGGTGAAGCAGTATTACATCTTCATGCTGCTACTGCAAGTGGGCATGATGGGCGTCTTCCTGGCGCAGGATATGTTCCTGTTTTACGTGTTCTGGGAATTCACGCTGATACCCATGTATTTCCTGATCGGTATTTGGGGCGGCGGCCGTCGCGTGTATGCGGCGATCAAATTTTTCCTGTACACGATGGCCGGGTCGCTGCTGATGCTGCTGGCAATCCTGTACATGGGCATCACCAATGAGACATTTGCCCTGCCGGAATTGATTGCTGGCCGGGAACTGTTTGGCGATGTGCAAAATATCCTCTTCATTGGCTTTTTTGTGGCCTTTGCCATCAAAGTGCCCATTTTCCCCTTTCATTCCTGGCTGCCGGATGCCCACACAGAAGCGCCAACGGCCGGTTCCGTCATTCTGGCCGGTATTCTGCTGAAGATGGGCACGTATGGGCTGATGCGTTTTAATTTGCCGCTCTTCCCGGAAGCATCGGTGAATTATGCTCCGGCTATTGCCGTGCTGGCGATCATTGGCATCATTTACGGGGCCATTGTGGCCTTTGCCCAGAAGGATGTGAAGAAGCTGGTCGCTTATTCATCCATCAGCCATTTGGGGTTTGTGGTGTTGGGTATTTTTGCGTTGAATGCGGCCGGGGTGCAGGGTGGTATTTTGCAAGGGTTCAATCACGGTATTAGCTCCGGCGCGTTGTTCTTTATCGTCGGCATTTTGTATGAACAGCGGCACACGCGGGAGATCAGTGAGTATGGCGGCATTTGGAAAGTAATGCCCGTTTTCTCGGTGCTGACGCTGATTATTGTGCTGTCCAGCATGGGGCTGCCCGGTTTGAATGGCTTTGTGGGCGAGTTCACCATTTTGCTTGGTTCGATGGGCGCGCCGACGCTCACCCCGGCGTTTGCGTATACGGCGTTTGCGGTGACGGGGGTGATTCTGGCGGCCGTGTATTTGCTGTGGATGTTCCAACGGGTGTTCCTGGGGCCGGTGACGGTGGAAGCAAATAATCGGCTGCGGGATATTAATACCCGCGATCTGTTCGTGATGTGCGTCTTCCTGCTGTTCGTATTTTGGGTGGGTATTGCCCCATCTGGTTTCTTCAATTTGATGGACGCCAGCGTGAATTCATTGGTGACGGATGTGGTGGAGACGGCCAGCAAGGCCGCCGGTTTTGCCTTGTTGGGGCAGTGACTATTAGCAGTGTCAGGCAAGGGGCGGATACTATAGTTTAACGAAAACGGTTCTGCCCCTTGCCTGGCACTATCTGGACACATCATCGTCTTGTTGAGTATACTGCGCACATGACAAGCTTGGTTTTGCCAGAAGTAAATGGGAACGACAGTTACACAGAGATAGATGTTCAGGCATACGTCATCTCAGCCGACACAGCCTGCCGCAAAGCCTCTTTTTTCCTGGCAATGAATGTAGGGCATCTACTTCGTGCTACAAATCCCAGGCTTTTGCTCGATGATGATCAGCTTAAGTGGCAATTGGACGTCGTTTTAACCTCGCTGGGAGGGGGGACACCGCAGCAAATTGGACAAATGTTTCTAAGTGCCTCTGATGGCCTGGTTTTGTTTCCAGAGGAACTAATGAATACACTAACCATCCTGGACAATGCCTCTGCTGCCGGTTGAACATTTCCCTCAAGAACGTGAAGTTGGGTGTCTGGCAGCCTGTTCGCACATGGTGTTGCGTTTTCTGGGGATAAAGAAGAGTCAACGTATAATCAATCGTCTATTCCAACCAACTTCCTTTGGCGTACCATTTTCGCGTCTGAACCGATTACAACAGTTTGATGTGGTTGTCACAATTCGTCTGTTTGGTGATCCGGGCACACTCATAGAAGCCATTGATCAACAGAATCTCCCTATCGTCTTCTTAAGAACACAACCCCTTCCCTATTGGCAGGCAGACACACAACACGCTGTTGTGGTTGTGGGGTATGACGACGCCAGCTTTTGGATCAACGATCCGGCATTCAAACAAGCGCCCCAAGCTGTGACTGTAGCTTCATTTTTGTTGGCCTGGGATGGAATGGATTATGCCTATGCGATCATTACGCGCTGACAGCAGGAATACAACATGATGGAGATGGAATCGGTTTGTTTTGTGCATGTAAGTGATACCCATTTTGGGCCGACGGTGGAGTACGGCCGTGACCAATTCACCCCCTACCCCTGCAATGTCAAACTGGTGGAGATCATCAATTCACTGCCCGTGCGGCCCGATTTTGTGGTGCATACGGGGGATGTGGCCACCGACCCGGACGAAGCCGCCTACGCCCTGGCACGGGAGGTGTTCGGCAAGTTAAACGTGCCCTGTTATTACGTCACGGGCAACCATGATTCGTCACGCATGGTTCGGAAGCATTTACCGATGGGGCCGCTGATGTGGCTGGTAGATGATTCAGACGTGGTTTGTTACCGCTTTGAGGTGAAGGGGTATCGGTTTTTGGTGCTGGATGGCGTACCCGAAGCCGCTTCGGGCCGTGCCCCCGACCACCTCGATCCCCATGGTCTGCTCTCCGACGAACAGCTAGAGATTGTGCGCCAGGAAGCGGCCGCGAGCGGCCCCCCGTTGACAGTGTTTGTCCATTTCCCGGTCTGGCCGCTGAACTCCCCCTGGATGGACGCCAATATGCTCATTTTGAACGGGGACAAGCTGCATGAGGCGCTGCTGCCCGCCCGCAAGCGGCTGCGCGGTGTCTTTCATGGGCACGTCCACCAATCTATGCAAACGACACGAGACGGCATTGTGTATACGGCCGTGCCCTCCACCTACTCCCAATTTTCCGCCTGGCCCACCGACCTCCGTGCCACCCTCGACCCCGTTTACCCACCCGCTTTCAACTTTGTCACCTTGCTGCCGGAACAGACGATTGTGCATCAGCATCTGTTTGTACGGCCGTGATGGTGGTAATCGGCGAACGGTTATCGGTAAACGGTAATGGGTTGGGAATGGTATAATGCTGCAAGTGGGCGAATTCAAATTAGAACGCGGATAAACACAGATTGGCGCGGGTTTTCGGGATAAAGAACCTGCGAGAATCTTGAAAATCTGTTAGTGTCACGAAGTTTTCGCCCCCCTTAAGACTACAGCAGATGGAGAAATAAGCGGATAAATTTCTAGAGAGGAATCCGTTCATTTCTTTATCCGCTGTAGTCATGGCGAAAACTAATGACACTAGCAAAATCCCAAAAATCCGCGTTCCATTCTCCTTCAATATTTGAGGAATCCCTATGACAACAAAAGTTTATGGTGTGTGTCCGCATGATTGCCCCGATGCGTGTGGGTTTGTGACGGAAGTGGCGGATGGGCAGGCGGTGAAATTTTATGCCGACCCCGACCACCCGGTAACGCACGGCTGGTTGTGTGCCAAGGTACGGCCGTACCTCCACCACGTCTACCACCCCAACCGGCTGCAACACCCCCTGCGGCGCGTGGGGCCAAAGGGGAGCGGGCAGTGGCAGCGCCTCAGTTGGGACGAGGCCATCGCCGAAATTGGCGACCGCTGGCGGGCCATCATCGCCGAATATGGGGCGGAAGCGATATTGCCCTACAGCTACAGCGGCACATTGGGTGCGGTGCAAATGGGCGTCAGCAGCGGCCGTTTTTGGAA
>CAZOPF010000102.1:0-14641 GCA_964581605.1 uncultured Ardenticatenaceae bacterium
AATTACTTAATTACCCAATTACCCAATCGCTAACTTATTTGCAAACGATCACTAAAAATGCCACAAACAGGAGTACAATGGCAGCCAACAAAAATACCAGCCGCCGCCAGCCGGCGGTTCCCAAACCAGGCTGTTGGCTTGCCTTTTTATACTGTCAGAGGCCATAAACTGGCATTTTGTCCTTTGGTTGCCAGTAGCAAGTTGCAGGTTGCCGGTAACTTTTGCCAGAGCAACTTGCCACATGCCACTTGCCACCCAATAAGCTGAGTATATGAACAAAGAACGAATGTTAGCGTTTAGCGATGGGGTTTTGGCGATTATTATCACCATTATGGTGTTGGAATTACGGCCGCCGGAAGAACCGACGTGGGCTGCCTTACGGCCGTTAATGCCCTCCTTTTTGAGCTATCTGTTGAGCTTCATCTTCCTGGGCATTTACTGGAACAACCATCATCATCTGTTTCAGGTGGTAGAACGGGTAGACGGCCGTATCCTGTGGGCAAATTTGCACCTGCTATTCTGGCTTTCGCTCATCCCATTTGTAACTGTCTGGATGGGGGAGAGTGATTTTGCCGCTTTGCCGGTGGCAATGTATGGCGGGGCGCTGCTGCTGGCGGCCGTAGCCTATTTCTTTCTGGCTCGTGCTTTGTTACACCTCCATGGAGCCGATTCGCTATTGGCGGCCGCGCTGGGGCGGGATGTGAAAGGGAAAATCTCCGTGCTCATGTATCTGGCAGCGATCCCACTGGCTTTTGTGGCCACCTGGATGGCCGGACTTTTGTATGTGGCGGTAGCCGTTATCTGGTTTTTGCCAGATCGCCGCATGGAGAAGCAATTGATATCGTAAAGACAAGCTATCTGGCAGGCAACTAACGCCAGACAAGAGGGGGGATTTCTTTGGTGATGTGCTGCATTTCGGGCGGAGTAGGGCCGGTTTCGTGCTGTGGCAGCGTGAAGTAGAAGGTTGAGCCTTTGCCTGGTTCAGACTCCACCCAAATCTGGCCGCCGTGCATTTCGATGAACTTCCTGGCAATGGGCAACCCCAGACCGGTGCCGCCCGTACGCCGGGCCATGTGCCCGTCCAATTGTACAAATTCGCTAAAAGCACGGGGAATATCATCCGGGCGAATGCCAATGCCGGTATCGGTAACGCTGACCGTCACCCATTGCTCGCCATCGCTGCTGGCCCGCACGGTAATATCGCCCTCTTCGGTAAATTTGGCCGCGTTGGAGACCAGGTTGAGCAATACCTGGCGCACTCGTGTACGGTCGGCCTGCACCAGAGGCAGATCATCGGGCACGGCCGTGTGCAGGGCAATAGGTTTACCGCGCGTCAGGCCAACGGCCGTAGACATCACCCCATGAATCACCTCCGGCAAATAGACCTTCTCCAAAAACAGGTCAATCCGGCCCGACTCAATCTTGGCCAGGTCGAGAATATCGTTAATCAACCCCAGCAAATGGCGACCCGAATCCCCCACCCGATTGAGCATATCTTGTTGTTCGGCCGTTAGCGGCCCATCCACGCCCAACGACATCAGATAGGCAAAATTGATGATGGCATTGAGCGGGGTGCGCAGTTCATGGGACATATTCGCCAGGAATTGCGACTTGAGGAAATTGGCTTCCTCGGCTTCCAGGCGGGCAGCTTTGGCCGCTTCAAATAGTTGGGCGTTACGAATGGCCACAGCGATCTGGTCGGACAATGTTTGCAGCACCTGGACATCCTCCGGGCTGAAGGCATAAAGGGCTGAATGTTGAATTTCCAACACGCCAATCACATCATCGCCGATTTTTAGCGGCAAGCCGATCTCCGATTTGACCTGGGGCAACAGGTCATTGGCCTGGTAATAAGGGTTTTGGGTCACATCATTGGCAACCAACGGCCGACCCGTTTTCACCACCTGGGTAATAATGCTGGGACTTTCAATTTTGATGGCGAAACTTCCGGGCACAACCGGCATTTCCTGGGAAGTGTCGGCCGCCGACAGATACACTTCCCCCTGTTCCCGGTCTACCAACAAAATTCCCACCGCATAAAAATCAAAACTTTGGCGAATCAAGCGCACCACTTCCGTGAGCAACTCATCCAGTTCCAGATGGGAAATGGCGCTGCGCCCCACCTGGTTGATCAGGTCTAGCTGCTGCACCCGTTCGGCCAGTTCGGCCGTGCGGCTGTTCACCTGCGCTTCCAGGCTGATGTAGAGGCGGCGTAACTGCTCGGTCATCTCGTTAAAAGCGCGGGCCAATGCGCCAATTTCGTCCTGGGTTTGCACGGCGGCCGTAGCCGTCAGGTCCCCGGCTGTCACCCGCCCGGCCGTGGTGGTCAAATCGGTAATGGGGCGGCTGATACGCCGTGCCAGATAAACAATAACGGAAGTGGTAATAATCACCCCCACCAATCCGGTGACGAGGATGGCGGTCGTCAATTGCTGAACGGGCGCAAACGCTTCTGCCACAGGCAATTCTGTCATCAACCCCATTTGCAGGTCGTCCAGCCAGCGGTAGGCCCCCAGCACAGAAACAGCCTGGTAATTGGTGTAGAGGTCACGGCCGTCTTGCCCGGCCAGCACCGCCTCAATCCCCGGCGAGGCCACCGTCTCCGGTCTGCCACCCTGGTGAATAAAGGGATCAATCACCTGCACAAGCTGGCGATTTTGGTCCACCAGATAGGTAATCCCCTCTGCGCCCAGCCCGGTTCGATCCAGTACAATCTGCTCCATGCGCGTCAGGTCAACAACGGCCGCCAACACCCCCTGCGGTGTCCCGTCCAGAGCGCGAATCGGGGTAGCAATGACAATACGTCGCTGCGATTCGCCAGGGTCTACATAGCTGCTTTGAATATAGCTATTGGCCAGCCCTGCCTGGGCAAAAGGTTCAAAAACCATCTTCCCCACCATCTCGTCGTCGGTGGAATAGAGCACACGGCCGTCGGCCGGGGTCAAAATCATAATCTCATCCAGGTCTGCCCGCCGTACCAACACATCCTGCAACAGGCGGTCCAGCTCATCATAACTTCGCCGATACGCCGTGCTGCTCTGGTTAACGGCCGGATCCAAGATAAACGTGGTCAGATTGCGCACCTCTGGCGAGCGCGTCAGCAAAACCACATCCGCCAGCCGCTCATCCTTCCAGCGCAGCAGCGACTCTTCTTTGACCATGGCCACCGTTTCCAGCCGGGCATAGATAGATTGTTCCAGCGCCCGCCGCGCCAGGAAATTGGCTACCGCCCCGGTCAGGAGAATGGTCAACAGCGAGACCAGAACAAAATAGAGTATGAGCTGCCCTTGCAGGCTTTTCCGGGGATTCCACCTTCTCAACCGCCGCATAGGGTAATGTTAGCGTATTTTGGGGCACTTTGCCGTGAACAATGGGTACTGTTTGGGAATTAGGAATTAGGAAATCAGGAGATGAAGGTGTTCACGCATCACGAATTACGGTTCACGAATTACGCCATACGGCTCACCGCCCACGCCGACGGCCGAAGAAAGAGCTATTACCACTTTCATTTTGGGCCAGTTCTCCTTCCAGGCGGGCTAACTGCGCTTCGGCCGAGGCGGCCCGCGATTGGGCATTCATGCGGGCGTGTCGTTCTTCTGTAAGCAGGGCATCGAGTTTGTGCAGGCTCTGCACCTGCACTTCCAGCGTGGCTTTTTCCCGCTCCAGGCGGATGCGAGCGTCACGCTCTACCACCAGTTGTTCGGCCACCTGATCAGCACGTTCGGCGCGGACTTCCAGCGTGGCAAGTTTGCGTTCCAGCTCCAGGCGTTGGGCGCGTTCCTGTTCCAGCAAGGCTGCCAGGTGCTGCGCCTGGCGCACTTCCACTTCCATCCCCGCTATTTCGCGCTCTAAGGCCAGCCGCACTTCGCGCTCTTTTTGCAGTTCCTGAATGGTTTGTTGGGCCTGGTGCACGGCCGTTTCCAACACAAACAAACGGCGCTCCTGTTCACGTATGGCGGCTTCGCGGGCTTCTAGCTCTTGCTTTAATGCCTGCGCCTGCTGTTCGGCAAACTGGATCTGGTTGGTAAAAGGGGGGAGTACGGCCGTTGACGAGACGGTTTTGGGCGGCCCCAATGGCGAGACTGGGATACTGACGGTTGGGTCTGGGGCAACGGCCGTTTCTCGCACCAGATCTATCTTCGGATTAAACGTTTCCACGGCGGCCAATGGATCTAGCCCTTCACTGCCCTCCGGTCTACCTTTTCTAGCCATAATACACCCTGTCCACCAACTCTTGATACGCCACTGTTGCCGGATTTAAATAACGCGGATCAAACTCAAAAATCGTCTGCTGCACCGAAGGCGCTTCGGCCACCAGTTGGCTGCGTGGAATGGGGGCACTGACGATATTGCCATACTTCTGCCGCAGTTCATCCACCATCTGTTTGTCCAACAGCTGCCGTTCCACGTTAAAGGTGGGCACAATGGTATGAATTTTAATGTCAATGCCCCGCACCTGTGCTTCAAAGATGTTCGTAATATGCTGCCCCGTACCCGCCATACTGAAATAGTCCGGCTTCACGGGCACAATGGCCGCATCCGCAAACTGATATACCGCCTGCGTAAAAGCATCCAACGCGGGCGGGCAGTCCATGATAATAAAAGTAAAACGTTCCAGCGCCAGCCCCAGCCGGTCAGCCAAAATCCGCAGCAAGCCATAATTCCGCTTGGTCGTTAAGGACATTGTTTGCAGCCGCAAAATATCTTTGGCCGTTTCCAGATTATCGGAGGAAGGCAGCAGCCATAAATTGGGGCGCGGATAACCATCGGCGGAACGGTCAGCGGAAATGACTGCTTCCGTCAAATGCTGCTGTTCCAACAGCACTTCGCCTATATCCGCCCGTCCCGGATCAATGCCCAACCCCCGCGCACAATGCCCCTGTGGGTCAAAATCAATCAGCAGCACATGGCCCAACAGGTAATAGGTGCGGTCATGGAAATGAAAGATATTAGCAGGATCGGCCACGCGTTCTACATCGTCCAGGGCCAGGCGGCGCATCAGCTTGCGCGACAGGCCGTGCGCCAGGTTGATAGCGGTGGTCGTCTTGGCCACACCGCCTTTGCGATTGACAACAGCCAATACTTTATGACGTTGGTGAATTCCCTCTGTCATATCAAGTCGCCACAGCGGCAATCTGGTAATTGGGTAATCAGGTAATTGAGTAATCAGGGAATTATGCCATTACCCTATTACCCCATTACTATCTTAAGGGGACAGATTGCCCGATCAGGTCAGTTACCTTACATAACGAAGTGCTTCCATTGTACCATATGCCAGGGGATTGCAAACGGGAAATCGGGACTTGGGTATAACTGACTTTGTTTTTCTGGCCGATTACAATATCTCCTGATCGGTAATTTTATCTGGCCGCACGGCCGTATGAACGCCAAAGGCCAAAGGGCATGAAGCAAAGGGAATCAAGTCCATGACCAGCCATTCCAACACCTGTCCACAATGTGGCAAAGGGCAGCTCTATTTTTCCGGCGACGGCCGTGCCCGAGAATGTGAACGCTGCGGTCATCGCCTCCCCCTCACAGGCCAACGGCGCTTGATGCAGACATTAGAAGATTTAGCCTCTTACCGCATTGCCAACGAACGGGCGGATGAGTATGGCCGTGCCGGCATACGCCTGTTATTGGCGCAGGGCATTGCCGCCGCTAAAGAAGGTGACCTGGATGAAGCGACCCACTACCTGGGGCGCGTACTGCGCACCAATGCCGAAGACGCCGATAAAGCCAGAGCGTGGTTATGGCTCAGCCAGACATTAGATGAACCGGCCGAAAAGCGCTATTGCCTGGAACAGGTATTGGTGCTGGACCCCACCCACGGCACAGCCCGGCGCGGCCTGGCAGTGTTAGACGGCCGCATCAACCCACACGACATCATCAACCCTGATCAACTGCACCAGGAAATCAGTGATGAACCCTTAGCAGTTAACGTAGAGCAGTTCACCTGCCCCCGCTGCGCCGGGCATATGAACTACACCCCAGACGGCCGCGCATTGATATGTGAATTCTGCCTGTACCAGCAATATGTAGCTGCCAACGGCCGCCCCTCAACCGACGACCGCTTTGGGCAGGGCGCATTTGAACAAGAATTTACCCTGGCCATGGCTACCGCTCAGGGGCATGTGCAGCCCATCCAGATACGCGCCTTCCACTGCCACAATTGTGCCGTTGAATTTGTCCTGGCTCCCCAAACCATCTCCGTCACCTGCCCCTACTGCGAGGCCGTTTACGTCACCGAAACGGCCGAATCCCGCGAAATTATCCCTCCACATGCCCTCATCCCCTTTGCTATCTCCCAGGACAATGCCCTCACCCGGCTGCGTGCCTGGTTCAAACAACACAACATCGAACGGCCGCGCCTCTCCCCCATCATCGGCATCTATATACCCGTCTGGACATTTGACCTGGGAGGTGAAATTAAGTGGAACGGCCTCGTCAAACGGGGCGACGACTGGCTGCCCATCACCGGCAGCCACCTGCCCTTTTACGATGACATATTAGTCTCTGCTGCCCCAAAAACATCAGAAATTGTGGGCACCGCTATGACAGAGTTTGATCTAAGAGGATTGGCAGCCTACGATCCGCGTTATCTGGCCGACTGGCCCGCCGAACGATACCAGCTCCCCCTTTCCGACGCTTCCCTCATCGCCCGCAAAAAAGTGCTCAAGGATTTACGCCGAAACACACATCGTCTGACACACGGCGAAATAGTGCGTGATTTGCGCCTTAACTCCACCGGGCTGATCATCGAATCATTCAAACATATCCTGCTGCCTCTTTGGATTGCCCATTACAAATTTGAAGACCGGCTGTATGATGTGGTAGTAAATGGGCAAAACGGCCGTGTCTATGGCACCCGCCCTCAAGGATCACTGAGCAAATTCTTCTCCCGCCTCCTGGGAAAAGAATAGCTGATTGGACAATTACCCAATTACCCCGTTCTGCGGCATAATCCCTTTGGGAGTTAAACCATTGCCCGGCAGGTAGTGATGAGCAACAGCGAATGGTTAGGCCCGCAACGAGAAGGCCCGCAGCGGGAAAGCGGCAGCATTCAGGCATTACACGCCCAGGCTAAACGGCTGGCTGCCTACCTGCCCATCACCCTCGTCCGGCAAATTTTAGAAGGGGAACTGCCACCACCCGGCACGGCCGTCTGGCTAAACGCCGCCACCCTCTTTTCAGACATCTCCGGCTTCACCGGCATGGCCGAAAGCCTGGCGCCGGCCGGGCCGCGTGGCGCGGAAGAGCTAAACCGTGCCCTGCTGATGACCTTCACCGGCCTTATCAACGCCATCCACGACGCCGGCGGCGCGGTTGTTCACTTCCACGGCGACGCCATGCTCGTCTATTTTCCCGACAATGACGGCCGTGCGGCCGCCCGCGCCCTGGCCTGTGCTACCTTTATGCAGCGGCTCATGCTCACCAGCCTGTCCCAATTTAGCACCCAACTCCTCACCAGTGAACCGGCTACTTTCTCACTCACCATCAAAATTGGCGTCGGTTACGGCCGCTGCCTGCAAACCACCATCGGGCATCCCCAGGAAAGCCTGGAATTTGTGTTAGGTGGCACGGCCGTAGACGAAGCGGCCACCGCCCAACAACAGGCGGCCGCCGGTGAAGTCATTGCCAGCCAGTCCGTGCTGGCACAGGCTGGCCTGCCCACCGCCGCCCCCTTCCACACCGTAGACCAGATCAGCCCTGTGCCCCATGCCCGCGAAGAACTGCACTGGCACGCCTACCCTGCTCACGCGCTCCACCGTCTGCTGCACACCGCCCCCGCCTTCATCCCCGCCCCCCTGGTAGAACGACTGCAACACCAGACCACCCGTTTTATTGCCGAACACCGCACCATTACCTCCCTCTTCGTCCAGTTTGAAGGCATTACCTTTGATGCCCCCGACGCTGGCGCCAAATTGCAAACTTACTATGAATGGGCGCGGCAGGTAGTGGCCCGCTTTGGCCCGCGCAACGGCCGTGTCAATCGGCTGCTCACAGGCGATAAAGGCAGCCAGCTACATATCCTCTTTGGTGCGCCCATCGCCCCCGATGCACCCGAACAGGCCATTCGCTGCGCCCTGGCCCTCCAGCGCGAAAAGCCTGCTTTTATCACCCACCAACAAATCGGGCTGGCCGTCGGGCCAGTTTTTGCCACGGCCGTCGGCTCCCAAAACCGGCGCGAATACACCGCCGTCGGCCGTATTGTCAACCTCTCTGCCCATCTCACCCTGCACTGCCCACCCGACCAGATATTGGTAGACGATGCTACCGCCAACCGCGTCTGGGAACAGTTTCAGTTTACTCCCCACACGGCCGCAAACCTCAAAGGGCAGACCGAACCCATGGCCACCTATCTGGCGGTGCAAGAGCAAGTCAACCCCACCCCTTTTGCCACCCGTTTTGCCCGCTGGCAAAAAACGCCGCCCGGCCGTGAAGCAGAAACAGCCCAACTGCGGCAGCGAATCAACACCGCCTTACACGGGCATGGCGGGCTGCTGGCACTATCCGGCCCTTTTGGCGGCGGCATTCGCCCGCTGCTGGCTGACGCCGCCCGCCGTTGGCTGGACGCCGGCGGACGCGGCTTTTCCAGCATTTGCCAGCCACACCTGGCCGACGCCCCTTTTGCGGCCTGGCAAACGATCTGGCGCGACTTTCTCAACCTCACACCGACCATGTCTCCTGATGAGCAGGCGGCCCACGCCCGGCACGAAATCCGCAACTGGCTGCCTGGCTGGGCCGACGAGGTGGCTTTGTGGCTATCTGTTTTAGGGCTGCCCGTCTCCGCCCGTGAAAGCTCAGATGAATCGGCTGTTGCCCCCAATGTGCGTCAGTTGTGGCTTTTCACCCTCATCCAGCGCTGCCTGGCCCAGGCTGCCCGGCAGCAACCCCTCCTCATCTTAATGGAAGATGTGCAATGGGCCGATGAAGCCAGCCGCGAACTGGTAGCAGCCGTTGCGGCCCACGCCGCCGATCTGCCCCTGCTGATGGTGGTCACATTTCGCCCGACTCCCCCATTTCATTTTCCAGCCCTGCATCAACCAGCCACAACCCACATCATCCTGGCCGATTGGTCAGCAGAGCAGGCACGGGCAGTGGCCCGGCGCCGCCTGGGCACTGGCGAACTGCCACCTTTGTTGGAACAGCGATTGGGGCTGAAAGATGCCAACGGCCGTGATACTGACCAGGTGAATCCCCTTTTTTTGGAAGAATCGCTCAAACTGATGCTGGCGGCCGATGTGCTGCAATTTCCTGGCACAGGCCACAGCCGCCTGCAGATTGATGAAGCCCGGCTCTCCGCCTTGCCCATCCCCACCACCATTGCTGCCTTGCTGCAAACACGGCTAGATGCCCTTTCGGCCGGGGCTTACAGCCTGCTGCAAATGGCTTCTGTGATTGGCCGGGAATTTACCCTGAACCTGCTGATGGCCGTCATGCCAGGCATGACGGCCGAGACCGCATTGCCGTTGCTGGCTGAATTGGCCGCGGCCGACCTGGTGCAAACGGTGACAGGCGCCCCCCAGCCGGTGTTCATGTTTCAGCATATATTAGTGCAAGAAGTGGTGTACCGCAGCCTGCCCTATGCCCGCCGTCAGGCGGTTCATCTGGATATTGCCGACTGGCTGGTAGCCCAGACCTCACCCGCCGCGCCTGCCCTCTACCCGTTGCTGGCACACCATTATGGGCAGGCCGGCGCACATGAAGCAGGCTGCCAATATGCCTTAGCGGCCGCCCGGGAAGCCACCGCTCTTTATGCGAACCGTGCCGCCGCAGGCTATTTTCAGCAGGCATTTAACCACCTACAGGCCATGGGCATTGCTGAACGAGTGGAAACGGCCGTCGCCATTCTCACATCCCAGGCAGAAGCATATCTGCGATTGGGCGAACTGGAAGCAGCGGCCAAAGCGGTGGCGGCCGCTCTGGATTTGGGTGATGGGGCTGAAGATCGTCAGGCCACTCCCACCCTCTTGAATGTGCTGGCAGAGATTGGGCTGGCACAGGCACGTTATCCCGAGGCGGCCGCCGTGACCCGGCAGGTG
Source organism: uncultured Ardenticatenaceae bacterium (assembly GCA_964581605.1). Classification (GTDB taxonomy): domain Bacteria; phylum Chloroflexota; class Anaerolineae; order Promineifilales; family Promineifilaceae; genus CAADGU01. The sequence continues at coordinate 10,044 of CAZOPF010000102.1, forward strand.
ATTACCCGGTCGGGCACCATGCCCCCCATTCTGGCGGCCCGTGCGCATCAGTTGGCCGGGCAGGCAGCCACAGCCCTCCGCCAATGGTCGCTGGCTGAAATGGAACTGAATACGGCTCGCACCATCTTAAAAAGCAACCAGCTGACACGGCCGCTACCGGAACTATTGGCAGCCTTTGGTGAGCTGCGCTGCCAGCAAGGGGCTTGGCCCCATGCCGCCGACCTATGCCTGCACGCGGTGGATTTGGCGCAGCAAACAGGGTTGCCCATCCCCACAGCGGCCGCCCTGCTGTCGCTGGCTCAGGTGCAGTTGGCCCAGGGGCGCGCACGGGAAGCCGCTCAGACAGCCACCGAAGGGGTGGAACTGGCGCGAACAACTTCGCCCCGGCTGCTGGCCCATTTGCTCATCGGGCGGGTGGACGCATGGTTGTATGATGGCCGCTTTCCAGAAGCGCTGGCCGATCTGCAGCTGGCGGCCGATGTGCTGGCGGTGATGGATGATGGGTTGGCGCGGCTGCGGCTGGGGCTGCGCTGGGCTGTTTACTGTGCCGGGCAGGCAGATTGGGAGGGGTCTTTGGGGCAGCTAGACAGGGCACGGGGACAGTTGGCGGTGCTCCACAAAACGGGTGGTACGGCCGTGTTGGAATCGGTGCAACTGCGGTTGGGGCTGGCGCAGATTGCTCTGCATACCAAACAATGGGAGCAGGCGATTTCGCTGCTCGCCGCCGCTGAAACTGAAGCCACCACACATCAGCTGGTCTGGCTGCGGCCGGCGCTGGCTTACTGGCAGGGCATGGTGCAGATGGCATTGGGCCAGGCAGAGCTGGCTATGCACGCTTTTCGGGAGGGGGTGACGGCCACGCCTGCCGGTGGCTGCCCGGATGAACTGCCATTGCTGCTGCTGCGGTTAGGCCAGCTCACACCACCTGCCCATCCGCGCCATTGGGAATATCTGGAAGGGTGCGTGACGGCCGTGTACGACCGGGCACGCCACACGGATAAACAATTTTGTTTGCAGGAAGCAGGGCTGCTGCTGCTGCACGCGCCAGATGCCCGACTGCGCCGCATGGGGGCCGCCTGCCTGGCCGCGATTTAGGTGATGTTGTGTTCGCATATGGGCACGGCCGTCAGGGGATGGTACGGCCGTGACCCCAAACCCGCCTCTCACCCCATCTACGCCCCGCCCCCATCCGTTGCACATTGGTAGAGATCGTAAAAACCGGCTGAACTCAACCAATAACGCCGTTCAAAGCGGCGTGTTACCTCATCAGCCGCTCGCAAATCATCCAGAATTTCCGTAATTGTTATCTCTGTCATTGCCAATCACCTACCTGCCAGTTTCAGCCAATCATACTGAGAGTACCAGAGTACGTCAGCAGCAGATAGAAATAAAAAAAGCGGATGGCCCGGTCAGGCCATCCGCTCATTCGTTCTTTATCCGCTGCCTGCCCTACCCCGCCAGGCCGTAGGCCGTGGCGTAGCGCAAAAAGGGCGGGGTGAAGGAACTGAGGACGCGCATGTAGTTGGCCCGTTCAAAGGCGGCCGGTTCGGCGCAGTTGAGCTGGCTCATGCTGCCCTGTAACTGGGAGAGCGAGGCGTATTCATGTTCATCCAGCCACGATTCGATGCCGGAGCGCAGCACCATCAGCCGGGGGATGCCGTTGGCCAGCAGTTCGGAGGCGAGCATGGTAATGGCCGCCCCGGCTGCCACCCCTTTGAGCACATCCATGACGGTATGTACACCGGTGGTGAGGGCCAGGTCGAGGGGGACACGGCCGTACAAAATGGCAATCCACCGCAATGGCAACCGCAGTTCAACGGAAGAACTCAATTTCAAATTGGGCACTACTTCCAGCTCTTCCAGGTCGAGGTCAGGCTGGTAGAAGCGGTTGAACAAGACCAGCCCGTTGGCGCCGCCATCCGCCAACTGCCTGGCCATATGCCCCAGGGCGCTGAAATAGGGGCTGAGTTTCATGGTGACGGGGATGGTTACGGCCGACTTCACCACCGACAACGCATCCAGATAGAGATTCTCTACATAGTCACTGCTCATGGTAATGTCGGTAGGCACGTAATAAATGTTCAGTTCCAGCGCATCCGCCCCCGCTTGCTGAATATCTCTGGCAAACTGCATCCACCAGCCGGCCGATACCCCGTTCAAACTGGCAATCACCGGAATATCCAGCGCCTCCTTCGCCCGGCGGATGTGCTCCAGATACTCCTCCGGCCCGGTCTGGTATTCTGGCGCGTCCGGGAAGTAACTGAGCGCTTCGGCGTAGCTCTCCGTGCCGTGCGTCAGATATTCGTTGAGGGTATGGCTTTCCAGCCGCACCTGCTCCTCAAAGAGCGAATGCAGCACGACGGCCGCCGCGCCCGCATCCTCCATTTGCCGCAGATTGCCCAGGCTGCGCATCAACGGCGACGAAGACGGCACCAGCGGGTTTTTCAGTTTCAATCCCAGGTAGGTTGTTGATAAGTCCATCTTTTTTCTCCTGACTTTGGTCAGTGAGCAATATGCAGTGAACAGTGCGCAGTAAAAGTCTACTGCTCACCGCTTACTGCTCACTTCTCACTTATTCCCATTCGCCAACTTTGCATACGAATCCCACCGCGCCTGCACATCCCCCTTGGCCTGTTCCAGCAGGCGGGCGGCGGCTTCGGGGTTGCTTTGTTGCAAGATACGGTAACGACCTTCGCGGTAAATATACTCTTCCAGACTCGTTGACGGTCGGCTGCCGCCCGCGGGCGCCTGGCTGTCGAGCTGGAAGGGGTTTTTGCCTTCGTGGGCCAGGTCGGGGTTGTAGCGGAAGAGAGGCCAGTAGCCGGAGGAGACGGCCGTAGCCTGCTGCTGCAACCCAAATTTCAAATCATACCCATGCGCAATGCAATGGCTGTAAGCAATGATGAGCGACGGGCCGTCATATGCCTCCGCTTCCAGGAAGGCGTTCACCGTCTGTGTATCCTTGGCCCCAAACGCCACCCGCGCCACATAGATGTTGCCATAGCTCACGGCCAGCATGGCCAGGTCTTTCTTGGGCATCGGTTTGCCGGCGGCGGCAAATTTGGCAACGGCGCCGCGTGGCGTGGCTTTGGACATTTGCCCGCCGGTGTTGGAATACACTTCCGTGTCCAGCACCAGCACATTCACATTGCGCCCGGAGGCCAGCACATGATCCAGCCCACCGTAGCCAATGTCATACGCCCAGCCGTCCCCGCCCACAATCCAGACCGATTTTTTGACGAAGATGTCGGCCATGCTGAGAAGATTGGTAATTGGGTAATTGGGTAATTGACCATTGTCATTGACGAGTTGTTGCAGGCGGGTTTTGAGTTGGGCGACGCGGGCGCGTTGGGCGTTGATGTCCGCTTCTTCGATCTGGTCGGCGAAGAGGATGGCTTCCACCAGATCGGCGCCAATCAGGTCGCGGTGTTCGCGCAGCAGGTGGGTGGCGGCATCCAGCCGTTGATCCAGGGCTACGCGCATACCCAGGCCAAATTCGGCGTTGTCTTCAAAGAGGGAGTTTGACCAGGCGGGGCCACGGCCGTCAGCATTCTGCGTCCAGGGTGTGGTGGGCAAATTACCGCCGTAAATGGAGGAGCAGCCGGTGGCGTTGGCCACCAGGGCCCGGTCGCCAAAGAGCCGGGTGAGCAAACCCAGGTAGGGTGTTTCACCACACCCTTCGCACGCGCCGGAGAACTCAAACAGCGGCGTGAGAAGCTGGTTGTATTTAATCTGGTGTAGCGGAATTTGCGTCCGGTCAATTTCGGGCAGGGTCTGAAAGAAGTGCCAGTTTTCCCGCTCGGCGGCCCGCAAACTGTCTACCGGGTGCATGTTGATCGCTTTGAATTTGGGCTGCTGCTTGTTTTTCACCGGGCACACGTCCACACACAGGCTACAGCCGGTGCAATCTTCCGGTGAGACTTGCAGTGTATAGGCCATATCTTTCCACTCTTTGAAGCGGGCGGGGGTGGATTTGAAGCTCTTCGGGGCATTGGCGACCAGTGCGTTGTCATACACTTTCAGGCGGATGACCTGGTGCGGGCAGACGAGGGCGCATTTGCCACATTGGATGCAGATTTCCGGATCCCACACGGGGATTTCGGTGGTGATGTTGCGTTTTTCCCATTGTGTCGTGCCAGTGGGATAAGTGCCATCATTCGGTAACGCACTGACAGGCAAATCATCGCCCAACCCTTCGATGATGCGGGCGGTGACGGATTGCACAAATTCGGGGGCGATGGCGGGGATGAGCGACGGCCGTTCCCACGTACTCGTCACTTTCTCCGGCACACTCACCTGATGCAGATGGGCCAGAGCGGCATCTACGGCCGCAAAGTTCTGCTCCACCACCGCCTGGCCCCTCTTGCCATAGCTCTTTTCAATGGCGTGTTTGATGGCCGCAATCGCCTCATCGGTAGGCAGAACGCCGGAAATGGCAAAGAAACAGACCTGCATGATGGTGTTGATGCGCCGTCCCATGCCCGTCTCTTTGGCCACCTGGTAGCCATCCACCACATAGAATTTCAGCTTCTTTTCAATAATCGCTTCTTGCAAACTGCCCGGCAGTGTGTCCCATACCTCGTCCGGGCCAAAGGGGG